>CAWVXY010000001.1:0-198660 GCA_963934295.1 uncultured Opitutia bacterium
AACGAAATGGGCGTAAATGTAATGCACCCTGTAATGCATCCGGATGAATTACAGGGTGCATTACATTTACGCCCATTTCGTTTAACAATTACATGTCCCCCTAAAAGTCCTTGTGAAAAATTCCGTCCGACCAAAACTTCGTCATTCATAATAACCGATGTTGCAATTCGATTTCCGATGGAAAACTGTAAAATATTTTCACAACCTTTACCCACCCCATAGCTCCACTCACCCAGCAGTTCTGATCGTGTGGTATTTTCCATTCGCAATTGCAACCCAGTATTAGCCTGAACCCATTCTTTGAAATTGAAATCCCGCATTTCTTCAAAATACTTAGATTTAGACAAGGGGATCATATTTCGGTTGTCCACAATCCCCTCAACAAAAAGACAAAGTCCAACACAATTGATAAGTTTAATCCCATGATTTTCACAAAGCGAACCTAGGGAATGAACAACTCTTAATAAATGGCCCTTGAATGATTCACCCTGAATGACATTCAGTTTTTCACTCACCAAGACTTCACCTTTCTGTACCAACCCTAAACTTGTTTCTTTGCCTAGTTCAACAACTGCGACAATATTATCAACGGACTCACTTTTATGTGAGATGATTTGAAACCAATTTTCAGTTACTTGATTCATTTGTTTAAATTCTTAAAATTAGGGTACTCAAAACTCCCCCCCTGCCATAAAGTTACCGGTTCTACTCCATCCAAAAAACCACGAATCTCGATCTCTGATAATGCTCGCTTCCATATACAAAACTCGTCCATTCTTCCACGTAATGCTCGATTGGTAACCACTTTGACACCTTCAGGATTCCATCCGCCTAACCTAGATTTCCCTGGGACCAATTTGAATTTATTTTTTAATTTTTGAAGAGAAATAACTGTACCGTTTAAATAGGATCGCGTTTCCATTTGCTTGGATGAAATGACAGCAACCAAGTTAATCCATTTGTTTATCGGTGTGGTATATTTGTAGTCAGCTTGGGCAAGAGTTGGGCCATGACTGCCAATCCAACAATGACCGGGTCGTGAAATTTGCCAATGCACATCATTAACGCTCCAGCCATCGGAATTAAAAATTGGACTAAGAGTCTTGTCGCGCCTATCGATCTTAACCCAAGAAGAAAAGGTAAGTTCATCAAATTCTCCAGCAATATCCAACTCCACAAAATCTTCATTTCGATCAAAAAGTAGTGCTTTCTTTTCAGGCCATCGGCCTGTAACCCAGCGAGCATTTGAAATAATTCCATCAGAAACGATTGAGTTTTTAATTAAGTTTTTTAATTTGTTTCCCCTACTTTCAGTTTTCAAACCTTCTTGAAGAGTACTGGACTCGGACTCAACAGAATCAAAAGAAAAACAGGCAATTAGATCAGGATCCGAAATAATTTTATTTAAATTTTGACGCCAACGAAGAAAACCAATGGAGCCAGGTTCGATAAAAATTTCAGTATCCATACTCTCTAAAAGATCAATTACTCCATTGGCATATTTCACGGTCTGACCTTCCGTAACTTCAGAAAGTAATAATTTGGACCCTGGGTCCCTTGCATTAACCTGCCCATCAAATACGTGCAATTTGCTAACTCCAGTCTCTTCATCGACCGACAACCCAAACTCAGTCCCCAAATCCACATAATTAACACCTGGACTGGAAATTGTAAAACCTTTCGCCATTGCAGGGACTACCGCACGAACATTTCCTCGGTGAAGGACAACCAAAAGATCACTTTTGATGTCAAAACGAACGGATCCACTCATAAATAAATCTGCACCATTTGAGAATCGAATGTGTGCGATTCCTGTCTCCAGTTCATACTTTCCTATTCCGAACTGAGAATCAACAGGTGTCATACCAGCAGTGAATTTGGAGTTTACTTGATTGAGAACCGTAGCAACAAAAGGCTGTTCAATTAATTCTTCGGTTTGCTCGATTTCATTAATAAAGGTTTTCCTTTCATTCACTAAAAAAAATATGATCACTGCGGCAGCAGCAGAAATCGCCCAAGGCAGAAATCGAACAAGAAAATGAAGGCAAGTATTTTCATTAGCAGTTAAAGATACCGGTCCTTCAGATTTTTCTGCCAATCCTTCTTCAACCGTTGCCATTAACCGAAAGAAATTTCTGGCTTCAATATCACCATCCAAAATTTCATTTAGCTTTGACTGCTCATCCTGGGACAAAGAGCCAACGAAATATTTTTCAATAATTTCTTTATGGATACTTTTCATCTACTTATGAACTCTCCGCTTTGGTTAATGATTTACCGAAAAATTAAAAGATGATTTCGAATCCTTCGCCATCGTTTTCTCCACACAATTTGCCAAGCCAACTCGGATACGTCGTAAAAGTTGGTAAAGCCCATCGGGGGTTTTTCGTAACTGTTTTGCTAAATCCTTGATCGAATTTGCAGGATCATAGGCTTGTAAAATAAGACTCCTTTTTTGGGCAGGAAGTTTTTCCAAACAACGATCAAGAGCATCAATCCACTTGCTCCTAACCGAGTCTCCCTCGATTCCCTCATTAAGCAACTTTTCAATTACACTATCATCTAATACAATTTTGTCCCTTGCTTTCGTTTGTCGAAACTTCAAAATTTCATAACGGGCAATCACGCACATCCACTTACCAAACCCATCCTCCGGATTGCTAAGTTGGTCGAATTTGTTCCAAGCAACTATGCTAACCTCTTGCATGATTTCAGTAACATCCTGATAAGCAAAAACTCCAGCCCGCACATAGGCGCGAACAGATGGTTCATGCTTTGAAAGTAGTCGCATGAATAAAACATGGTCAGATTGCGAATTATCAGTCATCAATAAAAACGAATGGTTTTCCGTAACGAGTTCAATTTAATTATATGAAGTTAACATTATATTGTCTCACAACGGAAATTACCTAAATCTGACGATTTAATTTAATTTTGACACCAAATAACCTTCTTTTCTGAAAAAATGATTAAGCCTGTTGTATCTTTTTAATTTTATAATCTAACATGAAAACTTTTAAAATTAGTTCAATTGTAGGAATTTTTACGGCAGTTATTGTTTTAGGAGGGTACTATTTAATCGATACCCCATCCAAAAAGAAATGGATTATTTCGGGCGGTGAACCTAATAGTAAGTATAACGAAGTGGCGCTTTCCTTTAAAAAAATAATCGAAAAGAAAAATGATCTAGAAATAGAAATACAAAACAGTTCAGGAAGTAAGGAAAATTTAACAAGGGTCAGCAATGGGATGGCTGATCTTTGCCTTGTTCAAAATGACATTGAGGGAGACGAAAAAATTCGTTCCATTTCAACCCTTTATGAAGAAGTTCTGCATGTTATCGTCAAGGAGGGTACAGAAAGTATATCTGAATTGTCAGGGTGCACGATCTCAATTGGACCAAAGGGCGGTGGAACTGAAAACCTTGCAATGGTAACCCTCGAGCAACTGGGAATTAAGAGAAAAGATATTTCCTTTCGTAAAGAAAGCCTAAAGTCAGGCTTGAATGCGCTAAAAGATGGAAAGACCAATGCTGTATGTGCAGTAACTGGTATAGGAAACTTAAGCATAAAACAATTTCTTGAAGAAGGGGGTCACCAACTACTTTTTCTAGGAAAAGATATTTCTGAAAATATTAAATATGCCTATCCTTACATTCATTCAGCGGTTATTCCATCAGGAGCTTACCCCGTCGCACCAGGAAAGGGTTTACCCGAAAATAAAATCCCAACCATAGGAACCAGGGTCGTTCTTGCATGCCAAAACAATTTATCAAATGACGATATATACTGGCTCACACATTTTATTACTGAAAATAAAGCTTCACTCGTTCGCAGTCACCCCCTTTTAGCCCAAATGGGTTCCCCGAAAGATTTAAATCAAATTCAATTTCCGATTCATGAAGGTGCAGAGTTACATTACGACAGAAATGAACCAAGTTTTTTTCAGGAATGGTCAGAAACCATAGGCCTAATTCTCTCCATTCTTGCAATTGCCTGGGGTGCTACAACAACCATTAGGCAGATTATTCTGATGCGCTTAAAAGACAGTCTAGACAACTACTTCGAAAAAGTTGACGCCATTACTTCAGAATTAATTGACAGCGTAGACGAGAAAAGAGCTAAAGAAATTGCTAAAGAATTACATGACATCCGAAGGGAAACTACAAAAAAGCTAATCGCAGAAGAATTAGCAACCGATGATTCATTTGTTATATTTCAGCGTCAACTTCACACGGCTCAACAACTGGTGAACGAAACCCTACGGAAAAGAAAGATTTAACTTTCGCTTGATTAGTTAGGTTCCTAATTTAACTTTAGGATTAAACTTTCTTAAGCTTTAGATTGGATAAATCTTTCGAAATCTGACATTTCGAACCGGCTGCCCACAACGAGTGGAGTTCGTTGATGAATACTGGTTGGCTCGATGTCCATGATTCTTCTTTCACCATCCAAAGCAATACCACCTGCCTGTTCAGCAAGTAAAGCAACTGGGTTGGCTTCGTAAAGGAGACGAAGTTTACCCTCCGCGTTGTCATGAGTAGGCGGGTAAAGAAATACCCCACCTTTTAATAGAGTACGATGAAAGTCTGCGACCATTGAACCAATATATCGAGACGAATAATTAACCCCCAGCACCCCCGAACGAAGGCGATCAATATATTCGCCGTAACGGGAAGGAAAGCCATCACGGTAGGCTTCATTTACCGAATAGTACTTCCCCTGGTCCGGCATGGTCATATTCTCATGACTTAAAACATAAGCACCAATTGCTGGGTCCAAAGTAAAGCCATGTACACCGTGCCCCGCACTGTAAACAAGAATGGTAGAAGATCCATAAACTACATAACCAGCGGCAATCTGTTTACTGCCTGGTTGTAAAACCCAAGCCTCTGGATTGTCACCAGGCACATGATCTGGCTTCCTTAAAATTGAAAAAGTAGTACCAACACTAACATTAACATCAATATTAGAAGATCCATCCAGTGGGTCAAAAACGACTGCATATTTAGCTTCTTTGGAACCCTGATGAACCAGCATCGGATTCTCATTTTCTTCGGATGCTAAGACGCCGATGCTCTCTCTTGCACTTAAACAGTGAACCAAAGCCTCATTGGAAATAACATCAAGTTTTTGTTGAATCTCGCCTTGGACATTAATGTCTCCATGTTCTCCCAAAACATCTGTCAATCCTGCCCGTCGAACCTGAGCCTGAATCATTTTGGTCGCAAGTGTAATTCCCGACAACAAAAAGGAAAACTCACCGGATGCCCCAGGAAAACGTTTTTGTTCACGCATGATGTGCTGCTGCACAGTTATGATGGAAGTGGATGAGTTAGTCATAAAAGAATTAAAAGTAACATGAAAAAAGCGGAACTCCAAGAATGAATCCCTTTAAGAAACGAAAAAACTGGATTGTCTTTCAAATTGATCTTCAATGGATTGAAATCATGAAAAAAATGTTTTTTATTTTCCTCTCCACACTAATTATATCGGTAATCCTAAGAGCCAAAGAAAATTACAATATCCTTTTCATTATCTCGGACGATCTCACTTATACTGCCCTGTCCTGCTATGGTAATGAAGTTTGCAAAACTCCTCACATTGACAAGTTAGCGAAAGAAGGTGTTCGCTTTACCCAAGCCTATTGCCAGGGTACTTATTGCGGACCTTCCCGGGCATCCTTTATGTCTGGTTATTATCCACACGCCACCGGTGTGCTAGGATACAAGAACCCTCGCCCTCAAATTGGCAAACGGAGCACCTGGTCCCAACACTTTCGAAATCATGGTTACCATGCAGCCCGCATAAGTAAAATATTTCATATGGGAGTACCGGGGGGAATTGAAAGTGGAGGTGACGGAGCCGACGATTCACTTTCTTGGGACGAGAAATATAACAGTAAGGGTCCCGAGTGGCGGGCACCAGGTGATGGAGAAACCTTGCAAAAAAACCCAGACGGCCAAAGACCTGTTGTTGGAGGTAACACGTTTGTCGTAGTCGAAGCGGATGGAGACGATCTTGTGCACTCAGACGGGAAGACCGCGAAAAAGTCCGTCGAGTTACTTGAGAAATATAAATATATGGAAAAACCTTTTTGGCTTGGTGTAGGTTTTGTACGACCCCATGTTCCCTTCGTAGCTCCAAGAAAATATTATAAGCCATTCAAACCATACTCCAAAATGGTACTCCCGGAAAAGTTTCCCGGTAACTGGGATGACATACCCCAAGCTGGAATCAATTATTGTACCAGTGAAAATATGCAGATGGATATACATAAGCAAAAAAAGGCGGTTGGTGGATACTATGCTTCGGTCGCTTATCTCGATGCTCAAGTGGGCAAAGTCATGAATGCACTCGAGAAATCCGGCAAGCGGGACGAAACCATTGTGATTTTCACCAGCGACCATGGCTTCCATCTCGGAGAGCATGATTTCTGGGCAAAAGTCAGCTTGCGGGATGAATCGGCCAAGGTTCCTTTAATTATTTCCATGCCCGGCAAAAAGCCAGCTATCTGTAATTCATTCGTGGAGCTCCTTGACCTCTACCCCACCCTTTCAAGTATTTGCGGTTTGCCAGAGCAAAACCGTTTACAGGGTAAAGATATTTCAAAAATGTTGGATGATCCCTCTCACAAGGTGAGAAAAGAGGCATTCTCTGTTGCCCCAATGAGAACGGGATTTTTACTTAGAAATAAACAATGGGCTTTTATTCAATATGGTGAAAATCTACCGCACCAGTTAAAAGGAGGCTTTGAACATGGTAGGAATGGAATCGAACTTTTCGACATGGAGCAAGATCCACAACAATTTATTAATCTCGCCGACAGCCCAAAACACGAGCCTACTGTCCAAGCCTTCCGAAAAAAACTAAAGGACAAATTGATCGCTATCCGAAAGAATGACCTGTTAAATTAATTATATGGCAAGTCAAAATTCTATGCACAATTGCAATGCCCCCAATGTCAACTTATGAATGACGCGCAATTTATTATTTTCATTCTCATTTCTACAACATTCGTTCTTTTTGTTTTTTTAAAAAAAAGGGGGAATCAAAAGATTGATAAGTCTTCAATCAAAATTTCTAATCCTCGTGGTATTTTATTGGACAACTTGCTCAAACAAAAAAAAGACCAAAGACTAACTTACGAGCAAAGGTCTATCATTGAAAATAACATTGGCTTATCTCATTGGCTACCAAGTGAACTAATTCCGCCGTGGGAAGAAAGGATTCTTTGTTTCCTTGAAGAGTTTCCTATTACTTTTATGAAGAAGGAAATGCCCAGTGAAGAGATGAGAATTCTTGTTGCTGCTGAAGCATCATTGCTAATTGTAAAACGACCTCTTTCAGATTTTCGACACCTTAAAGCGGTTCATTTATGGGAAGACGAAATAAAGGGAAATAAAAACGCTCGTGGAAGTGCAACTCGCTTTGAAGTTAATCTGAGTTGGAACTATTTAAAACAATCCATAAAAAAAGCAAGGGACGGACATAATCTAACACTTCATGAATTTGCCCACTTGATCGACTTTGCAGATGATGGAATTGCTCAAAGCATTCCCGTTTCAAGAAGATCAAAAGATTTTAAGGAATGGCAAATGATTGTTGATCAAGAACATGAAAATTTGATGCAATCCTACGAATCTGGTAAAAACTACTCCATACGGGCTTATGGTGGATATGAATCAATCAAAGGAGACAAGCCTGAAATCTTTTCATGTGGGACTTCTGCATTCTTTGAAAGAGGAGCGAGGCTGAAACGTGAATCGCCTGCAATTTATGAATTATTCAAACTGTTTTACGGAATTGACCCCGCATCTTGGAGAAAAAGAACCAACTAAATTTTACTCTACTGTAACTGACTTTGCCAAATTCCTAGGCTTATCAACATCAAGCCCACGAAGTCTTGCAAAATGATAAGCAAATAATTGAAGCGGTAAGTTAGCCAAGATTGGCCGAATTACTTCATGTGCAACAGGTAGGCGAAAAACATCGTCAGCAGCTTCTTCCGGGATTTCGATGTCTTCGGGTGCAATTGCGAGTACTGGACCTTTTCGGGCCTTAACCTCCTGCATATTAGCAATTGTTTTTGCAGAAAGCTCAGTGCCTTCAACAATAAAAATCGAAGGGCATTCTGGATTAATAAGTGCAATGGGTCCATGCTTCAATTCAGCAGCAGGGTAGCCTTCCGCATGAGCATAAGAAATTTCCTTCAATTTCAAAGCACCCTCTAGTGCTACTGGGTATAAACTTTGTCTGCCGAGGAAAAGTAAGTGTTCAGCCTTGGAATACTTAATTGCCAATTTCTTAATCTGCTCACCCTGTTGTAAAACTTTTTCTACTAATTCAGGTAATTTATTTAATCCTTCAACAATAGCTTGCCCATCAGTGGGAGAAAGGTCGCGCATCCTGCCAAGAGCAAGTCCAAGCATCGCACAAAGGCATGCCTGCGAGGAAAAAGCTTTGGTAGAAGCGACCCCTATTTCTGGACCCACACGCTGATAAACTCCACCGTCAGTTTCACGGGCAAGAGATGAACCAACAACATTTGTAATGCCTAGTGTTAAAAGACCTTTTGTTTTGGCTTCACGAACGGCCTCCAAAGTATCCAATGTTTCTCCGGATTGGCTCACCGCAATAACTAAAGAATTACCCGCCTTAGGAGAGTTTCGATAGCGGAACTCTGAAGCATGTTCAACTTCGACTGGTACTCGAGCCAATCGTTCGATGAGATATTCTCCAACCATACAGGCATGCCGTGCGGTTCCGCAAGCCACGAAGATAATCCGGTCCAAGTTTCGAAGCTCATCTTCATGGCCTTCCAACCCCCCCAATTTAGCTGTTGTTCCATCATCACCAAAGCGCCCACGAAGAGTATTCTTTAAGGCAACGGGTTGTTCATAAATTTCTTTCTCCATGTAAGAATCAAACTCACCAAGTTCAACCTCTTCTGAAATTTGATCAACTGGATGTGTGATTGCTTGAGCCTCTTGGCCTTCCATTGTAGTAATTCGAAATTCATTACCTTTAAGAATAGCTAACTCACCATCATTTAAAAAGACAGCCTCCTTTGCGCGACCAACAAATGCAGAGGCATCACTGGCTATAAAATTAGCATCATCGCCTAAACCCACAACTAAGGGAGATCCACGACGGGCTCCAACCATCATATCTGGATAATCCAGACAAAGTACTGCAATTCCATACGCTCCCCGACACTGAGGAAGTGCCAATCGAACTGCGTCGATAAATCTGTTAGATTCTTCAGGTAATTCTGAATAATGGTAAGCAATCAAATTACATAAAACCTCAGAATCCGTTTCCGAGGCAAATTGAATTCCCTTACCAATAAGAAACTTCTTAAGGGTGTTAAAATTTTCAATAACCCCATTATGAACCATCACAAATTTTCCATCTTGGCTTATATGGGGATGCGTATTTGAAACCGTGACCGCCCCATGAGTTGCCCATCGGGTATGTGCAATCCCGAGTGATGAAGATGAGCTTTTTTGTTGAACCGATTTCGCTAGGTTTTTTACACGACCGGTCTCTCGGGCCATTGAAAATTCATTTCCCTCATGAAAAGCAACTCCAGCCGAATCATAACCCCGATATTCCAAACGACGAAGTCCATCAATTAAAGGTGCTTGAGCGTTGCCTTTCCCTAAATATCCTACAATTCCACACATGAATATAACAATAGGTTAATACAAAATTACATCAATCCTTTTTAAAAACATAAATTTCTCTAACATTTATCGATTAAATAGTTTCGTCGGTACAAACAATTATAAAATTAAACAAATTTACTCGCTTCTTTCTTAAAACAATTTCAATACAGAGTAAGTGAAAATTACTTGGTTTCATTATTTAATAACTCTTTGTTTAGTACAACTTTCTTTTATTTCCTCACATGGTAAAAAGAAACCTAATTTCATTGTAATTGTATCAGAAAGTCATCCGGTAAGTGCTTTCGGGGTTTATAAAGGATATATTTCAAAAGTTGACCCCACACCTAACCTCGATCATCTAGCTCTAAAAAGTTTTGTATTTACAAATGCATACTGCACCAATGCCACTCCGGGAGCCAGCGGTGCAGTTTTGTTAACGGGAATGAATTCTCATGTTAATAATTTATTCCAAAATGGAAATGTACTCCAGGACTCATTTAATTCTCTACCCAAATCACTTCAGGAAATTGGATATGAAACCATCCTTTTGGGAAGATGGAACTTCAGTCCAAGACCAAAATATTTTGATCATTGGAATATTCTAACAGACCCTACAGAGAAATATAATCCCGAATTTAGAAGTTTAGATAATCAAAAACAAATCGAAGGCTATTCCACCGACATTATAACTGATCTGGCTATTCAGTGGCTTATGGAAAGAAAACTCAATAAACCTTTTTTCTTACTTATACAGTATAATGCAACAACTAAACCTTGGTTCCCCGCTATTCGGCACTTAAGTTTATATGACGACCTTTTGTTACCTGAACCCATTAACTTAGATGACAAACATATAAGCAAAGCCAGTCCTTCCCGCTACCAGTCAATGGACATAATGAAAGACTTAAACTTTTCGGATGATCTTTTTTTCCAACCCGAACAAATTGATGAAAATAAATCAAACAAAGATCTTTTTACTGACAGTCAAAAAAATCTTGAGTTAATGACTGCCGAACAATTATCAGCGTGGACTCTATCATGGAGACCCAAAAATGAAGCTTTCCTTAGGGAAACACAATCAGAAGATAATATTTTACAATGGAAGTTTCAAAGATATGTAAAAAATTACCTTAGATGTGTTCGTGGAATCGACGATAACATCAAAAGAATAGAAAATACACTTTCCGAAACAAATTCAAGTGATGCTTTTTTAGTATACACTTCAAATCATGGAAGAATGCTTGGTGAACACGGATGGTATGGTTCTAGATGGATGTATGAAGAAACCATGCAAACCCCCCTCATTCTGAGTACTGATCTATCCAAAAATAATGGTAAGGTGGTCAATGCTCTCGTACAAAACCTTGATCTAGCACCAACCATTTTGGACTATGCTAAGTCTGAAAGCTTTGAAAATATGCAAGGTCGTTCACTGAGACCATTAATGGAAAACCTTGATTCTAACTCAAAATGGAGAAGCTCGGTTTATTATCACTACAATGAATTTCCTGGTGATCAGATGGTTGCAAAACATTACGGTGTTAGAACGAAGAATTTTAAATTAATTCACTTTTACCAATTTGACGAATGGGAATTTTACAATCTGAGTAAAGACCCACTCGAAATGGAAAACCTTTACAATGATGATGATTTTAAAGTCCAAATCAGAACACTGAAAGAATTACTTTTAGAAAATCGAAATAAATACCTAGGTAAAACTGATACTTCAATCATGCCCGAAGAATGGAGAAAAATTTATAGAGGTCCTGAAGCAAGAAAAGAATAAATTGCGAAATTTCAAAAATATTTATTGGTGAAATTAAATAAATCCGCATGAAAACATAAAAAAGCTTGTGCAATGCCTAAAATGTTTTAAGAATGGACTTTAAAGGAATGCATATCCTGAAAGGTGTCGTTTGGGAGGACGGCACCTTTCGTCTTTTACAGACCAGTAGATTGTTTATTATTATATGAGTACTCTATGTCTCATAATCAAACTTCATTTAAACCTAACTAACATCATAATGAGTTCTTTACTAAAAAATATTTTTTTTGTTTCTTTTTTTGTTTTTCAGTTTTCCCTATCTGCAGATAAAAGACCCAATATACTATTCGTATTTTCTGATGATCACGCACCTCATGCAATCGGTGCCTACAATGGATGGTTAAAATCAGTTAATCCAACACCGGTCATCGATAAACTCGCTCGAGACGGGATGGTTTTCGTAAACAGTTTCTGTACAAACTCAATCTGCGGGCCGAGTCGAGCCGTTATTCAAACCGGTAAACATAGCCACAAAAATGGCTTTATGAATAACGGAAATACTTTTGATTGGAACCAGCAAACTTTTCCTAAACTACTGCAAAAGGCAGGATATCAGACGGCAATTTATGGAAAAAGCCATCTTAAGGGAAAACCTTTAGGATATGATGACTGGGCAGTCCTTCCTGGGCAGGGTTTGTATTATAATCCGGACATGATTTTCCCGGATGGAAAAAAACGCATAGACGGGTATTGCACAGATGTAGTAACGGACCTCGCAGTAGAATGGCTCAATCAAAAAAGATCCGAAGAAAAGCCTTTTATGCTGATGGTTCAACATAAAGCTCCCCACCGGAATTGGATGCCAGCCATCAGGCATTTGTCTCTTTATGATAATATTGAAATTCCTGAGCCTCCCACCCTTTTTGATCAATGGAAAGACAATGCACCAGGGGCAAGGCTACAGGAACTTGAAATCGATCGGCATATGGATTTAAATTACGATCTATTCGTAGATTTGACTCCGGAATTTAATCAACCGCCTTCCCAATTAAGGCAGGATCGGTCGGCTTGGCACAACATGAAAAGAATGAGCCCCGAACAACTTAAGGCGTGGCGGGCACATTATGAACCAAGAGATAAAGCTTTTCACAAGGCCAAACTTTCCGGGAAAGATCTTGTCCGCTGGAAGTTCCAAAGATATGCCAAAAATTACCTTAGGTGCGTCAAAGGAGTGGATGAAAGTATAGACCGTCTCCAAAAGGAACTTTCTAAACTTGGGCTCGATAAAAATACCATCGTCATCTACTCCTCAGACCAAGGATTCTATATCGGTGATCATGGATGGTACGATAAAAGATGGATGTACGAAGAATCATTAAAAATGCCTCTGATTGTCAAATGGCCAGGTGTCATCAAACCGGGCAGTCGTGAAACGGAATTAGTACAGAACTTGGATTATGCTCAAACATTTCTTGAAATTGCCGGTGCTCCTCAACCCAAGGATATGCAAGGTCTTTCTTTAGTACCTTTAATGAAGGGGGGAAAGCCTACAAAATGGAGGAACGAGATATACTATCATTATTATGAATATCCAAGCGTCCACATGATTCCACGTCACTATGGCATTCGTACCAAAAGGCACAAGCTCATGCACTTCTATCAATTCAAAGAAGAATGGGAAATGTACGATCTCAAAGATGATCCCGATGAACTTTCCAATCTCTACGGTAAAAAAGAGACCCTGAAATTACAAAACAAGCTAAAGCAAAAGCTCAAAAAATTACAAAACATCTATGAGGATGATAGTGATATGTCTGTTCGACAGGACTACATAGAAAAATTCAGAAAGAAATCCTGAACTAAATTTTTAACTGTTTTCCATCCGATATTGATTCAATAATTGTAGGATGTAGCCAATCTTTCAATGACCACATCTTGGCAAGTACTCGATATCGATTTGGCTTAGTTTTAAGAGATGGTTCGTAATCAGTGTAAAAGGCTGTAAGAAGGTTACCCTTTTTATCCAAACTAACTGTGGATGGGTATCCAATATCTTTAGCATTGTTTCCAAATTGATGAATTACCCAAGGAGGTCTCCAGGTTTTCCCAGCATCTATACTTAACCGTGCCCCTATGCCCATAAGACCGCGATTACGGATTCCGTAGGTCAACAACAAGCATTTATCAGAAAGGGCGGTCAAATCTGCAGGGTGCTGCATAGGCAGGGTAAGAGGAAATTTTTCTTTCCACCTTTCTCCAATCTTATTTAGCTCGCAAAGTTTTACATGATGATCGATATGAGTTCGGGTTGCGGCCAGTAATCGTCCTCCTCCCAGATTACATAATGTGGCTTCATTCGAATCATCGGAGCCAAATTTTGACCTCCGTGTCCAAGTTTGTCCATCATCATTAGATAGCACCATCCAAGTTTCGCTTGGGTTACCATGCCCTTGAGAACGATAGCATGAATAGACTAATTCATTCGAACCAAGCTGAATGATTCGTCCAAATGGAATCGTTGATTCAATTCCTGAGGGAACCAAAGGATTGGGTTCAGATTTCCAAGACTTTCCACGATCATTTGACCTTGATAACCAATGACCGGAGAATCCGACAAATTTTTCTTCTTTAACAAAAAATCCGCTACTAAAACAAAGAATGTCGCCGTTATGGGCAAGCCCAACTGCCAAATGCATCCGATTCCCACTTTTTGGTCTTTTGGCAACAACTGAAAGTTTTTTCCAGTTCTGACCTTTACGGTCACTGATAGAACAAACCAAGTCCCCCTCCATTAGTCCATGACTAGGTGCATTAAAATAAGTACAGAGGACCTGACCATTCTTAAGCTTGGTCAGATTTGGCCACCCACATGCATTCGTTGCAACAACAGCTAATTTGTTCATAATATATTTTAAGATACCGAGCATTCACGGAGTCAATTCATAACACTTACTTACTGTCTCAATATTTTTCAAAAATACAACAATTCCATATTTGACAATAACGCCATTCTTGGAATTCTAAAGTGGTGAGACAAAATTTGTATACCCTTATCATACTTACACTGAGCTACATTCAACTCAGTGCGTTTGATCGGGCTGAATTTTTTGAATCCCGTATACGCCCCGTACTTGCAGAAAACTGTTACGAATGCCACAACAGCATAAATAAGTCAAAATCCGGATTGGTTTTAGATTTTAAAGAGGGAATGGTAAGGGGGGGAAACAGAGGTCCTTCACTCTCGTTAAAAAATCCTGAAGAAAGCCTACTTCTTCAAGTAATGAGGCACGAAATAAATAACCTAAAAATGCCTAAAGGAGGACCGAAGCTTGCTGATTCAATAATTATGGATTTTGAAAAATGGATTTCTAATGGTGCCTATGACCCAAGAGAAAAACCGCCAACTGCAGAAGAATTTGCCAAAGAAACCTCATGGGAAAAGATTCGCGAGAAAAGAAAATTATGGTGGAGTTTTCAACCCATTCGTAAAGTTAAAACTCCCCCAGTAAATAATGCACATCCAGTGGATCAGTTTCTTGATACAAAGATAATAGCAGCGGGACTCAAACCAAACGAAAATGCGGAAACATTATCAATCCTAAGAAGATTATCCTATGCATTGACTGGGCTCCCCCCGTCTATTGAACAGCAAAATCGTTTTGCTGATACATCCGCTGAAAGCATTCAACAAGCCGTGAATGAATTCAGTGATGAAATGCTGAACAGCCCCCAGTTTGGAGAAAGATGGGCAAGACATTGGATGGACTGGGTTCGGTATGCAGACTCCCATGGTAGCGAGGGGGACCCTCAGATTCCAAATGCATTTCGCTATCGTAATTACCTGATTCGGGCACTTAACGAAGATGTCAGTTTTGACCAGCTTGTACTTGAGCACATTGCCGGTGATCTAATCGAAAAACCAAGGATTAATAATGCACTTGCGATTAATGAATCTGCCATTGGAACAGCGCAGCTTCGCTTTGTCCTCCATGGCTTTGCACCCACCGATGCATTGGATGAGCATGTACGCTTTACTGACGATCAGATCGATGCGGTAACTAAAACATTTCTCGGTCTTACCGTATCCTGTGCTCGTTGCCACCATCATAAGTTCGATGCAATAAGTCAGGACGATTATTATGCTTTATTCGGTATTCTTTCCAACGGTCGGCCTGCCCAGAAAGTCATCGATGATCCTTCGATCATTAACGAATATAACAATAAACTTACCTATCTAAAAGAGGAGATTAAGAATGAATTCGTACAATCGTGGATGAAAATCGATATCGAAAATGAACTTAAAAATAGTAGTAAGAAAATATCGCCGTCCGATGACACTCCCGATTTTCTAATGCCATGGAAAAAACTTAATTCTCTTCAAGATCAAGAATTCTCAAAGGAGTGGCTGCGATTAAAGAAGCAGATTGAAGAAAGCGAAAACCGGCTTGTTTCGCGTCGCCAGAATTCTAACAAAAATTATTGGAACCTGGGCTTGCAGAAAACTTACGCAGAATGGAAAAAGAGTGGAACAGGACTGAACGAACATTCATCACAAGCAGGCCAATTCTCTCTAAATATTAAGGGCCAAGAGGTAATTCATAATATCATGCCTGCTGGTGTTTACACTCATCTGTTAAGCACCAAGCAAAATGGAACACTTTCTTCTCCACGATTTAAATTTGAAAAAGGCAACCTTTGGATTCGAGTTATCGGAGACAAGGGTACCACCGTTCGGTACTCAGTATGGAATTACCCGAGAAGAGGAACTGTATACCCAAAGTCCTCCCCGGAACCAACTGCAGAGAAATGGCTCCGTTTTAAGACGGACTATTGGGCAGGAGAAACGGGATACCTCGAAGTAACCACCAACCGTGACCATCCAGTAGAAGCAGGAAATACGGAACGCTCTTGGTTTGGCGTAACCGAAGCTTTTTATGCTCCTCATGATGAACCTGCACCAAGAAATGAAGTATCAGAAATTCTCTCTCCCTTATTTAACTCTTCATTACCCGCAAAAAACGCACAAGATTTAGCAATTCGCTATGCAAGCGTGATTAAGAATGCAATCAAGGCTTGGAAAAATAATTCCGTGACAGATGCTCAAGCTAGAATTCTTAATTCATTGATCAAACTAGGCATACTTCCCAATTCCATGAATGAAGTACCAACCAGTAAAAATTCCGTTTTAGAATATCGTAAAATTGAATCCCTGATCAAAGCACCACGATTGGCTCCAGGATTACTGGACGGAGAACCTTTTGAACAAGCGTTATTCGAAAGAGGAAACCACAAGAAACCAGCACATAAAGTACCTAGAAGATTTTTGGAGGCGATTGATCCTACCCCCTACCCTAATGACTCTATTGGTAGATTAGAATTCGCGGAGGATCTATTGCGGAAAGACAACCCTTTTACATCCCGAGTTATAGTAAATCGCATTTGGCACCATTTATTTAGCCACGGGATTGTCAGAACTCCAGATAACTTTGGAAGATTAGGTGAAAAACCCTCACACCCGGAACTCCTAGATTTCCTCGCCACCAAATTTAGAGACGACGGATGGTCTATTAAAAACATGATTAAGTTTCTTGTTACAACCAAAGCTTTTCGGGCATCTTCAAAACCATCTGCTAAAGCGCAACAGAGCGATCCAAATAACTTACTACTATCTCATGCTAATCTTCGCAGGTTGGAAGCCGAAGCCATTCATGATTCCATGCTTTTGGTTTCGGGTAGAATCAAATTAGACAGCATTGCTGAAGGAAATTCCGAACCCTCTAGCAGTCTAAGAAGATCGGTTTACAGGCAAATGAAGCGGAATTCCTTAGACCCCTTCTTATCTGTTTTTGACGCCCCCGTTCCCTCCTCAACCAAGGGCAGGCGTGATGTTACAAATGTACCTGCTCAGTCACTAACGCTTATGAATGACCCCCTAGTGATCAGAGCAGCAAGAGAATTTGCAAACTTACACAGGAATGGTGATTTAAAAGACAAAATAACGGTTATGTTTCAAATTTCCCTTGGAAGAAATCCAACTCACAATGAGATCAAGCAATCAATGGATTATTTACTGGTCTCGGATCAGGAAAGTGAAAAAGAAAAAAAAATGCTACTTGGATTACGCCAAAAGAAATTAAAACTAAGCCAAGAGATTTCAGGAATCATTGACCCTGTTAAAGAAAAATTAGTCGAAGATAAAGAATCTACTAAAGCTCCGGAAGGGAAAAGTTCTATGGATCCAGTTCTTCAATGGAACTTTGGAAGCGGACTGAAAGATCAAATACTAGGTTTGAAAGCCAACCTCAAAAATGGTGCGACTGTGGAAAATGGAAGATTAATTATCCGTAAAGGAGGTTATGCAGTAACGGGTAAACTACCAATAGAAATATCCGAAAAAACACTTTCGACTTGGGTACAACTTGATAATGTCAAACAAAGAGCTGGAGGTGTTATCACCATCCAAAATTTGAATGGTGGTATTTTTGATTCAATTGTCTTTGCCGAAAAAGAGCCTAGAAAATGGATGTCAGGTAGTAATGGTTTTTCCAGAACAAAGTCTTTTCCTTTCGCGCCCCCTGAAAATCTTGCACATGACCAATTAGTTCATATTGCCATCACTTATTCCCCTGATGGAAAAATCACGGGTTACCGCAATGGGAAAAAATACGGGAAGCCATACACTACAAATCTTTATAAATATCAGAAGAATAAGTCTGTAATTACTTTTGGTGTCAGGCACCTCCCAGCTAGTCCGCAACGTATGTTACATGGTAGTATCAGTCAGGCTTCTGTTTATGACCGTGCTCTTACCCAAAGTGAAATCAATGTAATCTTTCATCCAGGTTCATATGTAAGTTTAGAGGAAGTTAAAAAATCTCTCTCTACTGAAGAAAGGAAATTGTACACAAATCTTACTGCACAAAAAAAATCTGTAGAAAAAAGGCTTCGAGAGCTGGAAGCGACCTTAGTTACCGATAAACCAAAACTTCAAGATCTAGCACTCGCACTTTTTAATATGAAAGAATTCATTTATTTAAAATAAAATTCCTATGAACAGCCTACTAAGTCGTCGTAAAATGCTCACCAGTTGTTCAAGTGGCTTTGGTATGCTTGCCCTCCAAGGACTAATCGGGCAAAACCAGCTTTCAACAAAACCGCACTTCACGCCTAAGGCTAAAAGCGTAATCTTCTGCTACATGTCCGGTGGAGTTTCGCACATCGATACATTTGACCCCAAACCAACTCTTAATAAGTTCGCGGGGCAACCCATGCCGGTCAAGGTCGAGCGTACCCAATTCAATAATAACGGAAATGTTTTCCCCTCTCCCTTTAAATTTAAGAGGTATGGACAAAGTGGAATTCCGGTTAGTTCAATATTTCCACGAACTGCTGAAATGATCGATGAAATTGCCGTGATTCGCTCGATGACCAGCAAAGTAAACGAACATGCACAGGGAAACTATGCTATCCATACTGGTTTTCCTTTCATGGGACATCCCACTGCTGGAGCTTGGGTAAATTATGGGCTAGGAAACCTAAATCAGAACTTGCCTGGCTTTGTTGTTCTACATAGTGGTGGATCGGTTCCCCCCCATGGAGGAGTTGGATTATATGGAAGTGGATACCTACCCGCAAACAACCAAGGGTCTATCCTTCAAGTCGATAAAGATGAACCCATTATTAATGTTACGCCAAGAGAGTCAATTTTCTCGCAACGGAAAAGATTAGATTTTCATAAATCCTTTGATCAACAGTTTCTACAACAGGTCGGAAATAATCAACAAGTTGAAGCTGCCATTCAAAATCATGAAGTTGCATATAAAATGCAGGCTGCGGTTCCAGAATTGTGTGAGATCGAAGGAGAAACAGACGCCACAAAAAAACTTTATGGCTTAGATTCTTCAGATGTCCAAAAAGCAAGCTATGCCAAACAGTGCCTTCTAGCCCGAAGGTTGGTGGAAAGAGGTGTTCGATTTGTTGAATTAAGCTGTTTAACAGAAAAACTTGGAGCCGGAGGAGCAGCTAACCCATGGGACCAGCACGGTGTTTTAGAAAGAGGACATTCAGCCATGGCTCACCAGGTGGATCAACCGATAGCCGGACTGCTTCAGGATTTAAAAGTCCGTGGCTTACTCGACGAAACTTTAGTTATTTGGGCAGGTGAGTTCGGGCGCACTCCATTCTCCCAAGGATCCGATGGAAGAGATCATAACCCTTATGGGTTCTCCATATGGATGGCTGGTGGAGGTATTAAAGGAGGGACTGTTTATGGATCAACGGATGAATTTGGATATCATGTCACCGAAAACAAGTGTGATTTTTATGATCTTTGGGCAACCGTTTTACACCTTTTAGGGTTAGACCATGAAAACCTGACTTATCGGCATGGTGGTCGTGATTTACGACTAACGGATGTACATGGAAGAATACTGAATCCAATTTTATCTTAAAATTCAGATGTCTTTGCCTAACGAACGGCAAAACTGAATAAAATCATCCGCTTGCCCGGCAAGCCTAGACTCTAACTCTGAGTCAGTAATCCCATTTTCTCGGTTTGCTACATTATGAACCGCGGGAACAAATACTCGTTTGGGAAAATTGTACGCGTTGCGATATCCGAATACCTGCTGCAAGTGCTCCACGGGACGCAATGCCCCGAATTGCCCAGAAGCAATACCGATATAGCAGATTGGACGACCTTCAAAACTTTCTGGATATGGAAGTAAGTCGATAAACAGTTTCAAGGCACCCGGCATGCTTCCATTGTACTCGGGAACAACAATGACTAAACCGGAAGCGTTAAGTATGTCATTGGTGAATTCTAAAACTTTTCCAGGCTTGTCAGTATATGCACTTGGAGAAAATGTTTCTGGAGGTAATTCAGAAAGCTCGAGAACCTTACTGTCCATTCTTTTTTCCTGATAAATTTCATTTAGTGCGTTAGAAAATACAGATGATAAACTACCTTCCCGATTTGTACCTGAAATGATAACAATCATGAGTTTGGACTTTCAATAAAGGACAAAAGACTAGAATAATCCCTACCCACTTTTATGTCGGGGTATTCCTGAACTAATTGTTCAGGTGGACTAAAGAGCATACAGTAGTCAGCGGTTTTGAGCATTCCTAAGTCATTATAACTGTCTCCTGCTGCAACGACTTCGAAATTTAGTTTCTGAAAATACTGCACACTTTTTCTTTTATGATCAGGAAGTCTCAATTTTATGTCCTCAATAAAATCATTGTTCACCTTTAGTTCATGACAAAATAGAGTGGGGAAATTTAATTTCCTCATAAGCGGTCCGGCAAACTCACGAAAAGTATCCGAAAGTATGACCAGTTCATATTTTGAACGTAGTTCATCGAGGAAATCAAGTGCACCCGGCAATGGATCAAGAGACTCAATCACATCCTGTATTTGAGAAAGTGAAAAACCATGCTTATTTAAAATTTCTAATCTGTAACGCATGAGAACTTCATAATCCGGCTCATCACGAGTTGTTCGAGTTAATTCATCCACTCCAGTCTTTTCCGCAAAGGCTATCCAAATCTCGGGAACGAGAACACCTTCAAGGTCCAAACAAACTATACGCATAATATAATGCTTAAGGAAGGGAAGTTTCGCCCATAAGATAACGATCGCACTCACGTGCGGCTGCTCGGCCTTCGTTAATAGCCCAAACTATCAAAGACTGACCTCTTCGCATATCTCCTGCCGCAAAAACTCCATCGATATTTGTGGAAAATTTGCCATATTCTGCATTTATGTTGGATCGAGAATCTCTTTCTAGTCCAAGTTCCTCGGCAATAATATCTTCCGGTCCAAGAAATCCCATCGCCAAAAAAGCAACTTGTGCAGGAATTTCTTGCTCTGAGCCAGGTACTTCGACTGGCATGAACCTACCATTTTCCTGTTTCCATTCAATTTCATGTATTAGTATGGATTTCAAATTTCCATCTTCATCGCCAATAAATTTCTTGGTTGCTGTCAGATACTTTCTTGGATCAGCTCCAAAAAGTTCTTTTGCTTCTTCCTGCCCATAATCCATTTTATAAACTTTTGGCCATTCAGGCCATGGGTTGTCCGAAGCTCGTTCTTCCGGTGGGCGTGGCATAATCTCAAGTTGAGTAATGCTTTTACATCCATGACGTAAAGAAGTTCCAACACAATCAGTACCTGTGTCCCCACCTCCGATAACAACGGCATCTTTACCCTTTGCGGCGGTTTCAAAAGTTGTTATATCCTTTAATTCAAGTAAGCCTTGAGTATTTTTGGTTAAGAAATCCATCGCGAAATGAACGCCTTTCAATTCCCTTCCCTCTACAGGTAAATCTCTTGGTTTGGTCGCTCCACAACAAAGAACAACCGAATCAAAATCATCAATTAGTTTTTTTGCAGGTAAATCGTTACCTATCTCTGTAGAGACAACAAACTCGATACCCTCTTCTGCCATAAGGTCGACCCTTCTTTGAACGATTGCTTTATCTAACTTCATATTGGGTATTCCATAAACAAGAAGCCCACCAATACGATCCGCACGCTCATAAACCGTCACCGAGTGCCCAGCTTTGTTTAATTGATCCGCTGCAGCAAGACCTGCTGGCCCAGATCCTACAACTGCAATTTTTTTTCCAGATCGGGATTTAGGAGGGTTAGGCTTAACCCATCCTTCATCGAAACCTTTATCAATAATTGAACATTCTATACTTTTAATGGCAACCGGAGGCTCGATTACTCCAAGTACACATGAACCTTCACATGGTGCTGGACAAACCCTGCCTGTAAATTCAGGAAAGTTATTTGTCTTATGTAAGCGATCAAGAGCCTCTCGCCATTTATTTTGATAAACTAGATCATTCCATTCGGGGATCAAATTATTAACAGGGCAACCACTAGCCATGTTACTAATTGTCATTCCTGTATGGCAATAAGGCGTTCCACAATCCATACATCTTGAGCCTTGAACACGAACTTTCTCTTCTTCGAAGTCCTCGTGGATTTCCTTCCAATCTTTTACTCTTTCGGTTGGAAGACGATCTGGAATTGGTCGTCTTTCGTGTTCTAAAAATCCTGTTGGTTTTCCCATAATTAAATTATTTCTACTTCGTAAATTTTATATCAATGTCCTGCTGCAACATTTTCTTCGAAGGCAGCCTGTACAGCATCATCTCCCTCTAATCCTCGCTCCTCGGCTTTTTTTAATGCAAGTAATACTCTTTCATAATCTTCGGGCAAAATTTTGAGGAATTTATTGGAATAAGTTGTCCAATCTTCGAGAATCGTAAGTCCCTTTTGGGATCCTGTATATTCCACATGCTTAGAAATTAACTTCTTAACCTCATTTATTTCAGCGTCGTCACATTCGACTAATGGATAAACCTTAACCATCTCATGGTTCAATCTTTTACTTGCAAATTGACCATCCTCATCAAACACATAGGCAACTCCACCTGACATTCCAGCACCAAAATTTCTACCCGTCTTACCTAGGCACAATACACTCCCGCCTGTCATATATTCGCAACCATGGTCACCAAGACCCTCAACAACTGCTGAAACTCCAGAATTTCTGACACAAAACCTCTCTCCCGCTACTCCAGAAATATAAGCTTCTCCATCAGTAGCCCCATAAAAACATACATTTCCAGAAATTATATTTTCATGAGCAATGAAAGAGGAACCCTCAGGTGGTTTCACAATAATTTTAGCACCTGATAATCCTTTACCACAGTAATCATTTGTATCGCCAACTACTGTAAAGGTCATACCTTTAGGACAAAAAGCTCCTAGGCTCTGCCCCGCTGACCCATTCAGATTAATTGAAATTGTATCATCTGGCAGACCATTAGGACCATGTTTTCGAGAAACTTCAGCTCCAGTTATAGTTCCAACAACTCGATCTGTATTCACAACAGGTAAATCAACAGAAACAGGAGTACCATTTTCAATTGCCGGCTCAGCCGCTTGTAAAATTTCTCTCATATCCAAAGATTTTTCAAGTAAATGATCCTGCTTCATTTGGCAGTAAGTCCCAACTTCCGGTGCTACATCGGGGCGATATAAAATTTTGGAATAATCTAATCCCTTTGCCTTCCAATGATCGACTGCATTTCGAAGTTCCAGCTTATCCACCCGTCCAACCATTTCATTTATAGAACGGAAACCTAACTTAGCCATGGTTTCTCTCATTTCTTCAGCTATGAAATTCATAAAATTCACAACCGCATCTGCACCACCAGCAAATTTTTCTCGTAATCTGGGGTCCTGCGTAGCAATTCCAACGGGGCAAGTGTTTTTATGGCAAACCCTCATCATTAAACAGCCCAAAGTTACCAAAGGCGCGGTCGCAAAACCAAACTCCTCGGCTCCTAGTAAACAGGCAATCGCAACATCACGACCTGTTTTAAGTTGACCGTCCGTTTCCAAAACCACGCGACTACGTAGATCGTTCAAAAGAAGAGTTTGGTTCGTTTCAGCAACACCGAGTTCCCAAGGTGCACCTGCATGTTGAATTGAAGAGCGAGGTGATGCACCTGTTCCTCCATCATATCCGGAAACTAGAATAACATCAGCTTTTGCCTTTGCAACGCCAGCAGCAATCGTACCTACACCAACTTCTGACACAAGTTTAACATTAACTCGTGCATTAACATTGGAGTTTTTTAAGTCATGTATAAGTTCTGCAAGATCCTCAATAGAATATATATCATGATGAGGTGGAGGCGAAATCAAGCCCACTCCAGGAGTAGTACCTCGAGTCTTTGCTATGGGAGGAAGAACTTTATGCCCAGGTAGTTCTCCGCCTTCTCCAGGTTTAGCTCCTTGAACAATTTTAATTTGAATTTCATCAGAATTAACTAAGTAATAACTAGTTACTCCAAATCGCCCACTTGCGACTTGTTTGATGGCAGAACGACGGGAAGTTCCGTCAGCATCAGGAGTAAACCTATCAAGATCTTCGCCTCCCTCGCCAGTGTTTGACTTTCCACCCAAGCGATTCATGGCAATTGCTAGGCTTTCGTGTGCTTCTTTGGATATCGAACCATAAGACATTGCACCCGTTTTGAACCTTTTAACAATATCTGAAGCCAATTCAACTTCATCTAAGGGAATTTCATTTGTATCATCAAATTTGAAATCCATTAATCCTCGTAAAGTAAATAAGTCTCGAGATTGATCATTAACCGCATTGGAGTATTCTCTGAAAACTTCAAAATCTCCAAGTCTAGTAGCTTTTTGCAACTTGTGTATTGTGGTCGGATTAAACAAATGCTTTTCCCCCGTTGCCCGCCATTGGTATACGCCCCCCGGATCCAAGGGTAAGGATTTTTCATCAGGTCTAGGAGCATATGCAAAATGGTGACGATGACGTGCTTCAGCAGCAAGGGCATCGATTCCGATTCCCTCCACTCTTGTCGCAGTTTTAGTAAAATACTTGTCTATAAGCAATTGGTTCAGGCCTATTGATTCAAAAATCTGAGCCCCCCTATAGGAAGCAACTGTAGAAATACCCATTTTGGACATTGTCTTTATTACTCCATTGAGGTTTGCCTTCAAAAAGTTCTTACGGGCGTCTATTGGGTTCTCCTTGATATCTCCAGTATCGATCATATGACGAACCGTCTTGAGTGCTAAATATGGATTTATCAAGTCTGCACCATAACCAATTAGAAGAGCAAAGTGTTGAACCTCCCGAGGTTCTCCGGATTCAATTACAAGAGAAACTTTAGTTCTTGTACCATTCCGAATTAAGTGGTGATGCAAACCTGAACATGCTAAGAGTGCTGGAATTGCAGCAAAGTCAGTTGAAAGTTCGCGATCCGAAAGGATAAGAACATTAACGCCTTCAATAATTGCTTCATCTGCTTTTCTAAATAGGGCTTCCAATGCTATTTCAAGATCTTCTCCATGAAGCTTAGAATTATCGGGCTTAAAAAGCATCGAAAGAGTTGAGGACATGAACCCAGAAGGCAACTTATGTCTAAGTTGGCTGACCTGCACATCATCCACCAAAGGAGATTCATATTTAATTAACCTACAGCTTTGTGGACCGGGTTTGGTTAAATTTCCCTCTGAACCAATAAAACTTATTGATGCAGTAACTAATTCCTCCCTAATAGGATCAATGGGCGGATTAGTAACCTGTGCAAACAATTGCTTAAAATAATTGTATATCGATTGAGATTTATCCGAAAGAACGGCTAATGGAGAATCATTCCCCATCGAGCCAAGAGGTTGCTTTCCAGATTGCGCACTCGGTCCGATTAAAAAACGTAAATCTTCAAAAGTATAACCAAATGCTTTTTGCTCTGTAACAATAGAGGTAAAATCATCTTGTTTTGTATTATCCGGCAATGGTAATGAATTTGAATCAATCATAGACTCCTTCAACCACTCACCATATGGTTCCTCTTCAGCAATCGATTTCTTTAATTCAATATCGTCAATAATTCTACCTTCATCCATATCGATCAAAAACATTCTTCCGGGCTCAAGTCGCCCCTTCTTCACAATCGTAGATGGGTCTATTGAAGGAAGAACTCCCACCTCGGATGCTAGGATGACCTGATCATTCTCTGTTACATAATAACGGGAAGGTCTCAAGCCGTTACGATCCAGGACTGCTCCGATTTGAATTCCGTCAGAAAAAGCAATAGATGCTGGTCCATCCCATGGTTCCATTACACATGCATGAAATTCATAAAAGTCCCTTTTGAACTGTGGCATATCCTGATGTTTTTCCCATGGTTCAGGAATCATCATCATCATTGCGTGGGATAGACTGCGTCCCGATAAAATTAGAAACTCTAAACAATTGTCAAATTTCTGTGAGTCTGATCCATCTTCCCTTATTATAGGTAATAGTTTTTTCACATCATCACCAAAGACGTCGCTAGCTAGTTGCAATTGTCGAGCATACAGCCAATTTTCATTTCCACGAACGGTGTTAATTTCACCATTGTGGCATAAATACCTAAAAGGCTGCGCCCTATGCCAACTAGGGAAAGTGTTTGTAGAAAACCTAGAATGAGTTAGTGCAAGGGCAGACTCCATCAAAGGATTCGTAAGATCTGGGAAGTAATCTGTTAGTTGTTGTGTGGTCAACATTCCCTTGTAGGTCATTGTCTTTGAAGAAAAAGAACTAACATGAAAACTGACATCCGGATCATCTGAGCTAAACCTAAGTCGATGACTTATGATTCTACGAACGAGATAAAGTTTTCTCTCAAATGGTAAACCTCGTTCTAATTTGTCAGGTCTTTTGACAAAAAGTTGCTCCATAGCAGGTTCGCACTCAGCGGATGCTTTACCCAAAATTTCACTTTTTACAGGAACAACCCTCCATCCGATAATCTCGAGTCCTTCTTCTAATAATACTTCTGCAATAACTTCTTTTTCATGCTTGTGCAAATCAGAATCTTTAGACAAATAAATAAATGCTGCACCGTAATCACCTTCATCTGGAAGACTAACTGATATATCTTTGGAACAAGCGTCTGATAAAAACTTATGCGGAAGTTGAATGAAAATTCCTGCACCATCTCCAGTAATTGGATCGCAACCACAACCACCACGATGATCTAGGTTTACACAAATTTCAAGTGCACCTTTAACAATTTCATGGGATCGTCTGCCCTTCATATCCACAATTAAACCGATGCCACAGTTTTCATGCTCGTTCGATGGATCGTAAAGACCTTGTTTTTGGGGTAATGTCATAGAATAAAATATTTAGTGAAGAAGTTTAAGTATATCTCCTAAACTTTGCTCTTCAAGCAAAGGAACGATCTATTTTGCTTGAAGGTTTTTTTCGGTCAAGGCAATTAGCAGGAAATTCTTGATTTAAGCTACTTTTTTAAAAACTTCAGATCTTATAAAATTTGGTCGAATTTCCTCATAATCTTTTAACTGCAATGAATTCTTGAATGCATATTTGCAAAAAGGTTCGACTCGTCGAGCAAGAATTCCAGTTGTTAAACGGAAGAACAAATATAAAATCCGGATTTTAAAAAAATTTAAATTCATTTCTCCATTTTTACTTTCTACAAAATCGGAATTAATCCAAAAACCATTCTTTTTTAAAATTTTAGTAAAATGTGGTAAAAAAGTTAATATCTGTCGCTGCGAGAAACAATCCCAAAAAAAATGAGTACAGATTAGATCATAGTATTGATCTGGTTTAAAGTCATCAATAGAAATACATTGGAATGAAACACGATTTAAATATTTATGAGGTATTAACTCTTTTTGTTTCTGAATCATCTTAGTTGAAGATTCAACGACCGTAACTTTACAAGTTTGGTTGACACAAAGCAATTGATTCAAAAATTGACCTCGTCCTTCTCCTAATATGAGAACAGATGAAGAATTAATGGAATAATTTAGAAACCGATTTCTTGAAAAAACTAGCAGGTTACCGAAAAAAAACTTTTCACCAAAATCGTATATTGGTGCTATCAGATTGAAATTCACTGCCATGATTGTGTAAGAATCAACAAAGGAACCACCCAAAATAGTTGATCCAAAAAAACTATCTTAGTTTCAGTTTTAAGTTTAGTTCTGTCTAGCAGAATCGAAAATAGCATTGTTAAGACAATGCTAAGTAGTAAAAGGTATAATTTTTTTTCAAAAATAATAATGCAGAACAACAATAAAGATAAAAGACTTAGTGTAAGTTGCGTCGAAACTTCGAGACTTTGATTTTCAAATAATTTATTCTTTTGGGATTTAAAATATTTATTAGATTCCTCCCATAATTTTATTTTTAAACAATTAAAGAAGAATAAAATTACTAATATTAGGAAACTTAAAAGTATTTCTACAGAAAAATCATTGGAAAATAAAATAGGTAAATAAAAACAGGTTAAAGATAACAACAAAGAAGTCCTAATATTTTTGGGGAATATTAATTCGACTCTAGTGAATCGAAAAAAACTTTGAAATTGGTTAAAGATAACCAAAACAAAAAGTCCAAAACATAAAAAAAATTTAATAAATAAAAAATTCTGTACTGCGAGGTTCACTGAAACCACAAAAATTGTTATCCATATCAAACTGTAAATCTTTTTATTTTTAAAAAAAAACAAATGCCTGTCACAAATAACGGAATCTGGTTTCTTACTGAAGGACTCTAAAAAGCGGTCAACACTGTAACCCAACCATGCTGATAAGAAAAAAATAAGCTTAGCAACAAAAGGTATCGTTACTTCGAATTGAATAGATATTATTTCTGTCCAAAACAACACAACTAAGGGAGCATCCAAACTTAAAATATTTAGGAGCTTAAATATTTCTAAGACTGAATATTTTAGCTTTTTAACAAGCACCTTGTATTTGCTATTTTGTGAATTTTAATTTATTAAAAATCATTATGAAAATTAAAGCATATTTGAAACCACATTGTGGATGGAGCATGGGAGTTCGTGCGATCATGGAAAAATATTCACTTGAATACGAAGATCTTGATATAATCAATAATCAAGATATATATGCAGAAATGGTTGAAAAATCTTCGCAACCTCTTTCTCCCTGCGTTGAGGTTGATGGTATAATGCTCGCTGATGTGAGCGGTGAAGAAGTAGAAAATTACCTTCTTTCAAACAACCTCGTACAAGAATCTGCAACGCAAGCAAATGCTCCCATCAACTCTCCTTGTTCAGACGAAGAACATGAAAGACAAGCAAAAGAGGCACAAGAAAGTTCACCAGTTCGATTTTTTTAAATATTCAACCTTAAATTAATTAAAATGACTTATGTAGTAACTGAAAAATGCGTAGATTGTAAGTTTACAAGTTGTGTTTCTGTTTGCCCAGTCGATGCATTTCATGAACTCCCAGATAGACTTTACATAAACCCAGAAACTTGCATCGACTGCAATGCCTGCATGGATGAATGCCCTGTAGAAGCAATTTTTCCCGATATGGATGTACCTGATGAACTACAAGATTGGGTTTCCCTAAACGAGGAGGCAGAAAATCACCCTCAATTAGTCGGTCAAATTGATGCACTCAAAGGTGCTAAATGCGTTGACCCAAATGCGGATCAATAAAGTAAATTTTATTACAATTTATTGATTCCTTTATTGTTCAAATATTTTTAGTGTTCAAATTCTCGTAAAAGAGAATTCTGAGCTAAAAAAGTAAGATTTTTACTGAATTTCACTTTATTGGCTAACTTTTTGTTGACGCACATTGTAAAAATTGACTTATTATACAAATTGCATATTTACATTGTCAACAATTCTTCAAACAAGCCCATTTATGAAAATAAGAATAACAGCGTGCGACATTGCGGTTAAACAAAAAAATACCGATTTGATCGATTTAGTTAAAGGAAAGAGAGACTATACCCTTTATTTCTTTAAAAGCCCGGTTCTAGTTAAAACCAGAATTGGATTGCACGATGTAACAGCTGGCGATTGTATCCTTATGGCACCTGGATTCCCTCATTACATTAAAAGCAAAGGTGATCAATGGAATTATGATTCTCTTTCATTTAAAGGATCCGATGCGTCTAGATTGGTTAATCAGGTTGGTTTAGAAACTAATGAAATCCACTCTCCCCTACAATCATATTTCATTGATGCATTGTTGGAGAAAATCTCAAAAGAATGTAGAGCTTTGGATATGCTATGGGACAGAGTTGTAGCTTCGACATTAGACGAATTGCTTACAAAAATAATTCGTTTTTCAAAACAAGACTTTGTCCTTTCAATGCCGGATCACTCCCAAAAATTAAGAGATCTTCGATCCGAAATTCATGAAAATTTCCATTTGCCATGGACCATTAAAAAAATGGCTGATAAATTAGGACTGAGTTGTAGTCGTTTTGCTTCACTTTATAAACAGGAATTCAAAACGAGCCCAACTGAAGACCTTATAAAAACAAGAATAATTCAAGCGAAAAAAATGCTCTCAGCTACAAAGGTTAGCGTTAAACAAGTTTCTGTTGCTTGCGGTTTTGAAAGTGTTCACTATTTTCACAGAGCATTCAAAAAGAGAATTGATATAACTCCGAAACATTACCAGAATTTCAAACTCTCTATGAAAGGCTCGGTTCCTGTAGAGGAGAAGTCTTTTACATTAGATGGATTATCAATCGACTCCGATTTTTCGGGAACTATGGAAATTATTAATGGGGAAATTGTTTTTCATGGTAACGATTCAGCATGGTCCGAATTTCTAGGATATTCCTCCGATATACTTAAAGGTAAACCTTTTCTAAATTTCATATGTCCCCAGGATTTAGATATCGCAAGGGAAGCTGTTAGTAACATTATCGATAATCAGAATGTCAAAGATGTTGCTGTTCGACTTGTTAAAAAAGATGAATCTTTGGCAAAAATTGAATTTTCCGCTATAACTAAGGGAAATACTTGGTTTTGGTTTGCGAAAAAGATTTTCGTGGAAGATTAAGATTTAATTCCACAAAACTTCTGACCCGTTTCTACATTTTCGTTTTAATATAATAAAGTTAACTTCGAAATTACTTTATAATTTAATCGTATAGTAAGTATCATTATTGATAAAATTTGAGAAATTAAGGATTCCAGCTGAAATTTCCAGCTCCACTTCCGTCAACTTTTTTTTCCTTACCTTCATCAATAGCAAATCTGAGATTTTCTAAGTCTGAGCAATGACAACGAAATGATTTTGTGATTGTAATTTCACTTTCCCAGCCAGCTTCAAGGTCTTTGTAATCCCTTGGTGTTCCATTCCCCTGATCGTCTACAATCAATAATGAAATGGGTCCGATGGCTGCAAGTTTAAGTACAAAGGTCTCTGGACTGTTTTTATTACTGACATTCGCTTTTCTTGATTCTGGATTCGCATTTGTTTCCTGAACACTCCTCCCACTTACAGGTTGGGCTGGGGGTATTTCCTCTTCCTCATCTCCCCCTAAAACAGCTATTAAAAAAGAGATTACTATTATAAGCAAAATTAATGTACTTAAAGCCAAAATTATTGGCTTTCTTAATGTATTTGAACTTCCTCTATTTACTGGATTAGAAGTACTTGCAGTACTTGAAAATTCTGAGCTATCAGACTCATTACTGGAAATTGAACCAAGAGATTTTTTAGATGATTTGCTATTTGTATTTCCAAGTTCTAGATCAAGGTCAGCGAGGACTGCTTCTTGATCTAGATCTAGGAAGCGAGCATACAAACGTACAAATCCCCTAAGATAAACTTCAGGCAAATTTATATCAAAACTACTTGATTCAAATGCAGTTAAATAGTCACCCCGAATTTTAGTGCTCTCTGATGCCTCTCGTAAAGATATTCCTTTTCGATTTCGTGCTTCTTCTAATTTTTGCCCTATAGCCATATATTTTTCTAAGTTTTTATCTCTTACAGGGAATTGGCAAGCTGAGATTTCATAAATCCATTAAAATTTCACGTCCTTGCCCTGCAACATCGGGCCCAACCAAACCCCTATCTTCCAAATCATCCATAATTCGTGCTGCCCGGTTATAGCCGATACTAAGCTTCCTCTGTAGGTTAGACGTTGAGGCACGTTTTGTTGATCGAATTATCTCAATAGCTTTTCTAGTCATTGGATCGTCATCAGAGTCATCACCGCCTCCAAGAACATCATCTTCTCCAGCCGATTCAATTTGTTCGCGCACTTCTTCTATAATTTGTGGTGGTCCATTAATTTTCAAATAATCGACAATTCCATTAATTTCATCATCACTTACAAAAGCACCTTGAGCTCTGGCAAAAGTCGAACTTCCCGGTGGTATAAAAAGCATATCACCTTTGCCAATTAAAGCTTCTGCACCCTTACCATCAAGAATGGTTTGACTATCCCTGTAGGATGCGACTCTAAATGATATTCGACTTGGTAAGTTTGCTTTAATAACTCCGGTAATTACGTTAACGGAAGGTCTTTGGGTAGCAATAATCAGATGAATCCCTGCCGCACGGGCAAGCTGGGCCAATCTAGCAATTCCGGTTTCCACATCAGCCTGGGCAACCATCATTAAATCTGCCAATTCATCAATGATACAAACAATGTAAGGTAATTTATTTTCAGGAATTTCCAAAGCATCATCATCCCTAGGAACCTCTATGGTGTTCAACGCTGCCCTTTCTTCGGGAGTCATTTCAGCATCTAATAATTGAGCTTTTTCTTTTTCTGCCTTGTCTTTTAATATCTTAGCGTTGAAACCTGCAATATTCCGTACTCCTATTTTGGAAAATATTTGATAACGTCTTTCCATTTCGATGAGGAGCCATTTTAAGGCACCCGGAACTTTTTTTGGATCTGTAACCACGGGAATCAACATATGTGGTAAATCGTTGTATACCTTCATTTCAACAATTTTAGGATCAACCATTATAAACCGGACATCTTCAGGACTGGAATGGTAACAAAGAGATGCAATTATTGCATTTATACAAACAGTTTTCCCAGAACCCGTTGAACCAGCAACCAAAAGATGAGGCATTTTTGTTAAATCTGCAACCAAAGGCCTTCCACTTGCTTCCTTACCTAAGACAATAGGAATTTCTGCACCTGCTTCGTGCCAAGCCTTAGACTGAAGTATTTCCTTCATGCAAACCGGCATAGGGGTTGCATTGGGAACCTCAATACCAACACAACCTTTCCCGGGAACAGGTGCTAGTATTCGAACACTATCTGCCTTTAGTGCCATTGCTAGATTCTTATCTAGGTTGGCAATTTTTTCTACTCGAACTCCTGCGGCTGGATGTAAGTCATATCTAGTAATAACAGGACCGGTATGAACCTCACCCATTTCTACTTCTATTTTAAATTCTTTTAAAGTATCCTGTAATCTTTTAGCCTTTAGGATATGATCCTCATCTCCGATAGATTCTTCCTCCGGAGGTTCCATTAAAAGTTCCATCGGAGGAAAATGGTAGTCTCCTTTTCTTTCTGGAAATAAATCCGATGCTTTTTCTGTCTTTGCTGCTCGCACAACCTTAAAGCCTTCCATGCCACCCGATGGTTCAACAACAGGGTCTTGAACTAAAGGATCAGTAATTAAATCCTTAGACTCTTTGTTTTCGCTTTTCTCTTCAGTGTCATTACTGTCATTTTCGATAACAGTTTTAACTACGTTTTCAACCGGGGTGATGGTTTTATCGTTAGATGAATTAGACTTTGTTTTGGAAGTTTTAATTGGTTTGTCTTCGACATTCTTAGAAACATCACCAAACAACAGATCTTCGTCGTTTTCCTTTCTTTGCCATGGGAAATTCCACTTTTTTACAGGCGGCGAAGAAGAATTTGTATTTTTAATAATTTTCTCTTCGATAGAATCATCAACATCCATCCCCTCTTCATCTAGAGTTGGGAGACTTACTTTTGAAAAGCTTTTGAAAAGTTTTAAGCGTGAAAAAATTTGCTGTACCGGAGCGAAAGAAAAATGAAAGGATAGGCAAAATAAAAGAGAAATTGATGAAAAGATTACGGAACCTAAGCTCCCTAACCATAACTTCAAAAAACCGCCGAACTGACTATCACTTGGAGAATGGATCGGTAATCCAGAATAAAAAATTGCACCAATAGAACCACCTGCACCATGTTCATATTCCGTTGGGTCGAAAAGACTATTTCCCCCGTCCGCAAGAACTTGTATATCTCGAATATTTGCCAAAATACAGATACACAACATGGAAAAAATCAAAGTTAAAAACTTAATGAATTTTTCTTTATTGTGCGTTTTGTGATACGACAAATAACTGAGTACTCCAAACACCCAAGGTAGTAACCAGGCAGAAATACCAAATACACTCAAAATATATCTTGCTAAATATACACCAAATTGACCCAATAATGGGGATGTTTCCCCTTTAGGGGATGAATGATAACTCGCGGGATTATAATCGCACAAAGATGTGAAAATTAAAATTGCGACAATACCATAGACAAAACTTTGTAAAACTTGTTTTTCAGGCGATGCTTTTTGAATGGTCAACCTTTTTTCAGTCATTGCCTTCGTCATTCAATTCCCTAATATAAACATTTTAACATTATTCATTTTACACCACATAATTATTTATAAAATAGAACTTTATGGTTATTTTCAAGTTTGAACCTCTTTATAAAATCAGGCCTTGGGGGGGTAACTTCATAGAAAGACAATTTAATAGGAAAATTAAACCAGAATCTGCACATATTGGAGAATCATGGGAAATTGTAGACAGACCAAAAGATCAATCCATCGTAAATGAAGGCAAACATGAAGGATGTACACTCAGGCAAATTATTTTAAATAATTGCCGTAATATTATGGGGCCTAACTGGAATAAAAACGCAAGGTTTCCAATCTTAGTAAAATGGCTAGACTGTAAAGAAAGGCTTAGCCTACAAGTTCATCCTCCAAAAAGAATAGCTAAACAACTTGGAGGACAGCCTAAAACTGAAAATTGGTATGTTGCAAATACGACCGAAAATTCGGGTTTGTTTATTGGTTTTAAAAAATTCACTGATCAAAAAGTATTACGAAAGGCACTCGAAGATGGGGATGCTGAATCCCTTTGTTTTCGAACTACTTCAAGCAAGGGTGATTCGATTTTAGTCGAAAGTGGAAGAATCCATGCCATTGACAAAGGAAATTTAATTTTAGAAATACAACAAAACTCTGATACCACATACAGAGTTTACGATTGGGGTCGAGTTGACTTAGATAATAAGCCCAGAAAACTGCATATCAATGAGTCACTCCAAAGTATCAATTTTAAAGATATAAAACCTCAGTTGATAAAAAATAATAATGATATAAAGCAAATGGTTTTGGCTAGTTGCGAAAATTTTAGAATTACAAAATATATTTTTTTCAAGGGTACTAAATTCTTAATCAAAAATGAAAATATTGAATGTATTCTTTTGCATCTCGTTGAAGGGAAAATGAAAATTGATGGAACAACCATTAACAAAGGGGAGCAAGTTATATCTCCCTATTTTTCTGCATGTGAACTTACCATTTTAGAGGATTCAATTGTTCTAATAACTGATCATTTTGTAAATCAACAAAACTTAGACTGTGCTCTTTCCAATTGACCCCGTGAGTTAATAAAGTTTTTTTGTTCTGTTATTTTAATAAATTATAATTATGGAAGATAGTACGGACGGAAAAGAAAGTAAGGAAAACTTGGTGGATGATTTAGAAGATGAACTTGAATCGTCTAAACCAATCGAAAATGAAAAAACTCATGAAGATGATGCTAAAGACAGGCTAGAAACAAAACTACACGAAGCATACGGCAAACAAGATGACCTTCAAAATAAATATTTAAGAGTACATGCCGATTTAGAAAATATTAAAAAAAGATCCATAAAAGAAAGAGAGGAGGCAGTGCAGAGAACAAGATCGCAAATAATAGGTGATCTGCTTCCTATCATTGATTCATTTAAGATGGGTTTGTCCGAAGCATCAAAACATGAAAATGCCAAAACATATGTTGAGGGGTTTTCAATGGCAATGGACTTAATGGAAAATACACTAAGTGAGTACGGACTACATGCCGTCGAATCTACAAACAAGCCGTTTGATCCAAAAGTACACGATGCAATCAGTTATGAAAGTAATGATACAATAGAAGAAGGTATTGTTATTAATACGATTCGCGAAGGATACAAACTCGGCGATAAATTATTACGACCCGCAAGTGTTATATTATCGAAGGGGAAAAAAGAAGAAAACTAAGCAATGTCCGAAAAAGATTATTACGAATTACTAGGCGTAGATAGAAATGCAAGTGATTCTGAAATTAAAAAAGCATACAGAAAACTCGCGGTTAAATTCCATCCCGATAAAAATCCGGGCGATAATTCTGCTGAAGAAAAGTTTAAGGAAATTTCATCTGCATTTGAAGTTTTAAAAGATCCCGACAAGAGAAGGAAATATGACCAATTTGGTCATGATGCATTTCGCGGCGGACATGGGGGCGGTCAAGGGGTTGATCCCTTTGATCTTTTCAGGGACGCATTTGGTGGCGGTGGCAATAGTGGAGGATTTGGTAGTATTTTTGAAGACTTTTTCGGAGGAGGCTCTTCGCAAAGCGTAAATGAGGGGTCAAGAGGGTCAGACTTAAGGGTAAGCGTCGATATATCCCTAGAACAAGCCGCTAAAGGGGTTGAGAAGGAAATTAAATACCAACACCATGCACCCTGTAAGCCATGCTCAGGAACGGGTGCTAAAACAGGATCAGGAAAAACCATGTGCTCAACCTGCGGTGGTATCGGCCAAGTTGCGTCAAACCAAGGTTTCATTAGTATTCGAAGAACATGTCCTACATGTAAAGGAAGTGGAGTAACAATAGAAAATCCATGTCAAAGCTGTAGAGGCGATGGGAGGGTAAAATCTCCCGCCAATGTAAAGGTTAACATTCCCCCAGGAGTGAGTGATGGAAATCGTCTATGCTCCAGAGGGCGAGGTGATGCAGGCTCGATGGGAGGTTCAGCGGGTGACCTCTATGTTGATGTTAGAATCAAGAAACACGATAAATTTGATCGTGATGAAGATGACCTTTTCCATGACATATTAATTCCGTTCACTCTTGCAACATTAGGGGGAATGGTTCAAGTACCAACCCTCGATGGAAAAGTTTCATTAAAAATTCCTAGTGGTACTCAAGCCAATAAGACATTCAGAATTAAAGATAAGGGAATGCCCAATTTACGCTCTCCCTCACGAAAAGGTGACCTTTATGCAAGAATCATTATTCATATTCCCCAAAAACTTACAAAACTTCAGAGAGAAAAACTAGTTGACTTTGCCAAGGCTTCCGGTGAAGAAGACTTACAAGCAGATGAAGGATTCTTAGACAAAGCAAAGAGGTTATTTGATTAAGTTAAATTGGACAAAAATACCGAAATTAGCGATTGCATTTCTTCATTAGAAGATGCGATTAAAATCCGGGAGAAAGCCCGATTAGAAAACAAGACATTTGTAATTACAAATGGGTGTTTCGATTTATTGCATAGCGGCCATGTTTTTTCCTTGAAACAAGCAAGTTCCCTAGGAGATTACCTTTGGGTTTTAATAAATTCTGACAAAAGCGTTCAGATGTTGAAGGGAGACAAAAGACCCATTATTCCGGAAATCGATAGAGCCTATGTTTTAAGTAATTTATCCTTTGTTTCCGGAGTAACATTATTTAATACAAAAAGGCTAGATAAAGAAATAATTTCACTCGAACCTGATATTTATGTAAAAGCAGGAGATTATGATCATGATTCGATTGATAAATTTGAATACAATGCACTTCTTAAAGTAAAATCCCGAATTAAATTCGTATCTTTCTTGCCTGAAAGAAATACATCCTCTCTAATAAATAACATCATTGCTAAACATAGTTGATTGTTTTATGAGAATTGTAATTTTAGGAACAGGAAATGGCTCTAATGCCGAAGTAATCCTCAAATCTTCGTCAGAAGGTCAATTAGGAGATACTGAAGTTGTCGGCGTTTTCTCCGATGTGGAAGATTCAAATATTCTTACTCATTCTAAAAATTATAATGTACTAGGAAAATTTTTAGACCCAGGTAATAAAATTTCAACAATAACGCACGAACAGGAAGATAATTGGATTCGTGAAATCAAAGCATCAAATCCGGATTTAGTGGTATTGGCTGGATTTATGAGAATTATATCTAAGAGATTTTTAAAAGAATTTGATTTTAAGGTAATAAACCTACACCCTAGCCTTCTTCCAAGTTTTCCGGGATTAAACTCAATTGAAAAGGCATTTAATAAAAAAGTTAAAATTACAGGTTGTACCGTTCACTGGGTAAATGAAGAGGTTGATGGAGGTGAAATTATTGCACAGGCACCAGTGAGAATAATGGATGGAGATAACCTTGAACTTGTTAAACAAAAAATACACGCAGCTGAACACATGCTCTTACCTTGGGTAATTAGAGATTTAGCTAATGGTACAATTGCATTTGGTAAATGATAAAAGTATATGGAACACTCCAAGATAAATTATTAGAATTTGTTGAAGAATGCCTCTTTGAAATTGCTCCCCACAACTGGATATTAAATTACAATCACTCTAATAAAGTTACACAACTTGAAGGGTATTTTAGTTCCAAAACCGATGCGGATGAAGAAATAAGGAAGTTATGCGAAATAACAAAATTTAATTTCTTTAGTTCACTTTCCTTAACGGATATTTCCGATGAAGATTGGAAAAATTCTTACAAAAAACATTTTAAGCCATGGAGGATTGATAAATTTCATTGGGTTCCTATTTGGTATAAAGAAACCTTTTCTGTCCCAAGTGATGAACTCAAAATATTTCTAGACCCAGGAATGGCTTTTGGAACAGGAAATCATGAGACTACCAAATTATGCTTAGAATCCATGGTCTCAATTAACAAAAATTTAACTGGTGAAGAAAGACAAGATTTCATTGATGTTGGTAGTGGGTCAGGAATCCTAGCATTAACTGCCAGTATACTCGGATTTGATAAAGTATGTGCGGTTGATAACGATGAAATTGCAATCAAAGTTTCAAAAGAAAACGCAAAATTAAACTCCTTAAAGAATATAAATTATATTTCTTCTGCGATACAAAATTTACAAACATCTAAAACATACGGCTTTGTTGTTGCAAACATTCAAGCAGATATCCTATTAAAAAACGCCAACAGATTGATAGAACTTATGCAACCATGTGGGTATTTGCTTTTATCTGGTATCCTTGTCTCAGAGATTGATATTGTACACTCTCATTTTGAAAATGTATTTAACTCGTTGAACAAAAAAGTAACTTCAAAAAAGAAAACAATGAACGAATGGTCTTTATCTCAATTCCAGCTACTAGATATTTGAGTGTAGACTCGAGTAGATAAGTTTGTTTCTTAAAAATCAGCCACCAAGATATGTTAATGCTCTAGGTATTGGTAAAGTATAAAAGGCAAATCTATCAATACCTAAGGAAGATATTTTATCTTCTACAGTCTTCCTAAGTTCGTTAACACTATTCGGTCCCACTGAAGTATAAACGAGAGCCCACTCCTCGTTTTGTTGTTGATCACTACCTGCGTCAATCATTACACCAAAGTTTGTACTTACACCCGGTGCACCTGAATCAAGAACAGCATCATAGACCTCGGAATAATTATCACGGGGAATGATACAATAAATACCTACTAAATCTTTAAGATATGTGGTTTTGAGGGATTTAGTTTTAGAAGAATCTATAGACTGTCTCCATTCTTTATCACCTTTAAGATCATCTAATGCTGCAATAACTTGTTCCATATTCGCACCATGTGCAGAAGAAGAAACAGTACTAGAAACATTAATTAAGCCTGAATTAACTGGAATTGAGTACATGAAACCTCTTCCAGGTTCTGTAATCCTACCAGCACGAGCCATGTCAGCAAAAATAGCGTCAGAATCTGATTTATCAACAACGCACCATACAAATTCCTTTTCGGGTCCCTTCGTTATTCTTAGTAAGGGTATTTTGTCCCTAATACCTCCACCCTCTCCAAAAGTTACTGTTGGACCAGGTGCACCATTTTGGAGAGCTGCTTTCGCAATATCATCTGCAACACCAATTTCACAAATACAACAAATTGCTTCTAAATCAGCAGATCCATTGTGGTGATTGTCATCTTCTCCTGAATCTATATTCGAAGGGAAATTTTGTGAAAAATGTGCATCGTTACAGGATATGGTAAACACAGCACCACTTCCAACCCTATCAAGGTTACCAACTGATATCGCTCTATCTGTAATCTGATCTACTTTAGAATTCGGAACTAAAGCCTGTAAAAGTTGCTGCTCAGGTGCAGGCGGTGGAAACATTCTCTGTAAAAGTCCACCCTCGTTAAGTACTGAGCCACGGGCACTTATTTGAACAATACCTTTAGCTCCTTCTTCTGATATTGCTTTAGACACGATGCCAACTGACTCTTTAGGCAGAATCAATGTCAATAAGGACACGCTGTTACTTGTGGTAAGTTCACTCATGTTATGCAGTCTCCATTGTTTTATCCATATTATCTGTGGAATTCGGTTTTTTTCTAACAAGCAGTCCTACTGTTAATACGGTGATAATTGGACCTACAGATGCCAACGAAAGCACTCCGAATCCATCAATTGCTCCAGTCTTCGCTCCAATCCCTAAACCCATAGCAAGAACTAACGGCACTGTTATCGGTCCAGTAGTTACCCCTGCACTATCCCAACCAAAATTCACAAAGTCCTCACTTGAGAAAAATGTTAGGATAAGAAGAAATGCATATGGAGGAATTAATAAATACCATAATTCTAAATTAAATGCTATTTTAGCCACACCAGTCGCAATTCCAAGCGCAACACCCGTGGCAACTGCTTGCATAAGCAAATTTTTCTTGAACGCACCAACAGTTATTTTTTCCACTGTTGAACCTAGGGCATTAAGTGCAGGTTCTGCAAGTGTTGCACCGTAACCAAGAATGAAACCAAATAGAATAGCCAAACACTTACCCGCTGTTGATGATTTAAACAAAGGATCAACAAACCCTTCACTTTGCCAAGGTTGAATGGATGTAAAACTAGATACTACATTTCCACCTAATTGTTCACCTAAGGGAGTTAAACCCAAAGCAATTCCAAGATTAAAAAGACACATACCAATAACTGCACAGGATATACCTATAAAAAGTTCATCAAGATGTTTAGGTCTTTGTCTTAAGCCACCCATAAGAACAAGAAGTAAAATTGAACATAATGGTACGATTGCCCAAACAGCACCCTCTAAAGCCCCTCTATCCTGATCCGGACCATCTAACTCGCCATTAGTTTTGCTATAATCAATTTTACCCTCAGTGTTAATGCTGTAAAAGTCTTCTCCTTTATCTAAAACTCCATTACCATTTTTATCCTCTTCAGGTTTAAAAGTGTTAGGGAAAAAATCAAATTTGTTTGTAAATGCCTCTTTAATATCTGCTTCTTCATTCCAAACAGAATCAGGAGCCTTGAATCCTTCTCTAACAAGATATGTTTTTGCTCCTTGTACCTCGACATTCTCGCGTGAATCAGTCGAATTTTTATCAATAGCATTGGGTACTATTACACCTTCACTGATTCTAGTTTTGAGTGCGTATCCTTCGGGAAGCTTTTGATTTGCTTTCAAGTAGTCTCCAACTTCTTTTCTTTCACTTGATGATAATGACCAAGCTAACTCTGTCTCACCAATCCCAGCGGATGCCGCTAATCTTTCCGCCGCAACAATATCTCCATATTTCTGAAGATCTTTAGGATAATTCTTTCCATAAACACCAGCTTTAACATGCCATTCTTCAGTGGAATGTTTCGCCATGTAGTAATTGTCCGTTTCGAAAAGGTAATTTGCGTAAGACATTACAGCGAGTATCGGAAAAAGAGATGCCAAAGTTACAACTCCAAAACCGGTATTGCTTGAACCACCCGTCGAGACTATACGGCAAACACCAATACCCAAAGCTAAAACTAACGGAACAGTAACAGGACCAGTGGTCACAGCTCCACAATCCCAAGCAAGCCCGAGAACATGCCTCAATCTGTCATCTGAAAATTGCATATATAATGTTATGCATGACAAAATAATTACACCTGCATAAATAAACGGTTTCAAAGACCACCCTTTGTAAAAGCGTAAAACACCAAGTAGAACAGCTATTCCTACTCCTACTCCAACGCAATTAACGAGCATAGCTGCCCCAGTATTGAGAATAGTCCAAAGCAAAGGGGCAGCAGTAGGGTCAACACCCGAACCAGCAGCTCTAAGAACTCCGATCGCTGGCTCGGCAAAGGTTGCGAAAGCACCCAAAACAAATCCAAACGCTAGACTTGCTGGAAGACAAGGTATACCGAGAATTTTCTTTCTCGGAAGAGTTGACCCTAAAGTCTCCCCTAGGGGCATAAGTCCAAGCCTTAAACCCTCCATAAAAAAAGCTAACCCGACAATAACAATCAAAATTCCTACTGCAATCATGAGTGAATAGACAATAGGAAGACCAAGAACTAAGATTTGAAAGACAACTAAATACATTATGATGAACCAAACGCATTGTATTTGCTCGACTATTTTATCTTTGGCGAAAGATAAAAGAATACTTAATTTCTGTTGCAAAGATAACTGCAACTTACTTTGGTCAGATGATTGTTCTGGTGCCATAATAATATTGGGTATGAGTAAAGATTAACTAAACTTAATATAATTAAAAGATAGATTAACTGCTAATCTGGCAAACTTAAAATCTTGGTTGTTTTATAAACTCCAAGAGCAATTCGCTAATGTTAAAGATATTTTGTTATTTCCTGAGTTTAAAGAAACAGGCACGCTCCATGTAACACCAACCTTTCCCAATGAAGCTGTTCCAATAACATAATATTTACCTTTTTTAAAACCAGATATTGAAGCGGACCCATCCACATCAGTTCTAACCCTTTTTCCTTCTCCATTATCTTCAAAATCTAAGAGCAGTGAGCGAATTTTTTTATTAATATCAGGAAATAAAAAAGCATTTTTTCTAGATCTGGCCCAGAGTTCGGAATAAGTATCAATTCCAGAGAAGTCTTTCAATTCAATCCCGCCTTTTCTCATAACATACTCAAAATCATAAGGAAGGACAAAAAATTCAGTGTAGAAAGCTTCTTTACTTTTACCATTTAAAGATGTGACTACGGCTTCAAATTGAAGATTACAATTACCATCTAAAATCTCCTGTTTCGATGAAAGCATCGTTTTGGACGCTGAATTAATTTGAGAAATTCTAGGCAGAAGGTTCTCATTAGAAATTTTAGGTACTGATTCGAGTTGACTGATTCTTCCCTCTAGAGAATCATTTCTGTATCTGAGACTTTTCAATTCTTCTGACTTCAAAGCCAAATTATTTTTTAGTTTTTTCACTTCAGATTTTAATGATCCTAAATTCGCATTAGAAGAGCTTGTTACAGGTAAGTTGCTGAAATCGGTATCATACCCTACACCTTTAATTCTTTTTATTTCTGATATAAGCTCGTCGTTTAAGAGCGAGAGAGATGCAATAGTTTGGTCTTTTTTTTGGTTAATCAACCTTAAATCTTCAATGGACTTTTTATGCTCTAACGAATTTACTTCTAAATTTTTAAATGCAGTTTCTGCCTCCAAATCCTTGGGGGAGATATTATCAATTGGAACATCAACTTCTTTATTGTTTGATAGAAGTTTTTCAGAAAAATCCGAAACCCCGCTTACATCAGAGGTTTTAACATCGTTACCTTCGTTTAATAGGTTCTCAAAATTCAAATTAACCCTCTCGTCAATTTGTAAAATTTCATCTAAATCAATTTTTTTCTCAATAGCATCGTCTTTTGCGTCACCTTCATGTTGATTTTCCTTATGCATTTCTTGAGAACAAGAAGCACAGCATAAGAAAGCAAATATGTTTAATGCTAAATAAAATGTTTTCATTGATTTTAAAATAAAAAGATCAAAATTAAATTTTGAGAGAAAAACTCAGACACCATCTTTGCAAGCAAAATTAATTTTTAAACATCTTATTGTTTGCAAATTTAAGATCTAATCTTTCTTATTATTGACCTTATGTCTCAATTATCTCAAGAAGAGGCTGAATTACTATCTCAAGAAAATCGTTTTCTTAAACAGACGATTTTTAACTTGAGAAGTGAACTAGAAAAATCACACAACGAACAACTTTCTACAGCTCAATCTAAAACTTTGGAATTCTCTAGAGAACAAAAATTCCTTAAAGAAACTATTAAAAAACAAAGGATTGAGAATGAAAAAATCATTGCTCATATTGAAGAAGAAAAGCAATTCCTAGAGTCTTCCAAACAACAAGTTGCAAGCCAACTGAAGGAAACTATAGAAAATTTAAGATTCGAACTTGAATTTGTTAAGAATAAATCTCAAGAAAATATTCAAAAAGCAATTGGGCATGAAAATCAACTCAGTCAACAACTTAAAAAAAGCCTACTTGAAATAAGGGTAGCTCTGGATAAATCTGAAGCTGAAAAGCAGGATATCGAACAAAATATTAAACGAAGTACTCAACAAGAAATTAATCAACTTCGTGATTCCTCGCATAAACTTAGAGAAAAGATTGATAAAATCCAGCTTGATCATGAGCAACAAATTCAAAAAGCAAGGGCAACTTCTTACAAGGAAATTGAGGATCTTAAAAATACTATCTCAACCCTTCGCATTGAAATAGAAAAAGCCGAGAATGCTAAACTAGATGCTATTCAAAAAGTTAATTCTTCACACATTGCTGAAGTTGCATCCCTTAAGACTACCCTACTCCTTTCTAGAGAAAAACTTGAAAGACACCAAGGTGACCAAGAAGAAAAAATTCAAAAAATTAATAGTAATAATTCTAGGGAAATCAAATCGTTAAAAGGTACAATTGAGTCGCTTCGAGAAGAGCTGGAGATTGCAAGTGGTAAGGAAGCGAGTAGCGTTCAGAATGCAATTTCTCGAGCACAAGACGAGATAAATCAATTAAGAAAATCCTTGGCTCTATCTAGGGACACGCTTGATATCGCAAAAGCAAGAGAGGATGACCGAATACAAAAAGCAAAAGCTACGGCACAAGCAGAAATTAAAGGTCTCAAGTCAACAATCTTTGATATTAGGCAAGAGTTGGAAAAAACTTTGATCGATAAGGAAAATGCAGTACAGAATGCTCATTCGTCTGCTCAAAGCGAAATACAACAACTTAAAAAATCTTTGTCGATGGTGAGAAATAATTTAGAAAATGCAAAAGCAAGAGAAGATGATAGGGTCCAAAAAGCTACTGCAACCGCAAATACCCTCATTAAATCACTACAAAGCACGGTTACAGAACTAAGAGAAGAATTAGAAAAAAGCCTTGTGGACAAGGAGCAGTCTATTCAACAAGCAATCTCTCTGTCTAACAAGGAAATTAATCAATTAAAAGAATCACTAGTAACGATTAGAAATCAGCTTGAAACAACCAAACTTGACGCTATATCCGATGTGCAAAAAGCAATTGCGGAAAAAGAAAATGAAATCAGATCTCTTAAGGAATTAAGCTCGGACTTACGTGAAGAATTAGATAAGGCACAAATCAAAGAAGAAGAAAATGTTCAGATTGCATACTCCAGTTCTCTTAATGAGATAAATCAGTTAAAACTTTCTTCTCAAAGTCTCCGAGAGCAACTTGAATTGATAAGAAGCAGACAGGAAGACAAGATACAACGAACTCTGGCTAAGTCGGAATCCGAAATTAATTCCCTCAAAGAAACAATAAAAGATTTACGCGATGAGCTTGAAAATGCTCAACAAAGAGAGCAACAAATTGCTCAAAAAGTTGAAGCCACTTACACAATAGAACTAAAGAATTTAAGAGAAAGTTTAGGTTTATCTAGAGAAAAAATGGACAAACTTGTATTTGAAAAAGAAGACGCTGTTCAAATGGCTATTTCGACAAAAGAAAACGAAAATATTACATTAAAAAAGAATATTACCCAACTGAGGGAAGAACTAGATCACAAAAATATAGAAAAAGAAGAATCAGTACAAAATGCTATTTCTACAGTTAGCAAAGAAAACGAGCATTTAAAGGAGTCTATCCTGTCCCTCAGGGTACGAAATGATGAATTAAGACTACAGAAAGAGGATAAAAAACAAAGAAACATTGCCATGGCATCAAATGAAATTAAAAACCTGAGAGAAAATGTCTCATCATTAAGAAACCAACTCGAAAAACTAGAAATAAATAAAGAGGAAGCAATTCAGAAAGCTTTGGCAACCCAACAAAGAGAGATTAATCATTTTAAAAGTATGGTCAATGCACTGAGAGATGAAATAGAGTTAAAAAAGAATTTACACCAAGAAAGTATACAAAAAGAAAACCAAATTAAAACTATGGAGTTTAAAGAACTTCAAGAAACAATCATAGAGCTTAGAGCCGAATTAGAGGATACCCATGCAAGATAAAGAACAAAATAAAGAGAATCCTTCTCATCCAAAATCTAAAAGAACGGCAAGGTTTTCCGACATGCTACTACAGGTTACGACCGACCTGGCAAAAACTAAAAGTTTGGATGAGGCACTCGAAACACTTGTTAAAATTACTACGACAACTATCGGAGCAGAAAGGGGTACCATCTTTCTTAACGACGCCTCCACCGGTGAATTGTATTCAAGAATTGCTCAAGGTAGTTTTAGAAGAGAAATCAGAATTCTAAATACTAAGGGTGTTGCTGGTTGGGTTTTTACTCAAAATAAAGGTGCAATAATTCACGATGCATATAAGGACGATAGATTCAATAAGGCTGTTGATGTAAGAACTGGATTTAGAACCAAAAGTATCCTATGTGCTCCTCTTAGAACAGTTTCAGGTGAAGAAATCGGTGTATCTCAAATTTTGAATAAAATAGATGGCGAATTTGAGCAAGATGACCTTGACCTACTTGAGGCAATGACAGAACAAGCAGCTATTGCGATTCAGGGAAATATAATTGTTGAGCAAATTGAAGCAGCACGAAAGCAAGAGCTCGAGTTTCTCGATGTTGTTTCACAAGTTTCATCAGAACTTGAACTTACTCCCCTACTGCAAAAAATTATAACCACAATTTCAACTATGCTGGATTGTGAAAGAGCTACATTGTTTATTAATGACGAAAAAACCAACGAACTGTACACCGAAGTTGGAGAAGGCCTTGATGAAAAATCTGTTATCAAATTTCCAAATCACTTGGGAATTGCTGGCACTGTTTTTACTTCAGCAAAACCTGTAAATATTCCTCATGCATATGCTGACCTTCGATTCAATCCAAGCTTTGATAAACAAACCGGTTTCTTTACTCGGTCTATTTTATGCATGCCGGTCTTAAATAAAGAAGGCAAAACAATTGGCGTAAGTCAGGTCTTAAATAAAAGAGGTGGTTCCTTTAACTCAGAAGACGAAAAAAGATTGGGGGCGTTCACTTCTCAAATATCTATGGGTATTGAAAATGCGAAGCTTTTTGATGATGTCCAAAACCAGAAAAATTATTCTGAAAGCATCCTTTCAAGTATGCATGATGCTGTCTTAACTTTAGACGAGCATGGAATAATTAAAACATGTAACACGGCAGGCTTAAGAATTTTTAAAGTTCCAATATTGTCTGAAATACTGGAACAACCCATAAAGGAATTTTTTGATGGTGGTAATTCTTGGTTATTACAGAAGTTAGAAATAGTTGAGGAACAGGAAGACTTTTTGGATGCTGAATTAACTGTTGAGAATGAAAAATTGTCAGTAAATATTTCTCTGATGCCACTTTTAGGTCAAAAAAATGAAAACCTCGGGACCATGTTAATGATTGAGGATATAAGTTCTGAAAAAAGAATGAAGTCAACCATGTCTCGATATATGGACCCGGAGTTAGCAGATCAACTTATGGCTGCAGGTGACAGTGATGACATAATGGGCGGGAAACAAAGCGTTGGCACAGTATTGTTCTCAGATGTTAGAAGTTTTACAACTATAACGGAGGAACTTGGTGCTCAAGGAACAGTTAAGTTGTTAAATGAATATTTTACTATCATGGTAGATTGCATAACAGATGAAGGGGGAATGCTAGACAAATTTATCGGTGATGCAATGATGTGTATTTTTGGAACTCCTGTTCCGCATGAGGATGATCCCGATCGTGCAGTTAGGGCAGCCATTCGAATGATGACCGACTTAAAGGTTTTTAATGACAAACGATCATCTGAAGGTAAAATGCCTGTAGATCACGGAATGGGTATTAACACAGATGCAATTGTTTCTGGTAATATAGGATCTCCCAAGAGGATGGATTATACAGTCATTGGTGATGGAGTAAATCTCGCGGCCCGGATTGAGAGTGCATGCAAGCAATATGGTGCACACATTTTGATTAGTGAGTATACGCATAAAGCCGTAAAGGCAACTTATAGAACAAGGCAGGTTGATTATGTTATTGTAAAAGGAAAGACTGAACCAGTGGGTGTTCTAGAAGTACTAGATTTCCATGATGAAACATCTTACCCAAACCTTGTAGATGCTTTAGGTATTTTTAATGACGGATACAGATCATGGAACGAAGGGAAGTGGGATCAAGCCATAAAATTGTTTAAGAATGTACAAAAAATTAATCCTCATGATAAAGCAGCCCAACTCTATCTTGACAGGTGCGACCACATGAAGAAAAACCCACCCAAGGGAGATTGGGATGGAGTCTGGGTCATGACTAGCAAATAAGAGAGTAATTATATGAACGCGAAGACTCATTTAGAAAAAGCTATCGCTTTAAACCCTGAGTTCGCTGAGGCGTACTTTGAGTTGGGAATGCTTTTAAAAAGTGATGGGGAGATTAAAAGCTCAATTAAAAACTTCCATAAAGCTGTGTCCATAAACAATGATTATGCGGAAGCACAATGTGAATTAGCAATTGCACTTTCCCTGGACGAAGATCACGAAAATGCAAGAAATCACTTCCTTAATTCTCTAGAGATAAACCCAAATTATGCTCACGCTTATTTTCACTATGCACTACTTTTGATAAAAATTAAAGATTATGAAGAGGCCAAGAATAATTTCGATAAGGTTACAGAAATTAATCAAAATTATTCTCCGGCATATTACTACAAAGCTACCCTGTTAACAAATGCGGACGATTACGAAGAAGCGCGAAAAAATTATGAAACTGCAATAGATATTGATGAGAAATACATAGATGCTCACTATTCAATGGGTAAATTGTTGTCAGGTGGAGTTGCCACAAATAAGGAAGGTTCTCTCATTGACAGAACAAACCTACCCGAAGCAAAGTATCATTTTAACAGCGTTTTAAAACTTGATAAAGATCACGCTAAAGCACATTACAATCTAGCAAAAATACTTGTAGTAGAAAGAAACTTCGAAATCGCTAAGAAGCACCTGCTTAAAGCTTTAGAAATTAACAAGGAATATTCTAAGGCTCATTATTTGATAGCACATGTATATGAAGAAACAAACTCCATAGAAAAAGCGAAGGAACATTATGTTCTATCAATTAAATTTCACCATGAAAATGCTTTAGCTCATTTTCGATTAGGGGTGATTCTTAGGAATGAAAAGGAATATAAAAAGGCAGAAGAAAATTTAAGAAAAGCTGTTTTGATTAATCCGCAGCATGCAGAAGCACATTTTCATCTTGCAATGCTTCTAAGAGAGGATGATGACTCCACTCTTTCAAAAAAGCATTTCTTTAAGGCACTCGAAATAAATCCTGAATACTCTTACGCTTATTATGAATTGGCGCACCATTCAGAAAAAAATGGCGATATAAACGAGGCAAAAATTCATTTTCAAAAAGCAACGGATGTTGATCAAAATTTTGTTGAAGCATATTTTCACTTAGCTCGAATTTTAACCAATCCATCTGAACATGACCAAGCGATTAGAAATTATGAAACTGCCATTGAGATTAATCCCAATATGGCTGACTGTCATTATTGGTTTGCGAAACTTTTGACCAATGGTGAAAGGCTTTCTAATGATGGAACTTTACTGAAAGAACCCAAAATTGACGATGCAGAAAAGCATTTTAAAAGAGCGATTGAAATTAACCCTGAATATGCCAAAGCCTATTACAGATTAGGCTTACTTCTTTACAGTAAAAAGGAATACCTTGCTTCAATGCATAATTTCGAAAACGCAATTAAACTTAATCCTTCTTTTTCAAGAGCACATTATAGTCTAGCAGTTTTATTAATGGATAAAAATGCAATTGATATAATTCAAAAAAAGAAAGCAGATTCTAAACATAAAAAAGTGCGAGTTTCAAAAAAATCTGCAAAAAAATAACTTTTTCTTTTTTACATAATTAGGACAATTGGAAAGCTTAAAACAAAGGGCAATTAAGCATCTAAGAATTGCGATTAAGAATGACAGGAACCACCTGCCTTCAACAATTGCACTCTGTGATATTCTATCTGAAAATGGGGAATACGAACAGGTTGAATCAATTCTTGTTGAAGCAATTGGAAAATCCAGTGAATCATCTGAATTATATTTCAAGTTAAGTGAGACATCCTTACAAAAAGGCAGATATGATGATGCCTTAAAAGCATTAGAAAATGCTATCATATTGGATCCCCTGAAGTCTAAATTCTATAAATTAGCAAGTGATATTTATCATTCTAATAAACAATCGCATCTGGCAATACCATATCTTGAGAAATTGATTGATTTAGATGCATTAGATGGGGATGCTCATTTTAAACTTTCGAAGCTTATTACTGATGCTCATGACTTTCCAAGGAGAAAATTGTTATTAGAGATTTCTATTGATCTTTTACCAAATAATATTTCCCCGATGATGGAACTTGCTTTGCTTTTAGTTCAATCTGCCAATGAACTTCAATGCTCAAAAGAAGATATAAATCAATACACAAAAGAAGCGGAAAAATTGTTTTTAAATATAACTAAGATTAATCCCAAACTTGGTAAACCATGGTATCATCTAGGTATTCTTAATCTTAATAAAAATAAACTTAAAGAAGCGGAAAAATTCTTATATAAATCATTAGAATTTGATGATAGCAAAGGAGTATCAGCTTACAAATTGGGTACCTTAAACTTAAAGAAGAGTAAAAGGGATACAGCTCAAAAATTCTTCAATTTATCCTTAAAACAAAATACTAAAAAAAGTAAGTCCTTATTTGAGATTGCGATTTTTCAATTCAATATAAAAAATTTCAAAAAAACGGTTCAACTTTTAGAAAAGGCAATTAATGAGAGTATTAAAGATGAAAAGTATTACTACTACAAATCTGATAAATACCTTGAATTATCTAATTTTGATGGTGCCAGGAAATACCTAAAGAAGGGTATTAATGCCAAAAAACTACATTCAAAAATTTTGGTAAAATTATACCAAACAAAACAAATATTATCCTTAAAACAAAATGAAGAGGATCAGCTTAAAAAAGCTATAGAATTAGATTCTGAAAATTCTGAATCTTATTTTGAATTAGGAATGCTCTACTCCAAACAAAAAAAATGGGAAGAAGCGAAGAGAAACTTTAGTATAACATGCAATAATAATTGGTCTCATACAAAAGCCCACTTCAATCTAAGTCAAATTCTTATTAAAAATAAAGAGTTTGAAAGTGCTATTATGCACTTACGAATTGTACTTGATTTGGACCAGTCCCATAAGATGGCAGCTAAACTTTTAAAAAATTGTTTGTCAGTTAATTAGCATCTTTTCTAGCAGCAAAAAATGCAAAAGGGATACTTAAAAAATAAAGTACTCCGACAGAAAATAAAAATATCCAAGTTTCCTTCATGAAAATTGATACTCCAAGACAAACAGAAATTAAAACTAATAGAGCCCTATTTGAGGCAATATTAAACCTAACATTCCTAAATGAAAAAGTAGGAAAACGAGAAACCATCAGCATTGAAATTAAAATAACCCAAAAAACCACAATTAATGGGTAGGAAGATATAACTGAACTGATATCAAAACGACTAAGAATAAAATCCAAACCAAGGGGCATCAAAACAAGGCCTGCTGCCGCCGGTGCAGGAACTCCTAAAAAGTAGCTTTTACTTTCTTTATCTATTGGTTCGCCGAGATGCATTACATTAAACCTAGCTAATCTGAATGCATTACAGGCGGAATAAAATAAAAATGGAATCCAATACCATTCAAGTAAGTACTCTTGGTTTGTAGAAACTAATGGTTCTCGAATCCATAAAAATGTAATAATAGCAGGAGAGACTCCAAAACTAATAGTATCAGCCAAACTATCAAGTTCAGCACCAAAGGGTGAAAAGGCTTTAAGAAGTCTAGCAGACAGACCGTCAATCATGTCAAAACAGGCAGCTACAAGGATGCAAAATACGGCATTTTGCCAATTTCCATCAAGAGCAAACCTAATTCCAGTTAACCCGGAGCATAAACCTACGGTGGTAAAAATATTTGGAAGTAATTTTGGTAAAGATATCTTCCGATTTCTTTTATTACTCATTTATATACTGAAATATTTGCAACATTTCTTCGTGGGGGATTCAACTCTGCCCCATAGGATCTGTTCAATATTCTAATCCATTGTTCGTCAAGCTTTTCATATGGATTACTTATTCCAGATGAAATACAATTGTAAGAGTCAGTAAAAAATATAAAAAAATGTCCTTCATCAATATTTGATGACAAATCACTAGATAGATCGAAAATATGATCATTAATTATTTCCCTTAAAATAGGTTCGCTTCGATCTAATTCAGTTATGGAAATCTCCACCGGTATGCTTAATTTACAAGAAGGATTATTTTTTAAGGAATGAAGCTCCTTTCTTAAAGATTTTAGAAACCTAGATACACTAATGAAAAGCCTCTTACCAGAGGAATGAATGTCGACAACAGTTTCTGTTCCTTCGGTCGGAAAACGAGACAAACGAAAAGAAAAATTAGTAGAACCCGGATCAGGTAAAACTAAAGTAGAGCATATACTCGAAGCTTGACGCTCGATCTCTTGTGCGAATGATGGAAAAGGTTTTTTCAACAAAAAACTATAGCAACTTAAATGCCAAATGAATCCAATATCATTTCCTAAGACTAAGTACTCTTTGATTCTTATATTTTTATTGTTCTCATCGTGTAATAAAAAATGGGACCCCGACAAGCAATTTACAGAACAATCGGAAAAAATTCGATTGGAACAACAAAATTATCAAGCACAACTTCAGCAAGATGCAAAACAAAACTTGAGGGAATTTGAAAGTAAAATTCTCCTAGAAGTGAGAAAAGGAATATCTATTCAACATTTTAATAAATTAGTTGGATTTAAATATTCCATTTTGGCTCACAATAGTAATATTGGTAAGCGTTGGGAGAGAAGGATTTACAAATGGTCAGATATTGTAGAGACAAAATGGAACACCTATTCAATGGAATATCAATTATGTGAAAAAAATCGTGATTTCTTTATTATTACCTCAAATGATGAAATCGTCATTGCTGTTGAATACTTATGATTTAGTTGCCTAAAGGTAACGATCTCTCGAAAGTTACCAAAAGTTTTGTAACCGCACCCTCGCTTTTCATAGATGGTATAATAGAAATTAATTTCCAACGGTCTCTTCCATGTTTATTGTTTAAAACATTCAACAGATCCGCAATTTTATCGCTAATATCATCTCCTTTGACCCTGATACCATCAGGTGAAACTGTTATTGTTTTATATTCGAATGTTTGGTTTATTTTATAATCTAACTCAGGCATTATAACATTCATTTAGAAAACTTTTAAGCTACATAGAACTGAAAAGTTATGTCTGATTTTTAAAGGAAACTTCATCACTTTTATCTTTTCCATAGTATTTATTGTAATACTTGTATCTAAAATATCCGTATCCATAATATCCTGAATAATAATATCCAGGTGTTTTCTTTTGGGGTAAATCATTCAATACAACTCCTAATACATTCACGCCTGTCTCTTCGAGGTTTTCAACAAGATTCTTAGCTACTTTTCTCGAAACTTTACCATATCGTGTTACAAAAAGTACTTCATCTACTTTCCTAGCAATTGCTAATGAATCTGGAAATAAACCTATTGGAGGACTATCAACAATAATTACATCATACTGCTTGCGCAATTCTTGATGAACGAGGTCAAATTCTTTTTGCTCCAGCATTTCAGTTGCAGCACGTGTCTTACCTCCAGATGGCAAAATAAAGAGATTTGGGTGTATCTCCTTAGCAGTTTCGGTTAAGGATGAATTTAGTGTACCCGGGCTATTTGTTGCTTCGTTTACCAGCGTGACCAACCCTTTCTTGTTTTCTAGATCGCAAAATTTATGTAGGCCCGGTCTTCTTAAATCAAAGTCCACAAGAATAGTTTTGCGGCCATGGTTTGCACAACTATAAGCTAAATTTGCAGAAATTAAACTTTTTCCCTCACTGGGAATAGCAGATGTAATTAGAATCGTTTTAGGATAATCAGTATGCGAATTCATTTGAATTCTACTATACATACTTCTGAAGGATTCAGTTAACCCATCATCTAAATCATTTCCAACAATTAACGGCCTTTCAATTTCATCAACCTCGGAAATCTTGGGAATACCTGCAATCAAATCCTTTCCAATAAAAACCTCCACATCAAAAGGAGACTTTACTCGATTATCTACAAATTCTAGGCAAATTGGTATTGCAAGAAAAAGGCCAAAGAAAATGTACATACCTGTATTTCTAATATTGGCTTTATCTGGAGTAAAAGGACCGCCTGGCAAATAAGCAAATTGCTCTTTATGAAGTGGTTCCTCTTGTTCTGATGGCAAAGCTTGCTCAATACGCACCTCATTTAACCTCCTTTGTATTTGGTCCGTACTACCACGAACAACTGTAAGTTCCCGTTGTCTATTAAGTAACCATTCTTCAATATCACTTAGTTTCATTGAATCTTTTTGCACTTTTCCCATTGCTTGCTGAAATTCTTGTTCTTGAGCAATGAGTTGAAGTCTTTTATCTTTCAAATCTTCAATTGCCGATGTCACTTCGGAAATTAATGCATTTTTAACTTCATGAACTTGTCTGGCATTCTTCAACATCTCCGGATGTCTCTCTAGGTATCCTGGAGAACCTTCTGCAAAACGCTTTCGATCTTTTTCCAAGTCAAATAGTGTCTTTCGCAAACTTGGCACGCTTCCAAAAGTTTCGATAGCATCTATTTCAAAAAAGTCTTTAATTAAAGCAATGTCATTATCTATATCATTTGATCTACTCGAATTCGCCCTAGTGCCAATACGAGCTTGTATTTGCAAAACCTGCCTAAGAAGAGAATCAATTTTTATTTGTTCTAATTTCGAACTCGTAATTTCTGAAGAATATTGACTTTTTCGTACCGCAGTATCTTTTTTCTCATCTTCAATAAACGGAAGCCCTAATTCTTTTTTATAATCTGACATTTCTTCTGCCAACTTAGATTCCTTGGATATGCTTTGAGATAACAAATTTTCTAATAGATTTCTGACTGATTCTACTTGCTGGCTTTTTCTGCTTTTGTGTAATTTTTCGTATTCTGTTTGCACAACATCAGCAATTAACATTGCCCCTTTGGCACTCCTAGAAGTAGAAGAAATTATAAACCGAGGTCTACCATCGGATGGAGGAGAAACTGATATAGAATAAGATATTGTAGAATCAATACCCACGGGAATCCCATCCCTTAAATATGGTGCCAACATGATAGACTTAGATTCAGGATTATCTGCAATTCTCTGAACGACACTGGCCCTGAGTTCCTGACTATTTAATCCTTCTCTATGTTTTGCTACAAGACCTTGGACTTGTGTATCCCTATCCACTTTCTGTAAATTCAGAACAGCTGGAGGTGGAATTAACCTGAACGATGATGATGATTGAAAAAATTCAGTATCCTGAAATTTCACATAAACATATCCTAAAGAAAATGGCAATGCGAGTGCAATGGAAAGTAACCATCTGTCCCGAATAACAAGTAAGAATTCAGAAATTCCCTTAGCTCTACTTTTAGATTTTCCCGAACTAGGTTGTTCAATATTATCAAACTCCTCTTCCATTATATTAACCTCTCTGGAACTTCAATTCTATCTCCAGGGTATATCCAAAATCTTTTTGATGAACCAGAAATTAAAGATCCCGTACTCAATGCTTCTACATTTACTTCATAAGTTCTAGAATCTCTTAACTCCCCTTTTTCGTTATAAAATGTTCGGGTAACAAAAACCTTAGTTTTTTTCGCAATATCAGTAAATCCTCCCGCTCGTGCTATTACTTCTACGATATTCATGGCTTCTACTTCAGGAGGAAAAACATAGGGTCCTTTTTTGTTAACTGAACCGGATAAAAATATTACACGGTCGGAGTATTTTAAGATTTGTACTCGAACAACTGGGTTTTGATAAATGAGTTGCTTACGATATTCAGAAATTAATAGTTGCTCAATTTGCTTTGCACTAGACCCTGAAAGTTTGAATTCTGGAAGGTAAGCGGGTCTACCCTTTCCATCGTTATTTATTTGAATTTCCACAGTGGCATCAGTCTGACTTTGAACAGATATCCTAATCCGATCTCCAGATCGCAATTTATAACCTGTTGGATCTTTTAAGATAGATGGATCACTATTGTATTTAGATTGAGCATAAAGCGAATTTGAAACATGGCAAAGAGATAGTATACCGCAGATTGCCAATTGTTTAATTAGCATCATAAATCTAAAATCTTCCTGTTATATCTGCATGTAAAACATGCCTACCATAATTTTCCATTGATCGATCAACAAAAGAGTAATCGTAACCAGCAGATGCAGAAATACTTTCTGAAACCTGTTTCATCAAACTGAAACCCAATCCATATTGATTGAGCGAAGAAGAGTCACGGGGAGTTGCACCCGATGGTGGATAAGTATATTTAACATTACCAGCAGAAAGATAAACTTGAGCACTAAGATCTTCCTTTAAACGATGATTTGCACCTGCACGAGCCATTGTACTAAATGTGGAAAATCCTTGTGCCGAAGGAGAAAATGCTCGATTGAGATTAAACCCAAAAGATGTTTTGGAATTTAGTTTCCAATTTACACCGATTGAGGTTATCAGATTATCCTGCTTGGAGACCAAGTTATTATCGTAGTTTTGAACTGAATATCCAACATTTGCATTGCCGGATAATTTAGATGAATATTCTCCTTGTGCACCAAAAGAGATTGAGTGAGAACTACTATCTGTCAGAGATGAAGACCCACTTTGGTCATCCTTCGTTCTGGTAAATGTATAATCGGTATAGAAATCTAATTTCTCAGAGTAAATGTAAAATGCTTGGGCAGAAAGAGGTAGAGTTGTAATATCTTGATAAACCCGAGTTTGTGTAGCACCAGTCTGATAATGTTTCAGATTGTAAGATGTGCCTCCACCAACTCCAAACTTAGGACTATGATTATATCTTACATTAGCACCAGCAGTAAAATAAGTGTACGAAATCAAATCTTGTTCTAAAATACTCGCTCCAACGCTTTGCCCAAGATCGAAGGTGGCATCAAAACGAATTTTCGCATTGTTTGATATCCGTTTATTTTTGGATAATGTTTCATCAAAATCAATAGAGAATGTAGTGATTGGTTGTGTATAACTTTTGTCATTATTCTTTACATATTCAACTAAATCCACTCCCGCACTACCGGTAAATGAAAACCATTTTAATTTCTTTGAAAAATGTAAAGCTGGGGAAAAACGAATTATAAAATCATCTTCACTTTTAAGTTCGTTAGCTGCAATTAATTCGCTGTTAGAGTCATTCGCCTTTGCACCTTGAAAAGAATTAGATGAAATTCCAAATACACGAGAATCATACTCACCCCTGAGAGTAACCGACGCATCTATTCTCCCGAGTTTTCCTTCCACTAACCCAAGAGAAGTTTTTGTAGAGAAAACAAGTAAAGAAAATATTGCTAAAAAATAATTAAGGGTATGTATACGACACAGGTGCTTCACTTTGAAAACTATGATGAGAATCGAATATTGTCATCTTGTCAATAAATTCATAACTTTATGAAAATAGAAAACTTACATAAAACTTTTGAATAATTTAACAACAAAAGTACTTATATCTCTAGTCATACTAGTTTCATGGGCAAAAGCGGGATTAGCTGGTGTTTGGATTCTACATACAATCAATCTGCTTGTTTTTGCCTTATCAATAACTTTACTTAAATCTAAAGAAAAAATTCGGTTTCGCCTGCTTTCAATTTTTCCAATAATTATACTAAGTACACAATTTCTTCTATCTTACTCAAACCCATTATTTACAATTATTGATGAATCTGGGTGGGCGAAATTAAATATTGATAAATATTTTTCGCAGGAAACAGACATCCATAAAGTTATTTTGGTTTCTAAAGTCTTCAAGGATATAGAAACTTTATCTGACCAAAAGCCCGAACTAGCACTTGCTATATTTTTTGACTTTAAAAACCATTTTTTTGATAAATATTCCAGTTACGATGGACCTACAGCGAATTTGATTTTTGAATTCGAAAGAATGATTCAAAATCATCCCAATCCCTTCATCCCTTCTTCTGTATTAAGCAACAAAGGATTATTAATTGATTTTATTAATACGATTTCTCAAGTTTTGATAGGGTTTATCCTTTTTTTTAATATTAATAAAAGGAAACAAATCAGAAGTATTTTATTAGTACTCTCTATTAATATCGGTATTCTTGCATTTGTCGGAATTTTACAAAAATTAAATTATACACCATCTGATTCTCGCTTAGAAATATTTGGGATATGGAATACTCCTGAACCCCGTTATTTTTTTTCAAGTTTCACATACAAAAATCATTGGTCCGCTTTTGCACTTATGGGAGTTTCCACAAGCATTGCACTCTTAGTTGATAGTTATCGAAGATATGGCAAATCTTTCACTAAAAAAATCTCAAACTTTTTATTATTTATAGCAGCTCTCTTTATTGTTATTTCGATTCCGTTATCTGGTTCAAGGTCAGGTACAATATTAATGATTTTATCTTTTGCTTTGCTTTCATTTACTACTTTGAAATTTTTAGGATTTTTAACATCTAAAAATGTATTTCTTTTTTTTATTGTAATAATCTTGGGCAATATCGGGTTATTTAGTTTTATTAGTAAAATTAACAGCAATACAACTAATGAGATGACCAATAACTTTAAAAGTCAATTTACAGACTTAACACAAGGTAAACCTCCCCTAAGAATGTTGCTTTGGAATGATTTATTGGCACAAATTAAAAAAAAACCTATATACGGATATGGATTTAACTCATACAAAACTATCAATCCTCTATTCCAATCCCCTGAAGTTAGAAAATTAAGAGAAAAAGGGGTTCAATCAGCACGTCAAAAATACACTCCATTAATAGGCTATGCACACAATGATTGGCTTGAAAGAATATCCGAATTTGGCTTAATCGGATTATTATGTGTGACTCCCTTTTTATATTTTATTTTCATACAATTACTTAAAGGTTACTCTCTATTCAATAAACTTATGTTAATAGGTTTAGTTATATATTTAATTTATTCGTTTATCGACTTTCCTAGTCAAACACCCGCCTGCTTAATTCTATTCTCAACGCTGGTTGGGATAACTTTAAAATACGCTTTTTTAACCCAAAAAAAAATGACTAAGTAAATAATGTTGAATTTATGATATACTAAACTTATATTGAGCTACCTTCCACTGCTCATGCCCACATCTTTGCCATTTAGAATCACAAGCTTGTTTCCTTTTGTTTCATTCGTCCTTTGTTGTTTTTCATGCAATCTTTTGGCGAACATGGATAAAGCCTTGGTCGAATCAACTATACTAATTAATCTTAAGGAATTCCCAAGATCGAAAGTAATTAATAGCCCAAATAACCAAAGAAGACTTAGTGTTGCAGCAAGTACATCCATACAAGATGCTGTAGTCGCAGATCAATCCAATCTATCCGACATAACCCCCTTAACTAATTCACTGAGCAACACTTTTTCGACTTTGACTGGAGACAGTTTATTGGAGGCTCTTGAGTATGCGATTCTTTACCTTTCTATTAATAAAACAAATTTTAATCTAACCGATAACGATCTTTTAGCCGGCATTAAATCTTCTATTATTGCCTACATCAAAACATCTGAATCCAGCGGTCAAAATTTGGAAAATGCGGTTAGTAAATTACCGGAAATTGTCTTCAAAAGTTTGATTCCAGAAAAAGTAAAAGCTTGGAATGGAAGTGTGCCAAATTGGTCAAAAAACTTATCGCTCACATTGATGGATTCCATAAACAAGTCCGGGATTAGTTCTGATGCTACACCACTTCAAAAATCAATGGTAAAAAGTTCAATTGCGGCGCTTTTGAAAATTTTAAGTGAGTCTACAGTTCCTGCTAATGGTTTCACGAACGGATTAAGCGATGTTGCCACTACTCGAACAGAGGCAAATAATGAAATGCTATTTGGGGGGACCCCAAATTTCATGAAATTTGACCCTGAAAAAACTCAGTTTCTCGAATTTGCTGCTAAAGGGTTAGCAGATGGATTATTTAAAGATTCCAACAACATTGCATCGAAAGAAAATATTAAGACTAATTCTGAAATACTTGGATCTGGAACAATGGAAGCCGCAATCGAATTTATTTCAACACTTGAAGGCGATAATAGTTTATTTGTTTATGAATCGACAAAAGCTCTTTCAACCGGATTAACACTTAGTGCGGTATATAATATTGCAAGTAAAGAGGAAAATCGTGATTTACTTTTACCTGAATCTGCCGCGGAATTAATCTCTCAAGAAATCGCTTTTTCGGCTATTTCATCATCTCTTGATAAAGGTTTTAATTTAAAATTAAATCGGTTAGCAGAATCTGTTTCATTTGGAACGGCAATGGGTGCACAACTAGCAAGCGTACTTGATAAAACTTGGAATTACGAAGATGAATGGGAACTTTTTTCAAGAAGTGCTCTTGCCAAAGCTACAGCAAAAGGAAGCGCAAATGGTTCAATAAACGCTGCCAGCAAATACATTGAGAATAATCCAGAGATTGATGACACAAATATGAAAACTACGCGTCGAGAGATTCTTGATGTTGCTAGTGGTTCTGCACTTGGATCATTGATTGGAAATACTGGTCTGGCGGTTTACTATCCCACAATAATGCAACCTATCATAAATCATTCTGCACAAGGAGCTACTTCTGGAGGAATTACAGCTAATAATTTATCTATGGTTGATAAACCTAAAGGCGTCACCGAAGAATTTGAAATTGAGATTGCTCGAGCACTTGCGCATGGTGCAGCACATGGAGCTCTTTTTCAAATAGTCGGACTTAAAAATGAAGCTATGCCTGACAAAAGAACATATGATTTTGAAACTATTTCAGCCGCAGAGGCAGTTAGTTATGGATCTACTTACGGAGCTATAACTGGGGGTATTCAGTCGGGAGAAGATGGACTAATTATCAAACAGGCCATTTATCAGGGCACTACAGAGGGAGCAACAGTCGGGGCATCTCTTGCATTGGGTTATGATGAAAGTGTTGCCGACCTTGTTGATTTAAAATCTTCAATCGCGGTTAAAGCTGCGATTAAAAAAACTAATGATGAAGCAGCAGTTAAGGCAAATAGTACGATGGCAGTTAAAACTATTCAAACTAGCTCGCAAGATATGCTTCTTTTAATGCGGAAGTTTAATATTAATCCTTTGTACACAAATCCCACAAGAATCTTTTCTAATCCTAACGCAGTTGACAAAGAAGCTCTGCCATTTAAAGAAAAATTTCCTATAGCATCCCCTATTTAAATTTTACTAAATTTTAAAAGAAATTTTTTTGATTGTTATAAGTGTTTTGTTTTTTCTCGCGATTAGATCTCGAGACACTATTATCTTATCTTTATGATAGAATCAAAATCAAACATTGGACTAATAGGCTTAGCGGTCATGGGACAAAATTTGGCCCTTAATATTGCTGACCATAATTTCAAGATTTCCGTCTTCAATAGAACATTTTCTAAAACGCAGGATTTTCTAAATAAAAACCAGTCTGAAACTACGAATTTGACAGGTTATGGAGATCTCGAATCTTTTATTAGTTCACTTGAGCGACCCAGAAAAATTATAATAATGGTTCAAGCTGGGAATCCTACTGACTCAGTGATTGAATCGTTAATTCCTCTACTTGAAAAAGGTGACATTATTATAGATGGCGGGAACGCAAAATGGACTGATACCATATCAAGAGAAAAAAACCTTAAGGATCAGGGTTTATTTTTTATTGGTTCTGGAGTTAGCGGTGGAGAAGAAGGGGCAAGATTTGGGCCTTCGCTTATGCCGGGTGGTTCACCTGAAGCGTGGGCTTTAATTAAACCAATCTGGGATTCAATATCTGCAAAAGTTGATCCTTCTAATGGAAAACCTTTGGAAGGGGCAACCCCAGGAAATCCAATCGTAGGAGGCGAACCTTGTTCTGCCTACATTGGAAATGATGGAGCCGGACACTATGTTAAAATGGTTCACAACGGTATTGAATATGGCGATATGCAAATGATATGCGAAGCATATCATTTGATGATCACAGTAGTTGGATTAAAACCATCTGAAATTGGCGATATTTTCAACGATTGGAATGAAGGCGAGTTGGATTCTTTTTTAATTGAAATTACTGGCGATATTCTAAAACAGAATGATCCTCGTTCCAATAAACCATTTGTTGATATCGTATTAGACGCTGCGGGTCAGAAAGGAACTGGCAAATGGACTTCAGTTAATGCTCTTGATATGGGTGTTCCGGCACCTACTGTATCCGAAGCAGTTTTTGCAAGATGCCTTAGTGCAGTTAAGGAAGAAAGGGTCTCTGCAGCACAAATTCTTTCCGGTCCTGAACCCAAAATCTGCAGTACTGAAAAAACAGAATTAATATCTGCAATCCGTGACGCCCTTTACTGTTCCAAAATTTGTTCATATGCTCAAGGGTTTCAACTCATGAGGGAAGCACAAAAGGAATATAACTGGTCCTTAAATTTTGGCGAAATCGCTAAAATTTGGAGAGGGGGATGTATAATCAGGGCAGCTTTTTTGCAAAAAATCACGGACGCTTACGAAAAAAACCCAACTCTAGCTAATTTACTTTTAGATGATTACTTCAAAGAATCTATTAACAAATATCAGGCCAATTGGAGAAAAGTAATCAGTCTTGCCGTAAAAAACGGCATTTCGATTCCTACTTTTGGGTCTGCCCTATCCTACTATGATGGTTACCGGTCAGAAAGGCTTCCCCAAAACCTTCTTCAGGCTCAAAGAGATTATTTCGGAGCACATACCTACGAAAGAACGGATGAGGAACGGGGTAAATTTTACCATATTGATTGGTTAAACCCTGACCGCCCTGAACAAAAATCATAACAACAATATTCAATAAAACTTTGAATGTTTTTTATAGATTTTCAATAGTGCACCATAATCTTCATCTTTAGATTTTGAATGTATAATGTGATCAAATTGATTATTAAGCGTAATTTCGTTGGCTGCGGTTTTTAATCGTATTTGTATTTCCTCCTCAGAATCCTGACCTCTATTTTCTAACCTATTTTTTAAATCTTTCATACTTTCCGGCATAATAAAAATACTCCGAATTCTTTCTTGTAAATACCCTAAATTGGATTCTAATTTCTTAAGTGATGCTGCTCCCTGAACATCGATATTCAGAAGGACATCGTGGTTTTTCTCCAAAAGTTGAAGGACTGATTCATTGAGACTTCCGTACTGATTATCATGAACTTTAGCATATTCAAGGAATGAATTATTCCTTTTTAAGTCATCAAACTCTGTGTTTGTTTTAAAAATGTAATCTTTACCATCAACTTCGTCTTTTCTGGGTTTTCTTGTTGTTACAGTAATAACTCGGCACAAAATAGGGTTAAAATCGAGTAAAAGACGATCACATAAAGTAGTTTTACCAACCCCAGCGGGTCCCGAAATTACCAATGCAATTCCATTCATTTGCACTTAATAACTTAAAGCAACTCCTAGCAAAACTAGGGAGTAACCAATAAATGATACCCCGAACAGAATGGAGCGTTTAGAATTATCATATAACCAATTAAGGAAATCTCTCATACGATACGGCCAAGCCCCAAAATAAATAGCACAAAGGACGATAAAATAAATAACCGTAACAAGAAACAGCCTTGATTGTGGTTCTTGTAAAAAAGCAGAATCAAGTGCTAATCTAGAATAGAAGAGAAGTATAATACACAAGGCTCGTACAGCTAAAAAATCATTTATAAAAAAATATGAAGAAACTGCTATAAACACACCAATTATCCCAATAATAAATTTATACTCTCCAAAATCAGCTTCCCCTAGGTTTTGGACATGGTGAAATAAAAACCAAGATAAACCAATAGCAAGGAGAAGTATGGAAGCTTTCTGTGATCTTAAAAACTTACGAATATATTTTTCCGCCTTAAAAGATTCGAAGGTCAAAAATAGACCAAGAAGACCTAAAACGCCCGATGTAATGAGAGTAAAACTAAATAAGCTCATGTTTTGAAAATTCTCCCATCAATGTGGTTGCTGTAACATCATTAATTAAAATATTCATAAGTTTCCCCGTCATTTCTTCCGTTCCTTCAAATACAACTCGCCGATTACATCTTGTTCGACCGATCATCATCTTTTCTCCACGTTTAGCTGGCCCCTCTACAAGTACCTCAAATTTACGATTAAGACTCAATATATTAGACGCATAAGATTGCCTTTTGAGCAAGGAGAGCAGATCTTGGTTCCTGTCTTCCTTAATTTGCTTTGGAACAGAATCACCTAAGTTTACCGCAGGTGTTCCTGATCTCTCGCTATACTTGAAAATAAAAGCCATCTCGAACCCTGCATCTTGAAAAGCTGATTTTGTTAATGCATAATCATCATCGCTTTCACCAGGAAAACCAAGGATCACATCTGTACTTAACCTCATGTCAGGATGCGAAGAACGAAGTTTTTTTGTAATTTCTAAAAAACGATTTCTAGAATACGGTCGATTCATTAACTTTAAAATTTTGTCAGAACCACTTTGCATAGGTAAATGAGCATACTCACATAATTTAGATAAATTTTTATAACTTTCGATTAAATCCTCTCCAAAGCTAGTCGGATGAGGAGAAGTAAATCGAATACGATATAAGCCTTCAATTGCGTTGAGTCTCTCCAATAATTGGACGAAGGGTGATTTGCCACCTATTCTGGGTATAGACCCTCGGCCATATGCATTAACAATTTGTCCTAGCAAAGTTACTTCACGAACGCCTCGTTCTACTAGTTTCTCTGTTTCCTGTACTATACTATCTATGCTGCGATATCTTTCATTTCCTCTGGTTTTAGGAACAATGCAAAAAGAACATTTCATGTTACAACCCTGCATTATAGAAACAAAAGCAGAAACTTTCCCATTTGAGTCATCAATATGTTCACAAATTTGTTCTTGGGAAGACTCTTCTTCCTCTAAATCAAGAATATAATTGGGCCTAGGAAGTTGATCTCCAGTAATTTTATCTAAATATTCTGGAACATGATGAAATTTCTGGGTTCCAACTACGAGGTCTAAATCAGGAAGCAAATCAAACAACTCATTACCACGATTCTGAGCCATACAGCCAATAATTCCAAAAATAAATTTTTGGTTTTTTTTCTTTCGTTTAGATAAATGACCGGCTTTACCAATTGCTTTTTGTTCTGCTTGATCTCTGACACTGCAGGTATTAAGAAGCACAACATCAGCATGTTCTTCTTTTTTAACAATTTCATAACCCCGCTCCTGTAACTTATATGCTACAGCTTCAGAGTCCCTCTCATTCATCTGACAGCCATATGTCTTAATAAATACTCGATTCATGAAGTTAAGGAAATGTATAGGAAGCCCATATTTGGTCAATCGAGAATATATTGATAAATTTCGTCAAAACTATCAACAATTTGATAGGTTGATTCTGATAATATTTCTCGGGAATTGTGTCCTCCGCTGAAGAGCAAACAATCAACATCAAGTTTTTGTGCAACTTCAGCGTCATGCAATGTATCGCCAACTAATAAAACTTTTAAATTATTTGAATTTAGCTTCTTTAAGTGTTTGATAGAAATGTTTGATTTACCAGCAGCAAAAATATCAGTTACTCCAGAAAAATGAGTAAATTGATGACTTAGCTTAAAGTGTAAAATAAAGGAATAAAGATCTGATTCCATGCTTGCAGATAAAACAGATTGATTGATTCCAGAGATATTTAATTTGTTAAAACAGTCGATTGCTCCTTGGTGGATGTTACAGAATTTATATTGTCTTCTGTATTCATTTATAAAGTATGCTGCTATCCTACTATAATTTAAAGTATCAGTAGGTAGACCAATCCTTTTATAATATGACCGTACAGGAAATCTAAAGTTATTTACATAATAATCTAAAGTAACTTCATTTAAATCATAATTTATAAGTTGTCTGTTAACGATATCAACACAGAGTTGAGCATCGTCGACTATAGTTCCATTCCAATCCCAAATAACATAGGAATATTTCATGATATAATTATAAATAGTATCAGCATAACTATTTAGTAATACCCCTCCCCTCCCCTACTCTTCATAGAGAAATATCTTTACCAAAAACAACAATGGGAAGCATCATAGACGCATTTTAAAACAATAATAAGGGATAATTTGACAATTTTTTCAAAACTTCAAGGAAACTGCTTGATTCTAAGTAACAAGGATTCATTGTGATTAATTAAACAATTTATTATATGGCAAAAAATACAACAGATAAAAAGAAAGACAATAATCCCGATCTTGAATTAGCATTCCAAGGAATTAATAAAAAATTTGGAGAAGGAGCCTTAATGAGGCTAGGAGATGCAACTAAAATGAATGTATCTGTAATCTCAACGGGTTCACTCGCCGTTGACCTATCATTAGGTGCTGGTGGTTTACCTAGGGGACGAATTGTAGAAATATACGGGCCTGAATCATCAGGTAAAACAACATTTTGCCTGAGTGTTATTGCAGAAGCACAACGGAATGGGGGTAATGCTGTTTTTGTTGATGTTGAACATGCTTTAGATCCAAGATATGCAAAAGTAGTTGGTGTCGATTTGGATAATTTAATGGTTTCACAACCAGAAAGTGGAGAAGACGCATTAAATATTACGGAAACACTTATAAGGTCAGGTGCAATTGACGTTATTGTGCTAGACTCAGTAGCAGCTTTGGTATCAAGACAAGAACTTGATGGCCAAATGGGTGATACTACCGTTGGTCTACAAGCTAGAATGATGAGTCAAGCAATGAGAAGACTAACAGCTGCGATCTCCAAAACAAATTGTGTCTGCATATTTACAAACCAAATTCGGGAAAAAATCGGGGTAATGTTTGGAAGTCCAGAGACTACTCCTGGTGGAAGAGCACTAAAATTTTTCTGCTCAATCAGAATGGATATAAGAAGAATTGGACAAATTAAAGAAGCAAACGGGACTGTTACAGGAAACCGTACAAGAGTTAAAATTGTAAAAAATAAAGTAGCACCACCATTTACTGCCTGTGAATTTGATATAATGTACGATGAAGGAATTTCGAGAACGGGATCGGTACTTGATCTTGGAATTGAACATGGAATATTAACAAAAAAAGGTGCGTGGATTTCATATAATGGTAACTTAATTGGACAAGGAAGAGAGGCCGCGAAACAATCACTCGCTGAAGATTCGAAATTAATGGCAGAGATCACAACTGCGATCTTAGATAAAGTGGAAGTTACAGTTGGGGCGGTACTTGCACAAAACAATGAAGATGAATCTTCGTAACATATTAAGCTATTGTGATAGAGCAGGATACGATAATTTCTCTTGCAACAAAAGCAGGAGAGTCTGCCATAGGTCTAATAAGAATCAGCGGTAATTTATGTAGAAAATTAAGTAAGGATATATTTAGGGTACCTTCCCCTACCCCAAGGAGAAGTAATTTAAGAAATTATGTCTCAGTTGAAGGCAAATTGATAGACCAAGTGTTGTTTGTATTTTTTGATAACGGAAAATCATATACAGGTGAGGAAATTATTGAGATTGCATTTCATGGTAATCCATTAATTGCTGATCAAATATTAAACGATCTTTTAAGAAGAAAATGTCGTCTTGCACTTCCAGGGGAGTATACAAAAAGAGCTTTCCTTAATGGTAAAATTGACCTCTCACAAGCTGAATCTGTTGCACAACTAATTTCTGCAAAAAGTGAAGTTGAATTAGAAATTGCAAATAATCATTTATTAGGAAATCTGAGTAAAACCTTAATGGAAATTCAATCTAAAGTTCTTAATTTACAAGCAAGATTTGAAGCGAGTATTGATTTTCCTGAAGATGAAATTTCAGATCAACATAAAGACAAAATATTAGAGATTATTGACCCTATAATGTTAACTGTAAGCAACTTACTAGAATCTGAAAATATTAGTAGGTTGCTTGCTAATGGTATAAAAATTTCATTAATAGGACCGCCTAATGTTGGTAAGAGTAGTATATTTAATAAGTTACTTTATGATGACAGGGCATTAGTTGATAGGGAACCAGGTACAACGAGGGACTATCTATCCAAAGAAATTGTAATTAATGGATTTAACATAGAAATATTTGATACTGCTGGGATCAGAAATTCTAATAATAATATCGAAGCATTAGGGATTCAAAAAAGCGTAGACCTTATAAAGGATTCGAAAATTATTTTACTTATTTTGGACTCATCTCTCCCCTACCCTACAAGTTTCTTTGAACAAATCAAAGATGAATGTAAAGATCGTGATACAATTATCATACAAAATAAATCCGACCTGACAAGGTCGCTAAATATTGAAGATTTCCCCAATTACTTTAGTACTATACAAACATCCACATTAAACCAAGATTGTGCTGAAGTAATACAAAAAGAAATACAATCTCTTTTAGACCAAAAATATAAAAACAATCACACCAATGATATAGTTGTAAATAAAAGACAGCACAATCATTTATACAAAGCATATAAAAGTCTTAAAGAAGTTAGGCAACTTGTGACTGAAACCATGAACGAGGAAATTATACTTCAAGAACTCAAACTCTCTTTACAAGAGATTAATTCTATTATTGGGATTAAAGATAATGAAGATATGCTTACGGAACTATTTAAAAACTTCTGTATCGGAAAATGAATCTCGGGTTAAGAACAAATAAAGATTTTCCATATGACGTTATAGTGTGTGGCGGAGGTCACGCTGGTTGCGAAGCAGCATTAGCTGCATCAAGAGTCGGTGCTGATGTTCTAATGCTTACTGGAAATTTAGATACAATTGCTCAAATGAGTTGTAACCCAGCAATCGGAGGGCAAGCTAAAGGCCAAATTGTACGAGAAATTGATGCACTCGGTGGCGAAATGGGACTGAACACAGACCATACCGCGATTCAATTTAAATTATTAAACTCGTCAAAAGGACCAGCCGTTCAAGCACCTAGAGCTCAATGCGATAAAAAGGCATATCAACTTAGAATGAAGCATGTAATGGAGCTAAATCCAAAAGTTTCAATCTTTCAATCATTAGTCATTGGATTAATATTCAAAAAAGATAAATGTATTGGTGTTAAAACAAACTTAGGTTTATGTTTCTATGGTAAAAGTATTGTTGTAACAACAGGAACATTTTTGCGAGCACTCATGCATGTAGGCCAAGAAACATCAGCAGGAGGAAGATTAGGAGATCATGTGGCTACCGGTCTATCTGCTGATTTTATAAATGCCGGGATCACACTTGAGCGTTTCAAAACAGGAACTCCACCTAGATTACTGGGAAGGTCAATTGATTTTGATAAAACTGGAACCCAATACGGAGATGAAAATCCTACCAAATTTGCTTTTTACGATACTCGAACAGAAGAGGAAGTGTTCCATGTGGAACAAAAAGGACGTTGGTTCCATGTGGAACAAAACGACAACTCATTAAATCAAATCCATTGTAGAACTACTAGGACTACCAAAGAAACTGCTCAAATTATTAACGATAACCTACATTTATCACCTCTCTATAAAGGTGATATCTCTGGTACAGGTCCTCGATATTGCCCTAGCATTGAGGATAAAATTGTTCGATTTGGTGATAAGGATGGTCATAAAATATACTTGGAACCTGAGGGTAAAAATACTGATGAGTGGTACATCAATGGATTATCAACTAGTTTACCGTTCGAAGTACAAAATAATGTTGTTCATACAATTCCCGGTTTAGAGAATGCAATTATAATAAGACCTGCATATGCAGTTGAATATGATTATGCACTTCCAACTCAGTTATCACAAACACTAGAGTCTTTAAAAGTAGAGTCACTTTTTTTTGCGGGTCAAATTAACGGCACTTCTGGGTATGAAGAAGCGGCAGCGCAGGGATTAGTTGCTGGTATTAACAGTGCAAAAAAAGCACTTGGTGAAGAACAAATCATCTTTCGCAGGGATGAAGGGTATATTGGTGTGCTAATTGATGATTTAGTGACAAAAGGAACCACCGAACCCTATAGAATGTTCACGAGTAGGGCAGAATATAGATTGTTATTTAACCATGGAAGTTCAGAAATACGTTACATTTCAAAGTTAAAAAATACTTCTTTAATATCTAATACCAGGTTAAGTGCTATTGAACAGAAGTTCCAAACGATCCAGTCATGGATCGAAAAGTTTAACAAATTACGAATGTCAAATGGTTCAACAATTTCTGAAGAATTAAAAAGGGGAGGGGATACCGATTTTTTGCCTGATGAGTTTAATGATCTATATCACGAAACCAAATCTGAAATTCTCTATCGTGTTAAATACGAGGGATATCTCAAACGTGAACTTAAGAATATCAAAAAATTTGAGTCTTTAGAAAATATACAAATACCCAAATTATTTTCCTACGAAAATATTCCTGGGCTTAGAAAAGAGAGTGGTGAAAAACTTTCCTTAATACGGCCTGAAACTCTTGCACAAGCGAATAGAATATCCGGTGTTAATCCCTCCGATATTTCTGTATTAATGATTCTTCTATCAAAGATAAGAAAATAAAAATGGCGGATATTTTTTTAAAAGAAAATTCAGATAAAAAAATACGCGAAGATAGGGTGTTAAATTTTTTTAACCATAAAAATTTAAGCTCTATTACAAAAACTAATCCAAATAACATAGATTTTGAGATAGGTTGCGGGCACGGACATTGGCTAAACGCTTATGCCCAGTTAAACCCTAACCGAGTTTGCCTTGGAGTTGATTTAAATACAAAAAGAATAGAAAAGTCTAACCATAAAAAAAATTTAAACAATCTCTCAAATTTATTCTTTCTCAAAGCCGATGCTAATGAATTCATCAACTTCAAACCAGCTGACATTAAATTCTCCAAAATATTTATTTTTTTTCCTGACCCCTGGCCCAAAAACAGACATCATAAAAAACGGTTGATACAACATTCTTTCCTAAAACTTCTACAATCACATACATGTAAGGAATCTCAAATATACTTTAGAACTGACCATGTAGATTATTTTAATTGGACAAAATCTATCTTTGAAGATTCTGAAGATTGGATACTTTCTAATCTACAATGGCCTTTAGAACACCAAAGTTATTTTCAGGATTTATTACCAACTTTTTCAAGTTTATCGGCAATTAAATCATAAGTTTCTCTTCTATGTGCTAGCTTAAACATCTATCATTCTTTTATGTTATGTGCCTTAAATTACATTAAATGTAATTATTTTTTGTAATATTTAATATCCGCATTGACCTAAGTTAAACAAAACTTATAGTGATCCTTTTTTAAATTGAAAACTCCCTTTACAGTATTAGTCCTTTTATTGAGTTGCATTCATGCTAATGCAGCAGGCGGTGGAGTTAGTCTCACCTCAGACGAAATAACCAAGTTCGGAACATTACCGATTACCAATTCAATGGTAACAAGTTGGGTCGTTTCATTATTCATAATTATCTTGGTTAAACTTCTTGTTGGTAAGACTTCCTTGATTCCATCAAAAGGACAATTGATTATTGAGACTATAATTGAATCTATAAGAACAGTTTTACAACCAATTGTAGGTCGCAAAGTTTTTATCCCTTCTTTTTGGCTACTTTCCGGTCTTTTTATTTTTATTCTCGTTCAAAATTGGAGTGGTCTTCTCCCTGGTGTTGGAACCATTGGAGACGGTTTTTGGAAAGATGGTCATTTTATTGTTACTAAACCACTGATACGCCCAGGAAATGCTGACCTTAATATGACATTAGCTTTAGCACTAGTTGCTAACATTTGTTGGGTTTATTTTATAGTTAAGTATGCTGGTTTGAAGGCTATCATCAAGGATTGGTTCGGCAATAAAGCAGATAAAACTCAAACTCACTTTTTAGTATTTGGACTCCTTGGTGTTTTGTTTATCGCAGTAGGATTCATTGAAGTACTATCTGTACTGTTTCGTCCAGTATCATTAACATTTCGACTTTTTGGTAATGTTTATGGAGGAGAAAGTCTTCTGCACAGCATGTTTGGGTTAGGAAATTCTACTTTCACAATGGCAGCTGCATCTATTCCATTTTATTTCATGGAAGTCTTAATCGGGCTAGTCCAAGCTTTAGTTTTTATGCTCCTCGTCTCTGTCTATATAGGGCTAATTTGTAACCATGAAGAAGAGCACCATTAAATTTATGTTCGTGACCATCCGTGAGTGTGGGCGTTCAAAATCAATAATATAATTAATTAACATCATGATCGAAGTAATAGCACAAGCAACTGAACAAGCAGCACAAATAACTCAAAACGCACCCGAAGGTATAACCGGAAGCATTCAAGGCGGTCTTGGTTGCCTAGGAGCAGCAATCGGCGTAGGTATTGTCGGAATGAAAGGAGCTGAGGCAGTAGGAAGAAACCCAGATGCATCTGGTGCAATTCTCGTACAATCAATTATCGGGATGGCACTTGCTGAAGCTGTGGCTTTCTATTCCTTGTTTCTTTAATTTAAAATCATTAAACCACCTTTTGCAAAATGATTGCCTTGGCAAGTTTATCAGACGTAACGACAGGAATCGTAGAAAAGTTTGGTGTCGATACGCCTCTTCTTATTGCTCAGGCAATTAATTTTGTAATCGTTGCCTTCGTTATTTGGCAATTTGCTTTAAAAAAGATACTTCTCACAATCGACGAGCGTGAGAAAAAGATAGCTGATTCTTTAAAAAACGCAGAGAAGATCAAATTGGAGTTGGAAGCCACAGAAAAGCAACAGAATGAAACTTTACAAGAAGCTTCATTGGAGGCCAAAAAAACGGTTGCCACAGCACAGGAACAAGCAAAATCCTACATAGAAGCACAAAAGGAAGAAGCCCGTAAGCAAGCGGAGGAAATCGTTGAGAAGGCTAGAAGTGCAATGGAATTGGAAAGACAAAGAGTTTTGAACGATGCTCGTGAAGAAATTGCTTCGCTGGTCATTTTAACTACCAGTAAAGTACTCCAACGAGAATTGGGAGACGAAGAGAAATCTCGTTTCTCTGAATCTGCTGCAAAAGAGATTTCATTATCAAACTAATTTAATTTTCTGATGTCCAAGGATTCTAAAGCTTTAAAAATTGCCAAGGGCTTGATTCTTTTATCCCTTAATGATGATGGTAAAGCGGATCAGCAAAGGGTTGAAGAAGTAATCTCAGAATTAAGAAAAGAAGGTGTTAGTAAATCCTTACCCATTCTTAAACACTACCTAACCTTGATGAAACGCAAAATTAATTCCTATCAAGGTGTTTTAGAAACATCAACGAACGAAAATAGTACTTTATCTAAAATACTTTCCGAAAAATTGCCTAAAGCAATGGGAAATAAAGTAGACCTCGTTCTAGAAAAAAATGAACCACTTATTGCTGGATTTAAACTTCGTATTGGAGATGATGTATACGAAGATTCTTTATCAAGCAGAATTTCAAGACTAAAAAAATCTCTTACATAATCTGATAATATCCAATGAGTTCCATTACTGATTTAATTCGCAAGGAAATTGAAAACCTCTCAACAGATGCTACCCGTACAAATGTGGGTACCATCGCAACTTTAGCAGATGGTGTTGCTCGGGTTGAAGGACTTTCCAAGGTTATGTATAATGAAATGGTCGAGTTCCCAGGCAATGTTCTAGGAATTGCCCTTAATTTGGAAGAGGATTCGGTTGGTTGCGTTATCCTTGGTGAAACAAGTGCCCTTAAAGAAGGTGATGAGGTCAGAACAACTGGCAAACTCTTGTCAGTCCCTGTGGGAAAAGGCCTTTTAGGACGTGTTGTAGATGCAGTGGGCAGACCCATCGACGAAAAGGGACCCATTGACTCAGATATTTCTTACCCAGTAGAACGAATTGCACCCGGTATCATTCCGCGTAAATCGGTTACTCAACCATTACAAACTGGTATTATGGCCGTCGACTCCATGATTCCAATCGGTAGAGGGCAAAGAGAGCTGATCATTGGTGACCGGTCAACGGGCAAAACGACCATCGCCATAGACACCATTATCAATCAAGCAAAGATCAACAAAAAGGGTGAAGAATCAGGAGATCCTGACTTTAGAGCTGTTTATTGCGTTTATGTAGCGATTGGACAAAAGAATTCTAATGTTGCACGAACAATCAAGGTATTGGAAGAAACAGGTGCAATGGATTATGTTATCATTGTTTCAGCCCCAGCTGCGGATAATCCAGCAAACCAATATTTAGCACCCTATGCTGGTTGTGCAATGGGGGAGTGGTTTATGGAAAATGGTATGGATGCACTCATTGTTTATGATGATCTTTCAAAACATGCCGTTGCATACAGACAAATTTCTCTGATATTGAAACGTCCTTCCGGACGAGAAGCTTATCCGGGAGATGTGTTTTATTTACATTCGCGTCTCCTCGAACGCTCAGCTCGACTCAATGAAGATAATGGGAACGGATCTCTGACAGCACTTCCTATTATCGAAACTCAAATGGGTGATGTTTCTGGTTATATTCCAACCAATGTGATTTCTATAACAGATGGACAAATTTTCTTGGAGACAGATCTTTTCAATAAAGGAATTCGTCCAGCTGTATCTGTTGGATTATCTGTCTCTCGGGTTGGTTCAGCAGCTCAAATCAAGGCTTATAAAAAAGTTGCCGGAAAAGTTAAACTTGAATTGGCTCAGTTTCGTGAGTTAGCAGCATTTTCACAATTTGAATCCGACCTTGATGCTGCTACCAAGGCAAGATTGGACCGAGGTGCACGAATTGTCGAAATCTTCAAACAAACCGCATTTAATCCAGTTCCAGTTGAGGTTCAAACCGCAGTAATGTGGGCTATTCAAAATGATTTCTTTGATTCTATTGAAGTTTCTAAAATTGCAGAAGCTGTTGATAGCTTAAAAGAGTATTTATACACTCAAGGTGCAGAAGCCTGTGATGAAATTTATACTTCTGGAAAATTAGAAGATGGAACAGTAGAGAAACTCCGTTCTGCCTTGGAAGATTGGAAACGTACCCAATCCTAATTTCAATATTTTTTTTCGTTCATGGCCAATACACGAGATATACGCAATAGGATCAAGGGGGTTAAAAACACCCGCCAAATTACTCGTGCAATGCAGATGGTGGCGACCTCCAAAATGAAAAAAGCCCAAGACTCTGCAAAAGCTGGTAGACCCTATGCCATGCTACTTGCGGATATAATTGGAACCATTGCAGACGAATTCGAGGAAGTTACGCAATCATACTTCATGGAAAGACCCGTTAAGCATCGTGGAATTCTTGTTATAGGAACAGACAAAGGTTTATGCGGTGGTTTGAATGGTAATCTTTTTAGAGCAGTTTCCGAAATAGATAATTCAGCTAAGTATGTAGCAGTTGGAAAAAGATCTTCGCAATTTCTATCTAGAACACGCAGAGATTTACTAGCAGATTTTTCTATACCAGATAAACCTACTTTTGCTGATGTTCGAAAAATAGTAGAATTCATGCTGAGGAGTTATGACGAAGGAAGTATCGACACAATTGAGGTTGTCTATACTTCATTTATTAACACCCTTAGGCAAGAACCTGAAACCATTCGTCTGTTTCCACTAAACGATTTAGATTCGATGGTTGAAAAACTTCATTCCCGTTTTCAATCTGATTCCACTCCTGCTCCAAAAGATGACCGTGAAATCTTAATTGAAAATAAAGATGCTGTGCTTGCAGAGCTTGCATCTCTCTATCTAAAACAGGAAATCTTTCAATTAGTACTCGAATCACAAGCTTCTGAACATAGTGCCCGAATGGTCGCGATGAAAAGTGCTACTGATAATGCGGGTTCTCTAATAGACGACCTGACACTCCAATATAACAGAGCAAGACAGGCTGCGATTACTCAGGAAATTCTTGAAATTTCGGCTGCTTCCTTTTCCCAATAATTCTTCTACCTTATTATAAAAATGGATATCGAAAATTCTAAAGTCGGTAAAATTGTTCAAGTCATTGGTGCCGTTGTGGATGCTGAATTCCCGGAAGGTGCCACTCCAAAAATCTATGACGCACTTGAGGTAACTTATGAAGTTCCCGGATTTGATAGCGAGAAAAGATTAGTCTTAGAGACTCAACAACATCTCGGAGGTAATCGGGTTCGCTCCGTTGCTATGTCGTCTACTGAAGGATTAGTTAGAGGAGTAAATGTTTTAAATACTGGTGCTCCCATAAGCGTTCCTGTCGGAGAAAAAGTTCTTGGACGGATCTTTAATGTCATTGGAGAAACCGTTGACAATAAAGGTGAATGCGGAAACGAGGAAACTCGCCCTATTCATCGTGCTGCTCCTGAATTGATGGACCAAGACACAGAAGCTAATATTCTTGAAACGGGTATTAAAGTGATCGATCTGATTTGCCCATTTATCAAAGGTGGAAAGGTTGGTGCTTTTGGTGGAGCAGGAGTTGGTAAAACTGTTGTTATTATGGAATTGATCAACAATATTGCTAAGGCACATGGTGGTTACTCCGTTTTTGCTGGGGTAGGGGAGCGCTCCCGTGAAGGTAATGATCTTTATCAGGAAATGTCTGAAGCTGGAGTCATCAACCAGGATGACATTTCAAAATCTAAAGTGGCTTTAGTTTATGGACAAATGAATGAACCACCTGGTGCTCGCATGAGAGTCGCTTTATCAGGACTTTCTATGGCCGAGTATTTTCGGGATGAAATGGGTCAAGATGTTTTACTTTTTGTAGATAATATTTTCAGATTTTCGCAGGCAGGTTCAGAAGTATCAGCACTTTTAGGTCGCTCTCCTTCTGCAGTTGGTTATCAACCTACACTGTCTGAAGAAATGGGAATCCTTCAAGAGCGAATTACTTCAACAAAAAAGGGCTCTATCACTTCATTCCAAGCTGTTTATGTTCCAGCTGATGACCTTACCGACCCAGCTCCCGCGAATACATTTGCCCACCTTGATTCTACAATCGTTTTGGAACGATCTATCGCTGAATTAGGAATTTATCCTGCAGTTGATCCATTGGCATCCGTTTCAAATGCTCTATCGCCTGACATCGTTGGTGAAGAACATTTCAAAGTGGCCCGTGGCGTACAAGAAGTTCTACAGTCTTACAAAGATCTACAAGATATTATAGCAATCCTTGGTTTGGATGAATTATCACCCCAACAAAAACAAACTGTTTTTCGAGCTCGGAAAATTCAAAAGTTTTTATCGCAACCCTTTCATGTTGCTGAGGTTTTTACAGGGGTTTCTGGTCAATATGTTTCCGTTAAAGATACGATTAAAGGATTTAAAATGATTCTTGATGGAGAATTGGATGAGGTATCTGAAAATGATTTCTACATGAAGGGCGGAATCGACGGAGTGATTAATCAGGAAAAATCTTAATCTTTTCATATAATGTCACTCGTTCTTGAGATTGTTACGCCCGATTCAATTGCCTTTTCTAAGGAGGTAAAAAGTGTTGTGGTACCAACTCTGAATGGAAAGATTGATATTCTTTCTAAGCATATTCCGATCATTGATAGAGTAATCCCGGGTGATCTTAAAATTGAACATGATGGTGAAATTAACTACCTAGCCATTGGATCGGGCTTTGTAGAAGTCTACGGTGACAAAGTTTCTATCATAACTGATCAAGCGATTGATGTAAGTGAAGAAGATGAATCGGCAATTGACGAGGCTATACAGAAAGCAAAAAAATCTTTAGAAGAAGGTAAGAAAAGTAACCTTGAGCGGGCTCAAATTGAACAATTAGAAGCTGTTGCCCGTTTCGAAATGGCCAAAAAAATCGCTCGGAAAAAATCCCTGTAAGAATTTTATAATTCAGGGATATTTCTCCCTATGGTTATTAGGTTATATTAATGTTCATATTTCTTATAAATTATAAGCATAAGAAATTTATTTTAATATATTTCTTGCTAAATTAAAAATATGCTGTGTTGATATTAATCATAAGGATCTTCAATTTCCGTGCCCGACTGAAATTCCTTTTAATCATCATTGCCCAATGAGTAAAAAATTAGAACGCGAACCCGATCTTATTGAATTTAAAGTTAATTATACTCTCGATCAGGATTTACCTGTCGAAAAATATTTTATGGCTTACAATGCTACAGAGGCATTAAAAATGTTTGCTCACTCATGTATCAAATTTCTTTCGAATAAGAAATTGAGCAATGATGAAGTGCTCTGTTTCACAAATTCATATGCACGCCCCAATGAACCTTGTCTTACAAAACCCGATGCTATACCACTGCCCAAAGAAATTCCTGAATTAGATGAGGCTCTCCTAGATACCATTAAGAAAGAACCTGTTGAACAACCCGTTACCATAGCAGCTCAAACTACCGATCCCTTTGCAGATAGTGGTCAGAATGAATCACTAGATTCAAATGAAAGAGAAGATGAGAATATTTTTGAACAACCGGTAGTAAAAATAACCAAGCCCGATCCTCGTGAAGAACATTCAAAGCTAGTACAGGAGCGGGAATTAGAAGTTAATCGTATATTAAATCAAAATAAAAAAGAGCTGGGAGAATATACCCAATTACTCAAATTAACTGAAGCACGAATAGCCGAAATTTCGGAACGAATTCATATAGTCGAGTTCTCTGAATTTTTTAAATGGTCTGATAAATGGATGGATATTAAAATACCAATTGAAGATTCAAATACAGAGTTTGAATAAATAGCTTAGAATTTACTAAATGGTGGGCCCTGTCGGGCTCGAACCGACGACCTGGCGATTATGAGTCGCATGCTCTAACCAACTGAGCTAAGGGCCCTTAAAGTTCTTTTATCGCACGATTAATTACTTTGTTCAAGCATTGTATATAAAAATTTACAGATCCAACTTGTTAATCTTTTATTCTCATAATTTGATTTCGTTCTTAAAATCGGGTTTCAATATTTAAAAATGTGGTAAAATTTGCCCTTTTTTGCTACTTTTTATGAATTAGGCACGGGTTGTTCTTTAATCTTACTACTAACATACCACTAATTATGAAAACTGTATTTCCCGAAGAAAAATCTAAACAACTAGGTATTGGTGAAGGATATGATTTAGGCTCACCTCACTATCAAGAATTAGTCAATTACACTAATCTTAAACTCGCTACCCTGGGACTCCCCACCGTAGGTGACCAATCTGACAACCCAACACTGCGACTCAGTGGATCCTTAGTGAAGGAATACCGTGAAAAAGTTAGACTCTTGCGAGGTTACCTTTGTCCTGCTGACAGACGGATCCAGGATTTCCTTTCTCGAATTCTTGGAACTGACCGGCCTAGCCTTCCGACAGAATCTTTTGTTTTAGACCGCCATGGGTTAGCACGAATCACATCATTGCCTCGGGACGGCTATAATTTTTCTTCATCTATCATGGAATCTAGACGAATTGCACAGGGCGTCCTACACAACCCCTCAAGCGATCGCCGAACAACCTCTGGAGTCTTTCATGTTGCAGATGTAGGTCTACCAGCCGCAGATGACAAGAAGGTGGTTCCGTTAAATGCGGCAAAGGAATTACTTCGTCTGGCCCTCAATCCTCCGCCCCAAGATATGGTTTTTCCTTTTTCATCTAATGAAGATGATCCTGCAAAATGCTGGGTATCGCTTCTTTTAAGACCAGTTGTATGTCCAGCAGTTGAGGGATATATTCGCGAAAAATCTATGGAAGTTCGGTTTTTTGCTCCTGGAGGATGTGTTGCAAATCTTGATTTTGTGGAAAGTATTTTTGGCAACGGAGGCGATCCGTTCTTAGCTGAAAATGACGCTGGTTTAGACATCGAGAATTGGACCGGGCACACAGGTTGTGTAATTGTGGCTCCACATCTAGCTGGAACACCAAAACAAATTCTCAACCTTCCTTCTAAAGCTGATGCTACAGAGAGAGAGATTCGGGATGGGATGTATTATGAAAATAACCCCGAAGAGCTTTACAACGATGGGGGAGCCTTCAAGCTTACGTTTCGCGACACATCGGGCCTGGTTGTTACGGTTATAGCCGATAATTATTTTGGCTACTGTAAAAAGGAAGTTAAGACACAAATCAGTTTTGCCGCTAATTTATCTGGTTTATCCGAAGAGGAACATGCAGGTGGAGCAGTTGTCTTCCCCAGTTATGATTTAGGCGAACAATTTGATCCACTAGAGATTCTACCTAAGACACCTCACACCTTTAAAGACACGATCAAATCACTCGGAATAACAGAAAATAATGTGCCTGAGGGAGTTTATTGTGATCCATTATTCCCATCGATATTCTTTTTGCCGGAAAATGCCAAATTTAGTCTCAGAGATCAGAAGATTTCATGGACTTTCCAGAAGGATGCCAAAACCTTAGCATTAATTCCCGAGAATTCATATATTTTACCTTCAGGCTACAAGGTAGAAATGAAAAGAACTGAAAATGATGGTCCATGGAAATTAGTTGGTACCGTTGGCGAGGGTTTTCTTTGCCATAAGCCTTGCACTGTTTCAGGAGGAGGAAAATCCGAAATATCGAAACCATTAACAGATGCTATTGTCTGCGGGCCTGTTTTTATAGCCGATTGGGAAGGAGATATGAAATTGGCAAAGGAGGTAATTGATAAAGATTATTCCAAAAGATTTCTAAACCCGGAAAAAAGCAATATTCGAAACAGAAAGGTTCTCGATTCTAACCGATCCTTGGGATCTGTGATTAAACTCCTCACACCTTCTAGTTCTCTCTACACTGATGAATTTAATTCTTGGTTAGAATCAATTCCTCAGCGAGTGAAAGACTTAGTTCTGATTATTAAGCGAAGATACCTTGAAGAATGGGGAGCAGATTGGGAAAAATACTTCAGCGTAGATTCGGTAAACGGACAACCAGCTAATGAACTTAGGTTCAAGGGTGAAAAACTAATTACCAGACTTTTACGGGTGGGATTTGATGAAAATGGTTCCTGGCGACTTTTTGCTCTTCGAAAAGATTTTATACCTGCGGAGAAAATATTAGCTGAAGATGATATTACTGTTTCCACTGTTGCTCCTTTGAGCCTGCTTAAGGAAATTGGTCCTGGTACTTTTAAGGAATCTGCCAAATTCGTTCATAATTGTGAATACCGTCTATTTCAAAGACCAGATGACGCCATTCATCGTGGTTTCGACAAGCAAACGGAGAAAGATCTTTCGAGACCAGGTAATTTTATCAGTAATTTTGAATGCTTAAATGGAGATGAAGCCCAACAACAAATGGCTCAGACACTGACTTTTGAAAATTATACGGAACCAATGCAGAAACTTATAGAGTATGCGGCCGAAAAGTCTGGAGATGAAAGTCAATTTGTTTCATCGGCTAATCCACGAATTGTCGATGGTAAGCCCACTAAAAACCCTCGGTATTTGCAAACTCGCCCAGATTTATTTAATCCTAAATCAGTGCACTTAGCAATCGAAGGCACTAGGCTTAGAAGAAAATTGAGTCACGATTCCTCGGTCCTTTATCCAGTAAGGTCTGTTTTGCCGGGCCGACGAAACAATCCAGCCGAAGAAAAGGGTAAAGTCCGACCTCTCTGTTGCTTTGCACCTATACATTATTTGGAATTACCAGAGTTATTTATCGATTTTATTGTTTCAGTCACCGGAAAATCACCATCCACTACAGGGGCAGGTTCGGAAGGAGCCCTTACCAAAGCACCTTTCAATGCTCTCCTTCCTATCCATGACTTGAACGCTGCCCTAGTTTCCTACGCTTCTACTGGGCAAGGTGCTTTTGTTACATCTGCTGGTTATATTGGTCCTAAATATAAGGTCTCCCATGATGTAAGCCTCTTGATTCCAGAAATATGGAGCAGGCTGAGAGATTACGAAAATGATCCACAGGAAATGATTACAAAAGGTCTTCTTGAAAAAGTTCCTGCCTTCGAACTAAACGGAGAGAAATTACCTACCGAGTATCTTGGTTATCGAATTACGAGACGATTTGCTCATGAGTTTCTTGGTCGAATCTTTACCGATCCAGTATCAGTCTTTCCTGAAGATATGCTCAGGCCAGAATTACAAGACGGAGAACAATATGCGGACAGTATTAAAAACCTTGTGGAAACAGGTCAAATTGTAGCAGAAAGATACTTTAACGATGGTTGTGCAGAAAAAGCATGCCCACCCCTAAGAGCACTCTTGGAAATTATGGCAAAAGGTAATTGGGAGAACAAGGGCTTACTCGATCAAGAATTTCGAGATCTTTTTAATCCTGAATCGATTCTTTCTAGTGATTGGTACAACGAACGTCTAGCGACAAGAATTGAGGTTACTAGGGACTACTGGTCTAAAAGAATCAATTATTTGGAAGAATTCCTCAAAGATCATGTCAATCGGGAAGCTTCAGAAAGATTGAGCATTCAAAAAAGACTCGATTTCTCAAAAGATGCTTTTTCAAAACTAAATGACAAAAAAGATGCGATTAGCCGTATTCATGGATGCCTGGGAACTGATCCCAGTATCTACCAATAATCCTATTTATTTACTTTTAAAATATTCCTAGCTCGTATTCCATTACAGTATTCCCTGTTATATCTCTTATACTAGCGCTAACTTTAGGACCGTTGGGTAGCCATTCTATCTTCAATAGTCCAAAATTCTCTTCAAAATAACGATTTCCCAACCGGTGAATATTTTCTTCGAATTTAGGCCTTTGCCTTTGGTTCATCGCACTTGATGTTATGTCATATAGGGGGTAGGGGAGAGCACCTTCAAGTTTTGAAATCTCAGCCGAATGCCTATCACCACTTAAAATGATCGTTCCTTTTGTCTTTTTTTCTTTGAGTAAGTTAATGAAACGTTTTCGTTCATTTGGAAAGTTTCCCCAGGTTTCCCAACCATGCGTTGTTGAAACCAATTGTATGCTACTGGCAATAATTCTTATCTCTGCCGGTTCACTAAGGACCTCCTCTAGCCATGTCCACTGAATATCTCCGAGGATTTTAGCTTCCTTAGATTCATTAGGTACATAGGGTCCTTTCCCGTTTTCTCTTTTATCAGGCCTTTTTAATGGTGTTCGAAAATAGCGGGTATCTAGCAAAATAAATTGTATACGTTTTCCTGGCGGACCGATGATTACACTATCATAAGTACCTGGAGTTTTGCGTCTTTCAGAATCTTTCGGCTCATGCAGAAAATCCAAGAAGATTTTTTGCGATTCTACTTTTTTAGGAAATTCGATCCCGGCATCATTTTCGCCGTAGTCATGATCATCCCATACGGCAAATAGGCGGCAATTTTGACGAAGTTTCTTGAAACCGGATATCGATGAAAAATCATTCCATTTACTTTTGAGTTTTTTCATATCCTGGGTGTCCCCATAAATGTTGTCACCGAGAAGAATGAAAACATCTGGCCTTTTTTCTAAAACACTTTCCCAAATTGGCTGTGGACGAGTTTGCTTGAGACATGAGCCAAACCCTATCGTTTCAATTGGTTGCTGTGCAGCTGGTATCGAAACCATTAAAAGTAAGTAAGTAAGCCAAGCAAAAATGGACTGTACAGAAAAAGAGATCATTTTAAATACTTATCGGCAAAATCAAGATATTGCTCCCAATCATAAGCAGTCACATCATGCTTACCCTTTCTTACATGATAACCAATTCTTCCATGCACGGGTTGGTTAGCAGGTGGTTTCCTCGTTGCTCCGAAACCATAACCAAATAATTTGTAAACTGGCTCTGCATGCAAGGACGAAAGGAATTCTCCAGTAGGATCCGCCCAACGATCCTCCTCCGCTGAAGCTATGTAAACTGGTCGGGGTGCGGAAAGTGCTATAAGCATGTGCTGATCGACGGGGCAATTTTCTTCATTGTCGTTATATTTCTTATAATTATCACAAAACCAATGAGGGAACGAAGTGTTGATTCTCTTTACGGTTTCACCAAAACGACGTCTGCTAATTGCCGCACCTCCACAACCCGAGTTATTAGAAATCACCATAGCGAAACGTTCATCAGTTGCTCCTGCCCAAAGAGATGTTTTCCCAAGACGAGAATGCCCCATGACCGCAATTCTTTTTCCATCTATCAGAGAATCTTTTTCCAGGTAATCCAAGCAACGACTCAATCCCCATGCCCATCCTGCAATCGAAGCCCAATCAGATGGTTTTCGTTCACTCGGATCTTGCGGTGGAAATAGAGCTTGGGGTCCATTATTAAAACCATCATGAAAATCCGGATCGATATCTCCATAATAAACGGTCGCAAATGCATAGCCTCGCTTGATAATTTCATCAATGGCCCATCGAGATGCAGATATCCCCCTATCTTTTTCTTTTGCCCGGTTATCTTTTATTCCATTACGATTACGAACCCAACTAGTTGGTATACGGATACTAGATTCTGGAAGAACCGTGTGATTTCCCTGAAAATTAATCGTTAGAAATCCAGGGGCAGGCTGTTTCGCAAATTGAGGTGAATATATAAGAAGATTGACCGCAAGTGCTTTCTCTCCTTTTCCCAAATGAATAATTACTTGCTTGCGAATAGCTTTCCCGCCCAAAGCCCCTTTTACTTCTTCCAACACCTCGAATCTTATCGGTCCAGTATTCAAAGGAGATTGACCATATACCTCTTGCTCAAAAAGATTTATGATTTCAGGGCGGCGTTTATTTATCCATAATTTTGAATTCACAACCTTTGTACCATCAAGACAAATCAAAGGATCTGGTAATTCATAATTACTGACCCTCGATTCATCATAAAGAAATCCTTTGGGTTGAGCATTCAAAATAATGAAAGACAAAAGAAAAGAACTACAAATCTGAACAGGGTTCATAATTTCAGTTTCTAAACCCATCCGGCAGGGAAGCAAGTCCCAAAGAAATATTTAAATAAATCAAGCAGCCAACTTGGATGTTGCATTAAGTAGCTTACGAAACACATCATCCCTTCGTTTTCTAGCTTCCGATAAAATTCGTGTTTTCAAAGATTGCCTTATTCGCTCAGCTGTTACCGGAGTCGGGTATATGGTGTAATGTATCCACCAAGTCCCATTATTATTCCAAAGGTGGTGATTCAGGTTTTCTTTATCTATTCGAAGAGCTAATTCTTCAAATTCATTGTATGTACTTGTTTTCATGGAGCGTTTTCCTTTCGGTTAACGCACTTTCTCTAGGATAGCTAGAGGAGTGCTTATTTTCGGTTGTGCCAAAACCGCGCATCCCGGTTAAATCGACCTTGTACCACCGTAGCAGCTCTCGTGCTCGGTTGGTAACCTACATTAGGTTGTCTTCGGATACGGTAAGTGGCTAAATATAAAAGAACGAATTATAATAATAGAAGATTTTACATCGTTTTGGCAAACTTTCTTTATGTCATAAAAAAATCGACCCTTTCACCAGTTCGATACCAATGAAATCTTTCCCATAATTTTATCCTCTTCAAAACAACGGTGTGCATCTTCTACCTCTTCAAAATTAAATTTTCGATTATGTAACTTGGGTTGAATAAGACCCTCTTCAATCAACTCCCCCAGTTTCCTTAAAATATTGCCATGATGAGCTCGACCCATTCCGCGAAGAAGGGGTAATAGCATAAAAACAACATGCAGAGTCAAAGACTTTATATGTACTGGGCTTAAGTCATGCTTGGCCCTTGCCGCAATAGACACTACCGATCCACCAATTTTTGCCGCAGTAAAAGAATTGTCCAAACATTCTCCTCCAGCGGTATCAAAGACCACATCATAACCCTCACCGTTTGTGTGAGTAGAAATGTAATCCTCAACTTTTTCTTTCTTATAATTTATAAGAACATCCGCTCCAATCTCTTTTCCAAATTTGATCTTAGCATCGGAGGATGCAGTGGTATGGACTTCAGCTGCTAAAGCTTTGGCCAATTGCAATCCAATATGGCCAACTCCACCTGCTGCGCCATGCACAAGCACTCTTTGCCCCTTCCTTACATTTGCCCTGTCTACTAAAGCATTCCAAGCAGTGATACCGACTAGTGGTAAACTAGCTGCCTCCTCCATCGTCAAATTTTTGGGGATCAAAGCAATAAGCTGAGAATCAACTGCCACAAATTCACTTAATACTCCCGGCAAGTCTCCAAAGCCCCCAACACATCCATAGACCAAATCGCCTTTTTTAAATTCTATAACAGATTCACCTATTTGCATAATTTCCCCTGACATATCTCCATGAAGAACCGCTGGTAATGGGGGACCCACGGATAACAAACCCTTTTTTATTTTACAGTCTACCGGATTAACACTAGAGGCAGCCACCCGAACCAGCACTTGATTGGGTAAAATTTTAGGCAACGGTATTTCTGCCTTCTCAAAATTAGCTGTCTTCCCGTAAGAATTTAAAATGATTGCTTTCATATTGATTAACTTCATCTCCAAACCATTAGCTAATGTTACCAGTTACTATAAATCAATTTCTTTCGAAAACATCATTTCTTTTAATAAAGGCTCCATTTAAAAAAACTTTTTTTCATGATTAAAAGCTTGAACCATCAATAAACTCAAAGATTAATCGTTCTTATGAAATCAATTGACCAAAATCGCAGATCTTTTCTTAAATACTCCGCTTCCGGTGCCATTTTATCTACTCTTTCTTTTCCTTACATTGGAAAAGCCCAGCAATCAGCTAATGAACGCTTACGGTTCGGTGCAATCGGAGTAGGAGGCAGGGGGGCAGGAATCGCCAACAGTGCACGTCGACTCTCTGACATCGTTGCCGTGTGCGATCTGGACACCCAGCGTATAGACCGAGTTAACAAATCATTGGCACAGGGAAAAGCAAAAGGCTATGAGGATTATCGAAAAATTCTCGATCGCAAGGACATAGATTTTGTAACCATTGGTACAACTGATCATTGGCATAGCAGGATTGCTATCCATGCCATGCAGGCAGGAAAGGATGTTTACTGCGAAAAGCCCCTCACTCTGACCATTGAAGAAGGTAAGCAAATTTGTAAAGTTACCAAGGAAACAGGACGAGTATTTCAAGTAGGTACTCAACAACGAAGTGAAATGGGCCAAAAATTTCTTACCGCTATTGGAATTATCCGTGAAGGTAGAATTGGTAAAATCAAAAAAGTCACCTGTAATATTGGTGGCGGTCCACAAGGCGGCCCTTTTAAAAAATCAGATCCGCCATCTAATATCGATTGGAACATGTGGCTCGGACAAGCCCCTCTTGTTGATTACATTAAGGAACGCTGCCACTACCAATTCCGTTGGTGGTATGAATACTCCGGAGGAAAAATGACTGACTGGGGTGCTCACCATGTAGATATTGCCCAGTGGGCTATGCAACAGGACGGAGTGGGGCAGGGGGTTCTTTCCTTGGAGCCCATCATTGGAGAACATCCCATTCCTCTCAAAAATGGAATGCCTACCAAAGACGATCATTATAACACATCTCACAACTTTCACATTAAGTGTATGTTTCCAAAAAAGATGGAGATGAATATCGTCAGCCAGTCCAAGGAAGGAAATGGTATTTTATTTGAAGGAACTAAAGGAAACTTATTTGTGTCACGTGGAAAGTTAACTGGACCTTCGGTCGACGAACTCAAGGAAAAACCACTTTCAGCCCAAACCGTCTTGGATGTCTACAAAGGCAAGAAGACCACCAATCATATGGAAAACTTCTTTGAGTGCATGAAAGACCGCTCTGATCCGATTTCTGATGTGTATACTCACCACAATGCCATGACCACTTGCCACTTGGCCAACATATCAATCCGACTCGGAAAAAAACTAAAGTGGAACCCGAAAAAGGAACAAATTATTGGTGATGACGAAGCAAACCAATGGCAGAAGCGCGAACAAAGAAAAGGATTCGAAACAAATACTTAATATTTATTTAAATTTAAATAAATTCCTCGAGGTTCACATCTTAATACCTAATCCACGATCAGGCTTATTCACTGAGGCACTCTCCTAACATCAAGCATGAGGCACGGCTGACCGGGAGCGCACGCTCGATGCAGGACTGGGGCTGTGTTTCCGCTGAATCATTCGAAGTCGGGGCGGGTCAGTCGTTGCTCTCCATGCGCTTGTTCGGCTTGTTCGAATCCTATTTTCGCCCCTCCTGTGCTCCAAGAAAACGCTGATGAAGCCGCCAGTTGTTTCGCTGCACCGTCTCCACCAGCTCTTGATACGGAGTTCCATCAGCCTGAAGCAGCCCCTGCTTGAGGATCCTTGGGTCGACTTTATGACGGTCGATATATTGGCAGCGGTTGTATCCAATCAGGTAACGAGTAGCGAACCCGTACTGCAAGAACTTAGCGTGCGCCTTCCCAACGCTGGCGATGTCAGGCAACGTCTTCCACATGACATTGGAGTGTTCAGGCGTTTTGAAACTTACTTGGTGGTCGCAGATCATCACCGGTTTCTTCGTCTCTCGATAAGCCCGCTCAAAGTCCGTTTCAGAGAACAAGGATCCGCCTGGCTGAACGGATAGAACATCGATCCACGGCAGCGCTTCCTGGATGACCCGCCAAGGCATGGCAGCACCAGAGTAGCGCTCTCCGAATACCAACGTATTCGAAGCTAGTTTCCTGGTGAGGGGGCCGATGTGGGAATAGACCTCACGGGCGATGAGCAACAGGAAGTCCTCGTCAGAAGCGTCTGCGCCGTTCTCACGGAGAAACCGCTCGTAACGCCTTTTGCCGGGCGCACCATCTGGCAGTTCGCGGATGGCATCCACCCAAGTCTTCCCGGCAGCACGCTTCGCTTGCTTGAGATCCCAGGCGGGCATGTCTGTCCAGTAGATGCCGATACGGTTCGGATGATCTGGAAATTGCTTTGCCATCTGCTCAAGTTCGTTGCGGGCCGATTGCTTCCAACTATCGCCGAACACATCCGGGAATCTAATCCGCTTACCCTGCCATGCGCTGACCTTGCTCGTCGGGTAACAGGAGGCAAAGTGAGGTAGCAACTTCCGGGTGCTGGGATGCGAGTCATAGCCAAGGCTGTTGTAGCCCCATTTGCGGAAATAGGAGACCAGCTCCGTATTCGCCTTTCCCCAATCGTTATCGAGGTTCTGGCGGAGATGGTCGCGCTTCGACTGATCCGGCCGGGAAAGGCCGCCGGTGTGGGTCACTCCGACCGACAGGAATCCATGGCCATCTGGCGTTATCAGGAAGTGGCGGTCCTCGATGACTTGTAGATGAAACCTTCCGGTTGCTTCGCCCTTGATCGAGAGATACCCGCCATATCGATCAAAGCCATCACGATCAGGAAAGACTCCAGCAGATAGTGAGACAGCGATCAGAAGGGCAAGAGGGACGAAGGTAATAAGTCGTTTATTCATTGGATGTAATCTTACCTTAATTCGGAGTTCGTAGTGCGGAATCAGCTGCGATCGCTGGCATCATTTGAGTCATTCTTTCTGGCGAACGCTTGAGTTCAGATGCGGCGTTAGCCGTTATTTGGAACGACTTGTTGGGCTACACTACAATTGTTGTCCATCTTTGATTAGTCGTTCTCTCAATTTGTTGTAATCGACATCCTGAACTGCGATGCCATCTTCGAGGGCATGGGATGCGGCAGTGGCGGCACTTTGTCCCAGGATCATGCCAACCGGCTCCATGCGAATCGATCCAAAGGCTATATGGGAGGCAGAAAGGCACCATGGAATCAGCAGATTTTCGCATTCACTTTTTCTTGGGATGATCGACCGGTATGAGATTGGATAAGCTTTTCCGCCAAGGCTTCGTTGGATGTCACCTTCGTTTTTCAATTGGCCTTTGTAGATGACGCGTTGGACATTGTGGGAATCCATGGTATAGGCGCCCCTTCCGATAGAGTCTGTCACTTGAGGATAATCCGGGTGTTGACGGCATTGGTGCTCAGTCATGACGAAGTCTGATACCATTCGTCGGCCTTCGCGTACGTACAGATTATATGGCCAGTGGTCATTATCCGAAAATTCATCTTTAGGAAGGCCCCATTCGGCGTGTTTTTTCTTGATGGCCTCAGGCACACGGGGGTGGTTCTGCAATGTCCAGATCATTCCCAGTTGCCAGTCTCGGTGTTTTGCGGCGATAGCTTCGCGTTCTTCGTGTGACAATGTAGTCCAGTCCCAGTAACCTGGGTGATCCGGGGGTAGGTCGCTGTAGTTCATCCCAATGTAGTCGGTTGAAATGCCGCCTAGGTTGTTAGAGTCCGTTTTCATGTTCGGCATAGGGGAGAGTTTGAAGAAGCCAGTCGATTTACCCGCTTCAATCGCCCGAAATAGAATTTCGTAATCTGCTTCATTATAGCCATTCGGTTTGCTCACCATCACCCGATTTTGAGGTGCATTGGTTAGGCACATGCGGTAACAAAAGGCCTGCAGTCGGTGGTCAGCTTTTCCGACATCTGCTTCATCGTACTGATTGACGCTCGAAAGCAACTCGCTGGATAGATCACCTTTGACAAGATAGGGGTCGATGCCTTTTCGCAGATTGTTCCCGTGAATTGGGCTGGTGATCGCGTTGGACAGTTCTTTGTATTGCGCATTCGACTCGCGACCGACTGTAAAGGTGACGTCCGCTGCCGCCAGTAGATCGCCCTCATAAGAAGCATCAATGAACATTTTTCCTTTGATATAGGTGCCGTCTTCAAGCAGTAGTCCGGTGATGCTCGGTCCGGTCATGGTGACACCCTTTTTCAGGTTTAGGCGGCCCTCAATAATTCGGACGCCGGCTTCTGCAGCCAGTTGCTTGAAAATCATCTCGGCTACCTTGGGCTCGAAAACCGAAGCCAGTTGGGTCGTCTTATCAAAAGCGGGAGCCCCTTGGCCTTTTTCTGGGAATTCATTTTTGCGCTGTTGGACCCAGGCATCGGATTTCTGATAGTATCGGTAGAGCCGATGGTAAAATTCTCGGGAAATACCTCCCAATATCTCGGAGTTCCCGATGTCCGTCCACCCGAGGCCACTGCTGCTCATCCCTCCAAGATGTCCGTATTGGGAAATCAGTATTACGGATTTTTCCATCCGTGCCGCTTGCACCGCGGCAGCGACACCAACGGCCGCATCTCCATAAACAATGATGTCTGCTTTCGGTTGAGCTGCTTCTGTCCCGAGTTGGTTAATACAGCAGATTAAAATTATAACTGTAAACTTAATGATATAACTATTCATTTTACTTCTCTCGCCCAACTTATATTATTCGTTACTTTTATCATGCATATTTTGTAATGAATCTTAAATTTTATCGTCAAGCAATCTTTATTAGAGTTTACAGTTTGAAAGTTTTAAAGCTTTTCTTGGCTGCGCACCAATTAAAATATATCAAATAATTTTCTTGTTATACATTGAAATAAATCATGTATTAGTTATTTGACATATGCATGAGTGGGTAAAAGTTCAACTTAAAGAATATTCAAATGCGAATGCAGAAGAGAGGCAGGCGTGGTGGATTACAATTAAATGGTATTTTGGTTATTGCGCAAAGAAGGGACTGGGAGAACCAAGCAATCGGGAAAATGGAAAGATTTTTTGGCGAGAAGCAGTTTTACCAGCGAGACCAAATGAATGGCAAAAGAAGCAATGGGGAGATGCGTTAAAATGGTTTTTTCAGGAAATATCTGCTCGTGATATCGCTGGGCCAAAATTGAGAAGCGGTATCCGCCGTCGCCACCTTGCCTACACTACCGAAAAAGCGTACATGGGTTGGTTGCGTCGCTTCCAGGCATTTCTTCATCCAAGAGAAGTAATGGAATCAGAAGCGGGGGAAGTCGTTAGGTTTTTGACCTACTTGGCCGAAGAGAAAAAAATATCACCAACAGGGCAAAATCAGTGTTTTAATGCTCTGTTGTTTTTCTTCCGCTATGTAAGAGAGCAACCAAATGTAGATTTCCGGGGGGCGACCCGAGCAAAGAAGAGAATAAGGGTGCCTGTTGTTTTATCCCAAAAGGAAGTGACACGCCTATTGGAATTACTTCCCACTAAATTCCGTTTAATGGGTCGCTTGCAATATGGGGCAGGCTTACGGTTGAACGAATTATTACGCTTGCGGGTTAAGGATTTAGATTTTGATCGCGGTCAGTTATCTGTCCGAGGGGGCAAGGGAGATAAAGATCGGGTCTCGGTCCTACCAAGTTCTTTGGTTGATTTTTTACAACTACAAGTCGAACAAGCTAGAATTTTGCATGCCGAGGATATCAAAGCTGAATTTGCCGGGGCAAGTATGACCGAAGCACTTGCTCGCAAGTTCAGCGTAGCTCGGAGAGAGCTTAGCTGGCAGTACCTTTTTCCTCATAGCCGACTTGTAAAGAATCCCCGAGGCGAGGAACTCCTTCGGCACCATGCACTTGAAAATTCATATCAAAATGCAGTGCGCAATACAGCGAAAAAAGCGGGTATCGAAAAACGGGTCACACCCCATGTGCTCCGCCACAGTTTTGCCACTCATATGCTTGAGGGTGGGGCAGATATTCGAACCGTTCAGGAACTTCTCGGCCATGCTTCCGTGGAGACTACCCAAATCTATACCCATGTAATGAAAAAACCTTTTGGAATCATAAGCCCATTGGATCGGCTTTAAAAAATGCTCATATAAAAATGAGGCTATTTCAGGCTATCAATAACACATTTTTTAAACCTATATAAATTTTTATTTAAATTTAAATAAAATTACCATTTTCATGAAAGCATCAGAGAAAGCTGATTAGTTTTTCAATTTTACCTCTTGATTCTTTTCAGAAGAAATAGTGGGGGTACCATTCAAATCTGCTCCCTGCCTAATTCTTGAAATCGTTTGCCAAACTTCCTTAGTTCTCCATTTGGAATCTTTCAGTTGGGCATCCCAAATTGCAAGGCCAACGGAAGGATCCATCGCGATCCATTCCAGGTGCTCCTGAACTGAAGCCTTCTCCCATTTGCTCGTATGACTGGGGACTCCAATGAGAAGTTTGGAGGAATACTTTCCCGCGGCAGCTTTCAGGAAGTCATAAGATCTCCAACTCGTTGATTTTGATCCGGTTTCTGAATAACCCATTACATGAAGGGCATCAACATATGGAAGTAGCAACTTCCACCAACCTTGGTTTGGGGCATTCCATTTATATGCAAAGCTATCAACCGTAAGCTCCTTTCCCTTAGCCTTAAGTGCAATGGATAGCTCCATAATAAACTTAACAAATGCCTTCTTATCATCCTCACATTTCCCCTTACCTTCAAAGTCGATGTCAACCCCGTCTAACTTAAGTCGCACGGTTTCAGAAACTAAGGCTTGAATGAATTTTTTTCGATTAGAACTGAATGCATTTTTGGCTAAATTCCAGTTCCAACCTTCCCGGGTTCCATTATAAATGCAAAGTAATAACCGCACATTATTGGCATTTCCCCATTTTCGGAAGTTTATAATGGTTGAATCATCGATTGGCTTAAAATTATCAACTAACTTAATTTTACCCTTTTCTCCAGGACGCCAGAACTGAAGACCCAAGTGCGTAAGTCCATTTTTCATACCCATATCCCCAAATGAATCATTCAATCGATCCAGACATATGCTGGTAGCGTAAGGGGGAACCCAAGTCATCACTCGCTTAGCTTGAGTCTTTGGTTTCTTTACAGTCTCCGCCCCTAGGGAGAGGATCGCAAGGAACAAAAAAAGGAGCTTCAGGGTAAAATTTATTTAAATATGAATCGCTTCCCCATGAGCGGCAGCAGCGGCCTCAGCCAAGGCTTCACTCATAGTCGGGTGAGCGTGAATCGTTCCATGAATTTCGTCTACGGTGGCTTCCAATTTCATTGCCAATCCATACTCTGTGATTAACTCGGTAGCATCTGATCCGATAATATGAGCCCCTAAAATCTCTCCGTATTTCTTACCCACAATTACCTTCACAAAGCCCTCTGAATGATTCACCGCCACCGCTTTGCCGGATGCCGCAAAAGGAAACTTACCGACTTTGTATTCGATACCTTCCTCTTTTGCCTTCTCCTCCGTTAAACCAATACTGGCAACCTGAGGTTGACAGTAGGTACAACCCGGAAAGGCATCAACTGGTACTGGTTGCGAATGACCAAACATTCCATTAACAGCCTGTATTGCACGATAGGTGGCAATATGAGCTAACCAAGGAGGTCCAACAATATCGCCGGTGGCATAAATTCCGGATTCTGTAGTTTCATAATTTTCGTCTACTTTCAGATAACCTTTCACAGTATCCAGTTTTAATTTTTCTGAAACTGCACCATCAAGATTAGGAACTACACCGATTGCCAGCAAGAGGGATTCAACCTCCAGGCTTTCACTTCCCTCGTCATTACCCAATGTAAGCGAAACGCCATTTTCCCCAACATCCACCGAGTCAACACGGGTACCAACCCGACAATCAATTCCCTGTTCAGCAAATGATTTATGCAAAGCATCAGAAATTTCAGCATCCTCTACCGGTAAGACTTTAGGCAACATTTCAATCAGTGTCACTTTTGTACCGAAGGCATTTAAAAAATAAGCAAACTCTGCACCAATTGCACCTGCACCCATAATCGCGATACTCTTTGGCTGCTCAGTCATTGCCAAAGCTTCCCGGGATGTCATCACTCTCTTTCCATCAACTGCGATTTCAGGCAAAGTTCTGGGCTTGCAACCCGTAGAAATCATTATCTTACTTCCCTTCAAATAAGTTCCAGCCTTCTCGCCTTCTGTAATCTCTACCATTCCAGCAGCATGGACCAATCCCTTACCAACAATGTATTCCACCTTATTTTTCTTAAATAAAAATTCAATTCCACCGCCCATTTGGTTTGCAACCTTTCGTGATCGACCCATCACTTTTTCAAAATCAACCTTTATCTCCTCACAACTAAATCCAAATACCTCGGAATGCAGTGCCGCCTGAAAAGACTCGGCACTTTTCAAAAGAGCCTTTGAAGGGATACAACCCCAGTTTAAACAAGTACCTCCAGCACGCTCCATTTCGATGCAAACTACCTTTTTTCCAAGCTGCCCAGCCCGAATGGCAGCGGCGTAACCAGCGGGCCCACCGCCAATAATAATAAGATCGTAAGTAATATCAGATGTCATAAATTAAATATTGAATGGAAATTACATAATACTAATTACCTAAAGCTTACTAGTCAATGAAACGAAAATAAGATTCGGTTGTGCTGAAATTTTCGTTTGGGATTCTAATTTAACTCATTTACTGCTTTAGTTCATTTTTCTCGAAATGATCGAACAACTAAAAACAAAAAATAATTATCGCGACATAATTACAAACAGTCTATCCAATTGTCTAACTTCCACTTCCCTTGAACAATGTACCTGTTTTAAAGGTAAAGTTAGAGATAGATATGACCTGGGAAAAGCTTTCGCTCTCATAACAACAGATAGGCAATCTGCTTTCGACCGAATATTGGCAACGATCCCCTTCAAGGGACAAGTACTTAATCAAACCGGTGCTTGGTGGTTTGAACAGACGAAAGATATTATCCCTAATCATGTGATTGATTTTCCAGATCCGAATGTCACCATTGCCAAAAAGTGTACGCCCTTTCCGATCGAATTTGTGGTTCGCGGGTTTGTGACTGGTAGTTCCAGTACTTCGTTGTGGACGATTTATGAAGAAGGGAACCGAGAATATTGTGGAATTCAATTCCCGGATGGCATGGTAAAAAACCAAAAGTTACCGAAACCGGTTATTACCCCGACCACGAAAGAAGAAGAGCATGACAGGGCAATATCGCCTGCTGAAATTATTGCAGAAGGGTGGATGGAAAAAGAGCATTGGGAATATGCATCCAAAAAAGCAATTGATTTATTCGTCCGCGGGCAGGAAATATCATCCAAACATGGACTCATCCTCGTAGATACGAAATACGAAATGGGACTTGATGAAAAGGGTGAAATTACCCTTATCGATGAGATTCATACACCAGATTCAAGCCGCTATTGGATAGAGGAAAGTTTCCAAGAAAGACTGATTAATCAAAAGGAACCGGAAAATATTGATAAAGAATTCCTTAGATTATGGTTCAAAGAACACTGCGACCCCTACAAGGACGAAAAGCTACCTGATGCTCCCATAGAATTAGTAACCGAGCTTTCAGCAAGATATATTCACTTATATGAAGTAATAACAGGAGAAAAATTTTCCTTTCCTGACCTTACACAAACCATTGAAGAAAGAATTTTTAATAATCTAATACCTTATCTAAGTTAAAATAAGAGTAAGAATAATGTGCTCGGCATCAAATACACCGCACGCCAAAGATTAATCGATCATTTTGATAATCTTCTGGTAAATAATGCACAGCATATCGCATCTGCACATAAACAAACGCCTTGGGGTATTAATTATCCTAGTTGAAAATAAGGAATAGTAGTCTCGTGCGTAAATCGCCATTTTTCGCATCACTGATCTATTATCCGATAATATATGAGTATTTCAGGATTTTCCAATCATAGCTTGCCTAGCACTTACAGGCAGAACAGATATGCCTGTAAGTTATTCATACGTTTCTGAAAACGCCAAGTAATACAGAGATAATAACTATTTTATGACCCCAAATTGGCTATAACAATTTCAAGAATATTCAAAGTTTAGGTTATCTTAAATCTGGCGAATTGCTTCCATAATGAGATTTGAAATCTCGGTTCGTCTATTGTTTTCAGAACAAACCGAGCTAAGATCTTCATAGGTTATTAATTTACCATAAGTAATGGAAAGCTTTCTTCCTAAACGGGGGAAAACTTTTCCTTTTCCTAAAATTTCAAACGATCCTCGAATGCGAGCAGGTATCACAGGACATTTGGCTTTATCTATCAGAAGGCCAATACCTTTTTTGGGAGGTCCAAGGTCACCATCTAAGCTTCTAGTTCCTTCGGGAAAAACAAGTAAAGGTTCTCCAGATTTCAAAACTGATAAAGTATGCTTAAGAGTACCTAAATCTAACTGACCACGATTAACGGGAATTGAATTTAAGCGTCGAATTAAAAAACCTAACGGCCCAACAAACAGTGAGTCTCGAGCAAAATAATGCAAATTACGATTAACTTTACAACCTAATGCAGGTGGATCTAAAAAACTTAAGTGATTGGAAGCTAGTAAAAAAGAACCTTTATTAGGAATATTATCGAGACCATTAACTTCGAATCTATGAAAGCTTTTGAGGTAAAAAAGGGATAAGTACTGGGCAATACGATATGTAAAAGTAATCACAAGTCATTAATTAAGGATAATATTTGAGAGAAAACCTCTTCAATAGATAGTTCGCCAGTATTAATCATAATTGAATCAACACTCTGAACTAAAGGAGCTACCTTCCTAGAAGTATCCATTTGATCTCTTTGTAAGATTTGGTCCTTCTCTCCATCACCAGATCGACGATTTTGCCTAATTGAATCAGGAGCATGGAGAAAAAGTTTTAAATCAGCATTGGGTAAAATAATGCTACCGATGTCACGACCCTCCATCACCAAGCCGTTGAAATTATGCATTTTTGCAAGTTCAACTTGAGATCTTTGATATTCAAATAATAAATTTCGTACAGAAGAGATAGAAGCGTATTTTGAGACTGAATTATTTACTTCTTCCGATCTTAAAATAGATTCAGGAACCAAATTATCATTAATCAATAATAAGGATTTTGAACCAGAAACGGAAGAACTTAATTTAAATTTATTTAAATTTTCATCAATCTGATTAAAACCAACACTTTCATTAATTAAAACGGACGCTATAGATCGGTAATGAGAACCGGTGTCTACATGAAGAAAATTAAGCTTTGTGGAAAGATTCGTTGCTGTAGTTGATTTACCACTTCCCGCTCCTCCATCAATTGCAATTATTGTGAACTTTTTCATAAATTATCGAGATTCAGAGCGGCATTTAGAGAGAACATCAAAAAATCGAGGAAATGTTTTGGAACAACATTGGGGATCTAATACTCGAATCCATGGTTGTTGATCTTTAAATAAATCATGGGAACCAAGTATGGCAAAAGACATAGCAAAACGATGATCTTTATATGTTTCAATTTCTACGGGTCTTTGTTCAATAAATTTATTTAAATCTAAATGTGGAATGATGTAAATTGAATCATGTTCCTCCTCAATATTTAATCCAAGTTTACGAAGTTCGTTTACCATTCCAGAAACACGGTCGGTTTCCTGTTTTCGGGTATGAGCAATACCATAAATTTTGAGAGGAGAATCAAGTAGGGGAGATAAAGCAGCAAGGGTAAGGAAAGTATCTGAAATATCATTAAAATCAAAATTTCCTCCATTGATATGGTCAATAAATGACACTTCAATACCGTTATCCGTTTTTGATAGTGAAAGCCCGCATTTGGATATAATCTTACAAAATTCAATGTCACCCTGTAATTTACAATCCTGAATTCCATTTATATGAATATCACCACCAATTGCAATGGGAAGAGATAAAAAGTAACTTGCAGCAGTAGCATCTGGTTCAATTTGATACTCATTTTGAGTTAACTGATATTGAAAACATGGAATTTCATAACGGTCGTCACTAATAATAAGGTTCCCAGAGATTTCCTGAGCAAACTCTTTCATCATTTCTAAAGTCATATTAACAAATGGCCTCGATACCGTACCATTTATTAAATTAATGTGCGTATTCCCACTAATTAGAGGCGCAATTAGTAAAATTGCTGAAATTATTTGACTACTATTACTCGCATCAATCTCCCAATTATCAGAGGTAATCCCTTTACATATCATTTTAAAAGGAAAGCAATATTCATCATCAATAAATTCAAATTTTGTACCATGCGATTCAAGAGCAACAATCAATCCCTTCATCGGGCGCTTTCGCATAGCTTCCGAACCATCTAATGTGAATTCACCTCGTTGCTGAAGAGCTAGCAAAGCCGTTAAAAAACGAGCAACAGTTCCTGCATTACCGACATTCAAGTCTCCTTTTTGAGAAGGAATAACTCCTGAAGTTCCATTTACCAATAAAGCCTCACCATCCCCTTGATTCTCAATCTTAATTCCCAATTCTCGAAGACAAGAAATCATTATTTCAACATCTTCACTTTTCAATATTCCATTTAATTTTACTGGCTTATTATTCAGAACAGCTAAGATAAGTGCTCTATTTGAAATGCTTTTAGAGCCAGGAATATTTACCTGTAATTTATTTTTATTTTTAAATGGTATAATATCTAATGAATCACAACTCATATCTTATAGGCCTTTTCTAAACTTAGCACCTTTTTTCAAGAATGATAATATTTTTTCATTATCATCATTTTTGATAATATCTTTAAAATTCACAAGCGATTGCTCCCAATCCTCAAGCGCGAATAATAGTTTTTCTTTATTCATCATAAATATTTGTCTCCAAAGGTCAGGATCGCCAGCTGCAATTCTAGTTGTATCCCTTATACCATTTCCTGAAATCTTTCGCCAGGTTTCTGGCTTTTTTTCCAGATTATGTGCTAAGCAAGAAGAGATAAGATGGGGCAAATGACTAAAGTAAGACACCGCATCATCATGCTCTTCGGGTAATAATTCATAGACGCACATATTTAACTCTGACCAAAACTTCATTGTTTTATCTACGGTGTTTCTAGCTGACTTTTTTGTCGGAGTGACTATACAGGGTTTTTCCTTAAATAAATTAATATCTGCATACTGCATACCAGAGTTTTCAGATCCTGCCATAGGATGAGAACCTATAAATTCAGCTTTTGCATTTCTTGTGCATTCATCGCCTACATAGCAAATTTCTGACTTAACACTTCCAACATCCGTTATGATTGTTCCCTCATCGGAGACCGAAATTATCCTTTTAAGAATTTCTGGAATACTTCCCACGGGTGTACAAATGATTACAAACTCGCTTCCTTTTACTGATTTCTCCAAATCGCTTTCAGTATAAGTACACCAATCTTGGGCATTACAGTGAGATAATGTTTCTTCTCGCCTGGCCCACACTTTAATATTTTGAGCAAGCCCACTCTTGCTTACAGCCATACCTAGGGATGCTCCCAGTAAACCGGATCCTATTATTGTTATTTGCTGAAACATAATTATGGTTGATCGAATGAAAATTAGTATTACAAAGTAACCATTGATGGAAATTGGATTTAAAGAGCAAGACTCAAAAGATGATGACTGGGGCCAACCCCCTTCACCACTCACACCGGAAAATCAAAAAAAGGCTTTTAGGGCTCAACTTATCTTAGGATTATTTTCCTTAATTGGTATTGCCTTGCCAGGTATCCTTTTTTGGATTTTTGGTAGGTAATCTTACTCAAGACACATAATTATTTGAATGAATTCCAAAAATAAAAGCTTCTCAAAATTTGAACTGATCATTCTTTTCTTAATTGTTTGTGTTTTAGCTTTTCTCGCATTGCCAATCTTTAATTCATATCGCTTTTACCAAAAGCTTCACGAATCCCCATCCACGAATCCTCCATTACAAGAATGGAACCGAGGAATCCAAAATAATGATACTGACATTCCCGTTTTAATTTTGCCCGACAATCAATAGATTGTAATTTAAATTTTAAGTTTTTGAAATCTTCACAAAACAAGTTCTTTTGGGTTCTTAGTTTTATTATAATCATTTTTTCTTTATTAGGTCTTCTTTATGGAAGCATTATTTTAATTGGTGGCGATGAATATATAGAAATAATTGAAAACTATTGGCAGTTATTTCGTAACTTTTTACTTCTTAATGGATTCTGGCTTTTTGTATCAATCGCAATTTTACCTGGTTTTATTTTACCATGCGCACCTCTTCTCCTTTTGGCTGGAATTTGGGGAACTGAATTTGGGGTAGCGCAAGCATGTTTGTACAGTGTTCTAGCATTAACAATTAACTTAATATGGACCTATTGGTTTGCCTACGGACCTGGACGCAAAATTGTTAATAGACTACTAAAAGTATTTAAATATGAAATACCGGAACTTCCTTCACAAAACCTAAACCAATGGGCTATAATTCTTAGGTTAACCCCGGGCATACCTTTTATATTCACCAATTATGGGTTGGGGCTTTTAAAAATGCCTTTTGTGAAATATATTTTAATTTCGACTCCTATAATTTCTATTACAGATTGTGGTTTTGTTCTAGCATCTGCTGGAATATTTGGTGGGAGTTGGAAATATATTTGGGGTGGGATTTCTATTCTAATCATTATGATTTTAGTTGGTCGAATACTTTCAAAAAGAAAACAACATGCAAACTGACCTATTCGATACGATACAAGATTCATCTGAAATTTTAACGGTTAGCCAACTAACAAGAGAAATTAAAAGTTTGCTTGAAACCAGGTTCCCTCCGCTTTGGATTCGAGGAGAAATTTCAAATCTAAGAGTTCAACCCAGTGGGCACAGGTATTTTGTTCTTAAAGATTCAACCAGCCAAATTAAGTCTGTTCTTTTCAAGGGAGATTTCTCCCATTTAGGATACACCCCAGAAGAGGGAGATGAATGTGTAGCTTTTGGGAACGTCAATGTATATGAACCTCGGGGTGATTATCAATTTCGGGTTAAGCATTTAATGCAGGATGGTACTGGCAGTCTTCGTCTTCAATTTGATCGCTTAAAGGAGAAACTTTTAAAAGAAGGACTATTTGACTCAGAACGAAAAAAAGACCTACCTCAGTTTGTACGAAAAGTTGCCGTAATTACTTCAGTCAAGGGTGCCGCATTACAGGATTTTTTAAGCATTTTAAAAAGAAGGAATTGGACAGGAGAGGTTTCAATCTTTTCCTCTTCTGTTCAGGGTATGAAAGCGCCCAAAGAGTTATTAGATGGCTTAAAATCAATTACTAAACTCGGTCACTTCGATCTTATTGTTCTTGCAAGGGGAGGGGGGTCCATAGAAGACCTATGGGCATTTAACGATGAGTCTCTTGTCCGAGAAGTTTCAAATTGTAATATTCCAATTATATCTGCAGTCGGGCACCAAACTGATTTTGTACTTACTGACTTTGCCTCTGATTTTCGAGCGGAGACTCCCTCTGCTGCCGCAGAATGGATAAGCAGTCAGCATACTAAAGTTAAAGATCAAATTAATAATTTTTATTCCAGGCTTATCGAAATTCCCAAATTCTCAATAGCACAACTAAAGGATAAGTTACATTTTTTGGAAGCACAATTAATGAACCAATCTCCAAAATCCAAAATGGAAAATTATCATCAATATTTAGATGAATTCTCTCAAAGAATGAACCGAGTGGTTGAGCATTCAATTACTCACAATCGATACAAAGTAAAATCCCTTGGTTCTAGGCTGGAAAGTAATAGTTTAAAATCCGTCTTAAAACGAGGATTTTCATATATTGAAAATTTAGATGGAAGTGTGATTGATCGAGTAGGAAAACTAAAAGAAAATGATATAGTTAAAATTACTTTTCAAGACGGTAATAAAAACTTAAAAGTTCAGAAATAAAATACTACCTATATTTAATAAAACATTCTTTCACAATATTCTGATTTAAATTGAAAACCCGCTTTTTCGTAAAGATTTTCTTCTCTTTTATAATCACTAAATAATAAGTATTGGTGAGAATTTATATCTTTTGTTTCATATAATATTTTAGAAATCATTTTTTGTGCGTACTTTTTACCCCTTTCTTCTTTGGGAATGTAAACTAGATTAATAACTTTAAAATTTTTAGTTTTTCTTCCAAAACCTGCCATTCCACAACTACCAAAACCTTGTTTCTGAAAAAAGAACAAGTTGCCCGTCTGCATCATGTTTCTTGCCATATTAACAATTGCAGTAGTGTTCAATTTAGGGGTTGATTCAATCGCAAATTGCATGGCCCACAACCGTGCTTTGGGCCATTCATTTTTTCCGACCCTCTTAATTAAAAATTGTTTTTCATCTTTTAGATAACGAGTGGCACCACTTGTTTCATAAATAGAAAAGTTTTTTCTTCCCGCGGGTTGATCATCAGACCCATTAAGCCACTCTTTGGAAAAGAATAAACTACATTTGGCCGGACCAGAAACTCCTTTTATATTCCATTTTTTTCTTTTTGCATAATTAGTTAAATGTTGAACTGCGGAGACAGATCCTGCTGAAATTAAAAGGTAATTGGAGGCTGTTCGAATGGCACTCAATTCAATTTTTCCCTCTTTCATTACATTACCTGCCCATTGATTTACCTTTTTCTTCTTTTTGCTCTCAACCAGTACTTCCCAAAATAAATTATTAACAACTTCGTTTTCCAAAAGAAAATCCTCGGACTTTATTAAAAACCTAGATAAACTATTATAAATTTGAACTCTCATTTCATGAACGCATTAAAAAAACTTTAAGAAATTACTTTTTTCAAATATTTTAAACAAGCACTACACAAACATGGCAAACAACGATTCAAATAATCGATATAATCAAAGAGGCGTGTCGTCCAGCAAAGAAGAAGTCCATCAAGTGGTTGATAAACTTGATCGTGGATGCTTTCCCGGTGCATTTTGTAAAGTTACAGACGATTCCCTTACAGGAGACGAAAATTTGTGTAATGTCATACATTCTGATGGTGCTGGTACGAAATCGATTCTAGCATATCTATGGTATAGAGAGACAGGTAATCCCCGAGTTTTTCGTGGCATTGCACAGGATAGTATCGTAATGAATTTGGATGATCTTGCCTGCGTCGGTATTTGGGATCATATTGTTCTTTCAAGCACGGTTAATCGGAACGCAAGAAACTTCCCCGCTGAAACACTAGCCCAACTGATTGAAGGAACGGAAGAATTCATTCAAACTCTAAGAGATTTTGGGGTAAAGATTACAAGCGGGGGAGGGGAAACGGCAGATGTCGGAGATCTCACCGGGACGGTTGCTGTAGATTCATGTGCTGTAGCTATTGCACCCAAAAATAAAATTGTGGATAATGCAAAAATTTGTTCAGGGTTGAGTATCGTTGGGCTATCATCATCCGGACAATCAACCTATGAACAAACAGAAAATAGCGGAATTGGTAGTAACGGATTAACCAGTGCCCGTCATGAAATGCTTTCCCCTTATTATAGGGAAAATTTTCCTGAAACTTTTGATCCCCTAACTAAAAAAGAATTCGTTTATTGTGGTCCATTTCGCCTAAAGGACTCTTTAGCGAACTCATCCCTTTTGGTTGGAGAAGCGCTACTAAGCCCAACGCGAACCTATATTCCAATTGTAAAAAATATAATGTCTGAAAAAAGAGATTCAATTTATGGCTTAGTTCACTGTTCAGGGGGCGGGCAGACAAAATGTATGCGTTTTGGAACTCAAGTTCATCACATTAAAGACAATCTGTTTACACCTCCTTCCCTTTTTCAAGAAATTCAACGAGTGTCTGGGACTAGTGACAAGGAAATGCACCAGGTTTACAATATGGGTCATCGTTTTGAAATTTACTGTAAACCCGAATCCGCAGACGATATAATTTCAATTTCGAAAACTTATAATATTGAAGCTCAGGTCATTGGGCACACGGAAGAAAGTTCGAAATCAAATGGTCAAAACCACCTTACTATCGACACCGGTAAGGTTAAATTAAACTATGGCTAATTTACCTGAACATAATTTGTTTTTGAATGATTCTATTTCTTTTCTCCAAAACGAATGGGGGGTAATTAAACCTGAAATAGGCATTATTTGCGGATCGGGGTGGGGGGCACTGAATGAAATTTTTCAACATTCATCAAGCATTGATTATATCAACATGCCTGGAATGTCATCAACTACCGTAGAAGGACACGAAGGAAAACTTCTTTTATGTAAGTTTAACCAAAGACAAATCTTGCTTTTTCAGGGAAGGCGTCATTTTTACGAAGGCTCCGGATGGGACCCCATAACATTCCCCATTCATTTATCTCATGCACTGGGTATCAAAACCATGATACTTACAAATGCTGCAGGCGGTATTAATCCATTATTACAAGTCGGTGATCTGATGCTATTGGAAGACCATATAAACTTCATGGGATCTAATCCATTAATTGGCCCAAACCTAAACCCAAGTATCCCAAGGTTTCCTGACCAATCTGAGATTTATAACATGAACTTAAGGGATCAAATATTGGAAATAGGACAGAGCGTTGAATTCGCCATTAGAAAAGGGGTGTATTTAGCCCTATCTGGTCCCAGTTTTGAAACCCCGGCAGAAATTAAAGCATTCCAAATGCTTGGTGCCGACGCTGTTGGTATGTCCACTGTTCCCGAAGCAATGGTATGCAATGCGTTAGGCATGAAAGTTGTCGGACTATCTTGCATTAGTAACCTAGCAGCAGGAATAGCCCCCCACAAACTTTCTCATAAAGATGTTCAGAATGCCTCGGAAATTGCTCTACCAAAAATGAAAAAGCTAATATTGGTAATCTTGAAAACACTTCTTGGTTAATATCATTTAATCCTTTCAACTATTTTTAAAAACTAATCTTTTTGAATTAAGAAATAAAATTTATTCTTTATGAATCACCAGGAATTGGAAGAGGGCAAAAAACTAAATCTCGATTTTACGAAATTAAAAAAAGTCGCAGCATGTTCAGAAGATATAATTCCTGCTGTGGCACAAGATGCAGATACAGGAGAGGTTTTGATTGTAGGATATGCAAATAAGCTAGCCTTTGAAACGACCTTAAAAGAAAATATGGCCACCTTTTGGAGTACCAGTAGAAACGAACTCTGGATCAAGGGAAAAACTTCAGGTGACTACCTTGAGATTGTTGAAGTATGTGTAAATTGTGAGCAAAACTCTTTGCTTTACCGTGTTCGTCCAAAAGGAAAGGGCGCCTGCCATACAAAAGACTCTAATGGTGTTTCTCGGACAGGGTGCTACTATAGAGTAATAAAAAACGGATCGGAATTAAAATTTAAATAAATTTTAGAATTCCTTGTCTATTATCGTAACTGTGTTCTGTCTTCTTTGTTTTCTATAACCGTTAAAGGTGAAAAGCCATATCCAGTTGCAGAGCTCATTGGTTGATCAAACTCAACTACCCTTTTTACATTTAGCTTATTTTGATTTAAAAGTAAAAAGTAGATTCCTCTCATATTCTTTGCGTGCCCCCATTTCTGATTAAAAACTTCAAGATATTGGCTTTTTTTGAGAATCATGGCCTTTAATAAAATTCCTCTTTGACCATCTTCTAAAACAGCAGGGCACATTTTTGATTTTCCAGAAGGAAGAACAATTTCATTTTTTCCAAATAGTAAATACAATGGATCTCTTGATTGTGAAACAAATAGGTAACTTCCAAAAGGAACTTTCTTCTGGGAAAAAGGGATAGGATAAATTTTCCATAAACCATTTTTCTTTTTATTTACGAAAAGTAATAAATATTCTAGAGGGGGTTCGCTTGTTTTAGGTAATTCAAAATCAGCGGAAAGCTGCCCTAACAAACTCTCTTTTGATTCATTTTGATCCTCCTCCCATTCCCTTGGTCTTCTTTTTTCATAAAAGTTTAGCTTTCCTTCACCGTAATAAACAAATCTTCTAGATAGTGCACTCGAACCCACAGAAATATCAACAATGGTGGCGTTTGCTTCTTTTTCATTCCCCCAAGGAGCATATGAAAAAGATTCGCTTTTGAACTTTTCTAGAAAGACAGCAGTGAAAACTGCTTTGGGAGTTTTGGTTTTTTCAGCAGTTGCTACACAAAGTAAAAGTAACTGAAAAACGGCATGAAAAATAATACGGAATCGAAAACTTTTTGTCATTAAGGAAAAAATTAATTTTAAACATCGTTTTCATTCAACCATCGGAATTTTACAATCCTGAACTTTCTTCCAAATCTTTGGTTAATCCCCTGGTAGGAAATATCTTTATCTGGATTGGATAAGGTTTCTTCCATCTTGTCCGGATTTAGTTTCAGATCCGTCTTTAATCCATCTGCAAATAAACTCGTTGCTCCTGTCTTACCAATTCCTGGAAGATCAGGTCCGGCTTCTATTCCATTGGTCACATCATTTCCATCTTTATCTCGACTATTTTGATTTAAATCAAGCCAATGCTCATCTCTCCCATTCCACATGCCATCAAAATTTGAATCCTCAAAGGGTTCATGGGGCCTATGGTGAGGAGCATCCAAATCAGATTTTACATAATCTGGAGTCCTCTGAACAGTAAGCTCAATCCATGCCCGGGATGAAAATGGTTGATCTTCAGTTGCAGGAGTTTCTCCCATTACCCTAATGACAAAAGTATCAGATCTTGCGGATGTAACCGGAGCCAAGGGACTAAGCACATCCGTTTGCATCAACCAACCTGGTTTATTTGCAGCTGTTGCCACATTTTCTACCGCCAACAGATTATCGGGAGCCTCTCCATTTGAAAATGCATTTTCATAGTAGTACATTTTATATTCTACACGCCCTTCGGATGGATCTGTTGCGGGCGTTACATACCCAGGTCTACCAAATGGTGGTTGGACATTTTCACGATCCTCCACGCCCATTCCCCATGGTTGTGGGTATGTAATATAATCAGCAGGCCAAATTGGATTGCTTACAGAAGGTGAAGGGGTTGCTGGCTGAGAAAATGCCACCCGTTTCATCTTACTTCCTGTAATAGGGTTAGCATATTGAGTCCCAATAATAGCGTGCAGACCAAAATCAGAAGCTAGAAAATTGCTGTTTGAAAAATAGTTTGTATTGGTGAAAGGATGATTAACATACAAGTTTGATTGAAACCTCGTATCAGGAACTTTTGGTATAACTGGATTTCCCATAGGTTGCTTTGCTAGTCGAAACTGAAAACCACCTTGATTGATTTCTGAATCAGCGATCGCAGCCTGAACCGCACCCCTCAGTCCTATGGTTGAATTCCTAGTCTCTTCTGGCCATTCAGTAAAAGGTAAGAATATTAGACTATCCTTAGCTTCGCTTTGAATCCTTCGGTTCACAAAGTCAGAGAAGGAAAGAAAAGGTCCGCGTAACTTAATTTGTTTAACTAAACTTTTGGCCAAATCCATAATCTCATTATCATCCAAAGAACAAAGTTTGTTCCATGAATTTTCATCCATCTTATTTAGGAAACGAGGAAATGGCGTTTCAGATGTGGGGGAAGAGGCACCAGGAACTCGATACCCTTTGAGGGCAGTCAATTGAGAAACCCAAGCGTCTACAGAGGTTGAATTTATATTGAATGCACCATCGACTAAAATGTCTGCCGCAAGAGTTTGATAACGTAAATCAATGTTTTGAGAACTACCAACTTTGACCATATCTTCTTGATCATACTTAGTTAGTTTCCATCTGCCATTTTCTATCCACTCTTCTCTTAGAAATGGAACCAACCGAGAATTCCTAAACGGAGATAATCTATCTCCTGGTGCAAGATCGGTTGGAATCGAAGTGAATGTATTCAAATCATCTAATCCCGAAAAGAAATAACCATCAAAAAGAGCACGATTTGCGTAATAGGAATGATCTAGGGTTATGTTTTGATGTTCGTTCTGAGCATCATCATCTCGAATAGCCCCATATTCATTATTCCAATTATTTAGCCAAGGAAATAAGGTTATGTATGTATTTCCAACCCCAGGAATATCAGTGAAGAAATTGAATTTTGCCTTTTGGCCTACAATATCCATAGATCCTTTGGGCTGTGCTTTTAAAGCCCGAACCCTAGCCCACGTTTTATAACGACCCACCTGCGGGGACGAATAAGAATTTCCAACTATATAGGCGGGGCCATGAGAATAATTATTGAGATTCGCATGTTTTAATTGCCCGAGGGACAAGAGAGGAGATCGAGGAAGGTCGAACATTACGGCAGAATTACTTGAGGTCATAGAAGAACCCATGCTCATTTGTTCGTGGAAAAATCCCGCACTATTTGAAAGACCGGCCTTAGGAACAATCGCACCTAGACTTATTTCTGTCTCAAAGCCAGCACTTGCTGAAGAAATAGTTGTGAAATCTATAGCAGGGTCCAAGTTATCGCCCCTCAATGGAGGAGAATAGAAACTAAAATTATTTTTGTTATAAGTACCGTGAAAACGACCTTTTCCACGGTAATGAGTACCATTAAAAGTTTCTACTTTCCAGTTATTCCCGTATCCTTCCTGTAAACTATCAACTAGTGCCCTAGGGTTGTATTGATTAAAAACTACCGAGTTTGCAGTTCCCGGGAACTTCCATCTTAACCTAAATCCATTCCCAATCAAAAAAGCTGAAGAATGGGCATTAATGGTATTAGCCAATAGAGAAGCTTGCGAAAAGTCTAAATGACCGCTTCCAATTTCTAGGGGGAATTCTTTTGTGATCTTTTTGATAATTTTTAAGTTTGTCAAAGAATTGGATCGGGGATCATTCCCGTAGACTGTTATTCCCTGAGGTCTGAAATAAGAACTACTTTGTACGCGCTCTCCAGTCCTGAGGTCAAAATCTTCTTTTACGACTCTATTTACTCCTCTAATGGAATGAATCCGAAAATGCATTGTCAAAGGCTCACTTGGAGTCATCGTCAATCCAGTTTTACAAATTAAAGCATAAGGAAAACCTTCGTTACCCTTGGATAAGGATGCCTCAATATATTGCACATTATTTGAATTGTTAAGACCTACCCACTCCCATGTTTGGTCTTCGGAAACAACAAAATGAGCTTTTTCACCAGCATCCAATTGCAAATTACTAATCTTAAGCAACAAATGTCTTTCCTTAGTCAACTGGGTAGAGGTAAGGTTAGAAGAATCTTGTTTAAGGCTTCTGAAAAAATGGTAACGAGGTACCAATCCATTATTTCCCCATGGTGGAAAGTCAGGGGGGAAACCAGTGTATCGTGCATCGGCTCTAAAGGTACCAAAATTGGATCCCTGCGGGTGCCGAATATCTCTTAAATTAAATGCGTGATCAAACATCCAACCACGACGAAACCTGAAGTGATTATCTCCGAGGTTAGGTCCACCTACACCTCCACCTCCTGGTCTTTTAGGGGGGGGGCGGGGTATATGAGTTCGGGGTTCCCCCGGATCCCATCTGCCGTTACCATTAGTATCAATATAAGGCCTCGAACCGGGGGGGACATGCCAACTTTGTGCAGGCATAGTTGTGTTACTTGTGGATAAATGATCAGGGATATAACTCGCTGTTCCATTGGGGTTATGGATGTACCATTTTTTAAATAAATCCCACTCCCTTGAATTATAAGCTGCAGTATCCACATTCATAGGAACCTCAATAAAAATATCTTTCATGGCTAAAGGAACATTGTATGGATTCCAAAAAGCAACCGAGGGATACATGGCAAGGGCAAGTTTATTGTCAGAAGTCCATGTTGGAACAGTGGAAAATTTAAATTCAACAAATGACGGAACAACTGGATGATTTTTAGGCTCGGGTCGCATAGTAGGTTCCTTAAATAAATTTATTCGATCCTCTATATTTTTGACCCCCATTTCTCCATTGGGTCTATTGGGCGGGAATTGGAATGGGTAAATTACATTATTATCCCCAACAAATCTCGGAAAACCATCAGGTAAAATTTCATCATCTGGCAAACTTCCTGAAGATTCCAATTCCTCCCACATATTATGGAAAGCTTTAAGAGTAGACCAACGAGGACCAGCCAAAACAAAATTTTTATCATCAATAGAGGGTGAAAATTGACCCGATGATTGGTCGTTCCATTGATTTGCAAAAGCGTTGGACCTGAAAGACAGGTTTTTCATATAATAAATTCTGTCCTGGTATAAATAACCCTTAAAATCTTTCTCCCAGGTCGATTCTGAATCAACAGCAAAAGCAGCACTTAAATCTCTTTTCAATCCGCCCGTTCTAACATCGGAAAGTACACCATAAGAATCGGTGGTAAGTGAGTGAAAATGAGCGGCCATGCTATTGGATTTTGTCGTCCTGTCTCCACTAACCTCGTCAATTTCAGCAAACATTCCAAGCGACAGAATGTTTTGGCGTTCCTTCTCCATGGATTGAGCAAAAGTAATACCAAAACCCGCTTCCAAATTTGGTTCTTTTGCAATCGAAAGATCATCCCAAACATTTTCTCCTTTATTCTGGTCCACTAAGTTTGCTTTTGTTTTTACCCCTTCATCTCCGACCCAATAAGCATATGAACCCGCATTGCTTCCCAACCCATCTCCCTCGTCAGGCAGCTCAAATTTTGTCTTCCTGACCTTTATCGGTTCCCCAGCAAGATGATTTTTCCAATCTCTTGGGTTTTTAGGGTCATAACTTGATTTAAGTAAAGGTTTTTTTAAAATCCATACGGTTTGATTTGGAAATTGACTATCATCTGGATCGGGCAGACCCACCAACGGGTGATAATAATTAGGTTCATATTCATCAGACCCCATATTTGAAAAACTTGACCGTACAACTTGGAAATAATCCTCCCAAGCATTTTCTTCCTGACCATACGAAGATTGGCTCCCGATAAAATATCTTTGGTCTTTCTCAATAGCGTCAGGTATCTCAATATAATCTTTTCTGGATGCAAAAGAACCCGAACCCATTAAAACAGCTAATTTTTTTTCGTAACCTTCGTTTCCGCTCACTAACCAAGCGACTTCAACAGCAGGGTGTGGGTCATATTCAGAATCTGGCATAATAGTTTTATTAACAGAATTCCCAGTTTCTAAAATATTTGGAAATGGCCTGGCACCTGGCTGAACCCCTCCTTTACTTTTTGCACGGTTTTTCCAAACTCCAGTCCAATACCTCTGCCCAAAAGATAATTTATTATATTGGTTATCTTCATTAAGGTCGATACCTTCGGAAACCGATAGGCTATCTTCGTAACCCTGCGTTAGGTATGCACTGCCAGACTCAACTCTTTCGTCGAGAATATCGGCAGTTGCAGTTACTCTAGTGTCAGGGCCCAAATGTTTTTGAATCTCACCCAAGGCAACCATCATCCCTAATCTGGCATTTGCCTGAGCTACAACCTTTTGTTTCCTAAGTTCAGACAAATTTAAGTCAGTGCTCACTAGGCTGACTAGCGAAACAACAAGTAAAAAAACCAAGCTCATCAAAGAAAGAGCAAGAACAAGTGCAAAGCCTTTCTTTCGCCTAGTTAAATCACATGAAAAATCAGGTAATTTTTTCATAGGGCATCATACTTAAATGGAGCCCTTTTTATGCTTGGTTGCAACTAAAAAATAGGAATAGTGTTATCGTGAGGGGATCGCTAATATGTCTGCCTCCGAGGGCCAATACTGTTCAACCTCGTCCAATGTCGGTATAATTCTAGGTCTCACAACGCGAAATCCAACAAAAATTGCGTCCGTATGATACCAAACACTTTTTGGTATTTGTGGGTCCTGTTGCTTCCATGCTTCTTCCGATCCCATGCGAGCGGCACTTCTATGACTAACCGCTCCGTCATCCCATGAACCGCCTTTAACAATCCTGGGATAAAGTGTATTAGGAGAAACCAATGGGTTAACAAGAACCTCCTTGGGCGCCTGATTAGAGGGGGGAACAAATTGATCTAAAACCCACTCCCAAACATTTCCATGCATATCATAAAGCCCAAATGGATTAGGTGACTTTTGCCCAATTTTTTGATATTTAAATCGGCTGTTACCTAAATGCCATGAATGATTAGAAAGTTCTTTGGGGTCGTCTCCATAACTGTAAGCGGTCTCAGTGCCTGCTTTGCAGGCAAATTCCCACTCTGCCTCCGTAGGCAACCTATAAAACTTTCCAGTGCGTGCACTTAACCACATACAGTACATCTTTGCAGACAACTGGGTCATGCAAATTGCTGGATGCCCCCCTTTTCCCATACCAAATGTCATATCAGTGTAAGGGGCAGTTGGTTTAGTTACGGCATCCGATAGAGCATCCCCCTTGGTTGATTCCATTTTTTTGTATTCCCGATTATCTTTATCCAAGTTAATCATCCATAATTCATACTCATCCCAAGTTATTTCATATTTACCCATCCAAAAATCAGATACTTTCACCTTATGGCTTAGCAGTTCATTTTTTCCACGTTTTTCATCCTCTGCTGGACTGCCCATTTTGAAAATCCCGCCCTTAATGGGCAGCATTTCAAATGTAAGATCGGAAGTTTTTATATCCTGTCTGTACCCAACAAAATCATCTTGAACCTGCCCGGGCTTGAAGCCTAATTCTTTATAAAGATCTTTGGGCATTGTGCCCAAAACGGTAAAGCTTTTCTTTTGTGGAGAAAGGGTAGCAGATTCTGGCCAGTCAGCACCCTCTTCAATCCATCGGCGAAGCATAAAAAGGTCCGTTGCAGATAATGGATCATTTCCCTCCGGAGGCATAAACATTTCATCATCCTGAGGCAAAGTGCATAAAACCCAAAGGTCGCTATCTAGAGGCTCCCCAGGAGCAATTATGTGATCCGATGAAAATGCGTGCTCGAATGTATCCAAACGCAAGTCCCCTTTAACTTTACCCTCGTAATGACAAGCAACACAATTCTGCTCGAGTATTGGTTGAATGTGTTCAACAAATATTACTTCCTTGGGTAATCTTTTTTTGGATTCAAGTACCACAGTTTCTGGCCAGTCTGCACCAGATTTTATCCAATCTTTTAAAATATCTTTTTCTTCATCCCTTAACGGATAATCTTTATCCTCATGTTTAAATGGAGGCATAACCAATTCGTCATCAGATGGAAGAGTTGTTGTCCAATAGAGCGAACTATCTTCAGGATTTCCGGGAATAATAACATCTTCTCCAGCAAAGGCAGATTTCTTGGTATCCAATCTTACCTTGCCTTTAGCGTTGTCCTCTCGATGACAACTTACACAATTATGTTCAAGTATGGGTTTCACATCACGTATAAATTCAATTTCACCCATTGCCTCATGGTTCAGAGAACTTATAAAAATGATGAAAAACGGTATTAAAAATAAATATTTCATGGCAGGTGTATTTAATATCAATATATAAAGAATCGATCTTTATCCCAAAAAATATTGGGTAAGAAAAGCATAATCAGATATTAAGATAGAATAATGTTAAAAATATTTTTCGTATTAAGGCTTTTTATTATTCTAAGTTTTGTTAATGGAGTATGTGCAAAAAGAAAGGCCGATAATGGGTACTATAACTTTAGCGAGACTTGCATGGGTACAAAATTTTCCCTGGTGATTGATGGAGATGATTTACAACTATCAAAAAGAGTAGCAACGGAAGCTTTCAAGGAAGCCTCTAGGTTAGATAAAATTTTAAGCGACTACATTAGTGAGAGTGAACTTTCCATACTTTCACAAAATTCTGGATCTGGAGATTTTAAGCAGCTTTCCAATGAATTATTTGAAGTCTTAAAGAATGCCCAAATATTGGCAAAAGAAACGAATGGGAATTTTGATGTAACAATTGGTCCATTATCGAGGTTATGGAGAATTGCTCGGTTTAAAGAAACCCTACCCGAGCATAATAAATTGGTAAATGCCCAAGAAAGGGTAGGCTATACAAACCTCATTTTAGATCATATTAAACAAAAAGCTAAGCTCTTAAAAAAAGACATGACGCTTGACTTGGGAGGAATTGCCAAAGGCTATGCCGCAGATCGCATGCTAGAAATTTGCAAATTACATAATTTACCCAGGGTACTTATAGATGCCGGTGGGGATATACTTCTTGGTAACGCTCCCCGGGGAAAGAAGGGATGGTTGGTCGAAATTGGTGGTCGAAAACACCCGGATTTTCCCATTCTTACCCTTTCTAATACAGCAATTGCAACATCAGGGGATATTGAACAATCGGTAACGATAAACCAAAAAACTTACTCTCATTTAATTAATCCAACTACTGGGCTAGGCTTAACTTCCTTAGCCCAAATTACAGTTATTGCACCAACAGCAATGAACGCGGATAGTCTTGCGTCTGCATGCCTCGTGCTTGGACTTGAAAAAAGCAAAACACTTTTACATTCAAAAAAGCAGGTAACTGCATATTATTTAAAACAAGCCGAGGGTAATTTAATTCTATCTAAAATAAATGAGGGTAACTAATGAAATTTCTCATATCGCAGGAGCAAGACATCAATTTTTTGAACTTGTCAGAAGAGTATAAAAACTACATTATGGATAACTTAACAATTTATACCCATGTCAAGAATTTGTACAATTACAGGAAAACGCCCAAAAGTTGGTGGGCGTATTATTCATAAGGGAGTCAGTAAGAAAGCTGGCGGAATCGGCTTACAGTTGGTTAAAAACAACAAAAGGACTTTTAGACCTAATGTGCAGCGTATTCGCGTTAAACTACCAAGTGGTCAAGTTAAACGTATGTGGGTTTCTGCAAAAGCTATCAAAGCAGGTAAAATCGTCAAAGGTTAGTCCCCTTTCCTCAAGGTCATTCTAGACCACCCACTCACGATCTATGATCGAGGAGATTAAGTTTAAGCACCGCGAAACAGGTTGCATTGAAACTGAAAAAGTTTACGGGGAAAATTGGCTTTCTTTAATTTATGGATCGCCTCTAGGAAAATTACCCCTGTGGGTTGCCATACAAAGGGCTTGGTTTTCTAAATGGTATGGCAGGAAAATGGATTCTATAAAAAGTAAGAATAAAATTCTCCCTTTTATTTCAAATTATAATTTGAATGAGAACGAATTCCTTAATGATCCATCCACATTCCAATCCTTTAATGAATTTTTTAGTCGTGAACTAAAAGAAAATGCGAGGCCAATCGATCAATCGAATGAATCAATCGTTTTTCCTGCAGATGGAAGGCATTTAGGTATTCAAAATTTATCTAAAGTCGAAAGAATTTTTGTTAAGGGCCAAAAATTTGATTTATCTTCACTTTTTCAATCTGAACAACTAGCCAAGGTTTATCAGGAAGGCTCCATGGTCATTAGTAGATTATGCCCTGTTGATTATCATCGATTTCATTTTCCAGTTTCTGGATTTGCAACAGAGCCTAAGCTCATTAACGGATCCCTTTTTTCTGTAAACCCGATCGCTCTTCGGAAAAATATTGGGATTTTTTGGCAAAATAAAAGATATCTCTCTTTTATTCGTGATAGTGCGGTTGGAAATGTTGCGTGTTTTCTTGTGGGTGCTACCTGTGTTGGTTCTGTTAATATTACATCTCCATTACCTACACTGGTTAAAAAAGGGGAGGAACTAGGATATTTTAGATTCGGTGGTTCTTCAGTATTAACTCTCTTTGAAAAAGGTGCCGTAAAACTTTCGGCCGACTTACTTGATTCTACCGAGTCTGGAATTGAATTGTATGCAAAAATGGGCCAAGCTTTAGGAGAAAAACTTTAGGCTATTACGGATTCTCTCTCCTTGCATAATTAAATTTTCAGCTTTAGTTTCTTTGGAAAATGCTTGGAAAAAAATCATTTCCTTCTGGTTTTACCGTCCTGGAGTTACTCGTTGCAGTTTCTGTAACCGCCCTCCTTGCTGGCATGCTGCTCAATATAACATCTCAGGTTGTGAGCACCCAGACACAGGCATCGGGAGACTTGGAAACCAACCAAGTTGCTCAGTTTTTATTGGATCGTATACAGGAAGATTTACATTGTGCCATTTATCGAAACGATGGAAATGTTTGGATGGTGGCAAGCATACTGGAAGATAATTCCAATAGTGGTTCCTGGAAAGAAGCGGTTGTCCCTAAACCAACTAATGAATCTTTACGAATTACTCCAAATGATTGGACTAGTGGTCCTAATGATCAATTTGCCGAAGCCAACAATCAAGTTTCTCTTTTGGATTCAAGATTTGGTGAAGCTGGCACTTTTTTTCGATTTTTCACTCAGGCACCAGAACTCGATCCAAATACACCAAACACGGGGGGGGCAAGGGCAGTCTCATATCAGATTATTAGACATGGCTTAACCTCATCTTCAACATCGAGACCCAGGTATCAATTATTCAGATCTGATGTTTCCACAAATGAAACATTTAAAGCCGGATACAATCTTCACCCTAGTTCTACTTCTTACAACCAGGGTTCAAATGGCATACGTAAACCATCTAATATTATTAATCCGGTGTTTGATAGTCCAGATGGGCCATCCACTGATTTTTCCCTCGCTTCCAATGTAATTGATTTTGGTATCCGAGCTTATTTAATTGAAAAAAGTAGTGTAGGCACTGGAAATTTAAAACAAATTTTTCCAGATGTTAATTCTTCCACAGGAGGAGGTAATCCTCCATATGAATACACGGCTACCAGTAACATTAACTACAGGATATCAGGTAAACCTAGTCGACTTTTCGCTTTTCCCGAAGTTGTAGATGTGATGATTAGAATTTTAACAACCGAAGGTGCCTCTGCTATTTCAGCGTTTGAAGAAGGGCTTATACCCACACCTGAAGGGTTTACAGCTGAAGATTATTGGTGGGAATTAGCAGAAAAAAATTCGGAGGTTTATATTCGCAGGATTCGAATTTTTGGCTCCGGGATATAAAATCGATCTATTAAGCAAAACCCTTTTGCTTACGATACTTTAAGGGGGTAACCTTCATTTGCCTGCGAAAATGTTGAGTAAAAGAACTTTGATCATAAAAACCATTTTCTTTGGCAATTACCGCGAGTTTTTTATGTGTTGTTAGAAGGTCATCACATGCTGCTTCTATTCTGGTTCGTGTTATAAACTGCATGGGAGCAATCCCAAATAATTCGATAAATCCACGATGTAATTTTCTGTGATTTAATCCTGATTCTTTTACCAAATCTGAAATCGCTAAATCCTTTCGAAATTTTTGGCGAATTAAACCAACTGCTCTTCCAATACCATCTTCGCGTTCCCATTTAAGCTCGCCGTCATCATGAGGTCTTACCGTTCCCATAATCCCAACCACTTCACCATTGGCATCGAACATAGGGTATTTATTTGTCAGGCACCATCCAGGTAATCCTTGTTTATTAAAAAAAAGTTCCAAGATATTGAGTCTTGGTTTTTTCGTCTCAAAAACAATACGGTCTTCCCTTCTAAAATGTTCGGCTAATCGGGGAGGGAAAAGATCAAAATCAGTTTTTCCATTCAACTCCTCTTCACTCTCCAACCCGAACCTATTAAGCAAGCTTTCATTAACAAAAATAAGCCTGTGGCTTAAATCCTTAATAAAAAAAGATACTCCGGGAATATTCTCAAAAATTAGGCTTAGTTGAGCAGCACTCGAATTAATATCTTCAAACCAACTGTGAAGAAATTTTGTATTTTTTAGACTCGTTTCTTGGAAATTTTTCATTCTATTCAAAATGTTATAAAATAAATCTTTTATCAATATTCTACCTAGAGAAAACCTTAGTGTATAATTTGCTTTTTAATATTTAAGATAAATAAAATCATAATCATAACAGATTTTTAATTACTTGCAAGAAGTAAAATTGTAAAAATAAGATAAAATTTTATTATCATAATTTTTCCCTTAAAAAAATTAAGATTCCCTGCAACCCATACTGCAAGTGGTTTTTCTGAAAATTAAATATTTGTAAAAACAAAAATTTTGATATTAAGCTAACTCTAAACCTTACTCAAATGGAATGAATCAAATATTTAGATAATGATTTGTTTTTATTATATTTATTTTAATTTATGGTAACTTCTATACACTCTTTTTAAATATAATTTATAATTTTGGTTCTTTTTGTCCAATAATTACAATAGTCCTAGTGTCAAATCGCTAGGATTGCAGACTGCTTGACATGATTAGATAATGTATACTCTTCGAGATCAAAACTTAGAAACTTCCTTCAAGGAAATCCTACAGTTTTAGTATTACATTGTATTAGAAATTTAAAAATACTATCACTCTAAATTCAATTTCTTTAATTTAGGTCGGATAACAAATGAGCAATAACCCTGATTAGGGTTTTTCCGGTAATAGTCTTGATGATAATCTTCCGCGGTATAAAAAATAGGAGCGGGCACTATTTCAGTTACAATCGGATCTTCAAATTTTTCTGCTAGTTCTTTTTTCCATTTTTCTGCTAGTTCTTTTTGATCTTCCGAAAGAAACATTATAGTCGAACGATATTGTGTACCCTCGTCCGCCCCCTGTTTGTTTAATGTTGTGGGATTATGACAATCACCAAAAATTTCAAGAATCTTTGAGTAGCTAATCACAGAAGGATCAAATTTTATTTTTATAACTTCAGCATGACCCGTTTCGCCCGTACAAATTTGCTTGTAGGTTGGATTAGGTATTTCTCCACCAGCATAACCAGAGATTACATCCTTTATACCATCAATCCTCTCAAAAACTGCCTCGGTGCACCAAAAACATCCTCCCCCTAAAATTGATATTTCCATAGTTTTATCTTTTTTTTCAACCATTTTTACTTTTTTATCATCTGTCTTATTCGCTACCACCTCCTGCTGCAAACAGCCAAAGCTGATTAAAGCTAAAAATAAAGTAAGGAGTGCATAAATATTTAATCTATTCATAATTTTTTCCGGTTATCCATTCATGTCCACTGTTTAAAAGAAGCTTATCGGCTGCTAATGGTCCCCATGTTCCAGAAGCGTAATTCTCAAGCCCAACTTTTCCCTGACTTTCCCAATGATCTAGCACAGGAGAAAGTAAACCCCAAGATGTTTCTGCCTCATCTCCTCTGATAAAAAGGGTGCCATCCCCATTTAAGGCATCAAGAATAAGCCTTTCATATGCTTCGGGAGTATTTGATCCAAATGTAGTTTCGTAACCAAATGCCAACTTGATTGGTTGCAATTTTGTCTCCAATCCTGGGGTTTTCGAATTGAGGTACAGAGTGACTCCCTCATTGGGCTGAATCCTTATAACAAGTAAATTAGGGGACACTTTAAACCTAGAGTCTTGGCCAAATAAAATGGCGGGCGGGCGGGTAAATTGTACCACAATCTCACTTGCTTTCATGGCAAGCCGTTTGCCTGATCGTAAATAAAAAGGTACACCCTTCCATCTCCAATTATCTAAATATAACTTTAATGCAGCATATGTTTCTGTTCCTGAATCGGAGGGAATACCCTCTTCATCTAAATAAGCTTTAGCAGGGAGACCACCCACCAAACCCGCCTCATAAGAAGCACGAACGACTTCGGGACGATCTCCTGTAATCACTAATGGCTTCAATGCCTTTAATGCTTTTACTTTTTCGTCTCTAATAGATTCAGGATCTAAGGAGGATGGCGGTTCCATTGCCGTTAGTGCAAGCAATTGCATAACATGATTTTGTATCATATCCCGAAGGGCACCGCTTCTATCATAATAACCGCCTCGACTGCCAACTCCCAAATCTTCCGAGACCGTAATTTGTACGCTCGATACATAATTTCGGTTCCAAACTGGTTCAAAAATTGAATTGGCAAACCGTTGCACGAGTAAACTTTGTACCGTCTCCTTTCCGAGATAATGATCAATTCGAAATACCTGGGATTCATCAAATCTCTTATTGATGACTTGATTCAACTCGTGTGCTGATTGTAAATTTCTGCCAAAAGGTTTTTCGATAATTACTTTAGATGCGGTTTCCGTCCCTTTATGCCTTTTAGCTAATCCACTTTCTCCAAGATTTTCTAAAATAGGCAAAAATACACCCGGGGGCGTGGAGATATAAAAAAGACATTGTGCCTTACAATCGATCTGCTCCTCGATCTGAGATATTTTCTCTTCCAGAACTGCAAATCTAGTTATATCATCATATGCACCCGCATGGAAATACAGGTTTTTCTCCAAAGCTTCCCACTCAGGAGTTTCAATTTTTCTTCTCGAATGTAAATCTAAAGCTTTTTTTATCTCATCCTTAAAGTCATCATCACTGATTGCAGACCTACCATACCCTATAAGAAAACACCTCTTGGGAAGAAGGTCATCCTTTGATAAGTTGAAAATAGCGGGTGCTAACTTTCTAGCTGTTAAATCACCCGAGGCACCGAAAATTATAATTATAGTCGGAGGGGTTTTTCGAATTGAACTCAAATTTGAAGTTATAGGTGCTGAATTTATCATTTTACAAGAATCTTTAATGGAGCGAGTCTCTAAAGATGGCAATGTTTTCATGATGGAAAAGTTTGACTTTCCCCTTTGCCTCGGAAGGCAAATCAACTTCTATTACATCAAATCTATAAGTTGAGGGTGGGTTAATATTTTCACTTAGATATGCTTTAAAAGATTTTAATAAAGCTTTTCGCTTTCGCTTTCCCAAAGTTTCATAACCAGTAGTGAATGAATTTTCTGATCGTGCCCTTATTTCAACAAAAACAAGAATTTCATTATCCATACAAATTAGATCTATCTCATTCCTTCTATCTTTACGACTTCTCCAATTCAAAAAAAGAATAGTAAACCCTTTTTTACTTAAAAATCTTCTGCCCAACCACTCACCATACTCACCATTTTCCTTAGGATTTTGAAACTTGGGTTTTAATCCCAAAGACCACTTTAAGGAACGCCATCGAAATTTAAAAATAAATAATTTAATTATCGCCATTCATGCTTTGGGTATCTGCCCGCCAATTCTTTTTTAATTTCTGGATAAGAACCATCCCAGAATTCACTTATATTTTCTGTAACCTGAACGCACCGACCATTCGGAGCCAAAATTTCTACTTTTACCAATTTCTTGCCAAAAACTACCTTAGGATGCGTTTTTACATCATATAAGTCTTGAAGCTTTACACGAATGGATGGAGCAGAATCACCATAATCAACTCTATATGAACGTTTTTCACTTCCAATAGAAATAGTGGAAGGAACAGCGTTATTTAGTAAATTCACTTCTTCTCCTGTAAATAGATTGATTAAAATGGGAAGTACTTCTCTATTCCGAATTTCTTTCCAACTACTCGCATCTTTGCATATTTCATCATACAAAATGGATTTAGAGATATCATTAAATTCCGCAATTCCGTAATCCGGATAATTTTTGGTTATGAAAGAAACCCTTTCAAGAAATCTCTCTACCTGAACATCCCATTTTTTTAAATTTAAATTCCCGCATCTTAATTCCTCTGAATATGCTTTCTGCATATCCTCCTTGGATGGACTCTCATATTCTTTGATATCAAACTTAATGGCACCTAATTGATTGTAATTTCTTTTAATAACCATCCTCGTGGATGGGTGAAGTAAAACCTCCTCCCGTTTTTCAATTTTAGTATTTAAAACTTTTTTAATCGTTTCAGTCTCAACCTCAGTTACAAATTGCATCTCTAGTCCGATTTTACCTTTCAATGGTTTTTCAATGATATTAAGTGCAATCACCCAATCTGCAGATTGAACTTCGGAATATTTACCGACATGCATATTAAAACCTTCTATGCTTTCATATAACATTGTGCCCCGGTTTTTTACTCGAGCTAAATGATGAGGAAAGGCAATGAGCATGACCTCAGACAGATCTCTAATTTCAGGAAATTGAAATGAAAATTCCTTAAGACCAGCAATTTTGCAAAATCGAAGAGCCAATCTTTCAGCATCCTTACACCTGTGAGCATGAATACCAACATATTTACATCGGTCCACAGAAAAATCTTCATTTCTCGCATAAGCCCAAGCACCCAGAAGTATTCGTAAATCAGAAGTTACATCTAAATTGAATTCAACATTTAAAGTAGACAAGAAAGATTCTACTATTTCAGCATTAAATTCCTTATGAATAATGGGACTTCTATCTTCAATTAGCGCTAGAGATAAAGCAAGGGCAGGAAGGCAACCCTTTTCCTTCGACATTAGCAGTGCTGCACCAAGTCTTGGATTTAAGGGAAATCTACTAATCTCAAGACCCTTTTCGCTTATTTGATTACTTGCTGATAATGCACCGATCGATACAAGTGATTTTTTTGCACGGGATAGAGATTTCTCAGGAGGTGCGGTTAACCAATCCATCAAAGGTGGGTCTTCACCTAAAGATCTCAAATTTAAATAAATTTCTGATAAGTCGAGGCGATTAATTGCAGGTCGCTCCATTTCATCTCGCGCATTATGTTCTTTTTCTCCCCATAACCTTAAGCAATAACCTGATGATGTCCTCCCTGCTCTGCCAGACCTTTGGTCAGCAGCACTTTTACTTATTGGTTGAGGTAATAAAACATTTACCCCTCGAATTGGATCATAACTAGATTTTTTTGCTACCCCGGTATCAATTACAATACCTACACCCTCTACAGTTAAAGAAGTCTCTGCAATATTTGTACTAACAATAATTTTTCGCTTCGATGAACTCTTGAGTGTATGTTCTTGTTCTGAAATTCTCATATCTCCATAGAGTGACTTAACCAAAAGATCTTTTGACCAAGAAGCTGCATGTATTTCATTAATTATTTTTGAAATTTCATATACTCCCGGCGCAAAAATAAGAAGGTCCCCATCATAATTCGCTATGCATTTTTTGATTTCAGAAGCTATTTTCTTCCATATTATTTCCCCCCGCTGTAGGCTTTTATATTCAATTTCTACCGGGTATTCTCTTGCAGACAATTGTACAGATTTACAATCACCCAAATACTTATTTATATTACCGATCTCTAAAGTTGCCGAGGTAATAATTAGACGCATTGATGGACGTTGACTTTGTTGAGTTTTCCGAAGCAATGCTAACGCTGCATCCATTTGAATCGTTCTCTCATGAAACTCGTCAAAAATGACTAATCCCACCCGAGACAACAATCGATCACTTAAAATTTTTCTAAGCAACAAACCATCGGTTAAATAAATAATCTTTGTATTGCTTGAAGTTTTATCCTCAAACCTTACCTGATATCCAATGATGTCTCCAACTTGAGTTCCTATAATCTGAGCTACTCGCTGAGCCAAAAAACGGGCCGCAATTCGTCTAGGTTGAACAACAAGAATTTGACCATTTATAAGGTTTTCCTTCAACAAAAGTAATGGTAAACCAATCGACTTACCAGAACCAGTTGGTGACTTTAATGTTAAGTTTACGGAATCCCTAAGTGCAGATTTTATTTCATTAAATCCCTTAAATATGGGTAAGTCTGAAATGTCATTCATGCAAAAAAATTTACCATTTCGTAAAAATTATCAACGCAAAAGAAAAAGGGTGCATACACACCCTTTTTCGAAGACTAATTGATCTTGATTACTTTTGGTTTCGGCAAAATCTTTTTAGGTAAAGATATTTTTAGTATACCATTATTTAAATTTGCCGATATTTTTGAATTATCGCACTGATCGGGAATTTGGAATGTTTTTTTAAATTTCGCTCTAACTCTTGGGTTCTTTTCAACATCCTCTTGATCCTTGGTTTCGAGATTTAAAAAATTTCCGTCCACTTGAAGTTCAATTTCTCCTTTAGAATACCCAGGCAAAATAATCTCAATGTTCAGCATATTTTCATCTTCATAATAACTCTGCTCAAAATTCTTTTTGAATTCTACATTTGGCAGTTTATTGGCATACCTTAATTCCTGATCCCATGAATTAAGAAATGAATCAAAAACATTAGTTAATGAGTATGGATTTAGGTTTTTGTTTATTTTCATGTTTTCCTTGGTTAATATTTTGTTTGTACAAGTTGCAATAATAATACCAACTTATCAAATAGCTTAAGTTCTTTATAAAAAGATACTTACACTAAAATAAAATTAAAAAAAGAGCCAAGTTGACGCTTTCCTGCTTCGGCGACAGGACTGCATGAGTCAAAGTGGCACACGCCTCGAGTTCCTTAAAAGAGAGACTTATAAGAATCAAGTAGGCGGAGCGCTGTTTTATCTCCTTTTTGAGAGGCAACAGAGAGCCATTCTTTAGCTAGATTTAAATCTCTTTTTGTCCCTTTACCACTAAGCTTCATCAATCCGACAAAACGAGCGGCTTCAGCATTACCTCCTTGGGCAAGAGGGATAAATAGCTCGAAAGCCTTGACATAGTTTTGCTCGACCCCAACACCTGTATACAATCTGCGAGCCTTCTCCATTCGATCTTTATCATCATATGAAACGCTTTTCTGATTTGATTTAAATTTTGGATGGACATTTGATTGATGATTTTGTTGATCCATAGAATTTCCACTTTTATGCAAATATTCCTTAGCTAATTGATGATTTTGTTTCGCTGCCAACTGTAAAAGCGCTAAGCCTTCGATTGTATTTTTTGAAATTCCTTCATCTCCTTCCAGTAAAAGCAGGCCCAATGAATACTGCGCTTCAGAGAAATTTTGCTTTACTGCCAGCCTAAGCCATTGAGATGCCTTGAGGGTATTTTTTTCGACTCCATCCCCGTTATAGTAAGCCATACCTAAATTAAACCTAGCAGTCAGTGATTTAGCTCGAACCGCTTTTGATAAAAGTTTGATACCCTTTTCAGTATTCCTCTCCATCAATCCTGGCAAACCTCTCAAATAGAGTGCTCCAATAGTTGCTTGAGCTTGCGGGTACCCTAAGTCGGCAGATCGTACAAATAAGCTTAAAGCCTTGTTTACATTTGTTGGAATGACCTGAAAATCAATTTCTCCCATACAATACATGGCAACAGGATCCCCATCGGAAGCAAATCGTTGCAATCTTAAAGCAGCATCCTGATAGAGTGTCGTTGCCGAAACAAGATCCCCATCTAACATGGCCAAATTAGCAAGATTATAAGCCCCGAATGGATGCCCCGCCGAAGCAGCAACTTCAGACCACTTTCGAGACAATTCTACATTAACTGAAGAACCTGCCTCTCCCGATCTCAAATAAATTCCTAGTAATCCTTGATAATATGGGGAACCATTTTTTGCCCGTTCGATAATTTGATTATATGTTATACTCTCATCCCAACGATCAGCCTTAGCATAAATAAAATGGTTGAAAACCAATAAGATAAAAAGAATTGGGTTTAACTTTATTAACATTCAAACATGCTAATTATTTTACCAAAGGCTTCCAAGCTTGAAAAATGAAGGTTATTCGTAGAAAATGTTCCATTGTGATTTCTTACCTCCACTCAATTTTCTTAACTGTGTCCGTCATTTCTCTGTTTCCAGTTACTATTTTTTCAATGAATGAAAAAGTGACTCCTGAAATTACACTTTCTGAGAAAATTTTAAATCAGATTATAGATAGGCAAGAAAAGTTTTTTAAAATCGGTAAATCTGCTACAAAAACTAGTGAGCAAGAAATGACAAGACATGCCCAGGATATTGTTGCTGCATATGAAAGCTACCTAAGCGAAAACCCAAAAGATTTTCATGCACTAATTCTCTTTGGGAAATTTTTAAGAAAAGTCGGTCAACAGGAACATGCTGTCGATTTTTTTATGCAAGCTGATAAAATAAATCCTAAGCTCGCCGTGGTTAAACAACAACTCGCAAACTATTTAATTGAAAAAGGAAAGCCTGTTGACGCTTTTCCCTATTTCATTCTAACCATAGAATTAAACCCAAATGAAGCAGTTTACCATTTTCATCTTGGAAATTTTCTCTTTCTTTTTCAGAAGGAACTTATTAATGAGGGAATTCTAAATCGATTGTCAGCTCAATCTTTCATGCATCGTTCTTTCTTAGAGGCGAGCATTCTAAAACCAAACAACTTTGATTTTCAACTTCGTTACGCTCAAAGTTTTTTTGACTTCCCTGAGTCCAATAAAGCTAAAGCACTTATAGTGTGGGAAAAGATCGAAAAGAATTTCCCTGATAGATCCAAATTAGAACATGATTATTTTCGACTTTGCCGAGCTAGGGTACTTTTAGAACTTAATAGGCAAAAAGATGCTTCTGTATTAATTAACACAGTTTCCTCAAAATCTTTACAGGAAGTAAGGGATGCTTTGCTTCTACAAGCTACCGATAATGAGGTGGCACCTGTACCTCTTCATAGACATGAGACACAGAAGAAAAATAACAAACAAAGCTACCATCAACTTGACCATAAAAATTTCCTTCCAACGGACCCTCACCTTGAAAGACTAAGAAAGCTAACCAGTCGCCTGATAGAGGAAAAAATGCTCAGCGAATTAAAAGTCGATGCGATCAGGGCAAGCTATGATAAATCCGGTGAAATAAAAATTCAGATTACGAAAGCTCGCTGAGGTTTTAACATTTTTTACTTTCCAACGATTTTTCTTAATGGAAGTGGATAATCCAATGAATTAAATTTTTTGATGGAATTAGAAAAAATCATTTTATTTTTAATTTTACTTGCCAGCTTGTCAGTTCACGAATGGGCACACGCAATCACTGCAGATAAGCTAGGCGACCCTCTTCCAAGAAAACAAGGAAGGGTCACACTCGACCCACGATCACACATAGATCTAATCGGGACCATTTTACTGCCACTTTTTATGATCTTTGTTTCACCCACTTTTGCAATATTTGGTTGGGGGAAACCGGTACAAATTTCTCTACCTAATAAGGAAAAGAGGAAACGAGACGATATTTTAATAACCTTGGCGGGACCTCTCTCCAATCTTGCCATTTGCTTTGCAACCGTTCTTTTCTTTTCTATTTGGGGTACTTTTGCAAATATTTCTGAAAGTTTTCTGACCATTTTTTTTATTATTATAAATTTAAATTGTGTGCTTTTTTTATTTAACTTAATACCGGTGCCACCACTCGATGGTTCTCATATTTTAAAAAATATGATTAATATGAAAGCGGAGACTTATTACAAATTTTCCAAGTATGGATTTCTTTTTTTACTTTTACTTATTAATATTCCTTTTTTTAAAAATGTGATGGGGAAGTCCATTATGATTTTAAACGACGCTTTTTTCAGCATTTTCTCGCAAATCATCAATTAAGTATTTAAAAGAATATAATGCGAAGCATAGCTACTTTTAAGGAAGAAAAAAATGCCCTTCGATTCTGGAATTTTCTTCAATCAGAAGATATTGAATCTTCATTAGAGGAAGATGAATCCAATAGGGAATGGCTTATTTGGGTGTTAGACGAAGAAAAGATTTCAATGGCACTCAAATCTTATGAAGAATTTAAGATTACACCTGATGACCCGAAATTTAATTCAACCAAAAAATACGATCCCAAATTAAATGAACCTAGTTTAACTGATCAAAAAAAATCTCGCTTTAAAAATTATAATTTGAAGGAAAAGTGGACTCAACAAGGTAGGAGCCCAGGAATGCTTTCTCTTTCCTTAATAATTACTTCCGTTGCAGTTTTTCTTCTTTCGAATATGGGACAAAATGTCGAAATCGTAAATAAATTCTTAATCACAGAAAAATTAAATGGTACGCTTTCCGAAGTTCTAAATGGGGAGGTTTGGCGAATAATAACCCCCATTTTTTTACATTTTTCCTTCTTTCATATTTTATTTAATATGTTTTGGTTGCATGATCTCGGTGGTCAAATTGAAAAAAGAAAAGGTTCCCGTTTCTTTTTACTTTTTATTTTAATAACTGCGATTATTTCAAACCTAGCTCAATTTAAATTAGGAGGTCCTGCTTTTGGCGGAATGTCAGGTGTCGTTTATGGACTATTTGGGTATGTTTGGATTAAGAGTAAATTCGACCCTGGCGACGGTTTATTTATTCACCAAACCACTGCGTTAATTATGCTTGGTTGGTTTTTTTTATGTTTTGCAGTAAAAGACTTTGGTATAGCCAATTGGGCTCACGCAGGTGGGCTTATAACAGGTTCAGCATGGGGTTACATTTCTGCGGTTCGATGGAACCGGAAATAACTGAGTAACCTCTTCCCTAGTCTCGAACTAATTCATAAATTGCCAAACCGGCTCTTAAGTTGGGGGCCCACTTACACTCCGTCTTCCAGTTCCCACGATGAAATACTCTCCTTCCCAATCGGAATGGTTTTTTTAACTCCTGAGAGGCACCACAAAAAGATTCAAATTCATTAATTGAAAAATGGTTTCGTGGATGGCTACTCTGCCAATTTTCACGATAAACATCATTTTTTATTCTAGAGCCATGCTTTGAAAAATGTAGTCGATTTCTCCAATACCCATGATTGACAAAACTAACAGCGACTTTCCTACCAACTCTTAACGCATCTAAAATTATCTGCCCCGGTTCTGGCAACTCTTCCACCATTCTTGAAAATACTACCCAATCAAATGAATCATCTGTAAGCATTGATAATGCGTTACGAATATCACCTTGGTAAACATTTACCCCACGGGAAATACAGGCAGCAGCCTTGTTTGAATCATAGTCCACTCCCAACCCTTTCACATTTTTAGTCTCACGAAGATGCTCTAAGAGAATCCCCTGCCCACAGCCTAAATCCAATACTTTTTCGTCTTTTTTAACCCAATCACTGATTACTTTTAAATCGGCTGCCCTTTTTACACCAGAACGATTGTTAGTCTGTGTTAGTTTTTTTGGTTCCTGTTGAGCAGTATCATTTAAATTTGCTCCTTTTAAAAATAACCTTATTAAACGTAAGAAATCCTGAGAATTAAGCAGAAAGGAATCATGGCCATGGTCATGTTCGATTTCTAAATATGATGCGTTTTTACTTATTCTTTGTAGGGATTCAGCAATTTTTCTATTTTGTGCCGGCGTGTAAAGCCAATCAGATGTAAAGCCAACCACCATAACTTTTGCTCGAATATTTTTTAAATTTTCATCCAGACCATCTTCTCCAACAAGATCAAAACGATCCAAGGCCTTTGTGAGCTTTAAATAGGTATTCGCGTCAAAACGATCGACAAATTTGAGCCCCTGATAGTGTAAATAACTTTCGACTGTAAATTGTTTTTTTTCGGTTTGTTTATCATCCGCAATCATTAAATCACGACCGAACTTTTCGGCCATGACTTTATCAGAGAGATATGTAATGTGGGCCATCATTCTTGCTATCGCCAAACCTGCTTCTGGCCTGCGATCTGAAGTATATTCTCCATTATTCCAATGCGGGTCACGCTTAATGGATGTTCGACCGACTTCATTAAAAGCAATAGTCTGTGCACTATGTTGCGGGGTTGCTGCTATAATTATAGCACTTTCCACAAATTTTGGGAATTCAACTATCCATTGAAGTGCCTGCATACCGCCCATACTTCCACCAATAACCGAATAAAGGGACTTAATCTTTAAATGATCTAATAAAAGCTTCTGTGCAGTGACCATGTCTTTAATTGTGAGATCCGGAAAGCTCATTCCAAAAGGTTTATCCGTCACGGGATTGATGGAGGTTGGTCCAGTCGAACCTTGACACGCTCCAAGACAATTAGAACAAATTACAAAAAATTCATCTGTATCAATTGCCTTACCAGGACCGACCGCATGGTCCCACCAGCCCTTCCTTTTGTCTCCTTCATAAATTCCAGCCACATGATGATCTCCTGTTAATGCGTGGCAGACAAGAATAGCATTTGTACGATCTTTGTTTAACTTGCCATATGTTTCATATGTTATTTGCAAGCTATTCAATTCACCGTGAGACATAACAAATTTATCTTTATGCTCAAAGACTTTAGGTGAAACTTTTCCAATTTCTCCTTTTTTGCTTACTTTAACTTTCAATTCGGAAGAATTCATAATAAAAGATAGCAAATTCTCTTTGCCTCCTCTTTAAAACACTATCAATTCAAGGATTCAAGCAAAGCATCTTCTATGTCATAATTACCATGAACGGCTTTGACATCTTCTAGTTCCTCTAAATTATCTACTAATTTTAAAATTTTTCGAGCTGCATCCTCATCCGTAACTTGGACTAAATTATTAGGAAGGTAAGCAAGTTCCGAGGAATCTGGTAAAACTTCTGCGATCGATAAAGCCTCCGCTATTTTGTCATAGTGAGCAGTTTCGCAAATGACTTCGTAATGATCATCTTCAACAATTACATCCTCTGCATCATTTTCCAGAGCTAATTCCGTTAAAGAATCTTCATCAATTTTTTCTTTAGCCAAAAGAATTTGCCCTTTTCGTTTAAAGTTAAAAGCAAGTGCACCAGCACCCGCCAGGTTTCCACCTCCTTTTGAAAAAGTGCTCCTTACTTCAGACGCGGAACGATTCTTGTTATCCGTAGTTACCTCAACAATCAAACCCACTCCACCCGGTCCGTAACCCTCGTACAATAGTTCCTCAATTATCACGCCACCAAGTTCTCCTGTTCCCTTCTTGATGGCACGATCTATATTATCAGCAGGCATATTTGATTGTTTTGCCTTAGTAATAAGAGTTCTCAATCTTGGATTGAATTCCGGGTCCTTGCCTCCATCTCTAGCCGCTAAAGTAATTTCTTTGCTTATTACGCTAAAGATTTTGCCACGCTTTGCATCAACAGATGCTTTATGACGCTTAGTGGTAGCCCATTTACTATGTCCTGACATATATTAAAAGGGAAAATAGGGTTTCAAGCCTTTGTCAAGATCACTTCTTTAAAATATCCAATAGAAATTGATAAGCCTGCTCTAATCTTTGTTTTTTATCCAAAGCCAGACGCCTTTTACTAGAATTCATCTCCTCCAACCTGGAATCACTATAGTTTTTGGCTCTTTCTTGATAATTATTTTCCAAAATTTTTGAATCTACAGGTCCTTTGCTTTTTAATCCCAAAAGATTCCTGTAGGTTTTTTCTTTTTCAGAAATCTCATTGAGAGCTTTACTGTTTTCTTCGATTTCTTGTTCACTATCAATTTCTTGTTTAAATCCTTCTTTCGGATCAGGTGCTTTCTTAGTTATAAGTGTTTGGAGAATTGTCATTAAATTTTGTACTGTCCAATAAAGTACCAAGGCGGAAGAAAAGAAATACAGAAAAATCAAAAACATAAAAGGCATAAAGCGCATCATCTTTGCGTTGATTCTTTGAGCGTCACTTAGTTCCGGGCCCATTTGCATTGGATTAAGTTTCATCTGAAACCACTGAGTGATAACCATTAAAATAGGTAATACATTCAATGAAAACCCCTGTACCTGAGCAACATGGTCTTGTTCGGAAAGATCGGATGCCCACAAAAAACTTTGACCATAAAGCTCCGCGGCTGAGCGAAGCATCCAAAACATACCTAGGAAAATGGGGATTTGTATGAGGATTGGCCAACATCCAGCAAAAGGGTTCACTTTGTGCTCCTTATAAAACTTCATCATCTCTTGATTAAGTTTTTGAGAGTTTCCCTTGTGTTTTTCTCTAAGCTTTGACATCGGGCCCTGCAAGGATTGCATCTTCTTTTGGGACCTTGTTGCTTGTGCGGTTAAAGGCCAAAGGATAAGTTTAACCAAAATTGTTAGAACAACTATAGCTAACCCGTAACTACCAAGAAATCCATGCAATTTATTTAACACCCAACTAAATGGCTCTGAAATCCACCAAAAAACCCCAAATTGCATAACTTTCTTTTGCTCATGACCTAACTCCGCGAGACCGGCATAATCTTTGGGACCCGCATATATTTTAAATGCGAATTCCCTAGAACTTTTTGGTCCAAGATAAGCAAGTGGAAAGGATATCGTTCCACTGACTCCCTCGATATCCTCTTCTTCACTTTCAGGCATTTTAATGGACCGACCATCAATCCAAGAATTCGCAAACTCATCAAGGGGTCGTATAATGTTGATAAAAAATTGATTATTTACACAAGCCCACTTTGCTTGAGACAATTTTTTTGTCTCCATTTCGCCATTTGCCCCCATTTCATTTAGTTGAAAAAACTCCTCCTTTTCCCCGTCAATTCTACCACTACATTCGGCACAGGAACAACCTTCTGCCAATGGCAAACCCGCATTATAATAACCAACATTTAAATAAGTTGCTGCATTATCAAAGGGATTGTAAAGGCGAGGCATTCTAAAAGCTGAGCCTAAATTAAGTTTTACCCGCCCCAGTGGTAAAGGATTTAAACTAAGATTTGTCAGTACAGTTTTATGATTAAAGACATAAGTGCTGTTATCTTCGCGAGTGTAACGCCTCTCAATCCTAAGCATATTAGGAATCTCCCATTGATAAACTATCGAGTTATCTCCCGTTGGAACCCGCTTATATTCCCGTGGAATTGAAAGCTCTCCGCTTAGCTTCCTTCCTGATTCATCCTCAAAAGAAAGAGAGAGTAAAGGTTCGCCTGGATGCGACATATTGTAATCACGACTCAGTCTAGAAAATTGTTTTAAATTAACCTCGCGAACACCTCCAGCATAATTAGTGAAAATGAGGGAAGAGAAATTATTGGACAGGCCTTCATATAATTCTTCATCTTTAAAAGAATCAGTGGTAAAGGGAAGCGAAGTTAATGCTGTCCGATTGGAATCTACAGAACCAGTAATCTTTGAAGACCCAGCTTCAAAAGATGATAGTGTGCTATTCGAATCGTCAAATCTCTCTACAGAAACGGTTTCCTGCGGACGATTCTCTTCCATGTATTCTTGTTGTTTTTTACCTTGTTCCCAAAGCATGTAAAATGCGAGAACGAGCATGCCGACTCCAATAAAAATGTTTTTCATTAATTAAGTGTTGTTTTTTTGATCGCGGCCAAAATTCTTCTCTCGACTTCAACAAATGGAAGTGAAAATAGAGCAGGCCTTGGTAGTAGAACAGTTTTAGAACCCTTAGGAAAGTGATTTATATTTTGTCGAAAAATCTCTCGAAATCTTCTCTTCGCACGATTTCTTTGAATTGCACCCCCGAACCTCCGAGAGGCAATAATGCCAAGTTTCGGTGAGGAAGTGGTTTCCGAAGACAAAGAAATTTGGAACCAAAATGCTTGGTCTTTAAATCGCTTGCCCAATTTTTTGACAGAAAGGAATTCCCATGATTTTCGCAATCTCATTGATTGCGAATAACATTGGCTTTCTTGATTCAAAGAAACTGAAGGTGAGGTATGTTCTAACGAAATCGGCGTGGAACGGAAGCTGTCAAACTAGCTCTTCCCTTGCGACGGCGATTTCTTAATACTTTACGACCAGCACTTGTTTGATTACGTTTACGAAAACCAAATTTACGAGCTCTTCGTATTTTGGATGGATTATAGGTAGGTTTCATTAGAAAAAATCTCTACGATAGAGTAGTGGCTCTTAAAGTCAAACCTTCACAATTATAAGTTATCAATCATTTGAACTTGCGAAATATAAATTTAACTACATTATGTTGGACTTTGTCCCGTTCGTCTAGCCAGGTCAGGACACCGGGTTTTCATCCCGGCAACAGGGGTTCGAATCCCCTACGGGACGCCATTTCTTTTGTATGGTTTGTCTGTTTTTAAACGATACTTAGATAATACAAATGGCTTCTCAATATTCCCCTATACAAGTTATTGGTGCAAAGGAAAATAACTTAAAAGACATAGATCTTGAATTATCTCCAGGGCAAATAATTGTTTTTACTGGACTCAGTGGTGCAGGTAAATCCACATTACTGTTTGATGTTCTTCACGCTGAAGGACAAAGAAAATATGTTGAGACTTTTAGCCCTTATGTCCGGCAATTTCTTGAAACGCTGCAGCGACCGAATGTTGATGAAATTAAAAATATTAGGCCTTCCATTGCTGTAGAACAAAAAAATACCATCCGCAACTCAAGATCAACAGTTGGGACAATGACTGAGCTTTGTGATTATTTTAAAGTTTGGTTTTCCCAAGTAGCTTGTTTCTTTGACCCTGAATCAGGACAGGTATTGCGTCATGAAACATGCGAATCGCTAGCCGAAAAAACTCTTCAAACAAAACAGAATATTATTCTGGGATTTGTCGCTAAAAGACCGGAAAACCTCCCAGCTGACGATTTTCTTAGTTTTTTAATTCAAGCAGGTCACGCTCGCGGTTTATTCAACAGAAAATACTCGCATCTAGAGGAACTTATTCATTCGGGCTGGAACGAGAAAGAAATATTTGTAGTAGTGGATCGAATTTCGTCCAAAAAAGAAAATAGTTCACGAGTAACGGAAGCCATTTCATTAGCGATTAAACACGGGCATGGAATGGGTGAAATTCGCGATAGTAGAGGAAATCAAACCGGTTTACTTTACGAAGGTCTCCGATCTCCTTCTAGCGGAGTTAAATTTTCACCTGCAACTCCATCAGCGTTTTCATTTAATTCACCTGTTGGTGCTTGCTCAAAATGCAAAGGTTTCGGAAGAATTATTGAAATAGATTCGGATCTTGTCATCCCCGAACCTAACCTGTCTATCAATGAAGGGGCAGTAAAAGCTTTCTCTGGGAAAATTTACGGTCATTGCCAAACGGAGCTTATCCACGCATGTCGACAAAATGAAATTTCGATTGATACACCATGGCAAAACCTAGCTCAAAAAGATCGGGATTTTATTTGGCAAGGTGATCCAGAATACCAAGATGGCAACCAAAAATGGTATGGCATTCGATCCTTTTTTAAGTGGCTCGAGAAAAAAACTTACAAGATGCATGTCCGAGTTTTTCTATCTAAATATCGTGGATATTTTGACTGCCCGGAATGCTATGGAAGTAGGCTAAAGGAAGAATCACTTCACTGGAAGTGGAATTCATATACATTACCTGCGCTTTATCGTCTTCCAATTGACGAACTCTTCGTCTTAATTTCAAAGTGCAAGTTATCGGGTGACCCCAAATTAGACTTGGCTATTGAAAGCATAAAGGCAAGATTATCGTATTTACAAGATGTGGGCCTTGGTTACCTGAGCTTGGACCGCTCTGCAAGAAGTTTAAGCGGTGGTGAAACTCAGCGTGTTAATTTAACAGCTTGTTTGGGTGCATCCCTCACTGACACATTATTTGCCTTAGATGAGCCTACCATAGGTTTACACGGAAGTGATGTAAGCAAGCTCACAACTATTCTTCGTGCTCTTGCAGATGCAGGGAATTGCGTCTGTGTTGTTGAACATGACGAGCAGATAATAAAAGCCGCAGATAAAGTAATTGAAATTGGACCTTTGCCAGGGATTAAAGGGGGGAAGATATCTTTTGAGGGAACAGTCAAGAAGCTATGCCAATCCTCTAAGTCAATAACTGGAAAATGGCTTTCAAAAGATTTTATTCCTGAATATTTAGTCAGACCAAAAAGAAAAGTTTTAAAGAAGAACCATTTCTTACAAATCAAGAATGCATCCTGTCATAATGTTCATAATTTATCTGCCAAAATCCCTCTAGAAAAACTAGTCTGTATAGCAGGAGTTTCTGGTTCTGGTAAGTCTACCCTTGTATACAATATTATTTATTCTGGATTAACCAACTCGGGAAAAGGAATGAGGGTAGAAACGGATGTAAACTTTGATGATGTTGTGCTCATTGACCAAAGTTCCGTGGTGCGTTCGCCGAGGTCTAATCCAGCTCTTTATTCAGATGCATGGAGCCCAATCAAGGAAGCCTTTGGTAGGACTGAAGCTACAAAGCGACTCGGTTTTACGGCAAGTGACTTCTCCTTTAATTCAGGAAGTGGGAGGTGCGATGTTTGTAATGGCCTAGGTTATGAAATTGTTGAAATGCAATTCCTTTCTGACATTCAAATTCCCTGTAATTATTGTAATGGCAAAAGATTCAAAGATGAAATTCTTTCCGTTCATTATGATGGATTAAATATTTTAGATGTACTCAATTTAACCGTTGATGAAGCTGTTGATCGTTTTAAGCAATTTCCGAAAACAAATAAAAAACTTAGCTCATTGAAAAAAGTTGGACTCGGTTATCTAACTTTAGGCCAACCACTCAATACTCTCTCGGGGGGGGAATCTCAAAGGTTAAAGTTAGTCAAGTACATGACAACCCTAAGGAATGGCATATGTCCATCTCTTCTTATTATTGATGAACCCACAACAGGCTTACATCTTGAAGATGTAAATCAATTGATGAATAGCCTCCAGAGCATAGTGGATGCAGGGCATAGTCTTTTAATTGTTGAGCACCACCCCCATGTTCTAGCTCAAGCAGACTGGATTTTTGAAATGGGACCAGATTCCGGTAAAAAAGGCGGGAAGGTAGTTGCATCCGGACCACCTGATCAAATTGCTAAACTTAAAACTCAAACAGGAATAGTTTTTAATTCCAAAAAAGAGACCAGATTAGAAAAGAACAATATAACAAAAGCAGTTAGAAAAAATATAATCAAGAACCTCGATATTATAGGAGCTCGCGAAAATAACTTACAAAATATTTCCATAAAGATTCCCAAAAATAAATTTGTTGTTGTAACAGGTCCTTCCGGATCAGGAAAATCATCACTTGCCTTTAATGTTGTTTTTGCTGAAGGGCAAAGAAGGTTCATGGAGTCGATGTCGTCATATGCCCGACAATTTGTTGAACAACTTGGAAAACCTGCTGTTGATCGAATATCAGGCATGTCACCAACAGTTGCAATTGAGCAAAGAGCCACCCGTGGAACAAAAAAATCGACAGTCGGTTCAATTACAGAAATTGCTCAATATCTCCGACTTTTATATGCAAGAGTAGGGACTCAACTGAGCGTTCAAAATGGTAAACCATTATCAATCGCAACAGAAACTGAAATTTCTAAAAAAGTGGATCACGTTTTATCGAAAGTAAAACCCAGTAAGAAAAACCCTCTTTTTCTCCTTGCACCCATCGTGGCCAATAGAAAGGGACATCACAAGCCAGTCGTTAATTGGATCAGGGAAAAAGGGTTCGATATGGTTAGGTGTGATGGAAAATTTTTACAAACCCAGGGGTTTGAAGGATTGGATAGGTATCGCTTACACGACATTGAAGTAATTTCAGAATGTTGGACTCAAATTCCTTCTAAAGATAGCCTTAATCAAAGTATTCAAAATTCTCTAAAATTGGGAAATGGCAGGTGTTTATTAACAACAATAAATGAAAAAACAAGCATTTGGTATTCAACTTCAAAAGTTGACTCTTCCAATGGAGAATCATACCCGGATTTAGAACCCAGTCTACTATCATGGAACTCCTCGAGAGGGTGGTGTTCATTCTGTCGAGGGTATGGTAAAATCTATCAGTGGATGAAAGATGATTTACCAGCCACTGGAAAATGGTGGAAAATGGAAGACGGGGAAACTTGCTCAGAGTGCAAGGGTGAAAGACTCAACCCAATAAGTCGAAATATTGTGCTTTATGATAAAAAGGATAACAAAATTTCAATGCCACATTTGTTGAAACAATCACCAAATCATGTTATTTCTTTTTTACAAAATATAAAATTGGAAAAACGACTCAACACTATAGCTGATGCAATTATTCCTGAGATAATTGAAAGGCTAAAGTTTATGGAAAAGGTTGGGCTTGATTATTTATCGTTGGACCGAGAAACCTCTTCTTTATCCGGTGGAGAAGCTCAAAGAATAAGATTAGCGGGTCAATTGGGTTCTAACCTTTCAGGGGTTTTATATGTTCTTGATGAGCCATCAATCGGGCTTCACCCTAAAGATAATCAAAAGTTACTGAATTCACTCAGGGATTTACAGAAAAAAGGTAACTCACTGTTAGTTGTTGAACATGACCCCGAAACAATTTCTCAAGCCGACTACCTCATTGATATTGGACCCCATGCAGGGAGCGAAGGGGGTAGGGTAGTGGGGGCGGGAAAACCAGCAGAACTACATAAAATAAAGTACTCATCTACCGCCAAATACATGCGAGAAGGTATTTCACATCCCATACTTGGAAAACGGAGAGATTTACCGCCCCGCTCAAAAAATACTAAAAATTCAAATTGGATAGGACTTAGAAAAGTAAACTTTAGAAATCTTAAGAATATCAACCTTGATTTTCCAATAGGATGTTTGTCGGTATGTTGCGGAGTTTCCGGATCAGGCAAATCAAGTTTGGTTCGAGGATTCATTCATAAAGCCGTTAAAGAATCTATAAAAGAAAAATCGGAAACCTTAAAGTTAAGTAATGGGACCATTCTAAATGGTGATATTTTTAATAAATCGATCGAAGTTACTCAAAGTCCAATTGGAAAAACACCGCGGTCGACTCCAGCGACATATTTAGGCGTCTGGGATAAAATTAGGACCATGATATCTTCGTTACCTGAAGCAAAAGCTAAAGGGTTTTCACCAAGTCATTTCTCTTTTAATGTTAAAGGTGGAAGATGCGAAGTATGTAAGGGTGCCGGAAGAATAAAAGTGGAAATGAATTTTTTACCAAATTCATATACTACCTGCTCGGAATGTAACGGTGCTAGATATCGGCATGAAATACTAGGTCTTCAATGGAACGGAAAGAATATTTCGGAAATTCTTGAGCTAACTTTCGAAGAAGCTTCCGATTTTTTCCATTTTGACCACTTCCTTTCAGAAACCTTTTCAATCATGGTCGAAACGGGATTGGGCTACATAAAGCTTGGACAAATTTCTCCAACTCTCTCAGGCGGAGAAGCTCAAAGATTAAAACTTTCTGCTGAATTAGCTCATGGGATTGATAAACAAAAACATAGGAAACTTCGCAAAGTAAAGCCAACGCTTTACATCCTAGAAGAACCCACTATTGGTTTACATACAGCAGATTGTAAGAAATTAATACTCTTAATACACCGTTTAGTAGACGAAGGGAATACCGTTATTGTTATTGAACATGATATAGACATTATCGCCGAAGCAGACTTTTTATTTGAATTAGGACCAACAGGAGGGGATAAGGGAGGGAAGGTCATTTTTAAAGGGAAAACTTCTCAAATTTTATCAAACAAAAATAGTCTGACATCTCCTTTTTTGAAAAGGGTTCTTTCTAAGGAATTAAATTAAAAAAGATTTTTTTACCCGCTTTAACGACTATTCCTTTACTGCTCTCATCTAAATTAATTAAATCATCTGGCTTGTCTACTTTTTGACCATCTATTTTTATTGCTCCTTGTTGAATTAACCGGCGAATTTGCCCTTTTGACTCAAAAAATTTTGTTTTATTTAGAATATTTAAAATATTCGATATTTCTCCTTCTGAAATTATTTGAGCAATAGAAAAAGACTCCATATCTGCAGGGTTTTCTTTTTGAGTAAATACATTACCAAAGGAAATTTTTTCTTTCTCTCCTATTTCATTGCCATAAAATAAACTTGTTAATTCCATGGATAAATTTTTCTTCATTTCCATTGGATGGTTCTGCTTCAAACTTTCAATGGTATCTTCACTCTTAAGGAGTAACAATTTATAATAATCCCACATTGTCTCGTCAGAAATAGACATAGTTTTCCCAAAGATATCTCTAGCATTGTCATTAAACGCTATATAATTATTTAGACTTTTAGACATTTTTTGCGATCCGTCTAGACCGACCAACAATGGCATGGTCAAAACTGCTTGCGACTGCAAACCTTCATCCTTTTGTAAAGTTCTACCGACAAGCATATTGAATAATTGATCAGAGCCACCAATTTCAACATCAGATTCAAGTACTATTGAATCATATCCCTGAATCAAGGGATACATAAATTCTACCATCGAAATAGGTCGGTTACTTTTAAAGCGCTTTTCAAAGTCATCTCTCTCCAGCATTCTAGCTACAGTCATTTTTCTTGATAATGAAAGCGAGTCGGCAAATGACATAGAACTAAACCATTCGCTATTTCTTCGGACTGTCGTTTTTTTACTATCTATAATTCTGAATGCTTGCTCCAGATAGGTTTTAGCATTTTCATTTACTTCTGCTTCGGTCAACTCAGGTCTCAAATCTGATCGACCACTCGGGTCGCCAATTCGAGCCGTGTAATCTCCGATCAACAAAATTGCCTCATGCCCTGCATCCTGGAATTGCTTTAATTTGTTAAAAACAACTAAATGCCCAAAAGTTAAATCTGGTCTAGTTGGATCAACGCCAAATTTGATTTTTAGCTTCTTTCCCTGTGATATTTTTTCAATTAATTCCTCTTCTCCGATAACAATTTCGGTATTCGATAACAATTTGCTATTACTCATTTTATAATTTTTTAAAGAGTACTTAATAAAGAAGAGAAATACATTCATCGAGCGTAGAATTCTAATTCTTTTCAGTAGACTGCGAATTCCGCTTGCTTTCAGTCCATAGTCCGTTACCTAATTTATTGTTTACCAACCCTAAATTGAACAATCATTGACATGACATTATCAGTAGGCTCATCCGCCCCAGATTTCTCCCTCAAAACTAAAACGCCCGAAGGTCTTTCAGACATAACGCTCAGTTCCTTTAAAGGAGAAGCATCAGTAGTCTTACTTTTCTTTCCTTTTGCCTTTACTGGTGTATGCACCGAGGAAACCTGCTCTGTTCGAGACGACCTTTCTTCTTACGAATCCCTAAATGCCAAAGTTTTTGGAATAAGCGTGGATAGTCCTTTTGCCCAAGAGGCCATGGCGATTAAAGAAAATCTTAATTTCCCCCTCCTGAGTGATTTTAATAAAGATGTATCAACCGCATACGGTGTTTTGTATGAGGATTTTATTGGTTTTAAAGGCGTTTCTAAGCGATCTGCTTTCGTCATCTCGAAAAGTGGAGAAATCACATTTGCATGGTCATCCGAAGATCCTAAACAATTGCCCGACTTTAGTGCGATTAAAGGAGCCCTGTAATTACTTTTTAACTTGGTCTTCTCTTGAAAGGGTATCATGTCATGATTTTACCTTTTACTGATAAGCATAGATTTCCTTTGTCCATTAGCACAAATCAATCGTTTCTTTTTACCGAGTTTAATTTTTTTAAAGATGGCAGTCCTAATCTCTTTTTTTTAGGGAAAAAATATTTGGAATCTTTTTTAAAAAGGTAAACCTTTCCAAGCATCTCTAAATTTCTAGTGTGAACAAAGAATCAATTTATAAAGTTTGCGCAACAAATAACGAAGTATATGTACAAATTCGGGAAAAGGCTTCGTACCTAAACTGTGCTCCATTGCGATCTTTTCTACATGAAATGGTTAATGAAGGAAATCGTGTATTTGTGGTCGACTTCCAAAATTGCTCTAGTATGGACAGTACATTCTTGGGGATTTTAGTCGGACTGGCTTTGCAATTAAGAAAATTTCAGGATGGTGGAAACCTTACTCTTCTGAATTTAATTGGAAGAAATTTAGAAACTGTTGAAAACCTAGGTATCCATAAAATTGCGACTGTAAGCTCAGAATTTGTGTCTAACACCAACGAACTTGATGAACTTAAAGTAAAATCAAAAAGCGACAAGGCTAGTCCAGAATTAATTTATAAAGCTCATAAAACTTTACTAGATCTCAATGAAAAAAACTCTAAAATCTTTAAAGATGTTGTTAATTACCTAGAACAAAAAGTTGAAGACTCTGCTTAAAGTCTAATCTTTACATGAATCCATTTCTATATTTCCTTGCAGGTTTGTTTTTTGGAATTTTTGCGTGGAATTACTCTAGAAAGAGAGCTAAAGCAGAAAAGTCACTTCTGATAGACCAAAAGGTTCGCCTTCAGCAAGAAAAAGAAATTGTAGTTAATTTTATGCATAACCTGGCGGTGGCAATAGGTGAAGGCGTCGAAAGAAAAGAACTTTATCAAAGAATTGCACACACTGCTGTTATGACAACGGGCGCACTGAGTGCATGCGTTTATGAAAAGTTAACGAATGGAAAACTTCAAAGTATTGCTTCCGAAGGGCTTTTCCCGCCGCAAAGGAAATTAAAATCTCCAACCGAGGATAGTAGTTCCACAAGAGCTCGTTTTTTGGAAAGAATTTTAGCTTCTGAAATCTTAGAAGATGGAGAAGGTATCATTGGTGAAGTTGCCAAAACAGGAAAAGCTGTTTATGTCCCGCAGGCAAATATTGATCCGAGGGTTGTTAAGCATGATGATCCAGCTTTAACACTTCGCTCACTCATTTATTCTCCCTTAATCCATGACGATCAAATACTCGGAGTACTCGTTGTTGCAAACCCCACCAATGGTCTACCCTTCAGTGAAACTGACCTATCCTTGGTGAACTCCTTGGCCGAGCAGGCAGCTCTTGCAATTAAAAACTCTGATGCGATGAATTTAAGAGTCGAAAAAACACAAATGGACTCAGACCTTACTTTAGCCCGTGATGTTCAGGAACTCTTCCTTGCTAAAGAATCACCTGATTTCAAGGGTCTAGAAATCGATACTCAGTATGTTCCTTCTTCCCAGGTTAGTGGAGATTTTTATGATTTTTACAAATTATCCTCTACGAAATTTGCTGTCTCAGTTGCAGATGTTTCAGGAAAAGGCGTACCCGCTTCGCTGCTTATGGCACTTTGCCAAACAAACCTGAGGCATTATGTCAAAAAGTCTAAAACTCCGAGAGAAATCTTAATTCAACTTAACCAAGACCTCGAGGAGCGAATTCGAGAAGATATGTTCATCACTCTCGTACTCGCGATTATAGACACCAATTCTAATACGATAACTTATACGCGGGCAGGGCATGAACCGGCACTATTAGGCAGGATGAATGATGAGGAATTGAAAGTCCATAAGCTTCATGGTAACGGAATGGCCCTGGGAATGGTTCCGTCCGATCTATTCGAAGAAATTATTGAAGATCAAACCTGTTCATTTAATAAGGGTGATATGCTTGTTCTTTACACAGATGGAGTTACTGAATCCCAAAATCAGTCAAACGAAGAATTCGGGTTGGATCGATTGTGCGAGAAGCTTAAAAATGCAAAAGAGAATAGTCCGCTTTCTTTTAATTCTTCCCTCATGAAAAGCTTAGAAGAATTTTCTTCTATATCCTCTGATAGAGATGATTTAACCTTATTAACCGTTAAAAGAAGTTAAGGAATTATCTATTCTATACGCCCTTCATCAAATTCAATTACATCGGCAAAAGACCGTAAATCAGAACGACCTTCTGCCCCAAGATCAGATTTTATCTCTTCCAATTTTTCTAGTGCCATGTCAGACATTCCCATTTGCACAACTTTGCGATTCCAAACATGCGAATTAAGTTCAGTAGGAAAAAGCTCTTTTAATTGTTGATTTAATTCTTGCTCGGAGTCCGCATTCTTAACGCATTCGATAACATCTTGTGGATCAATTCCCAAGTGCAGGCATAAAAAACCATCAAATCCTTTCGTGAAATTACGCTGATAACTCTTAGGTAGTGCATCATCTAAATGTTTTCTAATTTTTGCGAGGAAACGAGGTAGATGCAATAAACCAAGTGCGTGAGATTGATATGGAGATGGTAAGTCACGAAGAATTGCTCCCGTAGGCCCGTCGGATATTTTATTGTCGATGTTTGTCAAAATGAAAAAAAAGGTTTTGTCTATCTGTTGAACATCAAACATGAAACAAAGCAAAAACAAAAAAATTATAAGTCGAATTTCTTCTTATATTTTTGAACACAAAATTCTCTTCACTCTAACCCTGTCTCTGGCTTTCATAATGACCATTCTATCAGTAATGGTTCCATCTGCGATTCAGCGAGTATTGGACCAAATTTTTGCCGAAGGACCCGATAATCAGAAAATTCTTGTTAATGGTATTCTTTTAATTGGGGGACTTTTTTGTGCGAAAGAAATTTTCAATTGTCTAAGAATTCGGGTAAATAATAAATTAGAACAAAAAGTAATTTTAAGCATTAGAAAAGCTCTTCACAATAAATTACTAAATCTACCAATCAACTTTTATGACAAAAGAAAAAGTGGTGATATTGCATCAAGAGTAGTGGAGGATGTCCAAAATGTAGAAAGAGCCATATTGGATGGAACAGAACAAGGGATCATTGCAGTCCTGACCTTATTTGGGGTTACAATTATGATGTTTGTACAAGAGCCCAGACTTGCTGCTCTTGTCTTTTTTCCTCTACCCATTTTGCTAATTATGGCTTTTAAATATTCCAAAATATCTAAAAAAAATTGGAAGGAGGTTCGAGAAGCTTCAGGAAATTTAAATTCCCTGTTGGTCGAGGATATTCAAGGTAATCGACTAATTCATGCCTTCGATTTAAAAGACCGGGAGAAGAAACGATTTTTTGAATCTAGTAAAGAATTAGAAGCTGCTTCCCTAAAAGCAATGTATAGGTGGTCTATTCAAGGACCAACAGCAAGTTTTACATCATCTCTAGGTATTTTAGCTGTAGTTGGAATGGGGGCATATCTATTACAAACAGACCCCTCTTTTTCAAAAGGACAATTCTTCGCTTTTCTTCTTTATGCAAACATGTTTTACGAGCCTGTCAGACAATTGGTCTCCATAAACAATATGATAAGTGCAGGAAAAGCATCGGGTGAAAGAGTTTTTGAAATTCTTGATGAAGAAGTCTTAATTCAAAGCCCAAAAAAACCTCTGCAATTTCCTAAACATGATCATTCTATCAAGTTTTCAAAGGTAACTTTTGCCTATGATGAAAGACAATCCATTGTTCGGGACTTAGATTTTTATTTACCAACAGGTTCGACCACTGCACTCGTTGGTCCGACAGGTGCGGGTAAAAGTACAATAGCAAATCTGCTTCTCCGGTATTATGATGTTGAAAAGGGACAGGTCACACTGGGAGGAGTTGATGTAAGAAATTTGTCACTCTCTTCCCTTAGGGGCAGCATCGGTCTTGTATCACAAGATCCATTTTTATTTGATACAAGCATAAGAGAAAATCTCGTCCTTGCATTACCATCCTCCAAAGATAGCGACATTATCCAAGCATTGGAAATGGCACGAGCCTGGGAGTTTGTAAAAAAACTACCTCAAGGGTTGGACACCTTAATTGGCGAACGCGGAATTAGGTTAAGTATGGGGGAAAAGCAAAGATTAACACTTGCAAGAGCAATATTGAAATCACCGCCTATAGTAATTCTGGATGAGGCAACCTCAAGCGTCGATGTTGATACCGAAAGAAAAATTCAACTTGCTTTAAATCAGTTAATCAAAGACCGAACTACTCTTATTATTGCTCATAGACTCAGCACGATTCGAGAGGCAGATCAAATTATTTTCCTAAATCATGGAGAAATTGTTGAACAGGGTAGTCATGATCAACTTCTAGATTTGAATGGGTCTTATGCTAACTTTTGTAAACATCAGGAAAGTTTGATACCACAAAAATTTTAAGTGTTTATTTACGTGCTAATATTAAGAGTGCCCTGATTGTTAACGATAATAAGAGTGGGAAAAATAGAAAAGTAAGGCTGATCAAGGAACGAAAATTTAAATAGGACAGCGGACCATAAACTTTTTGCTCTGCCCATGTACGTAAAGGAAGTTTAGAAAAATAATCAAAATGCATACTTTGCCCCAAATAATATACAATTAAGGGCCAAATTGTGAAACCTATACAGCCGAAAAAAAGTAAATGCCAAAGTTCCTTACCCCAATCAATTTTTTTAATCATATTTTAACCGTTACCTTGCTATGGACCAAATAGTATATTTTATATATTAGTTATTATTAACAATTTCCCAATCGAATTATGAGACCATCCATTATTTCATTACTGTTTTCAATTGTTTTGTATTCACAACCTCTAAAGGCAGAAAATGAATCATTTTCAAAAAATATTTATGATAGTTTAATACAACCTGTATTTATAGCCAAGTGCCAAGAATGTCACGGTGCAAATAAAAGTAAAGGTAAGTTAAAGCTTCATACAAAGGAAGACTTTATAAAAGGTGGTAGTGGAGCGGGTAAAGAAATTGTGATCAAAGGTAATGTCGAAGATAGCGAATTGATTTATAGAATTACTCTCCCCAAGGAAGATGACGAGGCCATGCCTCCGATGGAAGACAAGGATCATTATAATCCTGTAACCAAGCAAGAATTAGATGTAATGAAAGCATGGATATCATTGGGTGCTTCTTTTGACCTTCTCGTATCTGACTTAGATAAAGAATCTAAGAATTCAGCTCTTCATGTTTTTCAAAATATGCCTAAAAAAATGATTTCTAAAACTCTTGCTTTGCAGACAAAGTTGCCTGATGTTCCAAAAGCAAAACCTGAGTTCCTAGAAAAAATTCGAGAACAAGGTATTTTGGCCATCCCCATAGCACAGAACACCAATGCCATCTATGTAAACGCTTCATATGCTGGTGAAAATTTTAATGACGAAAAAATACGCTTATTAGAGCCTATCGCGGAACAAATTCTTTGGCTTAACCTAGCCAAAACAAATATTTCTGACAAAGGCATTTCCATGCTCCCGAAATTCAAACTACTTTCGAGATTACACCTAGAGAACACTGACATAACAGATACTGCGACATTGCATATATCTAAGTTATCTAACTTGAAATACTTAAACATGTACGGGACAAATATTTCTGATGCATCAATACCCCACCTCAAAAAACTGGGTAATTTAAAAAAAGTTTTTCTTTGGCAAACAAAAATGACATCCCAAGGGGCTGAAAAACTTAAAAAACATTTTGTAGGAGAAAAAATTTATGATAATCTTCTAACCCAGAAAAATACTATTCAAAAATCGCTTAATCAACTTGTTAAAACTGAAGAATTAAAAATCAAACAACTAGATGAAATTAAAAACCAAGTTGGAAATAAATCTTCAGATAAAGTCTCCATGAATTTAAAATGTCCAGTTAGCAACAAGGAACTCGATGATTCCTGCTTTTCAATTTTTGAAGGAAGGAAAGTGGGGTTTTGTTGTACTAAATGCAAAGTCAAATTTGATAAAGATGGGGCAGTTTTTAGATCTAAAATTAAGAATTTTTCAGCTTCTAAAGAATTCATTATTGCTAATAAAAATCTGCAAAATGCTCAATTGTCTATGGATGAAAAAGTCGAACTTATTCAACAAAAATTAAGAATTATATCCGCTGAATTCCAAAAAATGGGGCCAGAAATTAATCTTGGGTGGGAAAAGTCAATCGCAACTAAATAATGTTTTTGGGGATTCACAATATTGAAAAGTTTGATTTAGAGTTGGTGTTATACTCCCACTGATATAGCAATCAAATCTATTCTCAATATTACAAACCCACTCTATAAACATAAACTGTTAAAAGAGAATCAAGCCTGATTTTAAAATTTTAGGGTTATCTAAGCTTTTTGGGCTAATTTTCTAATTAAAATTGATTAATTTAGTCCGTTAGATGATTTCAGTTGCCAAATTTTAATGCATCAAAAAGGTAGGTGGAATGACTGACAAATCCGATAATGAAGTAATATCTATTTTTAAGGAAACTAACGCCTTGTTAACTGGGCATTTCATACTAAGGTCAGGCCTAAGGAGTGGGCATTTTTTCCAATGTGCTCAAGTCTGTCAATATATGGATAAAGTAACCAGATTGGCTGAATTATTAATAAATAAGTTGAAAATCGATAAGCCCAATGCGATTGTCTCACCGGCAATGGGTGGTCTTGTTTTAGGCCAAGAAATTGCGCGTCAATTAAATTGTAGGTTTATATTTTTAGAAAAAGTAAATGATAAGCTAGCCCTAAGAAGGAATTTTTCTCTTTCTAATTCTGACAAGGTTTTACTTGTTGAGGATGTGGTAACTAAAGGGGGACGAGTTGCAGAAGCTCTTGCAATCTTAAGAAAAACTAACTGCTCAATCTTAGCCGTTACCTCACTTGTAGATCGAAGTACCGAAGAACTAAACTTCGGCGTTCCTTTCCAGCCTTTGTTAAAATTAGATTTTCCTACTTATCAACCAGATCAATTACCTCAGGAATTGTTATCAATAGAACCAACAAAACCAGGAAGTTAAAAAAACGGTTTTAAATCAAGGAACACGATATGCAAGGAAACGATATTTGTTTCGATACCAAACATAAAACCGGTTGATACCACTTTTTATTTGTTCTTCAACTTCTTGAACCGAATTGACTTGGTATCCGTTAATCTCGACGATCACAACACCTTGCTTAAATGTTTCAGCGTCCCCTGTTGATTTTGTTACAACAACCCCTTTAGTCGTAGCAGGAATTTGAAATTGAAGACGATTCTCAGGACTTAATGGTTCCATTACAATTCCCGGGATCGAAATTCTATTTTTACTTCCCATTAAATCGAGCGTTACAAATAATGTAACTTTTTTTCCACTTCGAATTACTTCTATTGGTAATTTAGTTCCTGGTGTAGTTTGGGAAATCGCCAACCTAGATTGATTAATTGAATCAACTTCTCGATCTCCCACTTTTATAATTTTATCCTTTGGGATGAAACCAGCTAAATCAGCAGCACTTCCAGGTACAATTTTTTCGACAATGGCTCCACTTCCATCGGTTGTCGGAGCCAATTCTACCCCAAGAAAACCTCTTCTAATACCACCTTCTTGGACTAGGTCTGTAAGGACTTTTTTTACCATGTTAACGGGTATTGCCAGGCCAATTCCAATACTTGATCCAGTCTGTGAAATAATTGCTGTATTAATCCCAATTAATCGGCCTCTTGCATCTAACAGTGCACCACCCGAATTACCCCTATTGATGGCGGCATCCGTTTGAATAAAATTTTCATAAGACCCTTCTTGTTCAAGTACACCAAGCTCAGTCCTTTTAGTGGCTGATATGATGCCCATAGTAACTGTCATTCCTATTCCAAGGGGGTTACCGGCTGCAAATACAACATCGCCAACTTCTAATAAATCACTGTTGGCAAGCGATACATGGGGTAAAGGGTCAGGTGATTCTATTTTAAGCACAGCAACATCAGTGGAACGATCAAATCCAATAATTTTAGCTTGAAACTCTCTTTTGTCTGATAAAAGAACAGACACTTCCTCAACTAATTCACCGGTTCTAGGATCAGTTATAACATGTGCATTCGTAATCGTATGACCCTCAGGGCTCACAATAACACCAGAGCCAATCCCGGCAGGAACCATTTCTTCCTCGATTCGAGGATTATTGAAATTTGGAATACCCAAATATCTCCGAAGAAATTCTTCACGAGGGTTAGATGAACCTCCAGGATATAACCTTCTAACAACTTGTTGAGTTGTTACCGCAACCACTGCTGGTGTAGCTTTTTTAAGTGCCGATGAATAGCTTGAGGGAGCACTGATTAGTGATCGATCAATCACTGTGTCGTCAATACTTAGAGTAAAGCCTTTTTGTTGGGCAAAAAGATAACCTCCCCCAAAAAGCGATAGGACAAAGATCAAGAAAATATTAAACAATTGCATAACTTACCTAGCGTTTTAAACCCAATCGTTTGTTTATTTTTGGATAAGTCTTAAAAACCTTTAATTTGAAAAAGACTTGAAATACTACTATCTGTATTGGTTCGACGAATTGCTTCACCGAGAAGAGGCGCAACACTTAATTTTTTTATAGGAAGATCATCAATCTCCAGATCAACCGTGTTCGTTGTTATTAACTCATCCAAGAAACCCTGATTTAATCTATCCCTACCCGTATCATTTAATACACAATGACTTACTATAGCACTGACATTTTTTGCTCCACGTTCTTTTAAAAGTTTAGCTGCAGCTGTCAGAGTTCCTGCTGTTTCCGTCATGTCGTCAATCAAGAGAATTTCCCTACCTTCAACTTCTCCAACTAAATTCATAGCCTCCACAGTACTTGCACCCGTTCTTCTCTTTGCAACAAACCCAATGGGGCAACCTAATACTTCAGCGTATGCACTTGCCATTTTCATTCCTCCCACATCTGGTGAAAATATGGTCATGTTTTCAGAATCACGACTTTTAAGATCTTCAAAAAATACTGGGGAAGCGTAAAGGTGATCTACCGGGATATCAAAGAACCCTTGTATTTGCTGAGCATGCAGGTCCATCGTCAAAATACGATTAGCGCCAGCTGCAACCAAAAGATTAGCAACGAGTTTTGAAGTAATGGGCACCCGGGGTTGATCTTTTCTATCCTGTCTAGAATAACCAAAAAAAGGCAGTACCGCAGTAACCCTTGCGGCTGAGGCTCTCCGTGCTGCATCAATCATAATTAACAATTCCATCACATTATGATTGGCTGGTGAACAGGTAGATTGAACTAAAAAAACATCCATACCTCGAATGTTCTCATTATACCTAACAAAACTCTCATTATCAGGAAATGAAGTTACAACCGCGTCCCCAAGTGGCACTTCAAGATAATCACATATTTCTCTCGCTAATGGTTTATTTGAATTACCAGTGAAAATTTTTAATTTCTTTCCGTTTTGCATAAGTGAAAATTACTCTTTACCGGGAGTACCTTCAAATCTATTGAATAACTCTGGTAATTTTTTTTGTAAAATTGAAATTCTCTGAGACAAATGAAAAGGTAACGCAGGGTTCCCTTTAAGGAAAGCCCCAGGCTCAACATTCTTTGTGATTCCAGCTTGTCCGGCAATTTTTGCTCCCTTACCTATTTTTAAATGACCTGCAAATCCAGCCTGTCCGCCGACAACAACTCCGTCTTCGAACTGAGTGCTTCCAGATATACCAACTTGTGCAACAATTAAGCACCCATTTCCTATTCTAACATTATGCCCGATCTGTACCAAATTATCAATTTTGGTCCCTGAACCAATTCTCGTTTCCTCAAATCGTGCTCGGTCAATACAAGTATTAGCTCCAATCTCTACATTATCTTCTACCACTACGATTCCAAGATGTGGAATTTTATGATGAGCACCATTAACTTGATCAAAACCATAGCCCTCAGAACCTATAACCACCCCCGCGTTCAAAATTGTATTTTTACCCAATTCACATCTAGATAAAAGCTTTACACCAGGATAAAGTATGCAGTTACTTCCAATTACACAATTATCTCCCACATGACAATGAGTTCCAACTGAAACATTCTCGTCAATTTGAACATTTTTTCCAATAAAACCAAATGCTCCAATCGTTACCCCTTGAGCAAGTTTTGCCGTTTTATCCACCCATGCTGTTGGATGAATCGCCATTTCTGGAGCACTAGATAATCTACTTTCCAAATAACTGCATAAAGCCGCCAAGCCTTTCGATGGATCCTTAATTCGAATATAGATCTGTTCATCCTTCGGACTACCGAAATAATCTTCTGGTAATAAGATAACAGTCGCTTTAGTAGATTGAACTAAATTCTTGTATTTGGGATTTCCAAGAAAAGAAATGTCCCCTTTTTTTGCTCTCTCTAAAGAGGCAATTCCATTTAAATGTTTGTTTTCGACATTACCTTCTACCTGAGAATTAGGTAAAAGCTTAAATAATTGATCTAAAGATATTTTAAAATCCATAAACTCTCCAAGTCAGAGCAGTCAGAGGATTATAATTTCTATTTGTTACCTGAACTTACATTTAAGGTAACAATTACATCTTCCGTAATATTAAACTTTTCTCCCACATAAAAAACTCCCAATTGGGTTTCGGAAGAATTTAGTATTAAATCATATCCTTTAGCACCGGCAACTTTTTCAACTGCCTTTCTAATATCCGCGAGGTGTTCCACAAGAAGGTTCCTTTGTCTTTGTGCAATGGTAGCCTTTGCTCTCTTGTCATACGAAACCATATCATCCTGCTTCACTTTAGCCTTCTCCACTTTTTCTTGATACTGTTTTCTAAGTGCCGTGCTATCAATATTTGGATTTTTTATTTTCTCTTCCATCTCTTTCAACTCTTTAACTATTTTTTCCATTTCAGCACGAAAAATTTCCAGTTCTTCCATGGCAATTTTTTTTGATTTATCCAATCTTTCTCTTGCCTCCTTAACTTTTTGGTAGCCATCAAAAACTTTTTGTACATCAACGACAGCAACTTTTTGAGCGTAAGAATAAGAAATCGAAAACAGAAAAGCTACGATGAGAGGAAAGCGAAAAAACGAATACATAATATGAGTTATTTGAATGGTTTAAGATGACAGTGAATTAAAATCGTGTACCTCCCGAAAAATGGAACTGTGAGGAACCTCCAGTATTTGTGGGATCAGTAATAGGAAATCCTAGATCTAAGCGTAAAGGCATACCCATAACCATAATACGAACACCTAATCCCCAATTATCGTGCCAGCCTTGCATATCATCACCAGGGAAAAATTTAAAGTCGCCTGTTCTTAAAAAACCTCCGTCGTAAAAAAACGCGAAACGTAATGGGTCGGCTATTTTGAAAGTATATTCGGCACTTAGGTAGCTGTAAGAATTACCCCCTCTAGGTTCGCTGGAGGATTGAGGGCCAGCTTCACGGTAATCCCAACCCCTAAGGTTATATGGGCCGCCTAAAAAGAATTTTTCAAAGAACGGGACGTCAGCATCTTCTCCATCAAATCGGCCCAAAGTACCTGATCTGCCAACAACAGATAAAACCTGTTCCATGGGATCAAAGGTTTCAATAAATTTTGCTCCCTGTATTTCAAAACGTCCGTAGTCTGCATCACCACCAAACGGGCCACCCGCGAATTCTTTTCGAATCGTAACAATACTTCCTTCGGAGGGAAATAAAATACTATTTCTTGTATCCCTCGTTAAACTTAATCCAACTTTGGAAATTGTTCTGTCTATTTCTTTCTTATTTGAATCATATCTTGCACCATTTCTAATAAAAGCAGGAGCAGTAGAAGCAATATCGCTTATGACAACATCCTCTAGACTATAAAATAAGCGCCCTTCAACCAATTCAAACAATCTTTTTCGAAAATATACCTCGAACCCCGCTCTCATTTCATCATAGTAAGAACTATAGTAGTCGGACTTTTCCCGAAATAATTCAAATCCTGCAGCTACTCTCCTGTTCATAAACCAAGGTTCTTCCAAGGCAAGTCGAGCTTCATTACTACGGGCACCCAGTTTTAATCGGAGACGAAATTTTTGACCGTCTCCCTGCAATCGATGTGGACTCCTCCATCTCATAATATCAAAATTTCCCTGACGAAACTCTGCAAACATCATAGCCTTTTCTAAAGTACTGAAACCAACCCCAAATGAAACATGTCCAGTCCGGCCTTCCTCTACATTAACAACAAGATTCCTTCTACTACTTTGTAACTCCGGGTCTTGTGAAGCGATAGGTTCATCATCCAAGGTAACTTTTTCGAAAAAACGGGTATTTCGTAATCTTGCTTCACTCGTCTCCATCCTAACTAAATCGAAAGTTTCTCCAGGAGCAAGGGCAAGTTCTCTAACAATGGCCGTTGTCTTTGTTTTATCATTACCCCGAACTTGAATGGAATTAACCGTAAATTTATTGTTTTCAGTAATCTCAAAACGAAGATCTATTTGACCCGTTTCCAAATTTGGCTTTCGAATGGAAATAACTCGAGCGTCCAAGTATCCTTTCTTGCCATATTTTTTTCTCAATCGACTTCTTTCTTCAGCAAGAAGAGTAGGGGAGTAATAATCTCCGGTTTTAAGTTCTTTATCCTCCCGGTTATCCAGACTTTTTAAATCTTCGGTTGTAATAACCGAATTTCCCACTATTGAAATTTTCCCAAAATAAGATCTTTCTCCTTCAACAACATTAATTACAATATCTAGAGAGCCTTTTCCGCTAGGCATAATTTTAACTCCACTTTGCTCAATAGCTACATCCAAAAAACCTTGGTCCCGATAAGCGGATCGCAAGTTATTTAAATCTTCTTCTAAGATTGCAGGGCGATAACGAGATCTTTTCGACCAAAAGCGCCAAAATCTCCACGGTGCTGTCTCCATCTCCTTAATCAATTTTTTGTCAGAAATATTTTCGTTACCTTCAAAATTAATTTTACTTATTTTACGTTTTTCGTTTTCAACAATTGTAAAAACAACAGAAACGCTCCTCTCGCCCTCTTTTCTAATAATCTGACTGTCTACTTGAGAGTTCCAGTAACCTTTTTCCAAATACAATTCCGCAAGAGCTCTTTGATCAGATTTAATTTCTGCTTCATCGAGTAATTCACCGATGCTGATCTCTATGGATTTCTCAAGCTTTCTGTTAGACAGCTTGTCATTACCTTCAAAAATGATTTTTCCGATACGGGCTTTAGTGAAAACTTTAAAAACCAATGCCACATCTGATCCGGAAGTTTTATCAGGATCCAAAAAGACCTTAACATCATCTATTGCACCCGTTGCCATTAGGTTGGTAATAGACTTATCAATCGCATTGGACTTGTAAGGAATTCCCGTTTCGATCTGCAAGTTTTGCAAAATAAAAGACTTTCCGATCGTATCAGGACCATCTAATTCTATAGAAATAGATGAGATAGTCTTGCCATCTGGAATTACTTGCGACCACAGAATCACCATTCCTGAAAGCAGAAATAGGATAGGAAAAAGTGAACGAATCATATTCATTTATTTTTTAATTAAGACGAGGATCATATTGTGCACTTTCAAACTTTGTGTATTTTCGAACAAAGGCAAGATTTACATATCCCGTAGGTCCATTTCTTTGTTTGGCAAGAATAAGTTTTATGGGTTCAAAGTCTTCGCCTTGGCTATCTCCTTCACCCTGGGAGATATCACTTTCTCTGATATCTTCACCTTTCCTTTGTTTTCCTAGTAACATTACAATATCAGCATCCTGCTCAATCGATCCAGATTCTCTCAAGTCAGAGAGCCTGGGATCTCTCTTTTCTTTTTCGGAATCACGATTGAGCTGACTAAGGACAATTACTGGTACTTCCAATTCTTTAGCCATTGATTTCAAACCTCGTGAAATTACTGAAATTTCATTCTCCCGAGATGAAGAATAACGATCACCTGATATCAATTGTAAATAGTCGACTACGATTAAAGACAGTCCATTTCTAGATTTTACCCTTCGTGCTTTTGCACGTATTTGGTTAATACTTAATCCACTGGTATCATCCACCCAAATGGGAGCTTGTTGAAATTGCTGACTGATCTCATTAAGTTTCTCCGCATAGTTTTTGGCGACAAACCCTTTACGAAGATCATTCATATTAACCTTAGCTTTCCCGCATATCAATCGCATTGCCAAAGAAGAAGCACTCATCTCCAGACTAAAAACCAGGGTGTTTTTTGGATTATTGATATACTTATGAGAAAAGGCAATATTTTCGACAATGTTCATGGCCAAACTTGTTTTGCCTACTGAGGGGCGAGCAGCTATGACAACCATTTCTGCTGACTTTAATCCATTTGTTAAATTGTCTAAATCCTTATAACCGGTGAGCAAGCCATCTGCCTCTTCCTTAGATAGCATCTTTTGTATTTCCCCCATTGCCTTTTGTATAGGTTCACGAAAATGCAAGGAGGAACGGGAATTCTGATCATCACCTAATTCGCAAACACGCTGCTCCATTCCAGAAAGAAAGTCATCCACTTCTCCCTGCAAATTATTAGCTCCGTCTATAATTTCAAAAGCAACATAAATACATCTTCTCAAGAGTGCCTTTTCCTTAACAATCTCCAACCAATAGGTAGCATGTGCTGTGGTATCGATTCTGGAAGTAAGCTCAAATAAGGCGTTTTGCCCACCCACTTGGTCTAATTGCTTTCTTGATTCAAGTTTTTCAGCAAGCAGAATTTCATCTGCTGCTTTATTGTCGCTATTAAGCTCAAGCAAAGCTTCAAAAATGATCTGGTGATTTAAATGGTAAAAATGATCAGCTCCAATTGCTTGTTCCGCACACCTACCCATTACTTCTCCAGAAGTGTCCATAATACATGCAGCAAGTAAACCTTGTTCTGCATCTAAATTACTGGGCAAAGGCTTACCCTCTATTGTATCTTTAACTGAGGATTTTCTTTTAGTATCGTCGCCCGCGTACCTGTTAACCGATTTTTCTTTTGATGAAGAAGATCCCAAGGTTGGCATTAGGTTACTCCTATTTCTCTGCTAACAGGAAAGATTTATTCGCTGTCTTCAATTGGATTTTCTGAAACGACTTCCACTTCGATTTCCGCTTCAACATCATTATGTAATGAAACTGCAACCTTACTAATTCCCAGTTCTTTTATCGGGGAGAATGATTTTATATGCTTCTTATCAATAATGAATCCTTTTTCGCTAAGCTTTTCTAAGATATGATTAATCGTAACCGAACCAAAAAGTTTACCACCTGCACCAGTTTTAACTGCAACCGCGATTTTAGCCTCCTTTAGTTTCGAAGCTATTTCTTGTGATTTTTGCAATTCCTCCGTTTCTCTTGCTGCACGGGCTACTTTGAGTGCATCTAAACGTTTCTTGTTAGCCAAGTTTAATGGAACGGCTTTCTTTTGTGGCAAAAGATAGTTGCGAGCATATCCGGGGCGAACTTTAACAACATCTCCTTCAGATCCTAAATTATGTATATGTTGTACGAGTAATATTTCTGTTGTGGCCATAATTAAATAAATTTATTGTTTGTTAAAAGGGTACATCGTCATCTAGGGTGTCCTCTTTGTTTGTAGAGGGAGAGGTTGAACTTTTTGTATCTTCACTTTCTGGAGAAGGAGGAGTATCCGTGATGCGTGGTTGAGAAGATGCACCGTCTTGTTTAGAATCAACAAATTCAAAACTATCTAAAACAACCCGTAAGGCACTTCTCTTTTCACCCTCCTTTGATTCCCATTGATCGAGTTTTAAACGACCTTCAATGAAAATAGATCGGCCTTTTGTAAAAAATCTTCCAACTGCTTCCGCTCTTGGTCCAAAAGATTCAACTTCTACAAAAGTAGTCTCTTCTTTTCTGTTTCCCTCTCCATCTTTATAAGATCTGTTCAATGCTAGTCCAAAGTTACAAACCGGTCTTCCATTAGACATCATTCTAACATCTGGATCACGGGTCAGGTTACCGATAAGTAGAACTTTATTAAGTGATGCCATAACAAGAATAATTGAAGATTAGAAAATAGATCCTATTATTTGCGCTCGATGAGAATGCGATCAACCTTTTTATCCAATTTTAACTTTTCTTTTAAACGAGATGGTAATTCTGGATCCGATTCAATTTCAAATTGAAGAAAAGTTCCGGAGGTCCTGTCTTTGCTTTGCGGGTATATAAAGTCATGAGACCCTTGGTTATCAACTTTAGTTACTTCACCTTCGACTTGGCGGATAATTTCACTAAGTTTTGGAATCATCTCGTCTGCAGATCCATCTGCACCGTGTGCATCGTATACAATAGTAGCTAAATAATTTCGCTTATTCATGAGGGTAGTTGGGAAGGTTTAGTTTGGTTAATTAAGTTCATAGTGGCGTCCACGCCGTTATCGATAAGAGCATAAATTGCATCAATGAGATTTTCTTTTTTCTCGTCCAGAGATTTACACTCCTCCGAAGATAATTTGGAAAGGACAAAGTCTGAAAGTTTCATTTGAGAATAGGTTTTAGAACCAATCCCTAAACGAAACCGCATAAATGAATTACCTATACATCTAACTACGCTAGCAACACCGTTATGTCCACCGGAACCCTTTTTATGGGATATTTTTAATTCTCCGAATGGTAATGTTAATTCATCATGCACAAGAACAACATTTTCGGGCACACACCGAAAATAAGTGAGTATTTTCGAAAGATATTTCCCGCTTTCATTCATAAAAGTTTTGGGCTTAACTAATAAAATTCGGTTATCTTTTCGTGACATAACTAAATGATCGGCGTGAAAATCCTTACTTGATTGAAATACTAAATTTTCCTTCTCCGCAATTGCGTCAACCAACCAAAAACCTAAGTTGTGGCGAGTTTTTTGATACACCTGTCCTGGGTTGCCAAGACCAATAATTGCGAAATTTCCCACGATTCATTTAGCAGAAAAAGGAATATTTTACTCCTTAGATCCCTCGTCAGATGCAGAGTCCTCGGATTCAACATCGCTTGCTTCACCTTCAGTTGATTCTTCTTCATCCTCAGCAGATGAACGCCCACCAGCACTTCCAACGCATGAAACCAACATTCCATCTGGCTCTGCAACATATTCCACGCCATCTAATTTGGGCAAATCCTTGATTTGTAGATTCTCCCCTAGGGCAAGTTTTGATATATCTAATTCTACTTGCGAAGGAAGATTACTTGGACGACAACGAATTTCGACCTCATTTACCAATACCTCCAAAATTCCGCCCTCGGACTTAACTCCTTCAGCTTCACCATTAAGGGTAAGAGGAATTTTGGTTTGCAAATCTTCCCCCCGATTGACTTGTACAAAATCGATATGAAGGATACTATTTTTGATTGGGTCCATGTGCATGTCCTTGATCAAAACTAACTCATCTTCACCTTCTTCTCCAAGCAATCGAAGCAATGAAGATGTCCCTGAAGCCTTTCGAAGTAAAATTCTCATGGATCTGTCTTCTAAAGAAACAGATTTGTTGATTTCTTTACCGTAAAGAATTGCCGGTATTCTACCTGATGCACGAAGTTTATTGCAAGCTTGGCGCCCAGTTTGTTCGCGCGGTGCTACTTTAATAGTTAAATCACTTAATTCTGACATGATAAATGAGGGGGTACAAAAATTGGAGAAAGCGATTAGAAATAACAGCAGTCGTTAAATCTTGCAAGCACTTTACTTCTTCCATGCAAAGGCAAATTTTAATTACAGATTCTAAGCAACCTCACAGTGCCTTGAATTATTAGACATATTGCCTGACTTTTTTTGAAATTTGATTCTACATGATTGCTCAATAAAATTCTAAGAAAATAATTCCTTAACCACACGGCCATACACATCAGTCAATCGAAAATCCCTACCCGCGTAACTGTAGGTTAATTTTTCATGATCTAATCCCATTGCATGCAAAATGGTGGCATGCAAGTCATGCATATGAACCCGGTTATCCACCGCGACCCCTCCAATTTCATCCGTTGAACCATAAGAAATTCCAGGTTTTATTCCGCCGCCGGCAAGAAATACCGTAAAGCCACGCGGATTATGATCCCTTCCATCTTTTCCTTGAGAAAAAGGTGTTCTTCCGAATTCGCCTCCCCACCACACCAATGTATCTTCCAATAAACCCCGTGCTTTTAGATCCTGTAATAATCCAGCGACCGGTTTGTCCGTTGCTCGGGCGTGATCGGCATGTTTCGGCATATTACCGTGTTGATCCCACCTTGGATTAGCCGATTCATCCGAATAATTAACGCTTACAAACCTAACTCCTCGTTCGACCATTCTTCTGGCTAATAGACATTGCTTACCAAAATCATCTGTATGTTTCTCGTCTATACCATAAATGCTTCTGGTAGCCTTCGTCTCTTTGGACAAATCAGTTAATTCGGGGGCCTCCATTTGCATTCGCCAAGCCAACTCGTAATTTTCAATGGTCGCCTCCATCTCATCATCCTGAGAATAGCCACTCGATTGAACAGCGTTTAAATGCTGCAATAGATTGAAACGACTTTTTCTTTGAGAATCGTTAAGCATCGCATTCTCTACATTTCGTATCTTGGCTCCATTGACATTCCCTGCTCTTCCCAGAGCTGTGCCCTGATGAATGGATGGCAAAAAAGCATTACCGTAATTTCGTGGCCCACCTTTGCTTGAAGATGGGGAAATCGTTACGAAAGCGGGTAAATTATGATTCTCCGTCCCAAGGCCATATGAAATCCAACTCCCCATAGATGGACGAACCAAGTTGGTGGCTCCTGTATGCATAAATAGGGTAGAGGGACCATGAGCAACTCCTTCTGTATGCATGGAATGAATAAAAGCGAGTTCATCAACATGTTGAGCAATATGCGGAAACAAAGAGGATACATACTTCCCGCATTGACCATACTGCTTAAATTCCCAGAGAGGTTTCATCAAAGTACGCTTACTCGCTTTACCAAAAGTGTTAGTGCGCACACCAACAAAATCAACTTGCTTATTGTCTTTAGAGAAAAGTTCCGGTTTGAAATCGAAAGTATCCACATGACTGGGTCCGCCTGCCATGAAAATAAAGATTACACGCTTAGCTCGTTGGGGAAAATAGGAAGGCCTCGCCAGTAGCGAACTCGGTGGTTGAGCATTCGCATGTTCTAAACCAGCCAAGGCAAGAGAACCAAATCCACAAGCTACTGACTTCAATAAATTTCTACGGGATAATTCTTGAGGGTGCCTAATCATAATTTAATTAATTAAGATATCTAAAATCCAAACATGCAAAAAGAGAATGCACAAGACCTTCCATTGCTTTTGAACTTATTTTCCCATTTAGGCTTTGGCCTAAATAACCATTAATGAATTTTATTTCTTCATCATGCGGACCACGGCCAAGGCAGCTCAAAAAAGCCAATTTAATCTTGTCGGCCTCATCTACATTCTGGTGAACCAGAATTTTTTTGGCAGTAAGTTCAGATTGCTTCATTACAAAGTCATTATTCATCATATACAATGCTTGGGTGGGAACTGTACTGGTGTTACGATTACCAGAAACCAATCCAGGGTTTGGATAATCAAATACATCAAAAATTTCCGGAACTTTATTTCGATCAATTTTTTCAAATAATGAGCGGTTTTGGTTCACCTTGGAGTTTTTAAAAGAAATCTGCCCACTGGCCAAAAGCATGGCGTCCCGAATCGCTTCCGCTTCCAATCTTCGTCGGTTATGCCTGGAAAAAAGTTGATTCTCAGGATCCTCCTTTAATACATATGTAGAAGCGGAAGAGGACATTTGATAGGTACTCGACAGAACAATCTTACGGATGAGTGCTTTGGTGGACCATTTTTTATCAATGAAAAACTGAGCGAGATAATTCAAAAGTTCAGGGTGGGTAGGACGATTACCCATTTCTCCGAAATTGTCTGGACTCGCCACGATTCCACGACCAAACAGATGGTGCCACACTCGATTGACAAATACTCGTGCAGTAAGAGGGTTTTGGGGAGATGATATCCAACGTGCAAGTTCCAATCGACCGCTTGATGATTCCGGGATCTGAGGATAAGGGGACAAATTTTCAGGCGTTGCGACGACCAAAAAACCCCGCGGAACAATCGGTCCCAAATTACGTATCCCCCCCCGAAGATGGATATGCCCATCACCCACTTCTTTCTGCTCCAAAACGGACATGACCTTTTGAACTTTAGGCGGCTTTTTCTCTTTATGGTCCTCAATAGCTTTTTTCCATTCAGCAACTTGTTTTTCTGCGTTCTTAATCTGAATTTTTACCCTTGTTTTATCCTCAGAATCAACTGCGGGTAATCGAGAACGATCAGCAATGGATTCTTTAATTACCGGTACCAGACGAATCGCATCCGCGATAACCACTTTCGTTGTTCCTTCGGTTGTAATCTGGACAACATCCCTCTTTCTCTTATCGAAATTAAATTTTCCAACGGACTTAAATGAACCAAGTATATTTGGGGCTTTAGTTTGATCAATGTAGATTTTCTGTTCACCATCCGCATGCATAACAGTCACCGGAGTTCTCTTCGACCGATTTGGTCCACTAGTATAAGAGACTTGCACATCATATTCTCCCTGATGTGGAATGTTTGCTGAAAAGGTAATCGATTTGTTACCCTTGTCCTTATTATCATCGTGCAAATATCGTTTTCCAACAAAACCATTATTATGGGTGGAAGAAATCCATTTTCCTGAAAATTTGGCATCTGAATCATCCACAATCACTCCATCAAGGGAAAGTGGATCCAAAAATCTTTGCCTGGTATGCGAAATTACCTTTTCGCCTCCCAATGACTTCAATGCTGAAAGGGCTTCTTTTAATTTCTTCTCAAAGGAGGCCAAGATCTTGTTATGTTCTTTTCTCTGTATGCTAAACTCATCACGCAATTCTCTTTCGTGAAAACCGGCTACATTTCCCGGAACTAAACTATTAGTGCTTCGAAAGATACCCGCCATTGAATAGTAGTCTTTTGTTGGAATCGGATCAAAAGGGTGATCATGACAACGGGCACACCCCATCGTAATACCCATAAATGCACTCCCGACCGTACTAAGCTGTTCGTCAACCACCTCCATTCTCAAGAGTTCTTTATCCTGCAATTCGTAGTTATGGGGACCGAGAGCCAAAAATCCCGTACCCGTTAAATTTTCATTATACTCAGAGTCGGAGTTTGCGGGGATCAAATCTCCGGCAATTTGCTCGATAATAAAACGGTCAAACGGTTTGTCCTTATTAAAACTATCAATCACATAGTCACGATATCGACTTGCATTTGGAAATGGGTTATTACGTCCACCACCAGTCGTATCTGCGTAACGAGCCACATCCAACCAATGACGCCCCCATCGTTCTCCAAACCTTTTTGAATTAAGTAGTTTATCCACCAACCTAGAATATGAACCAGAGGAACGATCCGAAATAAAGGCTTTGATTTGATCAGGACTTGGCGGAAGTCCGGTTAAATCGAAATAAACTCTCCTAAGTAATGTGTTTTGATCAGCTTGCATAGCTGGGCTTAGCTTCTTAGATTCCAATTTTTCTAAAATAAAATAGTCTATAGGCTCATTGGGCCAGTTCTTTAAATGTACGCTGGGTAATGGTTGATCTTCTATCGCCTTAAATGCCCAATATTTGCGCCCCTCAACTAATCCCTTGACCTGAAATTGTTTTCCCTTTGTTACAATCCCAATTTTCTCTTCTCGTGGATCACTGGCCCCGCTAATAATCCAATTTTCAATATCCGTAATTTCTTCCTCAGACAACTTTCTATCTGGTGGCATACGCAGATCATTACTCCTGTAGCGTATAGCTTTAATCAGAACGCTACTATGGGGGTCACCCGGAAGAATCACCGGTCCATTGTCTCCACCTTTCATCCATCCATCCCTTCTGTCAAGAAGCAAATTTCCTTTAAGTTTTTTGGATTCTTCAGAATGACATTCGTAGCAATTTCTTACCAAGATTGGTCTTATCTTTTTTTCAAAAAAATCAAACTTTTTTGACTCATTCCCCCATGAATGATCCGTCAAAAGTAGAATCAAAAAAAGGGGTAGTAAAATCGAAGATAAAATATTCATTTCAAAGAATACCTTTTAGTCGAATTTACAGAGAATTTATAGTCAAACAAGTTTTGAGTGAATTCCAAACTTTTAAAACCAAAGATCAACCCAAATAAAACGCTTTGGAGAGATAAATTTTCGTATTAAAACGAATTTGAAAGTTCCGTTAAATTAACGGAATGCTTTATTACACAATGTGTTTCAAAAATTCTGTTTAAATTTATTTAAATTTGAACTAATTCTTATTTTCTTGCGGTCGAGGAAATGCTTTTTCCTGCAGCCCATCAATTGAAATAAATTGGGGAATATTATAGCTGATACAATGTAGTTGGCCACGCAATGCTACCAAACTGCCACAATCTATTCGCTTAACTTCCCAATCCGGGGGCAATAAAGATCTATAAACTTCCTCCGCTTGATCTTCTAATACAGGATCCACATCGCTGAAAGATGGCATCAGTAAAACACCATTAGCCATGATCACATTCGTGTAAGAACGCCAATCATTTCCCCATTTCGGAGGCATAGGAATTCGCTTTACTTTAATTGGGCCAGCTGAGGTGCTAAGAGAAGAAACTAGTTTTGCCGTTTCGTCCAAGCGTGCACTGTTTTCAGAATCAATGGATGGGGGAATTTCAGCTATTACAGCAAGATTTTTCCCTAACATAGTCATAAACATGTCTAAGTGCCCATTAGGCTCGCCAATAAGAGGATGGACAGCAATAACTCCATTTACCCCAAGGTAATCATTAAACATGGTGATTAACTGTTTATGAGTAAAATGCCCCTCCTTATTAACGGATATAGTTTTGGAGGATGTTAAGAGCAAACCATCGCCATTACTAATAAAATTGCCTCCTTCCAAAACTAACGGTATCGACCTCACCGGGAGACCGAGTGAGCGAGCCAATTCGAAACCCATAAAATCATCCTGCTTGCGATCCTCCCTCATCCTTCGAGTGTGATACTTTGCATCGACCATAAGAGCACGATCATCATCATATCGAAGAATAAAAGGAGCATAATCTCGAATCCAAATGGAATTGGACGGGATGACCAAAAATCGCATAGCATGAGGGGGTAATCCAATACTGCGAATTAATTCTGCCCCTCGTAGGGCTTGCGTTTCTGAACCAACAACTCCAAAAAGAGGGACTCTATTCCCAATAGCTTTAGCAATGTCTCCGTAAAGTTTGGGCATAAGATGAATCTGGTTTTGACAACCGATCAAGATTGCAGATTGCTTTCTAAACTCTGCTACTGGAAAAAAATCTTCAGGCTCAGAAACCTTAGTAGAAATTCGGACCGCTGAATGTGCATTAACTGGAAAAGAAGATTTAGGTAAATTCTTACTGGGGATATACTTTGCTCCGCTATATACACCTCCCAAGAAAATTAATATCGCAAAAAGTGAATACCCGTAATGAGAAAATTTTCGAAAGGATTTATTTTCAAGCGGAATTGGGCTGGACTGGGTTGCTGAATTACTTGTAGTGGAATTTTCCAGCCGCTTGGTTCCAGTGGGTTTGTTCTTCTTTGTTGAATTTTCTCCAAATCTTTGCTTCCTCTTCACAATTAAAAAGCAGAGGTGGAAACTTCCACTTTACTAAAGCTATTTATAGAATTTATCTCTTTAGAGATAATTTTTTTTGCGAGAAAATTAGATATGAGAATAAATAAAAAAGAAAATAATTGCATGTAGGTTCAGCTGGCACGGAAAACCAATTTGTATTTTTAATAGTAAAGTTAAACAAAAAATCGTAAATTTTTTCTACTGGTTACAATAGATTAATTTATCTAGTTTAGGACAAATATTGTATAAATTTTTAAAAATAAAACAACCTAAATGAGATGATAAACTCTTCTGGTAAATTACTTAGCTTGCTAAATTTAGAAAAAGCTAAGTAACAAGGCTACTATGAACCATGGCCAATTTATTTTCTCAATCTAAATTAGAATTAACTCTGCTCGAGTACCATCTATTGTTACATCTTAACAAAACACGGTAATTAAAATTAAAACTAGTGTAAATTCAATCCAACCGACAGAATAATGAAAGATAAGAAAATTATTTTTTTCGCTAAGAAGAACTGAATTCAAAATGTTTAGCTAATGCTAACATTCCATTTAATTATAAGAAGATACAGCTACTATCTTTTAGCAGCTTTTTTTAATTTTTTCGCTTCCTTCTTTTCCTTTTGTGTTTTGCCAGCTTTCTTTTTGACTTCTTTCTTTGCGTTTTGCCCCTTTGCCATAAAATTATTTTCTATTTAGTGAACCAAAGTAAAGCATTCCTGTCACAAACAACAGAAATGCTTATCTTTTTTAGAATGAGTTTAGATGGTAGCTTTCACTACCTTTAAAAAAGTTTATTTAAGCAGGAACAACATTCTTCGCACAAGGTCCTTTCTGTCCAGTACCTTCCTCATACTCCACTTCCTGACCATCGTTTAATGTGGCATATCCATCGCCACTTTTAATTTCAGAATGATGAACGAAAAGATCATCCCCTCCACCCTCTGGTGTAATGAAACCGAAACCTTTATCTGAATTGAACCACTTTACTGTACCTTTGCTCATTATTACTATCTCTATATTGTTGGTGAATTGTAAGGATTATCGTACTTTCGAATTCACCACTCGAAGTAAAATTTGAATTGTTACAAACTTTGAAAAATAACCGGAGATATAAATCATAGTAATGTTTTAAAAGGCTATATGGTTGTTAATTTCTATCAAATAGCAATCCTAAACCCCATATTGTTAAATTTTAACCCTAACATTAAATTCGGTACCCAGAAAAACTTAAGGTTCTAAAATGTCATACAGGATTCAAAAAAGTTAACATCTCAATAAAAGTTTTAAGGGAATAGTGATTTTGTATTTCTATTACCTAAAATGCTCTTTAGGGCCTTCCTCGAAATTTACAGTTTTGGTGATTTCCAGCTCGGAATTCCTCCTTTTTTCAACTGTTTCGCATGTAAAACATGATAGGGCTGACTTGGGGACATTGGTACCTCCTCATTCACCATAAGGGGGCGGGTTTCCTTCCAAAACTTTTCGTAAGCTAACCGCATCGACTGGACTACTTTGGGATTTTTGTCCGCAATATCCAAAAGTTGCGAAGGATCTTTCTTCATATCGTAGAGCTTGTTCTCTACTAGGCGAAAACGCTCGTTCCTAACCGCAAAACGCTTCCACATATGATCAGTCGGTTCGGAACCGGTTTTCCAACGGGCACCCTGCGTAAAAAGATAGCGGTCCTTCCACTTGGCTTGTGGATTTTTGATTAGGGGCAGGAGGCTCCGTCCCTCGACTTGCCCCTTGGGTAACTGGTCAATACCCACAATATCAGCAAGTGTGGGTAAAAGATCAATATGAGCGGAAATTCTTTCAACCACTTGGTCGGCTGCGAATTTGCCTGGCCAACGAACAAAAAATGGCACGCGAACCCCACCTTCATCAGCCGAACTTTTTGCACCCTTCATCCCCGCATTGAAACCTTCCATAGGCTTGCCGTCCTTGGACATACCAAGCTTGGAGCCTTCTCGTACCATTCCCCCAACTGAGCCATTATCGGACATAAAAATAAGGATTGTGTCCTTGGCGAGGTTCCATTCGTCGAGCTTGCTCATAAGCCGCCCCATATTCTGATCGATGTTTTCTATCATTCCATAGAATCCGGCATCTCTTTCGGAGAAACCAAGATCAGTAAATCGTTTTGCATTTTGGGGCGGAGCAATAAAAGGGCCATGCGGAGCATTCGTCGTGATATAGGCAAAGAAGGGTTTTCCTTGGTCTTTCATTTTTTTCATCCATCCCATTCCTGCGGTGAAAAATAAGTCGGTGCAATAGCCCTGAGTCTTTACAAAGGAACCATTGTGACGAATGGTTGGATTAAAATATTTATTACCCGGAACATCAGCACATGAGCAATTAAATCTCTGTCCAATTCCACCTGCTCCATGGATAAAGGCTTCGTCAAAACCGCGCTTGTGTGGTTGATAGGGCTCCTCGTCCCCTAAATGCCACTTTCCAAATATCCCGGAAACATAGCCCGCCTTCGATAATACCTGAGGGAGGGTCACCGTGCTTAATGCCATCCTTTCCCTTTCTAAAATGGTGTGGGTAATTCCATTTTTCATGGGGTGACGGCCCGACATGAGGGCAGCTCGGGTGGGCGAGCAGGTGGGACTGACCAGAAACCTTTCAAAGCGGGTGCTTTGGCCGTGTAACTTATCCAAGTTTGGAGTTTTAATCCATGGATTTCCGTGCTTTCCAATAGGGCCATAACCTTGGTCATCAGTGATCATAAGTACAATATTGGGCTTGGATCCAAAGGGTAACTCCTTACAAAACAGGTTTAATATTCCTGGAAAAAGAGATAAGAAAATAAGAAATGATGTTCTTGGTGTCATGAATGTTTGCTTAAATTTAAGTTGGTGGTTGAACAAACATATCAAAACCTGCCTTGACTATGCACAAGCACAAAAACACCACCTTGCTGTTTGACCAATGAGAGGGTTTAGGGCTAACTTGTTATTTGATGCCCTTTCTGAAGCATATAATAATACTATTTCTGCTAACTTCCTTTTTGCAGGCACACACATTTACTAGCTCAGATGGCGTTCGTAAAATCGAGGCTTCTATCACTTCCTACGATGAAAAATCTGAAATAGTTAGCATTGTTCGAAACGACGGGAAAAGTTTTAACAGTAAACTTTCCTTCTTCAGTGCCAAAGACCAAGCTTACATTTTGAAATGGTTAGAGGGAACCAAAGAAAACTATCTCTATGTTGGGAAAGAATACCCCGGTCATCTTCAAATGTACCTTAAAATTTTAAATAGTGGGGGGATTGGCTACGGACAAACTATCCTATATCGGCCAGGCATGGCTCCCGTAATTATTGGAAACGGTGCCACTCCCTTTCTCGCCTGGGTGGACGGATACAATAAATTGGATCAGGCATATGGTCGATTTAATGCAACAAGTATAAACTTTGATTTAATAGAAAAAAACTGGCGTGCGAGCATATCCTTTCAAACCGGTCGCACATTAATGCAATCACCTGGAGTAACGATAGTTCCATCAGGAAATTTGTATGGTTTACCCAGCGTGAGTGGCCCCATTCTTTATCAACAACCGCAAAGGATTGTAATCATGGGTAAAAACCCTGACCCCAATTCCGTACTTGTCTTACCTCGTGGACCAGCTCCTGTTTTTATTAATCCTTACACAGGTGGCATGAATATGAATGGAATTGGGATAAATGGTGGAGCATATTCTGGGGTCACAAGAACATACTCTCGCGGAAGCGGAATATCAGTACGAATTAATCGATAATAAGCTCTGGTTCAAAATACATTTCTTCAGCATTATTGTTTTTGATAGTTGAAAGAAATTTCAAGTTGTTATTGAAAGGTTCTGTTGACCCCTTTCATTTATATTTTTTTCCAACTCCAAGGTAATATTTTTGCGAAAAACAATGTATTCCTTGTTTGCCTATACGATTTATGGCCTGTCTCGAACTCGTTTAGGGAAAAGAATTCTCAGTTTAGAAATTTAAAAGCTGTAAACAAACCTATAACCCATTTCATCGATATGATGATGAAATTTCAGTATTTGAACCTTCTGGCTATACACGCCGTACTGATCAATACGGAACTCGTGAAAATGTTATATTACTTAAACTCCCCAAAGTTAAAAGAAGCCATTGGATGCTGAGTTGTTTTGAAAAATGAAAATAAAAAGATGGGTGCTGCTAAAATATCGCATCATTCGGCCATACCAGAAGGAAAGAATTCGGACGAAGGCACAATTTATGAAATGCCAAATTCCGTGGATCTGTTGATTTCATAAAGCTCAATCGATGCAAAACCTTACACGGATTCAAAACATACAACAAAACGACCAATTTTAAATCACTAAATAATTATGGTAACCCACCTTTAATATGAAAACTTGCTTACAATACTTTTACTTTTTGTTAACCAGTTTCTTTTCGTGTCTTTTTATTTACGGCGATGATGCTGACTTTAGAAAATATGCCATGTTTGCATCGAACGCAGAAAGACCCAAAATTGTATCATCTATAATTACAAAACTTCCTCTCAAACTAGAAAAAAATGCTCGAATCGCCCTAGTTGGAAATACACTTTTCGATCGCATGCGAGATTATGGTCACTTCGAAGCACTGCTCCATCAAGGTTATCCTAATCATGAAATAGTTGTACGGAATCTAGCATGGTCAGCTGATGAAGTAGATTTACAGCCAAGGCCTGATAATTTTGCCGATACAGAACAACATCTAACAGCAATGAAAGCGGATGTTATTATTGCCGCATTCGGGTTTAACGAATCATTTGCTGGGCCCAAAGAAATTCCATATTTCGAAGATAGGTTGGAAAAATACTTAACTAGTTTAACTTCGAAAGCCTACAATGGAAAAAATGCACCATCAGTAATTTTGATATCTCCAATTGCGAATGAAAATATTAATTTAGTTCCCGCAGCAGATCTTAATAATAAATCACTCCAAATTTATACAAACTCTATTAAAAAAATTGCACACTCTAAAGGAGTTGGTTTTATCGATGTTTTCACAGATACAGAATCGATAATGAAGAAGGTCGGAATAGACCATACAATTAATGGTTCTCACTTAAATGAAAAAGGATATGAATTATTTGGTGAAATTCTTTTTGAAAAGCTATTTAAAAAAGCTAAGCCATCAATTAATGAAGATATCCGCTTCGCTGTGATCGAGAAAAATAGACAACACTTTTATCGATACCGTCCACTTAACACATTTTACTATACCGGTGGAAGGAAAGGCAGTTATGGCTACCTTGATTTTCTTCCTGCTATGAGAAATTTTGATCTTATGACCGAAAACAGGGATCGTCAAATCCACAAACTTGCACAAGGCAAGAAGCCTTCAGCTATAATTGACGATTCAAATGTTCCGCCTCTTCCAATTACTAAATCAAGTAGAGGGGCAAATAAATGGATGTCTCCCAAGGATGAGAAAGCAGCATTTAAGATTGATCCTAAATTTGAGGTTACTCTTTTTGCGAGTGAAGAACAATTTCCAGATATTGCTTGCCCCATTCAAATGCGCTGGGATGGACAGGGAAGAATGTGGGTATCCTGCTCCACCACATACCCCCATGTTTATCCCGGGCAAGCTCCCAATGATAAGATAGTCATCCTTGAAGATTTGGATAAAGATGGGAAAGCCGATAAATGTTCGGTTTGGGCAGAAGGTTTAAATGTTCCCCTTTCATTCGAATTTGGGAATGGGGGAATATATGTCTCGGAAGAACCGCACATGACTTTTCTTAAAGATACCAATGGAGATGGCAAAGCGGACCACCGAGAAATACCCCTCACTGGATTTGGATGTGAGGATTCCCACCATGCACTTCATGACTTTGTATGGACCCCGGACGGAGATCTCATTTTCAGAGAATCAATTTTTCATCATACACAGGTCGAGACTCCATACGGTCCAGTCAGGCAACAAAACAGTGGCTGGTTCGCTTGGGAACCCAAGCTCCATAGACTTACTGCATTTGGATCTCACCCAAGTACGAATCCATGGGGCGTAACATTTGATGACTGGGGCCAACATGTAGCAAGTTATCCGATTTTTGCATCCGCGCATCATGCACTCGACCCACCTTACCCACAGCAACATCCAAGACCTAGTGGATTGCAGGCCTATTCAGGAGTGTGCGGACAAGAATTTATCGACTTTCCGAACTGGCCCGATGAATTCCAAGGAATGATGGTCAAAGTTCGCTACAAATCAACTAATCGCGTGGAGTTATTGAAATGGAAAGAGTACGATTATGGATACGAAGAGGAATATGTTTCAGACATCATATTTTCCTCCAATCTTAGCTTTATTCCAGTTGACCTTAGGTACGGCCCTGGGGGTGGAATGTATGTGTGTGACTGGTATAACCCGGTAAAAGGCCATGCACAGTATTCTCTTCGCGATGAAAGAAGAGACCGAAAATCAGGCCGTATATGGCGCATTATGCCTAAAGGCGCCAAACAGATAATTCCGCCTAAAATCACGGGAGCAAACCTTCCTCAACTTCTTAATCTGCTCAAGCGTCCTGAATACCGTTATCGATACTGGGCAAAAAGAGAAATACGAGAGATGGAACCAACAAAGGTAAAAAGAGCACTTGATCACTGGCTTAAAAATCTTGATACCAATGATCCGCGTCATAGGCATCACCAAGTCGAGGCAATGTGGGCTTACCGAAATGTTGAACAATCCAACCTTCAACTTCTCGAGGAATTGCTTCAATGTGAAAATCATAATGCTCGGGCCGCTGCAACTCGTCAGCTCAGATACTGGCACTCATTATCTGATAATGGAGATGATTTACTCACAAGAGCAGCTAGGGATAATAACGGTCTTGTAAGGTTAGAAGCAGCAATTGCGTGTAGTTATATAGGTACAAAGAATGCATTTGAAGCACTTAAAGTTGTTAGCACTCAACCCAATGAAAAGCACCTAAGTTATGCAATTAAAACCTCCTTCGGATCTTCCCCTATGAAGAAATTTTGGGATCCAAAAGATTTAGAGAAAACTCAACCCCTACTTTTTGAATTTTTAAACAAGCAAAAAATTGCTAATCAAATTGCTGAAAAATCAAAAGCGGACAATAAATTTGATCGCCAAAAAAACCTGCTAAAAATTAAAGTTTCGTGCATGAAGGAAAGAATGCTTTATTCTGTTGAAATTATGGAAAAGTCAAACCTCGGGGAATATAAAAAAACCGCAGGCGGAAATATCATTGTAAAGAGAAACCAACCTTTACTCATCGAATTCAATAATCCGGATGCAACTCCCCATAACTTTGTACTTGTTCAACCAAACGCACTCGAAGAAGTTGGCCTTGCTGCGAACAACATGGCTAAAGATCCAATTGCCGCCAAAAATGGACAGTTTATTCCCGAGTCGAAAAAAATAATTGCTCATACTAAAATGCTCAAACAGGGGGAAACTGAATTCTTACGTTTTAAAGCTCCAAAAAAGCCTGGAATTTATCCATACCTTTGTAGTTTTCCTGGACATTGGACAATCATGAAAGGAAATCTAATCGTTAAATAAAATTATTTTTAACACTATTAAATCATGAAATATTTTATTTTCACCATTATTATAAGTCTTCCTTTGATTAGAGGGTTGTGTGGTAGAACTAACTTTGTCTTGGTCATGACCGATGATCAGGGGTGGGGGCAGACTGGCTATTACAACCACCCTGTGCTTAAAACTCCAAATTTAGATAAAATGGCATCAAACGGTTTACGTTTCGATCAATTCTATGCCGGCGGTCCGGTTTGTTCTCCGACCCGTGCTACCGTTTTGACTGGCAGAACCCATGACAGAACTGGTGTTTTCGATCATGGATATGCTTTAAGAAAACAGGAAAAAACACTTCCGCAAGCCCTACAAAAAGTCGGTTATTCGACAGGACATTTTGGTAAATGGCATCTTTGCGGCCTACGTGGCCCTGGAGTTCCGATATTAAAATCCGATACACATGGACCCCGTGCATTTGGTTTTAACAAATGGCTCTCAGTAACCAATTTCTTTGACCTTGATCCAATTATGAGCCGACAGGGAAAATTAGAGGAATTTAAGGGAGATTCCTCTGAAATCATCGTCGAGGAAGCCCTTTCATTTATGAAACAGGAAACAAAAAAGGGGAAACCCTTTTTCTGTGTAATTTGGTATGGTACTCCTCATAGTCCATGGATGGCACTTGAAGAGGACATGGAGGAATTTAACAATTTAAATAAGAATTCTCAGGCCCACTATGCAGAACTCAGAGCAATGGACAGAAGCATAGGAACTCTCCGCGAAGGAATTAAAAAAATGAACATCGATCAAAATACTCTAATTTGGTTTACAAGTGATAATGGAGGCCTCCCGAAAATGAGTCCCACGACCACCGGTGGGCTAAGAGACTATAAAGGCAGTTTATATGAGGGAGGTATAAGGGTACCAGCAATAATAGAATGGCCAAAAGTAATTAAAACAGGACGAATTTGTAAATATCCAGCTGGAGCAGTGGACATCTTTCCGACCATTGCAGAAATTGTTGGGCTGCCAGATTCATCGATGCTTAAACCACTGGATGGCCTAAGTCTTATTTCGCTCTTTAACTCAAACATAACGGAAAGAGAAAAACCTCTCATTTTTAGTTCTAGAGGACGGATGGCAATAATTGATAATCAATGGAAAATGATTTCACTACCGGAAGATACAGGCAGAAAAATTGAACTTTATAATCTCTCCACAGATCCAGCTGAATCTAGGAACCAGTTCCGACCCAAACATCCACAAGTAATCAGGTTGAGAGATGCCATTGTCAAAGCACGCATATCCATTGAAAAAAGTATCCTTGGAAAAGATTACCCGGAAGAAAATGTTCACCCGCAACCACCAAGAATCTTTTGGACAGAACTAAAAGAATATCAAAAGTTTTTCCCCCAATGGAAAAATCGACCAGAGTACAAATCAAGACTCAAGAAGTTTTAATTAAATTTAAATAAATATATGAAATCCTTTACATCATTCATTCTTCTTCTTGTGACCTTTGTTTCTATTTACGGTAAAAGGCCGAATATTGTTCTCATCATGGCGGATGATTTAGGCTTTTCTGACCTGGGCTGTTATGGTTCTGAAATCAGCACCCCCAATCTAGATCAACTGGCCAAAAATGGTCTACGTTTTTCTCAATTTTACAATACCGCAAAATGTCATTCCTCTCGGGTTTCATTACTTACCGGGCTATACTGTGATCAAGCTGGCAGTTCAAAACTCAATCGTGGAGTTACTATTGCTGAAGTATTAAAACCCACCGGTTACTCGACCTGGATGTCTGGAAAATGGCATCTTGATAAGCAACCCACCGATTTTGGCTTTCAAAAATATTGGGGTCACCTTTCTGGAGCCTGCAACTTCTTTACCGGCGATAATTCATTTCGATTAAATGGGAAAGAATGGACTGTTCCCGAAAGCATTAAGGGTAAACCTTTCTATACTACCCATGCAATCACAGACTTTGCATTGGACTTTGTAAAAGAGGGTAAGATTGATCAAGAATCTGATCCATTTTTTCTTTATGTTGCATATAATGCCCCTCATTACCCACTCCATGCTCCCAAGCATGCTGTACTCAAATACAATGGAAAATATGACAACGGGTGGGACAATTTACGAAAAACAAGATATAATAAACAAGTAGCCACCGGTTTAATTCCAAAAAAATTCAAACTTTCCCCAAGAGCTCCCCATAATCCATCATGGGAATCAATTAAAGAGTCTGAAAAGGAATGGGAAGCGGATCGAATGGAGGTATTTGCCGCAATGATCGATCTTGTGGATCAAAATATCGGTCGCCTAATAAAAGATCTTAAAAAACGAGAAGTTTTTAATAATACCCTTTTCCTTTTCTGTGCTGACAACGGTGGATGCCCATTCGAAAGAACGCGGGGTAGGAATCTCAAACCATGGGATCCAAAATCTTATTGGACTTATGATGCTTCGTGGGCTCAGGCAAGTAACACACCATTCAGGTTGTATAAACAAAACCAACACGAAGGCGGAATTTCCTCTCCGTTAATCGCACATTGGCCAAATGGTTTAAAAACTAAGCCAGGAAGCATTACCAGACAACCTGCCCACCTAATTGATTTTATGGCAACCTTCCTAGAACTTGGAAATGCCAAATATCCAAGACAAGCTGGAAATCGTGTTATTGAGCCTCTGGAAGGCAAGTCTCTCGTACCCATTTTTAAAAATGCAGAAAGAAAAGGTCATGAAGCCCTTTATTTTCATTTTGGAACAGACAGAGCCCTAAGACAGGGTAAATGGAAACTTGTTTCAGCCAAAAAAGGAAAATGGGAACTCTATGATATGAGTAAAGACAGGACTGAACTTATTGATTTAGCTGAAAAATTTCCAACAAAAGTTGAAACTATGAAAGAAATTTGGTTTGATATTGCAAAGAATAAAGAGAGGTTGAATCAAAATGGTCTTTCTCCTGTAAAAGGTGTAATAAAGGAACTATCATTCCGAAAAGACACATCAAATCAGCTAAATAATTAAACGGCCTTCTCTCCCCAAGGTCCAGTAATTGCCAAAGTTAATCCATCATGTTGAATATTAACGAACAATGTTAAACCATCTGGGGAAAATACAGGACCAGCAAATTCACTACTACTTTTTGAATTTTTAGCTAACTTAAAAATTTTTCCTTGAGGTGTAATAATATCTATAAATTGTTCTCCTTTTCCATCTTCACAAATAAAAAGATCTCCCCATGGGGAAACTGTAATATTGTCACAATTATCGACTAAATCTGGGTTATTTGGCTCTGCAAAAAGTTCAATTTTTTCACCAGTTAATTTCCATATTTGGCCTCGTTTTTTTATACCCCCATTTGTGCAAGCAAAATAAATAGAGCCCTTTGAATACCACATTCCTTCTCCCCGGGCAAAACAAGCTGCTCCATTTTTAAATCCACGATAACGAAGATCATCTTTGGGAGACTCGACATCCTCCATTTCAATCCACTCAATTTCTTCCGATTGGCCAACATCAAATTCAACCTTACTCCAGTTTCGTGAATCCAAACTCTTTCTACCATTAATCTTAAGAGCATAAAGTTTTCCCCCTTCTGCCAATTCTCCCTGCACATTTGGCTTAAAACGATAAATCAGACCATCATGCCTATCCTCAGTCAAAAAAACATCTCCCGATTCAGGATCAACTGCAACAGCTTCGTGATTAAACCTACCCATTGCTTTGAGTGGAATGGGTTTTGCAAGATTTGGTTTATCAGTTACCGGAACTTCAAAGCACCATCCATGACTTTTTTTACACGGCCCAACCGTACCCATGACGACTTCTTCACAAGTAATCCATGAATTCCAGGGCGTTGGACCCCCTGAACAATTTCTTAAGGTTCCAACTAAGCTTAAAAATTGGCGAACAACTTTTTGTTCCTTTGTATTATATAATAGGGTAGTAGTACCTCCCAAGCAGGGCAAAATCTTCCCCCTATCGTAAATCATCTCTTCCGGGATGTATTTTATTTTTTTATTACCCTTGCCAAAGGGACCACTTGAACCAAAGGCTAAAGGATTTATTTCATGGTTACGAATAATAAGGACCTCATCAGAATTGTGTTCAAAAGTAGCCATCCCATCGGGTTTCGAAGGTAGAAAAAAACCGTCTGTCATTAAATCTCCTGATCTGCCAATCACTTTATAATTAAAACCGCTGGGCAAATCCAAGATATCATTTGGGTCTCTTATTAGAGGTCCGTAACCGAATGACGAACTGGATAATTTTTCACCGTGAGCCAAATTCTGCAATCCACTAAATCCCAATGCATACCCTGCAGTTAATTGTATAAATTGCCTTCTTGTATTTTTCATTTTTTCTTATTCTTTGAATTTAAAGCAGCTTTGGCAAACTCCAATGATATGGAAATAAAATTAGATTTAATAGTCACCCTAGTCATATTAATAATATCGCAACCAATTACTAATCATATATGTCTTTCAGAATTTAGATTTTATATAATAAGATAATTAATTAATGATTAATTTATTATTTTACCCTAAATATTATCACGCATAATTTTCAAAATAAAATCTCTTTCTTTTTTCGGAATATACTTAGATTTGTTTTCAAATTCATTTAGCCTTTCCAGTGTAAATACAGCATTAAAATTATCCAAACTCCGTTTTACGTTTCGACCAAACCTCGGGTTCTCTTCAATCATACTGCCATATCGAGCTCTCGAATTCACATTATAAATAAAAGACTTTTCTCTCAACAGAAGATCAAAAATCACTTCAAATCCAAAAACTCTATTATCTTCATTAAACCATAAAGTGAGCGACATTGAATCATCCAAATACCTAACCCTATCATGTTGGTCAATTAACGCATGGTTGGTAAGCTTTTTTAACATAGACTTGCCCTTAAGTATTGAATCTTTTCAAGTGTTTCTGTTTTCTATAAATATTGAAAAAAAAACAGGATAAAATTTCAACAATCAAATGTGTAAATGATTATTGTAAGTTCACTCAAACATGCACATGGAACAATTGCTGTATGCAAAAAGGTCTAGAATTGAGCATTTCCGCTAAGAAAATCTTGAATGCAAAGAAAAAGCCAATGAAACCACAAAAGTAGCACTTATTGCTTATCTGGTCTAAGTGAGACTGGTTTTCCTAAAATTTCTTTTAATATAAAAGCTTGCTGAAGAGAGGATTTAGATGAAAGCAATTCCTTATATGCATTCTTCTTGACCGAAATTTCGTTCTGCGGAACGGAATGCCAAACGCCTCGCTCTTTTGTGCTCTTAGTTTTTGGCACAACATCAACCACCGGTTGAGAGTTAGAAGTATTATTTAAGACGGTCGATGTATCCTCAATTTCAGTAACATTATCATTGAGTAAATTATTTGGTGGGAGTGGAGCTTGTACTTCGCTTTTTACAATCTCATCGGGGTTAGTTGCTTTTTGCCAGGCGTTCTTAATGACATCTTCTAATGAAGGTTCTTTTTTCTCTTTGCCACTTTGTTTCTCCTCCGGGTCACCTTTTTTAAATATCTTCCCTATTATGGACGCCAATATCAGTCCTATTATGAAAAGACTGTCTAAATTTATATCAGGCATGATCTCAAAAATTATTCGGTACCCTTTGAGATACTTTGACGCATATCCGTATCAGCCTCTACATTCTTGAGTTTGTAATAATCCATAACGCCTAAATTGCCGCTTCGAAATGCCTCTGCCATAGCAAGAGGAATTTGTGCTTGAGCCTCTACAAGCTTTGCTTGCATCTCTTGAACCTTAGCCACATTTTCCTGTTCAAGTGCAACTGCAGCTGCACGACGAATCTCCGCTTGTGCCTGAGCAACTTCTTTATCTGCCGAAGCTTGTGAAGAACGAAGTGCGGCTCCACGATTTTCTCCTAAATCAACATCAGCAATATCAATAGAAAGAATTTCAAATGCAGTACCTTGGTCTAATCCACGATCCAAAACCTTTTCAGTGATTGAATTTGGGTTTTCTAGTACAACTTTATAATTCTCTGATGAACCAATAGTGGAAACAATACTTTCACCAACACGAGCAATGACTGTTTCCTCTTGAGCACTACCAACATAACGATCCAAGTTACTTCGAACTGTTACTCGGGCTCTTACTTTTACCTGAATTCCATCTTTGGCTACTCCATCAATGGTTTCCCTTCCTTCAATAACACAATCAATAACTTTGGGATTAATTGAAGTTCGAACAGCCTCTAAAACAGATTTCGAAGTTCCGCGGGTTGCCAAATCAATTGCACAGGCTCGATCCCAATTTAAGGTTATATTTGCCTTAGAAGCAGCAATAATTGACTGAACTGTTTGAACCACATTACCTTCTGCTAGATAGTGAGCTTCAAGCTGATCGGTCGTGAGGGGGAGACTGGCTTTTTCTGCAGTAATACGAGCATCCACAATTAAACCAACTGGAACTCCTCTTAAGCGCATTGCCACAAGCGTTCCGAATCCAACATAAGCATTAGCTAAAAGAGCCTTTAACCAAGTACTGAAAAAGGAAATAACGATCAAAGCAACAACGAGACCAGCAATAACTGCTAATCCAATACCTATCCACCAGAACAAATCTGTCATAATATTATTTGGGTTAAATTAATTTTGTAGTTTATAATTAATACTTCTTAAAATTTATCTTTATATTTCTTTTATGATAAGACGAAAATCTTCTTTACCGGTTACAATAATAGACTTCCCCTTAGGTAGAAAACCATCCGTACTATAAGCATCATAATTTTTACCATTGAGCAAAACTATTCCCTCAGGTTTATGTTCGGTGAGGGATATACCTTGAAGCCCAATTATTTCTTCACCTGGCAATGCCTCATTACTAATTCCATCAGTAGTTGAAGAGAGAAAAATACTTTTTCCAAGCTTACTTTTGGACAACCACTTAAATTCCAAAAATACAATTGCTAAGCCACCAGACATGCCTAGGATAAAAGTCATTACAGGGGCTAAAAAACCGGGGTATTCCTGGTAGGCAAAATATGATGCCAATGCTATGCAAAATGCACCGCCAAGGCCAAAAATCCCTCCCGGCATGAAACCCTCAACTAAAATAAGAATATAACCAAATAAAATCGCGATAAGAATTGATTCCATCTTCTATCGCTTAGCTACAATTAATCCGTAATCAGTAGATCCGGTGACTTCAATGGAAGAGCCTTTTTCAATCTTTCCTAAATTTGCCCTTGCTTCATATCGAATTCCATCAACCTCGACTTGGCCCGTGGGATAAAGTTCCGAAACCGTTTTGCCTACGGCACCGGGCATTGCTCTTTTTTCGTTTCCATCAACGGGAACCTTACCTCCGGCGGATGAGGAGAGAACAAGGTTATCCCAAAGAGAGGTTTTGGGAAGTATTCGAGTTAGAGCTAACACCAAACCGATCGTCACTAAAATTGCCAAAAGCAATTCCTGGATTGGACCCTGAAAGGTTTCAAGATTCCAAGAAAATTCAGTGTTTGGCCAAATATCCACCATGGCCCAAAGGATTGAACCGACAATAAGGAATAGACCAATAATCGCTGGGAACACTAAGCCGGGAAACAAAAATAATTCTACAATAACCAAGGATACTCCGAGAAGAAAGACGAGGACTTCTTCCTGTCCCGCCAAGCCAGAAACATATTTTGAGCCAAAAAAGATCAAAACGAAAACGATTCCGGCAATTCCGAAAAAACCAAACCCTGGAGTTTTAAACTCAATAAATAATCCGAGTAATCCGATGCCAATTATAATTGGTCCAATGGAATTGAGCCATAATCCGACTTTCTCAGCCCAGTTTATTTCCATTTTTATTAAGGTGTAGTGTCCGGGACCACATTTTTCGTCCAACAAATTCTCTACACTTTCATAAATTCCAGTTCCCAATAACGGTTGAGGAGGATTTCCATATTTCTTGACCGCCTCTTCCGCTGTTAAGGTCAAAAGTTCGCCCTCTTTTTGAATAACTGATCCATCAGAGGCGATTGGTTGGGTTCCCTCTATAATCAAAGTTTCATTTGCATCCATCATCGAAGCCATAACTCGGGAGCGATAACGATGTTCGCCCGCATAACTTCTAATTTTTGCCTTCAAGTAGGAATTTAGTTTTCGCTTCATTGAAGAATCGATATTAGCACCGCCACCACTTACCGCCTCAGCAGCACCAATCTGTGCAAAGGGAGCAAAGGCGATCTCATTGGTCGCAATGGCAATGTAAGCTCCTGCTGAAATTGCCTCTCTATTAACGTAAGTAATGATCGGACCATCGAAACGATCAAATGATTCAATGATTTCCTGCATAATTTCCAAAGTAACTCCCAATTCGCCACCAGGTGTGTCCATATCGATAATCACGATATCAGCATCTTTAGAAATTGCATCCTTCAGGCCTCTCCGCAAAATATCAAGGATAGGTGCACCAATTTGATCTCGAATGGGAATCTGGAAAGCAATTTTCGAAGGAGTCGCTGAAGAAAAATTTCCCTCTCCAATTTTAGTTTTGTTCATCTCAAAATTTTCACCAAGCACAAACGAAACCTGTAAAAATAGAAGAAAAATTAAAATTTGGGTTATTTTAAGCACCGAGAAATACAGGATAATTTAAAAAGCTCATTCTAATTACATAAATACATTGCACAAATATCAAAGAACGGGCAATTGATATCTTATGGAAAGTGTTATTTATCAAAACCAGGAAATCAGAAGATGGGATGTTGGACCATCTACTTTTCTGGCACTGCCTGAAAAGGGAGCAAGGCTTCTTAATTGGCACATTAATATGAGCGATGGATCGGTACGCGATGTTATTCATTGGCCAGAAGAACTTCATTCTGAATCCTTTGAAAACACACACGGCGGAATCCCCATCTTATTTCCCTTTGCCGGAAAATGTTTTGATTCCGGCAAGGAAGACTACTGGAGATACGGATCCACTTCATTGCCAATGCCAATGCATGGATTTGCCCGCCATTCGGATTTTCGGATTCGCTCGATGGACAAACATGGCTTTGAAGTTGAACTTGAACCTGCCGAAGAAATAAAAGCTTTTTATCCATTTGATTTCACTTTTACCGTTATTTATCATTTTCTTGAATTGGCCCTTCAAATCAGCCTAGTCTTAGAAAATGAAGGCAAGGAACCAATACCATGGTCAGCTGGTTTACACCCTTACTTTCAAATACCATGGAGAAAAGATTTAGGATTGCAGGATCATCGCCTAGAGATCCATGCAAAGCAGGTTTTTCAATATGATTCGGGAGGTATGATGAAAAAAACTCCAAACCCAAGTACTGAATGTGTCTTGGATGATCCAGATTTAATTAATCGAGTCCACTATGAACTCAAAAATTCGATCGCTGAAGTGTCACTCCTCAATCAAGAAGAACCCATTAAAATTTCAGAAGTAGGGGGATCAGAAAATGGTTCTCGATTAACTTTCGTAACATGGACAAAAAATGGCTCACCTTATTATTGCGTAGAGCCTTGGATGTCTCCACCCAATGCTCCTGAAAACAAAACTACCAGATCAGTCCCACCTGGTGGAAGAGATGAATTTACCGTGGAAATTGAATTGGCTTAATGGGAAAGTAAACGAGCACTTTCTGTTGCCAAAATAACACCATCCCACAATTTAATTCTAGCATTCAGGCTTGATTGAACTTGTAAGATAACTTCGTTTTCTTTTTCTGGCTCGTTCGCACATAAATCATCAAGTAATTTGAGTGCCATTGGTCCATGGTGCTCGCCATCCAAATGGGCATGTCTTTCTAAATAATAATGAAAAACGGGGGCATCATTAACTCCAATTTTGGTTAATTCGAGAATTCGTTTAAACATCACAGGCACAATGCTTTCCCTACCGATTGAAAAGGATGCTGCTATCTCATGACCCTTGCCTTGGTCAATAAGTTCGAATGTATGATTCATAAATTCCCGCGAGGGAGAGGGAACACAAGAAAGATTCAAAGCTTTCTCTAAACCGGAGGTGCGTACTTCACTCAGGAAGTAATTGATTGAATCTGTGGATGCACCAACTTCCTTCATTGCATCCAAATAAATTTCAAAATGACTCGCGTAACGCTTACCATCTGAATTGTAAGCTTGGTCCGACTCTTCCTCCATTACAATTTCATTAATAAAACGAACCACATTACCATCAGACTGTGGAACCCATGGAGAACCATGCGGAACATAAATTTCCTGAAGCCTTTTTAACAGAGACATAAAATCCCAAACCGCAAAGACATGATGTTCCATAAAAACTCTCAACTCATCAAGAGTGTTTAATTTACTAAAAACTGAATGCGCCTCTAATCTTTTTGAAATCGGTTCAATCTGGGATAAATTCATAAACTATAATTTATATATTTTAAGTAAATATTCAAAACTAGAATATTTGAATTACTTTGGCGCTCCCGCTGGGAGTCGAACCCAGATCTTCGGTTCCGGAGACCAATGTTCTATCCATTGAACTACAGGAGCAGCTACATAATCCTTAAAGAAAATACGGGCATTCGGTCAATCGGTTAAATTTTGTAGTTCACACTTAAACAATGTTTTAACCCTAATTAAATTTTATAAATTATAATTAACTACAAAATTTTAAATTTGAACAAAGTTATAAAATACCCTTCAACTCGACTTTCAGTTATAATTTAATTTCAATTCCTCATATTACTACTAATTGATCTTGCTTGCACGCTTCTACTTCTTATCAGTTGGAAGATGTCCAATTCAAGTTTACCTAACATCGGGATAATTATGGGTAGCCAATCAGATTGGCCCACAATGGAAAATTCCGCCAATGTATTAAAAAAATTTGGGGTTTCATTTGAAGCAAAAATCGTAAGTGCTCACCGCACTCCAGATCTTCTTTTTGAATATGCGAAAACGGCTGAGGAAAGAGGGTTAAAATGTATTATAGCAGGTGCGGGTGGGGCAGCGCATTTACCTGGAATGGCTGCATCGATGACAACCATTCCTGTTTTAGGTGTTCCAGTTAAATCAAAATGCTTAAAAGGAGTAGATTCTCTTCTTTCGATTGTTCAAATGCCAGCTGGTGTACCAACAGCTACCTTTGCAATTGGAGAAGCGGGAGCAACAAATGCTGCACTTTTTGCCATCTCCATGCTTGCCGCAAATGGAAATGAAACATTGGCAGAAAAGCTCAAAACATTTAGAGCCGAACAAAGACAAAAGATTGAATCGTCCGCACTCCCACCAATTTAATACTTAAATGGAAACCAAAGGTGAGTTGTGGATTGGCGTTCTGGGTGGCGGTCAATTAGGAAGAATGCTTTCTTTGGATGCACGAAGGATGGGATACAAAGTTTTGACTTGGACAGGTGGCGACCGTTCCGGAGCAGCAGCCACTGCAGATCAGCTATTGGACGAGCCATTTGATGATCAAGCTGCCCTGAAAAAATTCACAGAAAAAGTCAATGTCGCGACCGTTGAATTTGAAAACCTTCCTCAGGCCACCCTTGAAGCAGTGGAACAGCACATCCCCCTGTATCCAAGTAGTGAAGCCGTTTCAATATGTCAGCATCGAGAACGCGAAAAACTTTTTCTTTCTGAAAATGGTTTTAATTGTACGAAATTTAGAATCGCCAAAGATATCGAATCCTTCAAATCAGGACTCCTTGAATTGAACGCTGATGTAATCGTTAAAACAGCTGAATTCGGGTATGATGGAAAAGGCCAACTCAAACTTACATCTGGCCTATCTGACCTAGAGATTAATGAAGCATGGAAAAGCTTTGGGGGCGGACGGGTAGTCATTGAAGAATGCATTTCCTTGGAAACGGAGGTATCTGTTTTGGTGGTTAGAAATAATAATGGGCAAGTAGCTACCTACGATCCTGTGGAAAATATTCACAGAAATCATATACTTGATATTTCAATAGTGCCCGCAAGAATCCCAGACAATATTTTATCCGAAGCGAAAAGACTGGCTCTAGAAATTTCTGAAACTCTCAATTATGTCGGAGTCCTTGCGGTGGAATTTTTCATCTCGTCTGATGGACGATTACTAATAAATGAAATTGCTCCTCGCCCTCACAATTCAGGGCATCATACGATTAATGCATGTGTATGTTCGCAATTTGAAAACCAAGCCCGAGCTATTAGCGGTGTTCCCTTGGGTAGCACCCGCTTACTATCGCCTGTAATTATGATGAACTTACTAGGCGATCTATGGCCCGAAAAACATTCATCCCCAGATTGGTCTGCTATAACGAATATCCCCGGTGCCTCTTTGCATCTTTATGGAAAACGAGAAGCACGCAAAGGCCGTAAAATGGGACACATTTCAATTTTAGGTAATACACTTGAAGAAATTACCCTCAAAATAAATTCAGTTAGAGAAGAATTTAACCTACCTAAAGTTTAAAACTTTCAAATAAGAAAGTCTTAGTTCAAGCATCGACTAAAAAATTATTGTATAAGGCTTGACATGCAATCACTATTGAGATTGAGTCTCAATATCACATGAGATTGAGTCTCAATATCAATCATAATGTAGATGACAAACATATAAAAAACTAAACATGAAATATAAAAATAAACTACTCTTGCCCTTGAGTGCAATTTTTGCACTTGCTTCAATTGGGCATGCTCAAAATAACGCACAAGAACTATCGCCTCTAAGCGTGGTAGGTTCCAAATCTGATGCACCAACTTTATCCTCAGGCATGAAAACTTCGATGCCTGCCAAAGATATTCCACAAAGTTTGTCCATTATGACTAGCGAGCAAATCAAGGCACAAGGCTTAAAAAGCATTGGTGATGTCATTGACTACACCCCAGGTGTCAACACATCTCAAGGAGAGGGTCATCGTGATGCCGCTGTAATCCGTGGTGTTCGTACTACACAAGACTTTTATAGAGACGGTATTCGAGACGATGTGCAATACTACCGACCACTCTACAATATCGATCAAGTTGAAGTTCTGCGTGGACCAAACGCACTTCTTTCCGGATTCGGTGGAGCATATGGTATAATTAATCGGGTTTCCAAAAAAGGAGTAATCGGTGAAAGCTTTAATACAGTAAGTGGCAGCATTGACACCTTTGGTGAAACCAATGTTCAACTAGACAGCAACTACGAAATTGCTGAAGACAAAGCATTCAGAATCAATATGTTCGGCGAGAGCCTAGAAAATCATCGAGATTATTATTATGGTGATTCTTTTGGAGTAAACCCAACAATGAAGTATCTTTTGGGAGATGGAAGTACACTTGACCTTTCATATGAATACCTAAACCAAGAAAGGTTCATTGACCGAGGTATACCTACCGGATCTGATGGAAAACCTGTAGAGAGTTTAAAAGATTTTGTTTTTGGTGACCCAACAGAGAATTACTCAACACATGAAGCGCATATTTTTAAAGCAATCTATGAACACGAACTCACAGATTCATTAAGCGGTCGCCTTTCGGTGAGTCACTCAGATCATGATAAACTGTACCAAAACCTTTACGCTTCTAGTTATGATGATGCTGCGGGTACTGTAAAACTAGATGGTTATGTAGATACTACTCAACGCGAAACAACTACCTTTTCCTATCAAGTAAATGGAGAATTTGAAATGGGTGACATCGTTCACAATCTTATTGCAGGTTTAGAATTCGTTGAGACTTCAAATGACAATGATCGTTATAATGCAGATTGGACTCCTGATGATAACGCGGACTCCGATACAGAAACTTTTACAATAAGCAGACTCATGGTCAATAGAAACAGTGGTGTCAACACAAGTGGTAACACTACCGTTAATAACTACACAACATCAATCAATGACAAGACTTTAGGTAATCTTTCTGTTGCCTCTGCTTACTTGTTAGATGAAATCGAACTTACCGATTCACTTGATCTCGTTTTGGGTGTCCGGTTCGATAAAATGGACTACGATGTTCAAGATGTTAGGAATAGCACTAGCTACACTGATTCAGATGATACAATTTCACCAAGAGCAGGTATTGTTTTTGATGTAACGGACAACACTTCTCTCTATGCTAGCTATAGTGAGTCCTATCAACAAATAAAAGGCGACCAATACGCGAGCTTGAATGCATACGATAACAAGAGTGATCCTAACACTTTTGAAAACACAGAATTTGGCGTCAAATATGATTTGCCAAATGGACTAAGTTTTTCTGCTGCGTTTTTCAATGTTGAAGCGAACAAACCACAAACCAACGACAATGGTGCGACATTCTATAAAGAAAAATCTGATGTCTCTGGTTTTGAACTTCAAATTCTTGGAGCGTTAACAGATAAATGGTACTTGAGTGCTGGTTATACAAGCCTAGACGCTGAATCCAGTACCGGCGGTCGGCTTCGTGAGGCACCAGAAGATATGTTTTCAATATGGAACAACTATCTACTTTCTGACCGTCTCGCGGTTAACTTAGGAGTGATATACCAAGGTGAAAGCCAAATTGGATCTTCTGCTACTCCGATATTACCCGATTACACTCGTGTTGATGTAGGGGCAACATACGCACTTACTGATAATACACGCTTACAAGTCAACATTGAGAATCTTACAGACGAGCTTTATTTCCCAAATTCACACAGTACGCACCAAGCGTCTGTAGGGGCACCGGTTAATGCAACATTTGGAATTACCAGCAGTTTCTAACTTTGTTTGTTTGTTTCAAGTTCATAGTCTTGAACATAACGCTTTTGTTTTTGGGCAGGAAACAAAAGCTTAAAAACCTCGCCCCTTTGGCTTAAAAGGGGCGAGGTCACTTTCAACGCAACAAAAGTTGATAATATGCACTTGGTCTCCGTCTCAAAAGGACGGGGACCTTTTGTTTTCATTTGTTATCGTAGGTCCTTTGATTTAAAAAGCACCGTCAACATGAGTTAAAATACAAAGAGAACAAATTTAGTTCCTCAAGATTGACAGTATGGGAATGATTCTCCATACTAATAAAGATTGCTCGGTAGCTCAGTGGCAGAGCAGGTGACTGTTAATCACTTGGTCGCTGGTTCGAATCCAGCCCGAGCAGCCATTTTCCTAATCCTTCTGGATGCTCTTTTTTGTTTCAGTATCTAATTCTGGCCAGCGAACAAGTTTTCGATGAAGGGTTCTTCGACTTACCCCCATGAGTTCAGCTGCTTTTGTTCTATTTCCACCGGCTTGCAAGAGAGCATTACGTAAAAGTCGTTTTTCATTTTCTTCAATAGAAAGAGATGAAGGAGAATTGGGCAAAGCTGACACTTGATTAATGTTTTGCTCAAAGAAGCGAGGATCTAAATCGTAAGGCGAAATTACGCTCCCTCTATTTAAAACAACTAAATTTTCACAAAAATTTCTCAATTCTCGAATATTACCAGGCCAGGAATAAGAATTTAAAATTCCAATAGTTTCTGAATTTAATTGAGGTGAAGGGAAATTATTTTCTTTGGAAAAATGAGATAGGAAATAATCAAGTAAAAGAGAGATGTCGTCTCCCCGTTCTGATAATGGAGGTAATTCTATAGTGACAACATTTAGTCGATAATAAAGATCTTCCCGAAATTCTCCCTTTTGGGTCATTTGTAATAAATTCTTATTAGTTGCACAAACTAAACGAGTGTCAATTTCTAGTGTATTTAAACTACCCAATCTTTCGATTGATTTGGTTTCAAGAAAACGAAGTAGTTTTACTTGAGTAGCGGAATCAATTTCTCCTATTTCATCCAGAAATAATGTTCCCTTATTAGCAGATTCAAAACGCCCAATTCTTCTTTCTGTAGCACCTGTAAAAGCTCCCTTTTCATGTCCAAACAACTCACTTTCAAGTAAATTTGATGGAAGTGCGGCACAATGAACAGGTACAAAAGGGCCCCTCGATCGATCGCTATTTTGATGAATAGATTGGGCTACCAATTCCTTTCCTGTACCAGTTTGCCCTGTTAACAAAACGGTAGCCTTAGATGGACCGACAAGTTTGACTTTTTCGAGTACTTGCTCGAGGGCTGGAGATTTTCCAAGTATTCCCTGGAAATTGAACTTTTTATCTAAACGATTATGTAAGTCATTATTCTCTTTCTTTAACTTCTTGGATTCCAGTCCTCTTTTTATGAGTAAATCTAATTTCTCTAAATTAACTGGTTTTGAAAGAAAATCAAAAGCTCCTCTTTTCATAGCTTCTACCGCAATATCTACTTCTCCATATGCAGTCATCATGATGCATATTGGATTATTAGAAAGAGAGATGGCTCGATCTATAACTACCATCCCACTTTGATGCCCCATTCTTAAATCAGTAAGTATTACCTCTAAAGTTTCAGATTCCATTACATTAAAGGCTTCATCGGGACTTGAAGCTAAAAAAACCTCAAAGTTATCCTCTAGAGCTAATTCTAAACCTTCTCGAGTGTGTTGTTCGTCGTCAACTATAAGCAAATTTGGGTTCATCTTTATCTCTATGTTTTAGTAATTTGTGACTCAAGTAATTTTCGACGGGTAGAATTTCTTGGAAAACGAAGAGTTACAATAGTTCCAGCACCCACTTTACTATCGATACCAACATCGCCACCATGATCTCTCATAATTCTATGGACAATCATCATACCAATACCATGTCCACTTTTTTTAGTCGTGTAATAAGGTTCAAAAACTTTGGATAAATCTTCCTTACTAATTCCAGTCCCATGATCGATTATTTTAACATATACAAAATTCTCTTCAAGACCGGTAACTATTCTGATAGTAGATTTTTTTTTGATTGCTTCTATTGCATTCCCTAGGACATTAAAAAATACTTGCTTAAGTTGTTCAGAATCACCTTTAATAATTGGCTCCCTAACTCCAGCTTCCATTGATACATTAATTTTATGGACATTTAATTCCTCTTTTTTTAATCGTACTGTTTCTTCAATTATATTGAGTAGATTTATATTCTTAAAATCAGGTTCTTGGGGTCGGATAGCTTTTAGAAAGTGTGCTATAATTCCGTCAAGTCTTTCGACTTCATTTATACAGGCGGATAAAGATTTATCCGTTTTTTTATTGTTGGGATTTTGTGAAGATAAATTCCGTCTTAAAACCTGTAAGTGTATATGTATTGAATTAAGAGGATTACCAAGTTCATGGGCTACTCCGGCAGCAAGATCCATTATACTCGATACTTTTTCGCTTTCTATTCTTTCATCGAGACTGACTTTTTCTTCGGTTATATCTGTCATTATAATGGCCAATCCAATCTTTTCCGAATCAGTGTTTTTTACAAAAGCTTCTTCAATAGGGACTGCGTAAACCCTAATGTAGCGAAGGTCAGGGTATGATATTTCCATTTCCCGAACAATTACCTCCGCTTTTATCCCATCATTACCATGATCGAGGCCAATTGCCCTCGCAATTTCTGGAGCAGCACGCAAAAGGGACACATGTCCGGACTGATTATCCTTGAGTCCTATTAACTGCTTTCCCTGAATATTTGCGTAACTAATATCACCCTTATCATCTAGCACTAAAATTCCATCACGGATGACATCAAATACAGTTTCTAATAATTTCCTCTCTCTGGCTAAGCGCTGTACGAGAATTCCAAGATTGACCTCGTCCAAATCATCTAAACGACCGAGTACTCGATCAAGCGGACTTTTTCCCGCTTTCACTTTATGATTAGTTCTAACATTTGGGTTGCCAGGTCTTCTTTTTTGGAAAAATCAAGATTAACTCTTTTTCCATCAGATGAAAACAATGTTATTTCATTAAAATCCGAATTAAATCCAATTTTTTTATTAGAAATATCATTAAGGGCGATCCAATCTAGGTTTTTATTCTTTAATTTTTGTAAAGCATTTTGAACTCCATTTTCAGTTTCTGCCGCAAAACCAACAAGACTTTGAAACTCTTTCTTCCTTCGCCCCAATTCTTCCAAGATATCGTCATTGGGTATCATTTCAATATTTTGAGGGAATTGATCTTTTTTCTTTTTCTGCTGCCATTTAAATTTTGGCTTATGATCACATACTGCTGCACACATTATAATTAAATCAGATGAATCATACTTTTCTATCATTGCCCTTCTCATCTCTTCAGCAGTTTCCACCTTCGTAAGCAAGATTCCATCAGCCGGTTTTATGCTCACAGGACCAGAAACAAGATTCACAACAAAGCCACGCGTATGGGCTTCTTTAGCTAAAGCATACCCCATCTTACCCGAGGACGGGTTAGAGATAAATCGAACTGGGTCTATCCACTCCCTCGTTGGGCCTGCTGAAATCAGACAATTTAATTTTTTTGCCATGTTATAATGTGAGCGACTTCGTTTTATATTTATGTTGTAAGTAAATTATCAATGAAAGACGATTTAACTAATCATAATAAACCTAAAAAAGAAAGCATGTGGTTAAACTTAGGTTTTAATTTAATCATTCCAATTTTATTCCTACGGAAAGGAGATGAATGGTTCGGGCCATCATTGGGGAACATACTTGATTCACCCAAGGACGGCACTCTTGTTGGCTCTGTCATGCTCTTGTTAGCCATTTCATTTCCAATTGGATACGGAGCTTGGGATTTCTACAGAAGGAGAAAATGGAACTTTCTTTCTATTCTAGGTGCCTTGAGTGCCTTTCTTACCGGCGGAATTGGACTTCTTCCGGGCGCCACGGTTTCGATGTTTGCAATTAAGGAAGCTGCTCTTCCTGCAATTCTTGGACTGCTAACTGTTTTGACCTTAAAAACACAGAAGCCACTTGTTAAATTATTTTTATATAACCCTGATGTCATTCAAGTTGATTTAGTGGATCATGCTTTATCAGAGAAGGGTACAACAACTCAATTTAACCAACTTTTAAAAAAATGTACATGGCTTATAGCTTTAACATTTATTATGAGCGCCTGTTTAAATTATTTTCTAGCACGAGCAATTGTCATAACAGAACCATCGATAGACAAACTTGCATTCAACGATGAAGTTGGAAAAATGATGGGTTGGAGTTTTCCTATTATAAGCCTCCCTTGTATGATTGTAAGTGCTTATGCGTTTTGGTTACTCGTAAAAGGCATAAAGGGTCTAGCAGGCTTATCCCTTGAAGAGGTACTCGTTCAAGGTCAGCAATCCGCTAAAACTAAATTACCCTAGTTTACAGGGGTTTTATCTTTTTTCCAACGAGGAATAAGGACGTAATGGAGAACCTTGATAAATTTGTCTTGGTCGATGTATTTTTTTTCCTGTCTCTGCAATTTCTTTCCAATGGGCAAGCCAACCTGGAGTTCTTCCAATCGCAAAAAGGACAGTGAACATGTCTGTTGGAAATCCTAATGCCTGTAAAATAATACCACTGTAAAAATCCACATTTGGATAGAGTTTCCTCTCCACAAAATAAGGGTCTTTCAAGGCCTCTTCTTCCAACCTCCTTGCAATTTCTAGTATAGGACTGGATACCCCCAAAGCCTCGAGTGCATCATCACAAGCTGATTTTAGAATTTTCGCTCGAGGGTCGTAATTTCTATAAACTCGATGACCAAAACCCATTAAACGAGTTTTGCCCTGTTTTGCTGACTCAATAAAACGACTTCCATCATCTCCCGCATCATGAATCTGATTAAGCATTTTGATTACAGCCATATTAGCACCCCCGTGAAGTGGTCCCCAAAGAGCAGAGACGCCACCAGCTAGGGATGCAAATGGATTTGCTCCTCCCGATGCAATCATTCTACAAGTTGAGGTTGAACAATTTTGTTCGTGATCAGCATGAAGAAGGAAAATTAAATCCAAAGCATTTATAACAGATTTTGGAATGGACTCAGATCCAGATTCTTTTCCAAACATCATAGAAAGAAAATTCTGGCAATAACTTGCAGCGGGGTCCGCCTCCGGAACCTCTTCGCTCAGTAGAAAGCGATGCCTAGTCGCAGCAATTGTTCGGACAGTAGAAATAATTAAAGCAGCTGTTTCATCAAAACATTCAAGGTCAGATTTACGATCATTTGTACAATAAGCAGGATAAGCACCTCCCAACGACTGTAAGCCGGCAGCTAAGACTCCCATTGGATGGGAGTTCTTTGGTTGGGCATGAATGGCATTAACCACTTCTTCGGGCAACTTGGAAAATTTAGAAACCCGTTCTTTAAACAAATCCAATTCACTTGCAGAAGGTAATTCTCCATAAATTACTAAATATGAAGTTTCCAAAAAGTTAGAGCTCGTTGCCAGATCTGCTATATCAAAACCTCGGTAACGTAAAATGCCTTGGTCACCATCAATAAAAGTCACCCTACTTTCGCAAGAACCTGTATTGCCATAACCATCATCGAAGGTGATGAACTTACTTTTCTTACGAAGTGAGCTAATATCTACAGCTTTTTCGGATTCAGTGCCTTCAATTATATTTAAGGCATAGGCGTTTTCGCCAATAGTAAGGGTGGCATCGTTTTCCATATTGATTGGGGTAATATTAAAAGTAGTGGGGTAAAGCTCGGAGGAGTAAATTAAGCAACTACCTTTTCAAGGAAATTTCGGTAAATTTGCAAACCTTTTGCCTGACTTTTTTCAGGATGAAATTGAGTAGCTAAACAATTATTGTGAAAAATCCCACTTATGAAAGGATATCCGTAAGATGTGGTTAATGTACGAAATGTATCATCTTCTGAAACCACATGGTAACTATGGACAAAATAAAATTGATCCCCATCCTCTAAACCTTCATGGATCGGCTCATTTTTTAAATCTCCCCAATCAACTGAATTCCATCCCATGTGCGGGATTTTATAACTACTGCTCAGAGAGAACTTTTTTACAAATCCTGGAAATAAACCTAATCCCGCCCTTTCTCCTTCTTCCGACTTCTCGAATAAAACCTGCAATCCCAAGCAAATTCCCAAGAAAGGCTTTTCACTTAAAATCCATTCTTTAATGGCCTGAGAAAACCCTGTTCTTTCAAGAGCCTCCATGCACTGATCAAAAGTCCCTTGTCCGGGAAAAACCAACGCATCCACATTACTCAATTTATCGGGGTCTTGTAGAATTTGCACTTTAGCACCCAAATGCTCAAACGCTTTGACCACACTCCGAAGGTTTCCAGTTCCATAGTCGATTACCCCGAGGCTCTGACCTTTATTCAGCATTTTTTAAAACTTACTTACTTGGAGAGGGTACCTTTAGTCGAAGGTATTCCACCATCTAACCTAGGTTCCACGGCAGTTGCCCGATCAAGTGCTTTAGCAAAACCCTTGAACATTGCTTCTGCTACATGGTGAGGTTCTTTTCCATGCTCCAGACGAATATGTAAATTACAGCCTGCTTCATTTGCAAATGCTTGAAAAAACTCTTTGAAAAGCAGGATATTAAAATCTCGTACCATAGAAACTGGAGTCGCCGCATCAAATACCAAAAATGCTCGATTGCTTAGATCAAGAGCTACCGTAACTAAAGTCTCGTCCATGGGGAGAATAAAAAAACCATAGCGTTTTATCCCTGCTTTATCGCTCAAAGCATCCTTAAAAGCTTGTCCTAGGGTGAGCCCCATATCCTCAACAAGATGATGATAATCAATCTCAATATCTCCCTTGGCTTTAATATTTAAATCAAAAAAACCATGTTTCGAAAACAATTGAAGCATATGATCTAAGAAAGGTATACCAGTAGATATATCGTTCTGCCCGGAACCATCTAAATTCAATGAAACTGAAATTTGTGTTTCGTTCGTTTGACGACTTACCGTTGCTGATCTTTTATTTTCCATTTGCTTATCAAATCCAATAGCATATCCATTTCTTCTTGTTTGCCAATACTGATTCGTACGAAGGAAGAAGTTAAAGGGTTTTGAGGAAAGTATCGAATAAGCACATTGTTTTCGTTCAGAAAATTAAATAGGTTGAACGCTACTTGCTCTCCAAATAAACCTCTTAAATCTGTAGGACGAGTAAATAAAAAATTGGCTCCACTTTGATAAGTTTTCCAATTCCAGTCTGTAAAAGTTTCATAGACTTTCTCTCTTACAGCTATAATTTCTCCCTTCGTCTTTTCAAAATAACCTCTGTCCTTTAACGCTATCTCCGCAACATACTGTGCAAGACGATCCACATTATAAACTTCTCTTGCCTTGTTTAAAATTGAGATTACATCCGGGGAAGCAAGTGCATAACCAACCCTTAAACCTGCAAGTGAGTATGATTTTGAAAGAGTTCTTGTGATAATAACTCGCTCGCTTTCATTTAAAATTGAGAGTGCATTGAACGGAGCAAAATCTGCATAAGCTTCGTCGATAACTAAAATTCCTGAATACTGATTAATGACAGAAGAAAATGTAGAGTTATTATAAATTCTTCCAGTAGGGGCATGCGGGCTTGTCAAAAAAAATAAATTCGTACCAGATTGAGAAATAACCTCAGGATTGATTTCAAATTTGGAATCTGAAAAAGCAAATTTTTTGACTTCCGCTCCCTGCAGGGAACCAAGTACTTCGTATAAGGAATAACTTGGGTCAAGCATGCCTAGTGGTTTTGAATAATCCGAGAAACACCGAACGCAGAGATTAAGGATGTCATCTGATCCGTTACCTACAATTACCTGCTCATCATCTACATTATGGAGTTGAGCAATGGTAGACCTTAAAGAATCAGCAGATGAATTAGGGTATCGTGCCAATGAATCAATCTGTTCTAAAATTGATTTGGAAATCTCGGGAGAAGGAGGGTAGGGGTTTTCGTTTGTATTGAGCTTTATAGTTTGCTCAAAATTAACTGGTTGCTTACCGGGAATATATGGCTTGTGCCGTAATATATTTTGTGTGGTAAGATCCTTTAATGACATTACTTTACAATTTAAACCTATAATCTGATGGATAATGACCTACCGTGACCATCCAGTTTTTCCATTTGAGAAAAAATATCTACTGAGCTCTTTGCTTGGCTGGCTGATTTATGATCATATTGAATAAAACTAGACCGCCTCATAAAATCCTGTAATCGCAAACCAGAAGAAAAACGCGAAGAGCGTCCAGTTGGTAAAACATGGCTAGGTCCGGCAATAAAATCTCCCAGAGAAGTAGATGTTAAATGCCCAAGAAGGAAGGCTCCAGCGGTAGTGATCGCTGAGGTAAAGAAATCAATATGATCATTCGCAACCTGAAGTTCTAAATGCTCAGGGGCTATATAATTAGCAATCTCTGCCATTCTTTGATAACTAGGTAGATGCACTGCTATAAAACCATTTCTTAAAACTCCAGCTATAGCATCCTTATGACTAAGTTGTTCAAGTTGCAGATTTATTTCATTTGAAATTTCAACAAACTGGCTTTCCTTGGAAAATAATAAATATATCTTTTCTTTACCTGAACCATGCTCTGCTTGGGCAAGCAAAGCCGCAGCAACGAAAGAAGGATTTGATGATGAATCTGCTATCACCATTATCTCGCTGGGACCAGGCAATAAATCAATTCCAACGATCCCGTAAACCTGTCTTTTAGCTTCATTAACAAATGCATTACCAGGGCCAAAAATTTTATCAACCGCTGGAATTGATTTGGTACCATATGCCAATGCACCTACAGCCTGCGCTCCGCCAACTTTATAAATTTCTGTTACACCGAGAAGATCTAAAGCGGCAAGCATTTGAGGAGCAATTTTCCCGTCAGAATCAGGAGGGGTTACAACAACAATCTCTTTTACTTTTGCAACTTTTGCGATGGTTACCGTCATTATCACAGTAGATATTAAGGGTACGTTTCCTCCGGGCACATAAATACCAACACGATTGATCGGATAATGTTTTTCTCCAACTTTTGCCCCATGGATATTTGAAATACTCCAATCTTCAGGAATACTTCTTTCATGAAACAAGGTAACATTTTCAATGGCTTCAAGAATACTAGATTTTTCTGACGCAGAAAGTTGATCCCTCGCACATTCAATTTCCTTTTGACTTACCCTCAATTCATCAACACTTAATTTTGCACAGTCATAGAGAAAAGTTCTTTTAAGAACTGCGGAATCTCCGTTTTGACAAACATCACTAAGAATCTCACTGACAGTACTTATAATTGTTTCGTCCGTGAGGGAAGAAGAACAAAATTTTGCTAATTGATCTGTGAGACTATTCTCATCTTTCAAGTAGGTTCTAATCATAAAAAACCTACTCCCACTCTATCGTGCTTGGTGGCTTAGAACTGATATCATAAACTACCCTATTTGCACCCTTCACCTCGTTAATTATACGATTCGACACCTTTCTTAATAGTTTATCTGGCAGTTGGGCCCAATCTGCTGTCATGGCATCGCTACTTGTAACCGCACGTAGGGATATAACATTTTCGTATGTTCTTTCATCTCCCATTACTCCGACACTTTTGACGGGAAGAAAAACACAAAATGCCTGCCAAAGCTTGTGATACCATTTTGAATTATATAACTCTTCAATGAAAATTGCATCGGCTTCTCTCAATACTTTAAGGTTTCTCGCGGTAATTGAACCAATTACCCGAACGCCCAACCCTGGCCCGGGAAAAGGGTGACGCATAAGAACATTTTCAGTAAGCCCAAGCGCCCGGCCCAAATCTCTAACCTCGTCTTTAAATAACTCTCTAAGGGGTTCCAATAAAGACAGTTTCATTTTTTTTGGTAAGCCTCCCACATTATGATGACTCTTAATCAAAGATGCTGGATTTCCATCAATCGGAACGCTTTCAATAACATCAGGATAAAGTGTACCTTGGGCAAGAAAATCTACTTGTCCCAATTTTTTTACTTCTTTGTCAAAAACTTCTATAAAGGTTTTGCCGATGATTTTTCTCTTTCGTTCCGGATCTGTAACGCCTTTAAGCTTTGTAAGAAACAAGTTTCCGGCAAGAGCCACCTTTAATTTACCTGGTATATGATTATGAAATAGCTCTTTAACCTGCTCTCTTTCGTTCAATCGAAGTAAACCGTTGTCTACAAATATGCAGGTTAACTGATTTCCAATAGCACGATGGATAAGTGCGGCAGCTACGGATGAATCAACACCCCCGCTTAATCCAAGGATAACTCTTCTTTTTCCTACTCTTCGTTTTATATCCTCAACCGCTGAAAGAGTAAAATCATCCATATCCCAATCCCCTGAACATTTACATACGGTAAAGAGAAAGTTTCTAATAATATCTTTTCCTTTTTCAGAATGTTCGACCTCGGGGTGGAATTGTAAACCAAAGAACTTTTTGGAAGGATTTTCGATGGACGCAAAATCGGAATTTTCTGTTTGAGCCAACGATTTAAAACCTTTGGGTAGCTTTGCCAAGCAATCCCCATGGGAATTCCAAACAGTAAGTTTTGATGGCAAACCTTTAAATAAGGAACCCTTGGTTAAGATATTTAAATTTCCTCTGCCGTATTCTCGACGACTACTATTTTTTACCTTCCCTCCAAGCATAGTTCCCATTAATTGCAATCCATAACATATGCCGAGGACAGGAATACCTAGGGAAAAAATCGCCTGTTTTGGTTTAGGTGCCCCCCTTACTAGAACACTTGCAGGACCACCCGATAACACGATACCAACAGGGTTGAGCTTTTTAATAGCACTTATTGATGTATTAAAAGGCAACACCTTAGAATACACATTCGCTTCGCGGATACGTCTCGCAATAACTTGTGTATATTGAGAACCAAAATCTAAAACAATAATAGTTTGTGACATTACAAAATAAGCTAAGTTTAAAAACGCAAAACGAGACGAAGTTTAAAAATGATAAGCACCATTATAAACAACGCAAACTTTCTTGAACAGAATTAGATTCTTCTCTTAAGAAGAATAGATTAAAAATTTTAAAAATTTTTAATCAGCGTCCTTAGCGTCAGTCTTCTTTTCAGCGTCCTTAGCGTCAGTCTTCTTTTCAGCGTCCTTAGCGTCAGTCTTCTTTT
>CAWVXY010000002.1:0-162399 GCA_963934295.1 uncultured Opitutia bacterium
AGGACTTTCATGAAAAGTGGAAAGTCGAATTTTTCAGCATCCATGCTTTTTGTTTCAGGCCAGGATGGTAGGTTTTGGAAAACTTCAGCCTTTCCAAAGATTAGATCTTCCATTGATAATGAACCTATTTTTAAACCGGTTAAGTTTTTGGTTAAATCAGTTTTTATAATTATGGAGGTTGGGGTGGGGCTTTCCGGATTAAGTAAGGACATAGGGTAACTTGTACCTCCCTTAATCGTTTGTGATGGGGAGAGCCAAAGTGGTTTATCATTCAATAGATAGGACAGGAATATTTCCCTACCTTTGGCTGTACCCATATATGGGCTTTCAAAAAAACGATTTCCTTCAGCGAGCATTTTATCCTGAGTGGAAGAAAAGTTTAAATTAAAATTGTATACGAAACCACCTGTTTCAATATCCCTTTTAATGGTAAATTGAGGGACAGGAAATACACCGGGAGCATTAAAACGGATCGATTGATTTAAATCCTGGGAATAGAGGTTTGATTTCCCATCGTCTGTTCGGTAGGCGAATAGGGTATTCTGCTCCTTCTGTACATGAATTTCTAATTTCTTTTCCTTTTTTGAAATACCAATAAATGCCACTGTCTGTGTAGTCTTACCGGATTTATCTTCTTTTGCCCAGTTGAGCTTAGTAAACAGGCTATCTTGATCGGAGTCTATTTGATCAATTGCAGAGCCAATTGCTTCGAGAAGTAATTTTTTTCTATTCTCTTCAAATTGTATCCCGTTAGCAAAGGATTGAGCGGTCTTGCCCCATTCTGCCATGACCTTATTTTCTGAATCTGTGGGTATCTGTGAGAGGGTCTTGACGGCGAGATCAGAATTACCATCGAGTCTTTGAGCGGTTCCCAAAAAAGTCTGTACATCTGCCTGTTTGCCCACTTTGGGAGGGAGTAAGGCAATAGCTTCCAATGCTTTTTCAATATTTTGTGGTTTCCCAAAGAGAGCCTGCTTAAGTTGTATCGCGATTACTTCCTCTGATTTTTTTTCCTCGTTTGATAATTGAGCGAGATAAAAGGCAGTGGCAAAATCTGCGTCCTTTCCCGAATATTTACTTAGGGAGGAAAGTTTTTCAACAATGCTGGAATCTGAAAGAGCAATGGTTGCAATTTTAGCAAAGCCGTTATTTTTCTCTGCCTCAATAGATAATCCTTTTGCCGAACTTTTCTTAATTTCTTCCACCCCTGCTTTTTCCGCAAGAAGATGAGCACGTAAGCGTAAGGATGTATCTGCCAAAAATTGAGGTCCACGGATACGGGCAGTTAAAATTAATGCCCTGCAATAAGCAGTCGCAAAATCCACATTGGCTAGGTCACCAAAAGTCGCTTTATCTATGAAAATATTTTTCAAGACTTTGGAGTCCTTTTCAAAGGAGGAAATGAAATGAAGGGTTGGTAGGCTTTGGGGGTATTTTAATAAAAGTTTAGATATTCCATCATTTATGGCTTCAACCTCTCTGGATACTTTTGCCACCATTAAATAATCAAATGCCAAACGGGGAGCCTCGATTGCATCGGGTTTGTCATCAAGAAATTTCCTGGCCTCAATCAAAAAACCTTCAGCATTCGAATCTTTCAGATAATCCTCATAAAATGGAATTCGGTTTTCTTCTGCGTCTATGGATACTGCAATCGTAAGGAAACATATTATTAAAGTGAATATTTTGGAAGGAAAGTTCATTAAATTCTTTTCTCTAAAGGTGTTAAATCTGTCAACGGGAATAAGGACTAAATTGTAGCGAAAGCTTTTTTAAATATGTCCAAGGTTTTTGAAATATCATTTTCCAAGTGAGCGTTACTAATAAAACAGGTTTCATAGGGAGAGGGGGGAAGATAAACACCCTTTGCCAAGCAATATTGAAATAGTTTCTTAAAGTGTTCCCCCTCGGATGAAATGGCATCTTCAAAATTACGAACTGGATTCTCGTTGAAAAACAAACAATACATTGAGCCCACTTGTGGTACTTGTAGAGGGATTGAATATTCCCGGGCAATTTCCTGAATTCCAATTGCGAGTTGTTTGCCCAGACTTTCAAGGCGACCGTAGGGCATGGATTCTTTGAGCAATTTAAGGGAAGCAATTCCTGCTGCCATCGCAAGTGGATTACCGCTCAATGTACCAGCCTGGTACACAGGACCAAGAGGGGCAAGGAAGTCCATGATCTCGGCTTTCCCCCCAAAGGCTCCAACCGGAAGCCCACCGCCAATGATTTTGCCCATCGCGGTCAGGTCGGGGGTCACCCCGGTCTTCTCCTGGACGCCCCCAAGGGCAAGTCGAAAGCCAGTCATGACTTCATCAAAAATGAGCACCGCTTGGTTATGATCACAAATTTTTCTTAAAGCCTCTAGGTATCCTTCATCTGGAAGGATTAATCCACAATTGGCTGGGTAGGGTTCCACGATAATAGCTGCTATTCCTTCTTCGCTTTGGGAAAAGGCATTTTCAACGGCAGTTATATCATTGTAGGGAAGGACAATGGTTTCTTTTGCAAAGCTTTCAGGAATGCCGGCACTATCGGGATTGCCCAAGGTGAGAGCTCCGGAACCAGCTTTTACAAGAAGACTATCCACATGACCATGGTAGCAACCAGCAAATTTAATAATTTTTGATTTTCCGGTAAAGCCTCGGGCGAGTCGAATACTGGACATGGTAGCTTCGGTACCACTATTGCACATTCTAATCTTTTCGACCGAAGGAACGATTTCCACCAATAACTCGGCCATTTCAACCTCATCGGGACCGGGAGTTCCGAAACTGGTGCCTTTCGCAAGTGCTTCAGATACGGCTTCCCTGATAGCCGGATGGTCGTGTCCATGAATAGCCGGTCCCCAAGTGCATACATAATCTATTAATTCCTGATCATCTGCAGTTATTAAACGGGAACCTTTTGCCTGTTTTGTAAAAAAAGGGGTTCCCCCAACTGCACGAAAAGCCCGCACGGGGGAGTTTACCCCACCGGGGATGATTTTTTTAGCTCGATCAAAAAGTTCCTGTGATTGATTCATAAATAATGATTAATTTGCGTATTTTTGTACAATGGGGATTCTCCTCCCAACACCGAATGCAAGAGGGGTTGTTTTAATTCCAGGAGCAGCCTGGTTTCTTTTGTATTCGTTTATATCAACAAGCCGGGTGATTTTTTGAACGATTTCCTCATCAAATCCATTCTTGATCATCGTTTCAATTGATTTTCCTTCTTCGATGTAGGATTGAAGAATCGCGTCTAGGATATCATATTCGGGCAGGGAATCACTGTCTTTTTGATCGGGTCGCAGTTCAGCCGAAGGAGGTTTTTCAATGGTGTTTACCGGGATCACAATTTGATCCTGGTTCAAATGCCTGGCGAGTTTAAAAACCTGAGTTTTGGGAACATCTGAAATAACTGCCAACCCACCGCACATATCCCCGTAAAGGGTACAATAGCCTACTGCGAGTTCACTTTTATTTCCTGTAGTTAAAAGAAGTGCACCCAGTTTATTGGAGACCGCCATAAGGAGCAGTCCTCGGGAACGGGCCTGTATGTTTTCTTCAGTTACATCCGTGGCTCGGTTTTCAAAAATGGGTTGGAGTTCGGAGTTGGCGGAATCAACTATACTTTGGATGGGCAGGGTATGATAGGTAATGCCTAAATTTTCAGCCAACTTGGCAGCATCATCCTTGCTATGATTACTGGAAATAGAAGAGGGCAGGCTTATGCCGATGATATTTTCACTACCCAAAGCTTCGACGGCAATAGCAGCTGTTACCGCGGAATCGATTCCTCCACTTAAACCAATCAAACCTTTAGAAAAGCCGCTTTTGTGAGCATAGTCCCGTACACCTAAGACAAGTGCTTTTCGTAGGCTTTCCATGGGAATATCGGGTGAATGAGGTGATTCATTTATATCACTCAAGTCATGGACTTCTATTCTTTCCATAAATGAATCGGATATGGAAACGGGGCCTCCCGCACGATTAACTGATATGGACATTCCGTCAAAAACGAGTTCATCATTTCCACCGACTGCATTTAGATAAACGATGGGACAATCGCATTTTTTTGCCACTTCGCCCAATAATTCGATGCGGTGTCTATCCTTATTGAGGTGCCAGGGACTCGCTGATAAATTTAGTAATAAATCAGGTTTGTGTCCGGCAATTTCATCAATTGGATCCGATTGGTATTCACCTTGTCGAATATTCCAGATGTCTTCACAAATCGTAACCGCAATATTTTTATCTTTATACTGAATGAAAAAGTCTTTTTCTCCAGGTTTGAAATAACGGGTTTCGTCAAAAACATCATAAGTGGGGAGCAGACGTTTATGAAAAGTTTGTTTAACCGTACCATCTTCACACCATGCTGCGGCGTTGTAAAAAAATTGTTTTTGAGCATGTGTGTTTTTCTCAGGGAAACCAATGACGGCGGGAACAGGACCCGTCGATGCAGCGAAGACTTGTAGGGCATCCTTCAAGTCATCACCAAATTTCTCTTTGAGAAGTAGGTCGCGTGGGGGGTAACCGCAAAGGAATAATTCTGGGTAAACAACGAGGTCCACTCCTTGCCCAATAAGCTGTTCGTAGGCATCCATAGCAAGGGCAAGATTGCCAGCCACATCCCCAACGGTTGGATTCAATTGTGCAATCCCAATTCTCATCCTGTTGCCATGGTTTGAAAAGACGTCATAAGTAAAATCATTATGCAAAATTTTGTCGAAAAAGCGAACAAGAAGGGTTCTTTTCCCTTTATTCTTGGCTCCGGCTCTCCACGTCGTAGGGAATTACTAGGGCAAATCATGTCTGATTATTCCGTTGAGGTTTCAGATGCGGAGGAAATATTCTCCCATCCCGAGGGAACGCTTGCTTTGGTAATGAAAAATGCCCGTATAAAGGCATCTTCAGTGGCTCAATCCAATTTGCAACATTGGGTTTTAGGTGCTGATACCTTAGTTGCATTGGAAGAGCGGGTTTTTGGGAAACCTAAATCAGTTGGAGAGGCAACGGAAATGCTTCAATTTCTTAGTGGTCAAACCCATCAGGTGAGTACTGGTTTGTGCTTGATCAATAAAACTCTTGATTATGAAGAGACTCGAGTGGAGACCAGTCAGGTCACTTTTAAAGAAATTAATGATTTAACGATTGAAGAATATTTTAATGAAGTTAATCCCCTCGACAAGGCGGGAGGTTATGCCATTCAGACCCGCCCCGATTTAATTGTAGAAAAATTTGAGGGATCGCGTTCCAATGTGATTGGGTTACCCCTTCAAATGCTCGGAAAGTGGTTGGCCGAGTTGGATATTATTTAATAAAAATCTCCAGTTGCTTCAGGGTGCTCCATTTTCAGTATCACTTTTTTCCTCGATTGCAGCCTGTGCACGTAAGCCGTCATTTTCAAAAGTCAGCCCGAAGTCAACTTTTCCGAATGGGTTGAGTAATCCAATTCCTTTATTGGGCATGCTAGGCTTGCCCGGGTGCCCGAAGATGCTTGATTCATAAGTCTGGAATTTTTGATTCCACCTATACTTTCCGCCGCCGGGGCATTGAAGCTCGGTTTGCCAAACTTTAAGGTGGTAGGATGGGGCATTCGTTTTTCCTAATTGAGTCCTCCATTCGTTCAAGGCATGAAGGTTTGTCCATGATTGCCGTTGGAAGCGTTTGAGACTCTCTCTTTGGAAGATTCCATCAACAATTTCGATCAGCGGGTTCTTGGCAAAAAATGCAGAGCTTTTTCCTGCCCATGGTGCGACAGTTTGATTAGCGACTTCAGATCGGCGAAGCAGATTGCGGTCAATTGCCTGTTTAATTATTTTTTCACTTAAGCTTACGGTGAGTGATTTGGATGAGGGTACATAGTAAAGTGCAATTGGGGCGGATCCCTCCTTCATTAAATCGTCCTCGAGATTTTTTCCCGGGGCAATTTTTACATAGCCTTGTTTCTTGTGTGAATGGTTGGACCAAACCGTCATTCCGGGAGCGGTCTGCTCGAGCCAGGCTCGAAAGCCTGCAAGGAAAGCTGTTAACTTGAAGGGATTTCGAACTTCAACATTAAGTGCGACCGGAATTCGCCCCCAGTTTTTCTCTAAGAATTCTTCCGCTTCCTTTTCCCCTCCGGTTGAGAAGGCATGGCCCAACTCGTTGAAAAAGGAAGATTGATCCAAATATAAAGAGTATGACTTTCCAATCCAGCTAAATGCACCTGCACCTAAAGAGGGTGCCATAATTGAAGCGAAATTACTTGCCTGTTTCAACTCAGGTGAGTCCATGTCCAGCGCGGTGACCCAGTGGAGAAGGGCTTCCGGGTGTGGGTCGCCTGATAAGTCCTTAAGTTTTACATCGCCTGCGGTGCTGATCATTCGACGGTAATCAGATCCGCCTATTAGAGGAAGGATGGTGAGGTCGCCCGAAATCTTTCCGTCTTTAAGTGCAATGCGGGCGGCAATCGGGTCAAAATATTTTGACCAATGACTTTGATAACGGTCGCGAAAAAAGATGTATGCACGTTTCTCTTCTTCTGTGATTTTCTGAATCCCAAGATCTTCGACTGAACGGAGAAAAGCAAGATTGCCAAAGCGGGGACTATGAACGCGGCCATTGATAACTTTAACTTTTCCGAGTTCAGGAAAATCTTTCAGGTTGAGTGCAGTGCTTGATTCATGTCGTGCTTGTAATTCAGCAAGTTCGGAGGAGGCACGGGTTCGGCGGGATGCTCCAATGCGCCATTCTGGACCACACCAACGACGGATGGTGGCATCTGAGATAAGAACGAATGCATGTTCGTGTTGTGCGGGTGGGCGAAGATAGCGAGTCCGGAAATAATGGTATTCTTCAAGTGAGGATAGGCTTGTTTTCTTGTCTTGAGAGACTTGGATTATGTTCTTTAATTGATTGAGTGAATTTGTGACCACCACGATATTTTTAGCTACGGTTGCGGAATACGATTTAATCATGTCTCCCGGAGCAACGAGCCCAACATATTTTACTCCAGAGAGGATACCGCTAACATTTTTTGCACTTTTATTCTTTTGGGAAGATTCGAGTCTACGAAGTGCCAAAGCAGCAACAAGGGCTTCGGTTTGCTTGGCCTCGAATAGTACGGTAAGCGAGGTTCCGGTGCGTAGAAATGGATCGCTTCCAGTCATTGCCACTGAGGAGATTAGTTTGGGGCCAAGTACACGACTGAGTTCGGTGTCCGGAAGGCAGAGTTGATCCCGGTATTTTTCCCGTGATCGGGCACTTTCGGCCCGGCCTTCACTCAATCGAAGGAGGGGGGTGCCCAAGAGTGTGGCTTTATCCATTACTTCAATCATAGATTGGAAAGTGGGGAAAAAGAGAGCATGCTGATCGGATGGGAGGGCATTTGCCAAAGGGTCAAGCTCGGGTTTGGCGTCTCCAATCAACTCTTTCCATGGCATTTCATCTATAGTAATACCTTTGATTAAAGAAATTGGAATTGTCCGGTTTTGCTCATCGCTGGAGAGGCGTAACTCCCGATCGAGTTGAAGGTTTTCGCTGATCGCGCGTCCTCCGGAGAATAAATCCATCTGTCTTTCCATTCCACGCTTGCGAACCGGACGAATATTTCGAGTTGCGTGATTATGTTGATGTTTATGTTCATCCTTAGGAAGAAGAATCTTTAACCTATTAGATGCCATTTCGGACTGATGGCGGAACCAGGCTGTGCCGGGTACACTGAGTTTCTGAAGTTTTTGATAGTATGCTAATTTATTTTTTTGGTAGGTTGCTTCGCTCTTTTTTTCTGGTGTAAAGTTCTTGGCATTTTTACGATCAAAGGTGAAGGGATGTTCGCTTAGTTCATTATCCTTGTTCGGAATAAAAAGTGATCCATTTACAATCGGCTTTGGATTGAACAGGCAGATGCGCAATGCACTTGTGGGTAAGTTGGTTGGGCTGCTTCCTTGGCTGACCATATGAATAAAAGATCTTTCTGCATCGGATGTTCGCAAATAAGCCGAGGGCGGAGTTATCCACTTGCGTAATTCTCTCAAATATTTTCGGCGTACATCAAAAGTACGGGGAGTTTCCTGTCCGTCTTCAAAGGTTAGATCTTCGACTTGTAGGGAGAGAAAATTTTGGGCTTGTCCAAAAAGTGGGACTAAGGGAAGGAGTAATAAAATATATTTATTCATGGGAAGGTTCGGTTTTTTTTATGATTTAACTTAATTTGTAATTTGAAGGGGGGTATTATTTAGGTCGAGGAAATTATCTATTGGATTATCGGATCGAAATGATTAAATGGTATTGATCCCCTTGAAAGTTTTTCCACCGCTAGTGTAGTTCCATGGTTTATTCGTTTTTTGTAATAATAAGTAAGTGGGTCCGTCTGCATTTTTCTCCACTTGTAAAAACTCAGAGACACTGACAAAGCGACAATGAAAACTGGTACTATATCTATGGATTCTTAGACTTCGATTCTTAAAGCTTTCAGGCTCTCTTTGATGAGGGACTAGTGCTGTTGGGTAGAGCGACACTTTGTAATCCCCTTTTACGCCATCGGGGTAAGCTCATGGTGTGTGTTATTTCGGTGCTATTCTTATCGGATGCCTCCAATTTTAGGGCTGCTGATTCAATATCATAGGCCAAGCGGGTAGCCTCATCTGAGCAAGCTCCAAGGCCAAGCAATAATACCAGCAGGAGTGTCTTTAACAAAATCATCGGGTTAAGATGAGCGGAATTATTCTATTTTTTAAGCTTGTTTTGATTTTTTCATTAGTTTTTTCATCATCTGTTGAACTTCCGGTATAAGTTTGATCACCGTAGAGACCTGGTTTTTGTCAGCCAGGTTTCTTGAATTGTCGCGATAGGTCTGACTTGCGGAAAATTCAGTGGCGTTTAATGTGGCACTTGCCGTGCCGTAGGGATACCCGTTTCGTACATCAAGTAAAAGTGCGTTGGCGAAACCGGATGTTTCTATTTCGCGTGATGGGACAAAATATCCGCCTATAATCGTCCAGTTCGCAACTGAAGAAGCAAGTTTAGTTGTTTTTGTCTCGGAGAAAACTTCGTAAATAAGTACATAGTCTAAGTGTTGCCTTGCCGCCCCGAGCCGGATTTTACGGAATATGTCAGAAGGGCTATCCTTTGATTTGCCATTCGTTTTTCGGGGCGTGTAGACCATTTCCGCGATCATTGGGTTTACCGGAATGAAATCGCCCAATTCATCACCCATCGTACTTCTTGATTCTTCCCATGCCTCGACTTCCTGGACTGATAAGTTCGTTATTCTGCCGTTGAAAAGTTTTACTAAACCGATCCTTGATGGAAACTGTATGGAAGGTTCAATGCTAGCTATTGCCTTAACCTCTTCGTTCAGATCGCTTGCATTCGTTTCAGTCGCATCGTAATTAGCGTAGTTCGACAAATATTTTTTACCGGACGTCATTTGAATGGAGTGAGTCTGGCAACTAATTGATGCTAGAGATAAAGCAATTAATAGTCCGATTTGTATAGTTCTTTTTTTCATTTTTTGCATATGTTAATTTTATAAAATCTACCATTATGATTAACATTTATTATGCCAGCTTTATTGCCTTAATTTAAGTGTTTGGCTGTTAAGGTTTTATGAAAAATCTATTGGTTTTGCTTTAACTTTCGTGTTTCATTAAATGTTATTTTGTGTTACATAATTTGTAATATGGACAAGTTGAAGCTGGATTTCTTATTAGAAAGCATTCATTCCCTTGCTTTCGTCAATCCGTTCGCAGAGCAAAGGGATGAAATTGAAGGGACCATTATCAGGCAGATAGGGCGGACAGAGAAACCTTGGATAAGAAACTCAAAGTTTACCAACGAGTTTAATCAGGTTCTTTATTGGGTTGAGCAGGGAGAACAATCACTCCTTTCGGGTATGGCAAAAGGTTACGAGTCGGCTGTAAGGGCTGAACAGATGGCATCTTTGGCATATTTTTCTCTCTATCATGAGCTCGTGGATGATTTGGATGCTTTAATTGAAAGCGAGGAATCAGATTTAACAGCCAATCGAAAATTATTTAAAAAGATTGAGGCAGGAATTAAGAAAAGAAGGCCTTTGGTTTCGGGGGGAAGAAGTGCGATGTGGGAAAAGCCTGAGCACCTTTTTGCCTGCTTTTATCAATTAAGGCGAGCCTTCCTCTGTCTATTTAACGAAATTGTAGGATGGAGCGAGCCGATGAGGGCACTGAGAGTTCGGGTATGGGAGAGTGTGTTCACCAAAGATATGCTTAGTTATCAACAGTGGATGCATGAATCCGTAGGTCGATTCCCGACTTTAATTCTGGGTCCAACCGGTTCAGGGAAAGAAATTATGGCCCGGGCGATCGGGTTATCAAGGTTTATTCCTTATGACCCAAGCAGTGGGCAATTTGCATCCAATCCAAAGAAAAGTTTTTGCCCGGTCAATTTGTCTGCTTTAACAGAGACTTTAATCGAATCCGAGCTATTTGGTCATCGAAAAGGTTCTTTTACGGGTGCGATGCGTGATCGTGCTGGAATTTTTAAAACAGCAGGCCAATATGGAACCGTCTTTCTCGATGAAATTGGCGAAGTCCCGGAATCCATTCAGGTAAAACTTCTTAGAATCCTACAGTCGGGGGAATTTCAAGCTATTGGTGGAGATGCTCCTTCGTTTTACGAGGGTAAGATTATTGCGGCCACACATCGGGACTTAGGAGAGCAGGTAAGGAATGGAGGGATGAGGGAGGATTTCTTTTACCGCCTTTGTGGGGATCAGGTTAATACGATCGGCTTGCAGGATATCCTTTCTTCCAGTCCGAAGGAGATTGTTAATTCAGTCCATTACATTTGCACTAAACTTTTCGGTAGTGATGGAGCAAAGGAGCTCAGTTCAAGGGTAGTTGATAAATTGCAGTCCGTTCTTCCTCGAAATTATCCATGGCCAGGTAATTTCAGGGAATTAGAGCAGGCGGTACGAAATATTATTGTACATGATGAGTTTGTTCCCTTAGGGCAAACTGGAGAAGACGAATTCGATATTAGGGAAACCTACAGGTCCACTCAAGTCAGTTTGTCTGAGTGGAATCAAATATACGCACGCAAGGCCTACGAAAGTGCCGGTAGTTACAGGGAGGCTGCTCGTAGGCTAAATGCGGATCAAAGAACAATTAAGAAGTTGGTTCAAGGTGCTGAATAGTTTGTTCTTCATTAGATGAACTCGTTCAAGTATTTTGTTTTTACAATCGAATCTATCTTGTCTGAATATCCTTTGCTTGTTTATGTAGAATGAGTGAGCAAAAAAATTATACTATGTTCATTTTGGGGTGTGACATTAGCCTTATCCTTTTACTGGGGTTTTGTTTCCCGGGATCCATTTAATTCGATTCAACGCAAGGTAATTGAGGAGAGTTTTAAAAGAAATCTAGAATCGATCGATTTTGACGAGTTGTTGGATAAATTAGAAGATAGTACGACTAATAACGAAGTAGAATTGGCTACTGGAGAAGTTGTGGATCAAGCAATTGAATTGAATTTTCAGCATGTAGATTTGGAGGAGGTGGGGGAGGGAATATTGACAGGTGAGCGAATTCGCGAGGTTTTATCACCTGCTCTGATCAGTACTGATTTAGTTGGGAGGAATGCGGTAATTGCAGATATGTTGGCTCGTTTGACGGCCGAAAATGCCGAAGATGCACTTAAGGTTTTTGAGAATACTCCCTCTTCATATCATACGGATAATAATTTTCGTTTATTTTTACACGCTTGGGCAAAAGTGGACGGAGCGAAAGCCCTCGATTACATAATGAATAATCCTACTGCTCACAAGGTCGAGGGAGGACATATTTGGGCGATGTCTGGTTGGACGGCATCCGATCCACAGTCTGCCTATGATTTTGTGATGTCCAGAGATAAGGTTGAATATGGGCTATACCACGGTCTGGTCCGTGGGTGGGGACGGGTTGACTTGAATGGCGCACAGCAGTTTGTCTCCTCACTCAAAGATAAAAAATTAAAAAGTCGTTTGGCCAATGTGGTGAGTGAGAATTATATTGAACAACATGGAATTATGGGGGCGATGGATTGGGCTTCATCTGATTTGCCCGGACGAGATAAAAGTTTTTCTGAGGCCGCATTTAAGTCTGTTGTTGGCCGATCCATTTCGCAGAGCTCTCATTATGTTGCGGAATGGATTAGTCAGAACCCCAATAGTAAATTTATTGAATCTTGGATGTTTGAAAGAACGGCCGGAAAATTAGCCCAACGTGACCCTGGCTTGGCTGCCAGTTGGCTTGAGCCACACTTGGAGAATAAAAAAGTAAATTCCGGAGTTCTTGGACGAGTCGTTTCCGAGTGGGTGGATCGAGACCCTACTTCAGCTGCCAGCTATGTTGATAGTTTAAAGGGAACCAAGGTGTACAATAAAGAATTAACCAAAAAACTTGCGGGGAGTTGGGCAAAGAAAGATCCCACTTCTGCCTTTGCCTGGGCCAGAACTTTGGAGCCGGAATTATGGGTGTCAGCTTCTGCGAGTATTGTGGGGAATTTATCGAGGGAGGAGTTAATACAAAATGCCGCTTGGATAAAAGATAGTCCGGTGGAGAATAGTAGTGATGGGGTAAGGGCGGCTTACGCTATGCGAATGGCGAGCCAGGATCCTCATGATGCAATTGAGCAAGCTCTATTAATGAAGGATACTTTAGGGCGGGAAAAGGTTACCGTTCATATTGCAAAAAAGCTCTACAAAAAAAACCCGAAAGGAATTAAAGAATGGCTACCTCAAAGTGGATTAAGTCTGGCATCTCAACAACGAGTTGTTCGTGAGAAATAACTCCGGTTACATTATTGGGAAACTTTATTATTTTGTGCAAGCAGATGATCGAGGTAAACAAGTCCGCCTTCTTGTTCAGTAAATTCACCGTCGAGTTGTGCTTCGAAGCATTTTTTAAGAATCGGGGTGAATTCGGGACCGGGAGATAAGCCTTTTTTAATTAAGTGTCGACCTTGCATGATTGGTTTAGGTTCGGAATCCTTAACTTTTAATTCTTCCGCTTTTTTTAATAACCAAGGCCCTTCAGGAAAATCGTCTTGTCTGGGAGGTCGTCCGGCTAAGTCTGCTGCCGCGACACGAACCAAACGGTCGATACGTTTGACCTGATGTGCAAGTCTACGAATGGCTCCGTCACTCGCTTTATCTTTGTAAAATGTCCGCGGAGTTAAATGCCTGCGGACGAGCGGTATGATTTCATCATGCAAGTCGACTTGATTCGTTAAACGGGAGAGAAAGGATCGGGTGGGTTGTTCTCCCTTTGGCTCATGCATGGGCGACCGAATTCGTCCATCCTCTGCTCTGTAGGTAGTTGATGGTTTTCCCAAGTCATGGCAAAGAACCGCAAGCCCCACGACTAGGTCTTCCCATTCGACCCCAATGCGACTACTGGCAAATGCGTCCAGGCAGTGCAGAGTATGTGTCCACACATCTCCTTCCGGGTGCCATTCCGGATCCTGTTTACATCCTACAAGGTCAAGTAGTTCGGGGAAATAACTGAGCCATTTAGTATCTTTTAAAAAATTGAGGCCGGCAGTAATATCGATACCTTTTAGAAATAATTTTTTCCATTCATCAAAAATTCTCTCAGGAGGAAGTTCCTCCATAGATATTGATTGGCAGAGTGAGATTGTTTCCGGGCTTGGTTTAAGGTGAAACCGGGCAATAAATTGCATGCCTCTGAGAACCCTAAGTGGATCTTCAGAAAAAGCAGGGCTTACATGCCGGAGAATTTTTTCTTTTAAGTCTTGCTGTCCATTAAATGGATCTAAGATCTCTCCCGTCAGCGGATTTAATCCGATTGCGTTGATCGTAAAGTCGCGACGATGGGCAGCCTGTTCAAAAGGAAGATTTGGATCAACTTCAATTGAGAAACCTTTATGACCTGTTCCATTTTTATTTTCGGTTCGGGGTAGCGCAATTTCAACAGGGAAGCCTTTTAATTTAAGAACGCCAAAAGATTTCCCAACTTGTTCTGCTGCATACTTTGGAAGTAGCAACTGGGCAAGGTGATCTGTATTAAATCCCCGAACCTCCATATCTAATTCATGAGGTGCTTGTCCTAGGATTAGGTCTCGAACAGAACCCCCAACTACAAGAGAATGCCCACCATTTTTACGGATGAGATGGGCAATGTCCTGCAACAGTGAACCCAGTTTTTTTGGTAATTTTTTTCTTAAATCAGGAATTTCGTCCATTTTTACGGAAACAATGTGTCTTCCACCACCTGACATAAAGTATGGTAAACGGGAAGGTGGAGTTCCTGGACTCGTGGAACATCGGTAGCGGGTACTTGAATGCAAAGTTTACATATGGATGCCAAGTCTCCACCAGATTGTCCGGTTAGCCCAATGCTTTCAAGACCAAGCGCATTGGCTGCTTTCACTGCGTGGACGATATTCCGCGAGTTTCCCGATGTGGTAATCCCGAGCAAAATATCACCAGGTTTCCCAAATGCTAAAACCTGTTGGGCAAAGGCGTATTCCGGAACATCGTCGTTCACAAAGGCAGTAGTAAAACCAACCATTGAGGGCAAAGACAATGCAGGTAGTGCACCATGTAAGTTTTGGGCCAGATCGGGGCCGAGTTTTTTAGCAATATCATTAGGGAGGTTTCGTGGGCGGGAAAACCTCTTCACAAGTTCACCTGCAATATGTTCGCAGTCGGCAGCACTTCCTCCGTTTCCGCATAAAAGCACTTGATTGCCAGAACGAAAACAATTGAGAAGAAGTTCGCATGCAGAATGGATATCTTTCTTGCAGCTTTCAAGTTCAGGTCTTCTTTCTAATAATTTGTCAATATCTTCCACAAAAATTACTTATACGAAATATAATTAAAAGTGCGAATCAATTTCATTCTATTTATGACTCAGCCTATTCTTTACTAAAGTGATGAATTTTGTCATGTTATAAAGTCGTTTTAAAATGACTTTAGATGAACAAGATTTAACGGTGTTAAATACCGAGTTTTATTCCATGAATGCGGAAGAACGAATTTCGTGGGCGTGGGATCGTTTTGGATCAGGTTTAGTTTTGTCCACCAGTTTTGGTCTGCAAAGTGCGGTAATGTTAAACCTTATTTTGAGCATTAATAAGGAAATCCCGGTAGTTTTTGTGGATACCGGATATTTATTTCCGGAGACCTATCAGTATTCTTTGACCCTTCAGGAGAAGATTAATTTTCGGGTTAGAACATACTCCGCAAAAATGAGCCCCGCTTTTCAGGAGGCAAGTTTTGGTAAATTGTGGGAACAGGGTGCTGATGAAATGAAAAAGTATAATTTCATTAATAAAAAGGAACCGATGGAAAGAGCTTTAAAAGAATTAGGTTCAACCGCTTGGTTCTCAGGATTACGCAGGTCACAATCTACGGAGCGTGGAAAAAGACCTTTCATTGAAAAACAGGGTGAAATTTATAAAATTTACCCGATTCTTGATTGGGACGATCGAAAGACTTATCAGTATCTTCCGAAAAATAATCTGCCTTATCATCCGTTGGAGGGAATGGGATATGACTCGCTAGGAGATTTTCATAGCACGGAAAAATATGATCCTTCCAAAGAAGCTGAGGATTCAAGGCATGGTGGTCATGGTCGTGAATGTGGCTTGCATTTGGATCTACCCGAGGGTCTTGACTTTTCGGTTTAATTCACCCCAATAGCATACTTATGATTTTGCCCGAAGATAAAACCCGTTTACAAGAATTGATTAAAAAAACCAGGCATCTTTGGAAATTTCTTGATTGTGACGAGAAGAAAAAGACCATACTTGAGCTCGAAAATACTATGTCTTCACCTTCATTTTGGGATAACCAGACAGAGGCAAAGCGAGTCAGTTCTGAGGCCAATCGACTCAAACAGACGGTAGAAAAAATTGAGTCGTTTCGTACACAGGTTGATGATCTTGAGGCCCTGGCTGAATTGTGTGATGAAGATGAAAACGATCAGGAAATGGAGAGTGAGTTTATAAGCACATTGGAAACATTACTTGGGAATGTCGAAGATTTAGAAGTCGCGAGTTTTCTGGGTGAGCCTTTTGATGACAGACCCGCACTATTAAGTATACATGCAGGGGCTGGAGGAACAGAATCGTGCGACTGGGCAGATATGTTGATGAGAATGTATATGCGATGGGCAGAACGACGAGGATTTAAGGTTGAATTGCAAGACCTTCAACCGGGAGAAGAGGCCGGGGTGAGCAGATGTTCTATTCGAATGGAAGGTTTACATGCTTACGGATACGCAAAGGCTGAGCGGGGAGTCCATCGATTGGTTCGAATTAGCCCTTTTGACTCGAATAAAAGAAGGCACACATCTTTTTGTTCCGTTGATGTGATTGCTGAAGTGGAGGACGATGACTTGGATATGGATATTCCTGATGATGATCTTCGCATAGATACTTATCGTTCAAGCGGAAAAGGTGGGCAGCATGTGAATAAGACGGACTCAGCTGTTCGATTGACTCACCTTCCCACAAATATCGTGGTGCAATGTCAAAATGAACGATCCCAATTGAAGAATAAACAAACCGCGATGCGGGTTCTTAAATCCCGAATCTATGAGAAAGAACAGGATGAAAAAAGGGCGGAAATGGAAAAGTTTTATGGTGATAAAGGAGAGATGGGGTGGGGGAATCAGATTAGAAGTTATGTTTTTCAACCTTATCAAATGGTCAAAGATTTACGAACTGGGGTGGAAACCTCGGGTGTGCAGGCAGTAATGGATGGTGAATTGGATGCTTTTGTAAATGGGTGGTTGCGTGCAGGTTGTCCCAGGCAGAGGAACAAGGAAATCCAGGTTGACGATTAATTAAAGCATATTGGATGTGAGCCTAACGGCTAAAAGTATTGCGGAGCATAAAAAGTCTCCTTTGTTCGCAGATAAGAGCTGGGTCTGGTCTCCGCAGTCTTGGGAATTGACTGATTCACTCTCGTCTTCGATTCTTGATTTAGGAAATGCCGCATTTTCTTTTTATAGAGGGATCGATTTGCTTTATCGAAAATCTTATTCCAATCAATCGATTTTAAGAAATCAGGAATTGTGCGTTCCATGGGTTGCTAAATATTACGATGCTGGGAAGCCTGAGTGGTTGGTTGAGCATGCCCGTTCAAATTCTGCACGTGCGAGTATTCCGGCAGTATTGAGACCTGATTTACTTCCTGTTGCAGATGGACTTGCTTTAACCGAATGGGATTCTGTTCCCGGGGGGATTGGTTTAACTGCTCAATTAGAATTTCTTTATGGATTAGCGAAGGATGGTGGAATGGTTAAGGCATTTGGGCGGGCATTGAATGATGCGGTCAAGACAGTGCAGGGAGAAAAAGCAAACATGGCCATTGTGGTAAGCGAGGAGGCTGCGACTTACAGACCGGAAATGGAATGGTTGGCTGAAGAATTGAGCAAGCTTTCCTATTCAATTATTGTTTGTTCTCCTGAAGAATTAAAAGTTTCAAATCAGGAACTACTCTGTCGGGGAAAAAAGATTCATCTCGTTTATCGGTTTTGGGAGTTGTTTGATTTTGAAAATGTGCCGGTCATGAAAGAACTGACTGAGTTAGTTGAATCTGAGAAATTAGTTGTGACTCCACCCATGGTTCATACCCATGAGGAAAAATTGTCCCTGGCTCTTTTTCATCATCATCGCTTGCAGGGATTCTGGCAGGAAATTTTGACCAAAACGGAATTAAAGATTTTAAAAGCGATGATTCCTCCAAGCTGGATTGTTGATCCGACAGAACTTCCACCGGGTGCATATTTGGATGGGCCTTTATCCCGGGGTAATAGATTAACCAGCTGGATGGATTTGGGGAAGGCCTCTAAAAAGGAGCGTTCCCTCGTACTTAAAGCAAGCGGTTTTCATGAAACTGCATGGGGGGCAAAAAGTGTTGTGCTTGGAGATGATGTTTCTGCAGATGAATGGAGTATGGCCTTGCAGTCTGCACTTGGTTCTTTTCCAAACCCTGTTTCTATTATTCAAGAGTTCCGTAAACCTGTTCGATTGGAACATCCGGTTATTACCTCTGATGGGGGCACTGAAATAATGAAGGGCAGGTTACGATTATCTCCTTATTATTTTATTTATGAAGGGCGTGCGCATTGGGCAGGAACTTTGGCCACCTTTTGCCCGGTTGATAAAAAAATTATACACGGTATGAAAGATGGGGCTTTATTGCCCGCCAAATAGAAATTATTTCTGTGCCGCTTTGGGAGTTTTCCAGCTCGGGTGGGGGGTATGAGCTTCCTCCATGTAGGAGATTAATCTTTGTGCCAAGGCTGGATGTTCGGATGCAATATTTTTATCCTCATGAATATCCTTCGATAAGTCATAAAGTTCGATCTTTGAATCGTCCATATTTGAACGAATTAGTTTCCATTCTTCCATTACAACGGCTTGTCGGAAAGTACGTTCATAGAATTCCCAGTAGAGATACCTGTGTTTTGTTTGTTTATTGGGATCTGCTTTCAGGGTTGGCAAAAAAGATACACTATCTAAACCCTCTGGTTTTGAAGTGCTTGCTATTTCGCAAGCGGTACCCATGAGGTCTCCAAAATAGAAGGGTTGTTCAGAGACTGAGTTCTTGGCCACGGTGTTGGGCCACCATGCAATTGTGGGTACACGTATACCCCCTTCGGTAAGGGTTCTTTTCATTCCCCGTAGTGGGCCAGCTGGGTTGAAACGTTCGGGGTTATGCTTTGCTTCATTGTGAGGGCCATTATCGGATGTGAAGATGACTAATGTGTTGTCGGCAATTTTTAGCTTTTTTAGCAAATTCAGAATACGTCCTATATCTTGGTCCATCCGGGTAATCATTGCGGCTTGTCCTTTGTCCTGCTTAGGCCAGTCCAATTTTTCGTAGATTCCATAATCTGGTACTTCCGCACCATCTCCAAACATTCGACTACCTTCATTATTTGCATGAGGAATGGTAAGGGGTAAATACAGAAAAAATGGATCATTTTTATTTTTTTCTATCCAACGGAGAGCTTCCTGTGCAAAAAGATCATGAGAATATTCCACCCGCTTGGTAGCGGCTCCCCCGATAAACCCAGCCCTCGACTCGGTTGATACCGGTTTTACGATATTGGAAAGTTTATGCTTTTGGAGATTACGCCAAAGGAATTCAGGATAGAAATTATGAGCATGAACCTGATTGAGGTAGCCGTAAAAATAATCAAAACCTTGTTTCAGGGGATGTCCAGGCTGGTTCATCTCTCCTAACCCCCACTTGCCAATCAATGCGGTTTTGTATCCGGCTTCCTTTAATTTTTCTGCAACGGTTATATCTATATCGCGTAGGCTTTGTCGCATCATATCTCCGCCCGCATTTCCGCGGACATGGGTATGTCCCATGTGCTGACCCGTCATTAAGACGCTTCTTGATGGTGCGCATACTGTGGAGCCGGCATAAAAGCGGGTGAATTTCATTCCCTCTTTGGCCATTTTATCGAGTTCTGGAGTCTTGATCAGTTCTTGGCCGAAGCAGCCAAGGTCACCATAGCCAAGATCATCGGCCATAATGAAAATAATATTAGTTTTGGCGAATGCAAATGGTACGATGAGAAGGAAGAATAATGGAATGAGTTTTGAGTGAAACATATTATTTTCCTTCGAGTTGCGTAACTGTGGTGTCAACAAGACGCCCAACATAACCCTGGAAGCGTTTATCCACTCCCTCAGGAGTGCGGGGCATTGATTTGATTTGGGTGAGTAGGGATTTAGCTTTATTATCTAAATGATCAATCGCATTCATCGCGAGCATCGATGGGAAGCAACCATTTTTGATGGGGTTGATGGTTTCACCAAGAGTTTTGACCGCCTTTTTGATTTGATTCTCGGATCCGTATTTGCCCAAAGCTTCCGCAGCAACCACTCGAACATAGAGGGAGCTGTCATCGAGGGCATCTTCCAATTGTTTACCCGCAGCACTTACTCCTTGCTTGCCGCGCATCAGTAGACCCATTGCACCCCAGTATCGAATAGCCGAGTCCTTGTCCTTGAGATAGCCAATCAGAAGTTTGGTCGCCCAAGGGGAAAGACCGGAAGCCAAGTCTGCCGCAACCATTATTCTTGCAAATGGATATTTTTCTGTGCGAGCCATTTCATAGGGTGTCGTACCCTCAGAACGCTCATGGATTTCTCCCTCGGGTAGGAAACCGACATCGATTATACTTTTAATATGGTTATGGTGAGCCTGACGCATTTTTTTCAGAACACCGGAATGATTTTTGGATTTGGCCAGATTTTTGACTTCATCGGGATCATTTTTGAGGTCATAGAGTTCTTCAGGTGGTTTGGTTTTCCAAAAGTGACTTTGTGCCTCGTTAAGTTTTCCTTCATCAAAAAGTTTCTTCCATGCCTGTGTGGTTGGAGTCTTGAACATATAAGACACATGTTGACCGTATAATTTGTGGGGCATGTAATTACGGATGTAAATGTAGCGTTTTCCAACCACGGACCGAACCATGTCGTAGCGTTCGTCCATACGACCACGAAACCCGTAACTATATTCCTGCTCGGTTGCTTCATCTTTACCCATAAAGGCATGACCCTGCATATGAGTAGGCGGCTTTTTTCCTGCTATACTGAGGAGGGTGGGGGCGAGATCGACAAATCCGACCCGTCGATTAATACTTCCACCCACTTTATAATCCGAAGATGCAAGATGTTTCCATTTTTCAGGCACATGTACGATCAGGGGAACATTTAACCCGGAGAAAAAAGGCCATCGTTTGCTTCTGGGCATGCCTGATCCATGATCTCCGTAGTAGAAAACGATGGTATCCTTATCGAGGCCTTCGTCCTTTAGTTCCTTGAGCTTAGCACCCACCATTTTATCCATTTCCGTGATCTTGTCATAATACTGTGCCCAGTCCTGGCGCACATCAGGATGATCAGGATGGTAGGCGGGCACGCGAACTTTTGCGGGGTTGTGAACTTGAGTGTGTGGGCGAGAACGAATTTTGCTCTCATGAGAAATTGTGAAATTAAAAATAGAAAAGAAGGGTTGGTCTTTTTTGGGGCGATTTCTCCAGTCTCCCTTTCGACCGCTTTCATTCCATACTTCTCCTTCTTTCATTAAATTATAATCTTCCTTAGAATTATTTGTACAATAATAACCAAGTTCACGAAGGTAAGCAGGATACATTTTGAACTTGGCAGGTAAGCGGGTCATGCTCCTCATATGCTCGGATCCAGTTGAAGGTGGATACATGCCTGAAATAATCGTCGTTCGAGCCGGTGCGCAGACTGGAGCATTGGAAATAGCACGGGTGTAGATCATTCCCTTCGCTGCAAGAGCATCCAAATTAGGCGTTTCTGCATATTTATCTCCATAGCATCCGAGGTGAGGCCCATTATCCTCACTTGTGAGCCATAAAATATTGGGCAGATCTGCGGCATGAGTAAAAAATGAATTAAGAAGGTAAATGATTAGAATTTTGGAGATCGATTTCATTATTAGTAATTGCTTAGGGTGAGTACTCGGTTATTCCAGCTGTCGCAGACCCATAAGCTTCCGTCCGGTCCGATGCTAACACCATGTGGGCGGTTGAGCGTGGTTTGCGGTTTGGCTTTGCCACCAAGGATGGTGGAGACGGATTTGGTTTTTGGATCATAGAGGCGGATCAGATGGTTATTATCATCTGCGATTATAATTCTTTCCTGTCTGTCCACGCAGAGATGTTTAGGGCCATTGAAGCTCGCTTGCAGAGCAGGGCCGTCCCGCTGGCCCCTTTTGCCGGTACCCGCCAAGGTGTAAATTTTACCATCGGGATGGATTACGCGTAGGGCATGGCCGTTTCGTTCTAGGACGAATAGATTTCCCTCGTCATCCATGACCGCGGCTCTCGGGTCCATCAATGGTTGTTCCAAGGTGAGTTTGCCGTCAATGGGTTTTCCTTTTTTGCCATTGCCTGCGATGGTGCGAATTATTCCTGAATTGAGATCGACCGCACGGATTCGCCGATTTCGGATATCCGCAATGAGGAGGGTTTTCTCATCAGGCGTTAGGCTGATGGAAATGGGCGTATCTAGCTTTGCGTTCTTTGCTAGTCCATTGTCTCCGGAAAAGCCCTTTTGGTATGGAGTTCCAGCAAGGGTGGATAGTCGGTTGTTATTGCCGTTAATTTTACGAACCAAGTTGTTATGGGTATCAGATATATATAGCAAATTATTCGAAGCCCATGCCAGGTTGTGCATGCTACTGTACATTCCTTTGTCCGCTAAAAGTCCATCCCCGGCATATCCTTTTTTACCATTACCAGAAAAGGTTTGAAGTTTCCCTTTTTTATCGAGTTTGAGGATTCGTCCACCTTCGTATTCAGCAATGTATGCATTACCTTTGTTGTCAAACGCAACTCCGAATGGACTATTAATACCAGTTTTGGGTCCCAGTTTCTCGACTAAACGAACCTCTCCGTAGCTGAAAAGGTTTATGGCCAAAAGAGACAGGCCTAATACAAATGGCTTCATGAGTACCAATAAAGTTTAAAAACTTACTGTCCCTTGGTAATCATAGGGAAATCGTCCGTTCGGAAGGGAGTAACTGGAAGGGTTACCGAACCGTCTTTGCGGTAAAGATTACAAACTGGATTGTCGGACCAGGCATAGCGTGCCGCAACCGGGTTTTCTATTCCTTCTGCCCAGACCTCAACCTGGTTCTTGCCGAGGAGTTTAGCCTGTGCCCAAACGAATTTCTGGTCCTTCCCGCAGATAGCAAACCCAACTGGATTACGAACATCAAAGCAATAAAGCCCTTGTCCCACATGACCTAGGGTAAGAATCATCTTGTTGCCCTTTATTTCCATTGATTGGTAGCGTGGGCTTTGTGAGGGAATGTCCATGCCGTAGTCTTTGTTCAGTGCATTACGAACAAGTCGGTTAGCAACTATTTGCTTGTTGCGGGGGTGTATATCTCGTCCCTCTCCCACATCAATGATCACGGCTTCTCCCACATTTTTAAGTTTGTCGAGGGTAAGGGTTTGGGCTTCGCGTAATTCGGGCCATGTCTGTTCGGTTGGTGGTTCAGGAACCTCATTCATGAAATCCGCCAATTGGACCCAATAGAATGAGAAATCACCTTGGTTCCATGCATCTCTCCATGACTGAATCATCAATGGAAATACCTCACGGTAGGCGTGTCCGCGTCTACCATTGCTTTCACCCTGGTACCAGATTGCTCCTTTTATACCGTAGCCAATAATTGGATTTAGAACGCCATTGTAAAGATTGGCAGGTCGGTGTTGTCCAGTCAGTTGATTGCGGGGGGCACGGGGACGGCCACCTGGCTGGGGTTTACCCTGCTTACGTGCGGTTTGGGCCTTTTCCTGCCACTTCTTGAGCTTCTCTTCGTAAGTAGCGAGAAGTTTGTTGTAATCAAAAGTTTTTTCAGTTTCTCTCCATTGATCCATGTAAGGCTTTGCGACAGGAAGTTTGTTCAGGCGGTCGCGCGGAATCCAGGCCTCACAGGCGGATCCGCCCCATGCGTTATCGATCAGACCAACTGGAATTCCTAATGCCAGATGCAAGCGTCGACCGAAAAGGTAACCCACTGCAGAGAAATTTTTGGCGACCTCTGGAGTGGAGGCTTCCCATTGTCCCTTAAAGTCGATTTGAGCCTCCTGTGTGCCAACTTGTGGAATACTGATTAGACGAAGATTAGGATAATGGGCAGTCATGATTTCGAGATCGGCGTCATCAGCATTTCCAAGGGCCCATCCCATGTTAGACTGACCAGAGCAAAGCCAAACTTCTCCAATTAAGATATTTTCATATTTTAAATGGTTAATTCTTAAAGTCTTTGCATCGGTTGATGCTTTCATTGGATTTAAAATGATTTTCCAATTTCCTTTGGAATTGGCGGTTGTTTTATGTTTTTGCCCAGCAATTGAGAGATTAATACTTTCTCCTGCATCGGCCCATCCCCAAATCGGGTTTTTATGATTTTGCTGAAGGACCATGTTGTCTCCAATGATTGCAGGAGTCCTTACATCCGCAAAGCATTGAGCTTTCAGGGCTACAATTACAGTGAAAAGCAGACTAGCGTTATAAATGGATTGAGACCAAAAGGACTGGGTTGATTTCATTTATAGGAGAAAAAAATGAGTGGCCTCTATGGTCAAGGGACAATCTTGAGAAAAGCAAAGTCTTTTTCGGGAACAGATTATATTTTGAATGAAAAATCGATCACAAAAACATCGTCCATTAGTGGTTTTAATTGAGAGACGAAATTTTGATGTTCAGGATGGGGGAGATATTCAGTGCGAGCCTGTTCGTTTTTAAAAGTAATCACAAAGCCGTGGGAGAATTCTTTATTTAAATTTTCCGGACTATTATTTTGCCCCCCAGTAATCGACAGGACTCCCGGAATTTTATTTTGCAGACTGATGAATGATTCCTTCAACTTTTCAATTTCACCATCGCTTACATGTTTTTTAAATTTAAAGCAAACTATGTGCTGGATGGGGTCTTTGGGATAAAGGACTTTTGCGGAAATCATTTTTACTAGTAATAAATTTTGAACGGGGAAGAATATTAATATTTTCTTCACCCCTCTCTTGACTTGAACGCAATCCTTGTCAAAATAACAACTATGACAACTGAATTTGATTGGTTTATGATAACAATGCCTCTTTTTGCCCTCATCGTATGGGCAATTGTTATGGTTGGATCCATGGAAAAGCAGCCCAAGTTTTTAGACGGAGCAATGGCCAAAAAGGTTTTTGGAGCCGTTTTTGTGGGCTTTTTTGGGATTGGTGTTTTGGTATCGCTTTACTATATGATCCTTCGTTTTGTTGAGTTGCTCGCAAATTATTGATTTACTCCGCTACACTCCAGTTCGTATGTTTGGATGGTAAGAACTCTGAATTTTTTATTCGTTCATTTATTTAGCCAAGGGAAGATAAATTTCCGAATTGTGTAGCCCAGGCATTAGTTAATAAAGCTTTCATTGTTTTCTCTTTCCTTCGCTAGAAGAATTTAACAGTATGCGACGAATTATACCCTCGTTCTAGTATGCCAGGTAAAGCTTAGTTATATTATTTGTTTGATTTTACGTATCAGGTCAGTTTGGCGAACCAAGGTCTTATCATTTCGAATAGCCATGGCATAGGCTGCGGGATCACCCACGAAAATTACTTTTTTCTTAGCCCTCGTTAGCCCAGTGTAAACCAAGTTTCTTTGGAGCATCATAAAATGTTGTTTTAAGAGTGGGAAAATAACTACGGGGTATTCACTACCCTGGCTTTTATGAACGGAGATCGCGTAGGCAGGTTGTAAATCGGTAATTTCCATCCGTTCATAAATAATTCTCTTTCCTTCAAACAGAATTTCAATTTTTCCATTAATTGAATCAACCGAATCAATAATACCCATATCCCCGTTAAATACATCCTTGTCATAATTATTTCGGGTTTGGATAACTTTGTCTCCTTCTCGGAAAATATTGAACCCCATACTGTGGGTGGCACCGTTTGGATTGATCGAATCCCTTATTTGATCGTTTAAATTTCCTATCCCAGCAGTGCCTCGGTGAAGAGGAGCTAGGATTTGTACATCCTGCTTGGGATCAATCGAAAATTTTCTCGGAAGAACCTCACGACAAAGCTTGCTCACGGTTTCAATACATAATTCGGGCGTTACAGCACGTATAAAGTGAACATCCTGGTCGGGGTTCATTTCATCAAGGGAGTCGATCGGCGATGGAGGTGAACCTTTTCCGTCAAGAATACCATGTGCAAGGTTTACGATACCACTATTCTCAGCTTGTCGAAAAGTAACCTGTAGTCGGGTAACTGAAAATAAGTCACAATCAATAATATCCTTAAGTACATTACCAGACCCCACAGATGGTAACTGATCGGCATCTCCGACCAATAAAATGTGTGCATGGGGAGGAACGGAGCGAAATAGAGCGGAGGCTAACCTAATGTCGAGCATACTGGTCTCGTCCATGATAAGAAAATCACAAACCAGGGGAGATTTTTCATTTACCGTAAATCCCCCGTGCCCGGGATCAAATTTTAATAATCTATGAACGGTTTGGGCAAAGTGGGATGCACTTTCTGCCATCCTTCGGGCAGCCCGACCGGTTGGGGCGGCGAGCATAACCTTTGCTTTTTTTGCTTTAAGGATAGAGACGATGGCACGAAGTATGGTTGTTTTTCCCGTTCCCGGTCCACCCGTCAAAATGGCGACTTTGGACGAAAGTGCATTTCGAATCCCTTCAGTCTGCGCATCGGCGAATCCAAAACCTGCTCTTTGTTGTGCCCATTCGATGGCTTTTTCAATTAAAATACTGGGCAAGGACGACTGGGATTTAAGAACGGCTTGTAGAGAGCGTGCGATATTATCTTCAGCTTTCCATGATGTAGGTAATTGAAGCCAGTCGGATTCAGTGGAGATTAATTCACCATCCTCCAATAGTGCCTGAATTCTTTTTTCCACCCCCTCGGTCGGGGTTTCAAGAAGTGCGGTTGCTTTTAATGCAATTTCCCTACGGTCCATATGAGTGTGACCTTCGTCTTCCGCTTCCTGTTGGGTGTGGAGAATACCGGCATCAATACGATCGGGGCCGTTGCTTGACAGACCTAGGTTAAGTGCAATCTTATCCGCAGTTTTAAAACCAATTCCCTTAACATCCCGAATAATCCTGTAGGGATCACTTTCTAAAATCGATTTTGCATTATTACCATATTTTCGGACCAAGCGGAGACATAATGCATCGGTAACCCCATAGGTTTGAAGAAACATCATTACCTCGCGAATGGCTTTCTGTTCCTCCCATGCGAGCCTTATTCCTTTTATACGTTTTGAACCAATCCCGGGTATTTCTCGCAAGCGGGCAGAATCCTCTGAAATAACCTTGAGGGTCTCTGCTCCGAAATGGTCTACAATTTTATTGGCATAGGTCTTACCAATTCCATGGACCAATCCACTACCTAAATACTTTCTTATACCATAAGCAGAGGCTGGAAGTTTACTCTCGAATTTATCAAATGAAAATTGTTTCCCATGCTTCGGGTGATTCGTCCAGTTCCCCTTTAAAATGAGAGTTTCACCGCATTGTATCTTGGGTGCTTTCCCAATTACTGCAATCTCCGCACTTTTATCATTCTCCCTGAGCTTACCTATTAGGAACCCATTTTCTTCATTATAGAAGGTTATTCTTTCGAGCACTCCTTCTAGGCTCGAGTCTGATGTTTTGTTTTTTTTGTTAGATTGGGACATGAATAAAATTTAGCTCATTCAATGAAATGCCCTTCACTATGTTTAAAGCAAATCAATAATTCATCCCTAAACTAACCCCTATTTGATGAAATGACTGATCTCCTAAATTTCCTGAGGATTGGAATCCATCGTACTGATAGTATAACATTGTATTAGCAAAGTTTGTCCATTGTAGACCAATTCCAATTAACGACGAATAGTACAGAGAAGTATCACTCTGGGTAATCGAATTATTAAGAATCCGTAAATTTTGATTCGCGAATGCAACACCACCAGATATTTTTCCTTTAATGAAAAGAATTTCATTTAATTGAGTCTTCCACCCAGCAAGCAAGGAGGTCATGAATATTTTATTTTCTCCCTCTGTAAGCATTTCACCTACAATTGGAATACCATTAATCTTTTTATTTCCGTAAAACTTTCCTGAAACAGAAGAACCTAGTGAAAAGGAACCAAATCGTCTTTCATATTCCAATTCAAATTGACTGCCATGTTCAAATTGGATTCCGTAGCTTCGAAATGTAGAATTTTTCGGTAACAAAAAACCGAAATAAAAATTTAGTTCATTTTTTAAATTTTCGTTTGCTTTTATTTTGTCTTCATTAATCACAGTATCGTTTTGGGGTCTAGATTCAGGGCGTTCTTCGTTTCTTTCAGTGAGAATTCCTTTAATTTTTTGATCTATAGACATGAATGTACTATTCAGCTTATCAACCCGTTCTGTTAGATGATGGAGAGTTTGAGAGACTGTTTTAATTTTCGCATCAATTATCGTGATATATCCACAGGTCCAAAATAAAAAAATGATTTTCCTCATCACTTAATTCGCAAAGAGTATTATCCTTGCCACACCATTGAGTTTTTCATTCTCGCTTATGCTGGATTTCATTATCTTGATTATAGTTAGACTTTCATTTCCTGCATGATCGCGCATGATTTTTTGAAGTATATCTGCTTTTTCCCATTGTTTTGATTTTGAATTAAAAAAGATCTGATGCTCCTTGAAATTCTCCTCGAAGAAAAGCCAGGCAGAATATTCGGGACTATAAAAATAGGGGAATGTCTTACTTGAAGTCCAAAGCCAGTCGAAAGCTTCATGCCAAAACCAACCTTCTAAAATAGACATTTCTGCCGGATACAACCAGCCCATTAAGTTATGATAAATCCATTTATTTTGATCTTGGTAAAAAACGCCAAACCATTCAGATTTAAACCAAAGTGGTATAATTTTTGGAGATCTAAAAAGAGTATTAGAAGAAATTTCCAAGAATTTTGGGAGTGGTTGATTTCCTGCCTCGTTATATAGTAATGAATTGGAAATATTTAGAGCAGTTTCATGCAGGGTACTGTAAAGGGAGTTATTTCTTGTTTTTATTTCTCCTCTAAGCCATGTGTTTATCGATTTGGGTATCGTTCTTCTCCATTTTTCAGTGGTTAGATCCAATGAGATATAACAATCCTGAGAATTTAAAGTTTTCCGTTTAATAAAAATACATGGAAATCCATTTTGGGTCGTAAATTTTCCTGAAGAAACAGAAATGGTCTCTGAATCACGTTCCAAAGTTTTTATCGTATGAAAAGCCCAATTATTCAGGTCGGGGTATATTTTTTCTGAATACGCACTTAGTGTGATAAAGGAATTTGATGATTCATTAGAAAGATTATAAAGACCTTTAGAATTTATATCCTGGCCGACGAATGTTTTAATAAAATCAACTGTTATATTATTCGGAATTGAGAATGTGATGGGACCATCTGATATCGTTTGATTATTTTCCGCGAATAATGGAATGCTAATTTCTTTAATTTTAAAATTGCTATCGTGTGATTCGATTTGATCATTTTCAAAATTTAAAGATTTTGCCATTTCCATGGCGGTTGGAAAAACACCTTCATGGATCGGGTCGTAAAATCCAACGATTTGTACTTTTAACCACGCACTATCGTTTCCGTTTGTAGATGTTGAATGTCTATTTTTCCACTCCGGTGTTGTTAAATCAACGGTGATGAAGAAATCGAGAGTTGTACCTACCTGCCTGACTACAGAAACTCCGTTAAACCCATGATTGTTTTTGAAATCCTCAACCAAGAAAAGCTGGCCTTTTTCCGATTTCTCCCAAGTTGAACTTTGATGGATTGCCCAAGTTTCGAGATCGGGATAATGGACTTCGGAATGAGCAATTAAAGTTGTGAATGAATCTTCAGATTCAATTTCAAGGTTATGTTGAACCTTTGTGATTTTACCCATTTCAAAATAACTATCCTTGAATTCAATTTTCATATTACTTGGAATATTGTAGGATACTGGGCCGTCCGATATGTTTCTCATCGGATTATTATTTACCTTTTGATAGTCTGTTTTTATCTGCTTTAAATTTTGTACTAAGACTAGTTTTTTGGGATCAAAGTGGATTGATTTGGCAATATTTAGAGCACTTGAGTATACACCTTCTTCGTGCGGATCCTTAAATCCAAAGAGTTGAACTTGTAGCCAAGCATTTGGGTTATTTGTAATTTCTAAATTTTTCTCACTCCATTCTTTTGTGGTGAGGTTCAATGATATATAAAAGTCCTTTTCAGATCTGTTTTCCCGAACTATGGAGATACCTTCGAATCCAGAGTCGGTAACAAATTTTTCTGCTGAAAACAGTTCGCCAGTTGGAGAGTTAGCCCAATTTCTCTGTTGTGCAGATGCCCATGCGTTTTGGTCGCTGTGTTCATTATTAGCTTGAATGATAATAGAAATATGAGGGGAGTTCGATTCTGAGGTAATAATGTTTTCTCCTGAATCATTTAATCCGATAGCTATTGATGGATTTAACCCGAACTTAGAGATCGAGGTAACTATATATTGAGCACTACTTTGCCCTTTCAATTCAGAATAACTTTTAAGGATATCAACTGAACTGTCTTTCGGTATTTTAAATGAAACGGGCCCGTCCAAAAAATTTCGAAACGACTCGGATTTTTCTCTCTCGTCCTGGCCTGTTGTTTGCCCGGGGATAATTATCAGAATTAATGATATGAAAAAATAAATCTTTAACTGCAGGAAAGGCTTTATTTTGGGCAATACAAAGCTAACTGCAAGTGGGAGTGCTTGCGGGACAAAATTATTTGGGCAAAATAAATTTCTAAGCAAAAGGATTAAATAAAATCCTATCTGTTTTTAATTTAGATAAGCAAATAGATTCTTTCGAAATCTATTGAATTTGATTATCTTGTCCGATTGTAAGCGTTAACAAGGGCGAGCAACCCACTCTTTTCGATGCTGGAATTGATTCCACAACCATAAGCTACGCGACCAACCTTAGTCTGCAATTGAACGAAAGCAGCAGATTCCGTTGCCGAACCACCCCCGATTGAATGCTGGCGGTAGTCGGTAAGTTTAAAATCCTTAAGACCGTTTTCTTCGAGTCCATTGACGAAAGCATTGATGGGACCGTTGCCACGACCATTAACTTCCTTCTGTTCACCCTTTAATTTGATCACGGCGGAACAGGAAACCTCTTCCTTACCATGTTCTTTTCCGGAGTCGAAAGAAATTAATTCAAGCGGTTCGTTTTTCTCGAGGAATTCCGCCTTAAAAATGGCATAAATTTCATTAGCCGGTAGCTCGCGGGATTCGGAGTCTGCTTTTTCGTTAACCAAATTACCCACTTCCGGATGCATGGCTTTGGGCAGTTCGAGACCAAATTCTCGGGATAGGACATAGGCAACTCCACCTTTTCCACTTTGGCTGTTTATACGAATGATTTCCTCATAGGAACGGCCAAGGTCTCCCGGGTCAATGGATAGGTAGGGCACTTGCCAATGTGAATTCTCGGAGTCGTCCTGATTTTCACGCAGATCCATTCCCTTTTTTATTGCATCTTGATGGGATCCGGAAAAGGCGGTGAAAACTAGATCCCCGGCATAGGGATGGCGGTCATGCACAGACATACCTGTAGTCTGTTCATAGACTTCTCGAATTTGGTCCAGGTTTTCAAAATTTAATTCCGGATGGAGACCCTGAGCGTACATGTTTAAGGCGACGGTCACGATATCCAGGTTGCCGGTACGTTCTCCATTTCCAAATAGAGTGCCTTCCACCCGGTCCGCACCAGCGAGTAAGCCAAGTTCGGTGGCTGCGGTTCCGGTCCCCCGGTCATTATGAGTATGTAAACTAATGATCGCCTTATTTCTCTCCTTCATATTCCGGCAGAACCATTCGATCTGATCCGCATGAACATTTGGAGTGAAGAGTTCAACCGTTGCGGGCAGATTGAGAATAATCGGGTTCTGTTCAGTTGGTTCCCATGCATCCATGACCGCTTCACATACTTCGAGTGAATACTCCACTTCGGTATCGGAAAAACTCTCAGGAGAATATTCAAGTTGTACTTCAGTATTCGAAAGTTCGGACAAGTATTTTTTGACCAGTTTAACTCCTTCCACCGCGATATTTTTAATCTCTTCTTTCGATTTACCAAATGTCACTCGGCGTTGAAGAGGAGATGTTGAATTGTAGAGGTGTAGGATTGCTTTTTGTGCACCCTGTAAACTTTCAAAACTACGCTTAATCAAATGTTCCCGTGCCTGCGTAAGTACCTGAAGGGCGACTCCATCGGGGACAAGTTTGTCATCAATTAACTTACGGGCAAAATCAAATTCTGTCTGTGCAGCAGAAGGAAATCCGATCTCGATCTGCTTGAAACCGATATTACAAAGCAGCTCAAAAAGTTTCAGTTTCTCTTTCACTCCCATCGGGATGGGAAGTGCCTGGTTACCGTCTCGTAAGTCAACACTACACCATTGCGGGACACGGTCGATTGTTTTACTCGGCCATTGACGGTCGGGCAGATCGATGGTTCCCCATGGCCGGTATTTTGTAATGGGATGCGATTGCATTGTTATTCTTTATTATACGAATTCAATTCGATTGAAAAGGGGAAAGCCTTGGTTAAATCGTGATTGCGAAGAATCTTCGTTTATTTAAGATAAGCACCTATTCAACATGATTGCTACAGAAACGAGTCCGCCACTTACTGGTAAAACCATCGCCCTCGGGGTGTCTGGTTCGATTGCGGCTTACAAAGCAGCCGATTTGACCAGTGAATTAAGAAAGTCAGGGGCAGATGTGCATGTGGTGATGACGGATTCTGCAACCCAATTCATTTCTGCTCTTACTTTGGGAACACTTTCTCGAAATCCGGTGCTCTCTTCTTTTTGGGAAGAGGAAGGCTGGCAACCCGGCCACATCGAATTGGCGGACAAAATCGATCTATTCCTGGTCGCTCCCGCTACTGCTCAACAAGTGGGAAATTATGCCAACGGCTTGGCCCCCGATTTATTGGGTGCGATTTATCTGGCGACGAAAGCACCCGTTATGCTCGCACCGGCGATGAATGGAAAAATGTACGAGCATGAAGCCGTGCAAAAGAATCTGGAAACTCTAAAGGGCAGGGGTGTGGAAATCGTCGAACCAGTGGTCGGGGAACTTGCCTGTGGCTACGAAGGCTTAGGGAAATTGGCATCCGTAGAGACAATCGCCGAGTGCGTAGTTTCTAAACTTAGGTAATCTAATTTGACAATGCGTGCGTAAATGCGTACGCTTTTATATTATGACTACGATTTCCGCAACTCAGGCTAGAAAAAATTTATATTCCTTAATTGATGAAGCCAATGATTCTCACCAGCCTATTCAAATAACAGGCAAGCGGTCCAATGCGGTTTTATTATCAGAGAGTGACTGGCGAGCGATTCAGGAAACTCTGCATCTCCAGGCAATTCCTGGAATGGTTGATTCTATTAAGCAAGCTAGTAAAGAAGGTCCAGATCAGGCAACTGAAGAACTTGACTGGTGAGTGGTTACAGGGTGGTTTTTTCTCGCCATGCTCAAAGGGATGCCAAGAAATTAGCCAAGAGTAATTTGAAGGAATCCGCCAAGAAACTGATTGCGGTTCTCGGGGTGGGTCCTTTTCAAAATCCCCCTCCTTTTGAAAGCCTAAAGGGTGACCTGCAGGGCTTTTATTCGAGACGAATTAATATTCAGCACCGCCTGGTTTACGAAGTGGATAAAGAAAGTAAGACCCTACTGGTCCTGCGGATGTGGACCCATTACGAATGATCGTTGAGTCCAAGATAAGAGGACACACTTAAATCTTAAAGTCCAAGGTTGTAGACTGCCTGAACCTCGGCATTGGTAAGCGTATGGTTCTAAATTCTTAGGTCATCCAATAATCCATTGAAGTAGGCTGTGCCATCTGGTGTTCTTCCTAAATTTAATACAGATCCTGAATTAACTTATGTTGAATTTTTAGTCTCAGATACTAGTTTTTTTCAGTTATTAGGTTAGATGCGGAAGATGATTTTAGAGTCCTGTGAATGGTAAAGTTTAAAGCCAAAAAAAAACACCCGGCGTAGTTGCCGGGCGTTTATGGGGTAAAAGTTTGGTTTAAATAAAACTAAGCAGCGAAGGGGAGATCGTTTAGGGAGCCCTGTTTCCGCTTTACTCGACGGAGGCGGGATCTTCGTCGTAAGCCGCGATCGAGTTTTTCCACGAGATCATCAATGGATTTGTTAATATTGTCGCTTGCGGTCGAAATGGTAATAGTGGTGCCTTTGAGTTCAAGGTGCCCTTTGGCAATATATTCGTTTTTATGGGAAGAGGATTTTGAATCGTGCTCCAATTCAACACGAGCTCGAATAATTTTCTCCTCGTGTTTAAAGATCTTTTCCATTTTTTCCGAAACAAGGCTTTTATGGCCGTCTTTAAGATCGAAGTGGAGACCGGAGAGAATCAGATTGTTCTTCATATGCGTTTTATATTTTTTGGTTATTGAGTTTTAGTTGCCCATGATGGACAAGTTTAACTTTGCACAACCGAATTGTTATTTCCAATAAAAGTTTATCTTTTTTTCAATTCTTTCCTTTTTCCATGTTTTTATTAGCCAAAGTATATTTTAAATGAAGTTTTCTACCCAAAGTAATGAAGCACCTTTAATAAACGAAGAAATCCTTCGATCTTCGATTATTTTTGAGGACGATGATATTGTGGTAGTCAACAAACCCGGATGGTTCGTTTGTCACCCTTCCAAGCGTGGGCCCTGGTCCAGCTTGGTGGGAGCGACCAGGGAGCTTTTGGGATTAGATACCATTTTTTTGGTTGGAAGGTTGGATCGGGAGACTAGTGGAGTTGTTCTGATGGCGAAAAATCAAGCTGCGGGTCGAATCTGGCAAAAGGCGTTGGAGCAAAAACAAGTGAAGAGGACTTATTTGGCGATTGTTGAGGGAGAACTCAATGAGGAGGTGCAGGTCGCTGGATTTGTTGGAAATGATCCGGATAGCAAAGTTTTTGTTAAACAACGGGTTACTGCAAAGAGTAGGACATCGAAAAAAGCAGAGACTCGTTTTTTTCCACTTTACTGTGGGCAGGGGTATACTTTTGTGTCGGTTGTTACTAAGACAGGTCGAAAGCACCAGATTAGACTGCATGCACAATCAATAGGTTTTCCTTTGGTGGGGGAGAAATTATATGGACATGATGAATCGTATTATTTGAACTTTTGTGAATCGGGATGGAATTCATCATGGATGGATGAATTGGGCATGGATCGACAGGCATTGCATGCCCGTAGGTTTGGTTATTTGGATAAGGACGAAATCTTTGAAGCGGAGATTCCTTCTGATCTTATGTCTTTTTTGGAAAATAGGATGAATTTTCAACCGAATGAAATGGAAAAAATATTGAAAGAAGCAAATTTATGGGAGAACCAACAGCTTGTTTTAGAATAAGGTTGTGAAAGGCATTCAGATTCGATAGCGGATATAAGGATATATGAGTACTAGCGGAAGTCCATTGGAAGCATTAAAGGGCGGTTTTCGAAGAGCCTGCGTAAAGAGATTGGTTAGCGATGAAAATGGAGCAATTGAAGTTTTAAAGAATGAAATTCCCCTGCTTGTAGTTGCATGGGCCAAGACCAGTTCACTTGAACCGGCAGAGAAAAAAGCCAAGCTTAAGGAAATGTTTGACGATGAGTCTGCCAGGGCTGAAGAATTGGCTGTGGCTTTTGATCTTTTTGCCGCTCGTTTTGAGGCTCGGGTTGCAAGTAGGGTGCAGGAATCAGTCGACGGGGTTGTCGGCAGAATGGAGCAATTATCCAAAAAACTAGAAAAGACTTTAAGTGAATTGGCAGCAGCCCGTTTTCCTATTCATAAAGAACCTGTGGAGCAAGAAATTCCAGAGGAAGATTCCCCGATAGTTGAAGAAGAGGAAGAAATGGTAGCAGAAAGCGAAGAAATTCCAGTGGATGGCGAGGAGGAGGTTGAAGAATCGAACTTAGACCCACCTGCAGGTATTGGTCTTAAGTTTGATGAGATTGAAGAGATGATAGATGAATTGCTTTCTTCTGAGAAATGATAAAATTTGTTAACATCTAAATGTTTTCATTGCCAAAAATATAAAATCTTTAGTTATTATATTAGTCTTTTTATAATCCCTTTCAGAAATGCCAGAAAAATCCAAAGAAATTGAATCCAAAGTAGGATCTCCCGATAAGGGTGCAACTGCTTCTGCTACCGAGAAAAAACGAAAGTTACATATTGGTTTAGATTTGGGCACCCTTCAGTCTTGTTTCGTGAATAAGTTGAATAAGCCTGGTTCAGAAGAAGATGTAGGCACGATAGTACCCACTATTGTTGGTTATCCTGAAGATGGGATTCTATCTGGAATTCTGCCGGGTAATTCCAAAATGCTTCACGGTGAAGAAGCCATTGCGAATGAGCTCCATTTGCGCCTTGTCCATCCCTTAAGCGACGGAGTAGTGAGTGACTTGGAGGCAACCAAATCGTTTTTGAAGTATTTGCGCGGAAAAGTGGATCCTGAATTTAAAAGAGAAGTTTTATGTGTTATTGGTATTCCTGCGGTTGCAGATAACGATGCGAAAGAGAATCTGAAAAAAGCGGCGAAAGGTGCCTTTGATGGTATTCTTTTTATCCCTGAACCATTTCTTGCTGCTCTTGGAATGAGAGATGAAGATCGGTTGCAGGATCCTGATTATAAAGATCCAGTAAGTAATTCATTATTTGTCGATATTGGAGCTGGAACCACAGATTTTTGTATCGTTCAGGGATATTTTCCCAAACAGGAGGACTTATTGAGCATTCCGTTTGCAGGTAACGAAGTGGATGTTTTATTGGACCAGGCTATTCGTGAAGAATACCCAGAAGTGGATGTACCCTTGACTATGATCCGAAAATTTAAGGAATCCTATTCTTATGTCGGAGAAAGTGAATCGGGTGCTCGTGTGAAAATACCTGTTGGAGGTAAACCTAGAAAAATTGAAATTGGCAAGCAGGTGGGTGAGTCATGTAACCAATTACTGCAGGAGGTGTTTGAATCGATTAAAAAGGTTATTGGTATGGCATCCCCACAATCGGTCTTTTCTTTACTTCAGAATATCATTCTTACCGGTGGGGGTAGTCGAATCCGAAATTTTGACCAAGAACTTCAACGCCTCCTTGCTGATGATGGATATGAAGACCCTGAGGTTACGATTTCATCCAGAGAAATTAAGCCGTTTGTTGCAATGGGTGCAATGAAGGTGGCTAAGGCTGCTCGGGATGATCAATGGGTTCGCCTTTAGGGCGTTAAATAATTCCGTGTAGAGTTCGAGAGACTCTTTCGAGAGTATAGGTAAGATTTTCTTTTAAAGCGGTCATCTCTTGTTCTTCTTTCCCTCCGAAAAGATGATTCCATCCATCTGATTTAAGGTGAGAATTTTTGGAAATTGGACAATTTTCAATTCCGGGGACTCCAAGTTGGCAAGTAAGTAAATCAGCAACCTGAATCGCAGATGATAGGTTGGGGTGCTCTTTAGATTCCTTTGGATTGTTATGCCAATGGACTGCTTCAACCACTTCATCTGATATGTGATGATTCCAAAGATAATAGGCTCCAATTTTGGCATGATCCCAACCAACAATCTTTTTTTCCATTTCGATTACATGAGCTGAGTCTTTGCATTTCTCTTTGCAAAGTTGTTGGAATAGTTCCGGGAATGTAATCGCAAGAATTAGCTTACCCAAGTTATGAAGAAGTCCGGCAACATAGTCGGATTCATCTTCATATTTAATTTCGGCTAAACTTAGAATTTCTCTGGTAAGAATTGCAGTACCAATACTATGTTTCCAAAAGTTGATCCAAGGGAAGGAAGATACATTTTTTCCCAATTCCGCAATTTCTTCAATTACGGGGGTAGCAGCAAGAAGTTCTTTTATTCTATTTAATCCCAAAAAAATGGATGCTTCTTCAACACCTGAAATTTTTTGGCTACTTTGACTGCCAAAGAAGATGGAATTAACCAAGTCTAAAACTCTTGTAGTAAGAGAGGGGTCAAGCCGTATGACTTCAGCGATCTGACTTACGAAACTATCTTCCGAATCGAGTAGCTCACTTAGGGTTTCATTTATACTCTTGAGAGATGCCAGTTTAGGGCATTGATTAATTCTCTCGATAAGTAAAAAATCAGATAATGGTTTTTCTGATCCGTCAAGCTCTTGACGATTATTTTCAGAATCGCCTTTATTCATACTTGTATCAGGAATTAAATGTCACCGCATTTGGCCTAAATGAGGTGAGATTTAATTTATTATCGAAGCATAGGTTGAGTAATTCGTTTGCTTTAGAACAATGAGGCGAATCTGCTTCTAAGATAAGATCTTGTCCATTCGAAGATATAAATTGAACAGACCCATCCGCTCTTTTTTCCAGATAAATCTGATTAGTCTGATTTTGTTGGAAGAAATTGGCTGTTTGGGGATCGTTGAGTAGGTCGGATTTAAGAATTTCTTCCAATTTTTGGATCCTAAGTTGTGGGTCGCTCGTTACGATACTAGGTTCGCTTGACCCTTCTAATTGACCACTGAATTGAGACTTGGATACATTTGAGGATGGGGAAAGAGCACTTGTTGCTTTATTGATTATTTCTTTTCCAATTGAAAATACACCACTTGCAGTTATAGGATCCATGAGATGAATAGAGCATTTCTGATGCCGAAATTATGCTTTATAAGTTTTTTAAGCATTTTCTTGCAATTAATTCTTCCGCAATTTGCACTGCATTTAATGCCGCACCTTTCCAAAGTTGATCTCCGACAACCCAAAAAGCTAATCCGTTAGTGAACCCATGATCCAGCCTTAACCGACCGACCCCACACAATTCTTTTTCCGAGTAATTAATGGGCATTGGGTATCGTAATGCATTAGGGAGATCCCAAAGTTCAACTCCTTCAAAGTTTTCAAGTGTGGTGCGAGCATCTGGAACATTGACTGGTGAATCAAATTCCGCATTTATTGAAATTGAATGTGCTCGAAGGACGGGGACGCGAACGCATGTACAGGAAACTTGAATGGATGGGATATTCAAGATTTTCCTGGTTTCGTTCCTCATTTTAAGTTCTTCTTTGGTATATCCATCTTCCCGGAAATCATCAATGTGGGGAATGAGATTAAATGCGATTGGGTGTTGGAAAATTGTTTCGGCACTAGGATCGGTAGGGCTTGGTTCGTTGGAAATTTGATTTTTCACCTGGTTTTCCAATTCGGTAACCCCTTCGGCACCAGCTCCAGAAACTGCCTGGTAGGTGGATGCGAAAAATCGTTTTAATCCAAAGCGTTTGTGCAACGGGTATAGTCCCATAAGAGCCACTGCGGTCGAACAGTTTGGGTTGGCAATAATACCCTTATGAGATTCAAGTGCATCACCGTTGATTTCAGGAATTACAAGAGGGACATCTTTATCCATCCGGAACGCTGAACTGTTATCAATAACAACACAATCACTTTGCCTGGCTGCTTCGGCATAAGTTACAGTATTTTGAGAACCAGCACTAAAGATAGCAATATCTAGGTTCTTGAAGGAATCTGCATTTGTTTCCTTGACCACCTCAAGGTTTCCACATGCCTGAATCTCTCTTCCTGCAGAACGAGAGGATGCAAGCAGTCTTGCCTCCGCAACAGGGAATTCTCTTTTTTCGAGTAAATGAATAATTTCTTGGCCAACTGCTCCAGTCGCGCCTACAATGCCAATTCTATATTTTTTCAATGGATTTTAATGATTTATATTCTGAATATTTTGCGAAGTTAAATTCTCTTGGCTTGAATCCAAGTGATCATTTGCTGTTAGGGAATATTGATAAACAGGAAATAGCACACTTTCATCAAGGGAAAAGGGTAAAATGTTATTCAATGTCAAGTTCGAAGCAACCCCCATCTTGTATGGAAAATTCACTTGGTACTCCTTGGGGATTACATGTGGTATGCGAAAAAATTGGTGGTGGGCAAGAAAAAGCTATGGTTTTTGAAGGACGAATGCCAATCGGTTTCATTGCAAGCGAGTGCAGTCTAGAAAAGCAAAATCGTAACCTTATTACTAGTCGCATATTAAGGCTTGATGGCTTGGAGCCGGGAGTTAACAGGGGAGGGAGTTTGGATACATTTAGGCGATATGTTTACATTCATGGAACCAACCACGAGGAGAATATCGGCAGACCAGCAAGTTCAGGATGCCTGCAATTATCAAATGACGATGTGATTGAAGTGTTTGGTGAGATCTCCGTAGGCACCCATTTGTTTATCCAGCAAATGAAGGATAGTTGATTCTAAAGAAAACTTTTTATATACTATACGAATTAGCTTTTTCTTTATGTAAATGTTCTTCTATCTTCTTGAGTGCATCTTCAACGGATTCGTCCTCATTTGTTTCAAAACAATTGGTGTTTGACTGAAGAGATTTAATGGTGGTGTGAATAGACTCTTGTTCCGAGCCGGGCCAGTCGGAGTCAAAAAGCAGGTATTTATAATTTATTTGTCTGAGCTGTATGAGTGTCTCGTCGATGGAATCTGCCTTAACTACATGAAAGCCAAGAGAGTCGAGTTTTTCGATAATCGAGTCGGTTTGTTTGCAACTATTTAAATATACGAGGAAGGGAAAGGATTTATAATCCTTGATTAAGGAAATAATCTTTTCAATACGTATGGGTTTTTGTAAAAAAGCAAGGCAGCCAAGTTTGATTGCTTCTTCTTTTAATTCAGGAAGAGAATATGCACTGAAGAAAATAAAATGAGGAATGGGGGTGTTCTTTTCTTTCAATGTGCGAAAAACTTCGATTCCGTTAACTTTCGGCATCTGAACATCAATCAGAACAAAGTTGTAGGTATTTACCATACATTTTTGAAGGGCAATATCACCATCTTCTGCAAAGTCTGTTTGAAATCCTTCCTCGTTTAGAACATCTACCATAGTAGAGCGTACTGCAGGGTGGTCGTCGACAATAAGAATTTTGATAATATTATTTTTCATAATGTATGTTATTAAGTAAAACTAGGTGGATGGTATGTCGATTTCAATTGTGGTTCCAACAGAGATTTTACTTTTTGCAGAGATTTTTCCACCATGCCTGGACACTAAATCCCTGCAAAGAGATAAACCTAGACCAATACCATCTTCTTTATCGGTAAAGAGAGGGTCAAAGATTTTATTAAGATAGTATTCATCAATTCCCTTACCTTGGTCTGCTATAGTTATTTTCACCGTTTTAGATGGGGCCATAGAAATGTTCATGATGATTTTACCTCCCTCATTCATAGACTGGATGGAGTTTAAGAAAATGTTGAAAAGCACCTGCCTGAATAGTAATTTATCGACATTAATTAAAAAGTGTTCGGATTCAAAATTAACAACTAATTGTGATCGGTTTGTAATGTCCGCATAATTTATTGCCTCAAAGGCCAAGGTCTTCAAGTCCGTTGGAGTTTTTTTCAAATCTTCACCTTTGGTTATTTCCAAAAGTCTTTGGATAACTTCATCAGATCTGGAAATTTCACGATCTATAATGTTCAAATGTTCAAGGAGTTTTTCATCCTTTTCGAGTTTTAATTTTAGGAAATATGTCGAATTACGAATCGCTGCCATTGGATTCCTTAATTCATGTGCAATACTTGAGGAGACTTGTCCCACATTTGCCAGTTTTTCACTTTGATTCAATTGATCTTTTGTTTCGATTAACTCTTTTGTAGCAATTTCATTTGCCGACATCTCTTCGATTATTCTTTTATTCGATAAGGTTAATTCCTTTGTCCTTCTTTCTACTCTTTGTTCCATTTCTTCATTCGCAGACAAAAGCTGTGAATTCGAACTTTCTAGGGAATCCAGCATCTCGTTAAATGCATCCGTTAGAGAACCAAATTCATCTAGACTGGTCTTTTTAGCACGGGTGGAGTAATTCTTTTCTTTTGAGATTTTTTCTGCAACCATACTCAGTTCCTTGAGTGGCTTTGTCAAAGAACCCTGGTACCAAAAAGTAATCAAAATGATTATAATAAAAATTGAAAGAGCAGTTAAAATTCCAACCTGAAGATATTCTGCTTTTTTTGCGTTAAAATCTTTTAATGATCTGGTAACTTTTATTATCCCGAGCTTTTCGTCGTCTGAGGTGATTTCTTTTGAAATGATGAAAACATCATTGTTAAAAGTGTCTTCTTGAACTTGTTCCTCTAGGTTAAATGTTTTATTTTCATCCGTTGGAAATTTTGAGAAAAGAACTAGTTTGTTGCCGCTGGGTGATTCCTTCTTCCAAACTTCAACACTTTCCATCATAGGGTTTGTTGTAAAGCCCTTGATCTGTTCGGATGCAGAGACCTTATCATCAAAAACGAGTGCGGGATAAATGAGTAATGATAAATTATCTATCTGATTATTTATATTCGAGCGAATGAGGTTTTTTGTACTATTGATGTCTTGTTGGTAAAGTGCCCATCCTCCAATGATAGGCATCAAAACCGTGACCAAAAAACTGGAGAGAAAAAATTTGGTTCGAAAACTAAAGTTTTTGAACCTCAAGGTCATACTTTTTCAATAACAGTCAAATCCTCAATTTAAATGTTGGTGAATCCTCAATGAATTTATCCCGTGATCTTTAATTACTTTAATTCTTTAATAACCTGTATTGCTTTAGCTAAAATCTTTTCAGGTTCATGGTTACGATGGTCATCTAACTCTTTGACCAGAAGTTTTCTAAGATCTCTTTCGCTTAGAACCGTCGATTCATCAGTCACAAATTTATTCTGCTCTGATTGATTAGCGGACGATCTTGTGGAAATGATTTTTTCAACAATTAAATCTTTCGTTTTAATTTGGTTGATTGAAGCAATAGCATCTTTAATAGATAAAACCAATTCTTTGATGGATGAATTATTCCATGTTATCACATGAAGGTCATGGGATGAGCGAGTTTGGATTAATTTGGCAAAGTTTGCATTACTTGCTGGTGCGAAATCGTCAATGAGAACAATAATATCTGCGGTATTTGCAATGCCCACCCTTAGGGCAGTATTAAAATTGGTATAAGTTTTAAAGATCAAATTTTCAGAATTCAATAACTTGAAACATTTTTTCATCACTGAATCCGAATGGGCAAAAAATATTATGTCTCGAGTGAAGAGATAAGTTTTTGCACTAAGGTTAGTTTCAATTTCTTCCCAATTTATATCACTGATAAGTGATCGATCATTGGAAACGCTTGTTAAGGGTGTATTTTTATTCATAAAGGGTATAATCAAAATAATTAATCCTGTATGTTTTAGTCAATGGTTTTCTTTGATTGTATATATTTCAAAAGTGCTTTTTAAAATTTATCCATCCTCTGTTTTCAACTTAAAGTAGTGGCTTGATTTGATTTTCAAGAAGGTCCAATAGGTTCGGTTCTACTGTGACAGAATCGTTTTTTTTCAGTTCACTTTCGGAGTGTGTTCCAGTTGAAACTAAAAGACATGACATTCCCGCATTTTGAGCAGTTTTTAAGTCATAAGGTGAGTCGCCCACATAAATTGTGTCATCTTTGGTGCCCCCAATTTTTTTAAGAGCAAGATTGGTTAATTGTGGATCGGGTTTTTTCCAATCGGTATCGTTTGCCCCTAATACAAAATTTAACTTTGGCGAGAATTTAAGATGTTCACAAACTGTTCTGGCATGTGGACCATGTTTATTGGTAAGTACAGCAGCTTTAATATTATTCGCTTGGCAAAAGTTTAACACTTCTGATGCACCTGGGAGAGCTTTCAGTCCATAGAGCATTTCCTTTTCAAAAATAGGTCTCAATAGCTTTACAGCCTCCTTAGCATTCTCCTGTCCAATTAATTTTGCCATAGTTGTCTCGGATGCTCCTCCAACAGATTTTTTAACTGTTTCAAAATCGGGTGCAGGGAATCCCATTTGTGAGATCACTTGACTAAAAGCCTTGTGGATTGCTTGGAATTGGTCGATTAAAGTTCCGTCGAGGTCAAATAAGATTGCTCGTAATGTCATAGTTTATTCTGATGTTACAAAGTGGAAATGAATTTAGAAAAAAATGAGTGACGATGGAAATGTAAGGGGCGAGCCTGGGCAAGGAGATTCGATAAATTCGTATATGCAATTTAACCGGGCGGGAGATTCGGTAGAGTGTATATTACAAGGCGAGTGGTCAATTGATAATAATTCTGGTACCTGTGTTCGCGAAGAATGGAGGGATTTTTTGTGTAAAAATCCAACAGTTAAGCATTTTCTATTTAAGCTTCATCCTCAAATTAATTGGGATTCAACCTTAGTCTCTTTTTTGCATAAATGTCGAAAGGATCTTGAGCAGGTTAATAAACATTTAAAAACGGATGAATTGCCGAAAGGCCTTTCAAAGTTATTGGAACTAAGTAAGCCTACACTGTTGGAACAAAAGCAAAATGAATTCTCACTTTCTTTGGAGTTGATTGATGAGACTATAAGCTATTTTAGAAAAGCCCTTCTTTCGGTTTTCGAATTTTTCGGTGAATGGATTTTATCGGTTTGCCGGCTTTTTATTGGCCGTTCTCAGACTAGGTTTAGTGATTTTGCGAACTGTTGTCGTGCTTGCGGTGCTTCTGCTTTGCCTATTGTCACTTTAATAAGTTTTCTGACCGGTCTTACCATGGCTTTTGTCGGGAGTGTACAATTAGAAAAATTTAATGCTAAGATTTATGTGGCTGATTTAGTTTGCCTTGCCATGGTCAGAGAAATGGGAGCTTTGATGGTCGCAATCATTATGGCTGGACGAACGGGTGCTTCTTTTGCTGCTGAAATTGGAAGTATGAAGCTAAATGAGGAGATTGATTCTCTTCGTACTTTCGGTATTTCCCCTATGGAATTCTTGATTTTACCCCGAACATTGTCTCTGCTTTTAATGATTCCGCTTTTAACTATTTACGCAGATGTTGTCGGGATATTAGGTGGGTTAGTTGTTGGAACTCTGGTAATGGATTTTTCCATAATACATTATTTTGAACAGACTCAGGTTGCCTTGCAGGGAATGTGGGAAGTTTATTCTGGATTGTTAAAAAGTGTGGTCTTTGGATTAATTATTGGGCTCGTTGGTTGTTACAAGGGGATACATAGTGGTAATGATTCATCATCCCTTGGTCAGTCTGTTACTGCTTCCGTTGTTGTTGCGGTTACTTTAGTAGTTATTTCCGACGCGTTGTTTGAAATTACCTTTAATTATTTAGATTTAAGATAATGATAGATCATTTAGAACAAGATCCCATTTTGGTGGTCGATAATCTTAAGTTGGCATACGGTGATTATCTAGTCTTAGAAAATGTTTCTTTTACCGCAAAAAAAGGAGAATGCCTCATTATTATGGGGGCTAGTGGTTGCGGTAAGAGCACTCTTCTCAAGTCAATGATTGGTTTATTGTCTCCAGATCATGGTAAAATCCTTGTTGATCGTGAAGACTTATGGTCAGTTAAACCTGAAGAAAAGAGTTTTATCCTTAAAAAATATGGAGTTCTTTTTCAAGGGGGAGCATTATGGGGATCTATGGATTTAGTTGAAAATATTTCTTTGCCATTACAAGCATACACAAATTTATCTGATAGAGAAATTGAAGATCTTGCCAGGTACAAATTAAATCTTGTTGGTTTATCTGGTTATGGAGACTTTTATCCTGCTCAATTAAGTGGAGGTATGAAAAAAAGAGCTGGATTGGCTCGTGCCATGGCACTTGATCCTGATGTTTTGTTTTTAGATGAACCCTCAGCTGGACTCGATCCTATTAATTCTCACCGACTTGATAATCTGATCAATGAATTGAAAGATAGTTTGGGAATGACTTTCGTGGTCGTAACTCATGAGTTATCAAGTATTTTTGATATTGCGGATAATTCTATTTTTTTAGACGGAGAGACAAAAACTTTGATTGATCATGGTTCTCCATCCCATTTAAAGATAAATTCTAAAAATGAAAAAGTCCGTTCTTTTCTTAGAAGAGGAGCACCAATAAATTAAATCAATTATTGCCGAATCGGGAAAAAAGCCCTTTACTTAAACCCTATTGAAAACGAAAGGAAATAACGCACTGGTTGGTATCTTTTGCCTTGGTGCCTTGGTGCTCATAATAGGATTTAGTATATTTACCGGTGGGTTTTCTTATCTTCGAGGTGAAAATGAGCGATTCGTAATGGTTTTTCATGAGAATGTTTATGGATTACATGAGGGAGGAAAAGTAACCCTTAATGGCGTTAGGATTGGGCGAGTGGAGCGTTTTTTTTTAGGAGATGCAACCGAGGATGGCCCGGTTCCAGTACTGGTTGAAATTAACCGGAAATTGGTTCAGCGACATATGGTCGAGCAGGAAAATCAGCTTTTCAATAAAGATGGTTTTTTAAAAAATGAAGTTGTTTCACGATTGCAGGCAAAGTTAATTCAAGAAAGTTTCGTTACCGGTATTTTATATATCAACCTGACCACTGGAATTGATGTTAACGAGGATAAGAATTTATATGGGTACAGGGAGATTCCTACAAGAGCTTCGATTTTCGCCGAATTGAGTGAGAGTATAAACCTCGAGAAGCTTAGTAAACAGGTAAGTGAGCTTATGGTTACTTCGACGAAAAAGTTAAATGATCTTGATTTGGCAAACCTGAGTAAGGATTTTTCTAATACAAATAAAGAACTTCAAGAATTTCTACAGCAATTTTCAACATCATATTCTCCCCTAGGACCCAAATTGTCATCTGCCACAGATGAAGTTAAAATTGCCGTCGCTAAAATAAATTTAATTTCGGATAATTTAAATGAAATGTTAAATCCAGCCTCTGATTTTAGGTTTGGATTTTCAAATACGATGAGAGATATTTCTGCCATGTCAAAATCACTTAAGTCCTTGGCAGATATGTTGGAAAGGAATCCACAGGCTTTTTTACGTGGTAAGGGAGAATCTTCTAAATAATGAAATTTTTACAAGCACATTTTTGTTTGGTGTTTTCAATTTGCATATTGTCTTCTTGTATTGTTCCAGAATCTACTCATAAGGAATCCACTTTTCATCTTCTGACTAAAACAAATTACGATCAAAATAATACTATTACTGAAACAAGTATTATGGAGGATGGTACAGGCGTTGATACAGTAGGAACTTTTTACCTCAGGCAAATAGAATTACCGTATTATCTTCAAGAAAATCGAATTATAACTCGTCCGGATCATGGTAAGATTGAATTTAGGGAAAACCAAAGGTGGGGAGAACCACTCGTGGAAGGAATTGGGCGCGTTTTAGGTTTAAATTTATCTCATTTATTAAAAAGTTCCTTTTATTCAGTTTATCCACATCGAGAAAAGGTCGGTACAATATTTGAGATTGGTTTGACCATTCATCGTTTTGAGCGAGTGAGTTCATCTAGAGTATTATTTGAGGGGACTTGGCAACTTTTTACAAATGATTTTAAAAACGGCTCCTATCCAATAAAAAATGGCAAAGAAATTGTTTTCGTTGATATTGATATATCCGATTCGAATGAGGTAATTATCAACAATGAGGTATTGGCTCTAAGTGAAGCATTATCAGTTGTTGCAAAAAGAATTTCGATTGCCATAGATTCCCTGGGGGCGTCTGATTAATATTTTTGTAAATTCAATAGTTCATGGATCTTGTCTTCGTTATAGTTGTACTGGTTCTTACAACTTATTTCGTTTTTAAAAGGATTAAGAAAATCAAAGACTTGGATACATTATCTATCAGTCAAGAGGTTGAGATAGATTTTGAAACTAGTTTTGAACAAGATACCAGTGGTAATTTAACTAATCAGGGGATGGATGAATTGGTTGAATGGTATGAAGATGATTTAAGAAGCCGTAGAGTTTCTCAATCTACAGAAATTGAAGATTTGGAAGAGTTGAATTGAGAATTTCCGATTTGTTTAAGTTCACTTAAAAACAAATTGTTACCCGAAAAGTAATTAAATTATATAATACATCTTGTTGTCAGATTAATTTTTCAATTCTTGGTTTTTGAGCTCGAATTTTTTAAGATTCATTTTGTAATGTAATCATATGAGTAAGTTATTATATTTAATTTCGAATTTAAGTTTGTCCGTACTTGTTTGTTGGGGACAGGATTGGAGTAATTGGCGCGGACCAAATTTTAATGGTTCATCGAATACTACCCAATCCTTACCAGTAAAATTTGACGCAAGTACAAAAGTAAAGTGGAAGTGCGACTTGCCTGGCCCTTCAGCTGGTACTCCTATTGTGATAGGGCAACAGGTTTTTGTTTCATCAATCGAAGTCATTGATAAATCATCCGGTGCAGGAGACTTGCTCGCATTATGCTTCGATCGTAAATCAGGAAAGATGCTCTGGAAGAAAAATGCAGGTTCTGGATATCGTCCTGGAACAGACGATGGCTTTGACTATCAGTTAGATTCCCGGTCCAATTATGCTAGCCCATCTCCTGTATCCGATGGAGAAAGAGTTATCTTTTTCTTTGGTAATGGAGATTTAGTTTCTTATTTAATGGATGGTTCAGAAGAATGGAGAAGAAATATCCAAAAAGACTACGGAGACTTTTGTTTTCAATGGACATTTTCTTCTTCTCCAACCTTATTTGGAGGTAAATTATATCTCCCCGTTTTACAAAGAGATCAACAGGCACATGGAAGGGGGAATGCATCCGCAAAGTCTTATTTACTTTGTATGAATCCAAAAAATGGTAAGACTGTTTGGAAGCACAACCGCCCATCTGTTGCTAAAATGGAATCACTAGAATCATTTGGAACTATTATTCCACATGATAACCAATTATTGATTGCCGGAGGTGATGTTATAACCGGACATGATCCTAAAAGTGGCAAGGAAATCTGGCGTTGGGGGACATGGAATCCGAATCACAAAGAACAATGGTGGCGATTAGTACCATCTCCAGTTGTAGGAAAAGGGGTTATTTTGGTTTGTGCTCCCAAAAAAGCCCCTATTTTTGCCATAAAAGAGGGATTGCGGGGAACGCATGAAGGGATAGATGGGCTTTCTTGGCAGACCAAAAGTGAACCAACTCTTACCTCGGATGTACCAACACCACTATTTTATGAAAATAAATTTTTTATCCTTAGTGATCTCCGAAAAGTTTTATCCAGAGTAAACCCTGAAAATGGAAAAGTTGAGTGGAACCTTGAATTACCTGGAAAGTACAAGTGGCGCTCATCTCCAACGGGTGCAGATGGTAAAATTTATGTAATGAATCACAACGGGGATGTACTTGTAGTTTCCTCTCAATCCGGGAAAATTCTTCATCTTGCTGAGATGGGAGCAACCTATGATGATAACACTCGATCTTCCATTGCTATAGCAGGTAACGAATTATTCATTCGTACTAATAAAATTTTGTATTGCATCCAATAGAAAATTTATTCACATTAATAACTTTATTTCCCATCCACCACACCCGCGCCGGGCGGTTCCCGCCAATCTACCGCCCGGCGCTTTTTTTTGTTAAGATTTAGTTCTTCACTTTTTTCGATAAAAGAACAATCATGTTTCAAATATTTTAGTTTTTCATGATTAGACTCTTTATTTATAATTTTCCTTTTTTCCTTTTTCTCTTTCCGTTAGTTTTGACTTTTGGAGAGAATTCTAATCTTAGCCTCACTGAGAGACTTGCTGAACTCAAAGCTAGGTCTAATCTCCATGAAGGGCAGATAGCAAAGCTTTTAGCAGAGCCTCCAATAAATAGAACAAATTTTGCTCTACCTGCTTCTGTACCTGAACCGCCGGTCATTTCACAACCGCCAAGACCAGATCCTGTTTTTATACCTGTTCCCGACTATTCTGAAGAAAAAGAAGCAAAGCTTCAACAAGGTGTGAATATTGAAGAGGTTTCTAAAAATGATCAAAATAACTCAGCACAAGATAAAGTTGAACTTGATCAAGCATATGCCAAGTTATACGAACCGGATGTACCAAGTCGTTTAGTCGGTTATTATTTTGGTCCAATTTTAGGTCTTGTTTTTCCTCAAGACGGAGCAATTAGAAAAGGTAACCCATTAGCAAAGGAAGAATACGAAGCTGATTCTGGCTATTTATTAGGTCTGCAAGTGGGGAAAGACTTCGGTGGTATTCGCGTTGAAGCAGAATACACTTATCATAGTTTTGATGCTTCTACGCAAACCTCTTCTCTTTCTGCAGGAATTCATAATTTCTTCAGTAGGTTAATTTTGGAAAAAGAATTGGGTGATCGGTTTGACCTTCGTGCAGGCCTAGGCATGGGAATGGGAATAGTTGGATTGGAAGGTTTAAGTGACTACAGTGGTACTGGCTTTGCCTACGACTTTATTTTCGGAGGTAGCTATCGTCTCGCAGAAAATTGGAGCATTCAGGCTGATTATCGTTATTACCTAACTGCCGCTAATGATCATTATGATCATATAAAAAGTCATTTGTGGGTTCTGTCGGCCAGTTTGGATTTGTAGGAAAAAGGTTACACCAATAATTTCCCCATTGATCTGGGTAGTGGAGAGTCAGCCCAAAAATCAAAAGTTTGATTTTTATAATTATATTTCAATGAAATTTCAGCCGCATGTAGACATAGCCTGTCAATTTTAGACGCCCTCGCAATTTTTCTATTAAAAGTAAAATCTCCGTAACTTTTATCTCCCACGATAGAGAGTCCCCTTAATGCACATTGTACTCTTAGTTGATGGGTTCTCCCTGTTATTGGTTCCAAACGAAGCATCGAAAGACCATATAATCCATTTTTTTTTCTTTCAATAGATACATTCGTTAATGCTGGAGGACCATTGCCACGATGCACTCTTATTTTTCCGCCCTCTCTTTTCTCTTTTAAGTGATCTTTCCATAACCCTTCTTTAATTCGACCATTAGGTTTAATAAGTGCAAAGTAAGTTTTCTTTACTTCTTTCCTTGAAAATGCCGATTTGATCTCTTCCGCAAGTTCATGGGACGAGGCGGCAAGAATGATGCCTGATGTGGGAGAGTCTAATCGGTGGATTAAATGAAGTTTTTGAATTTCACCATTATTGTCTGTCCACTGGTAGCATTCATCTTCATGCAGATAATCCGCATTAAGAAGTGTTCTTTGCTTTGTATTTTTTTTTGATTCTTTATTAGGATGTGAAAGTACACCGGCAGCTTTTTCAAGTGCCCAGATACCAGGACTTTCAAAGCGAAGGACAGAGCAATGATGATCCAGTGGAATAGGCGGGTAGTCCATAGATATTAAAGGTATTTAAAGCTTATGGTAATTTCATCGGATTGCCCGAAATCATTTACCATCTTTTCAGTCCATTCTCCAAAAGGCACTCGTGATGCAATTGCTTGCCTGCATAATTCTGCGGCAAGTGAATAACCTTCATTGTCCATTCTTGAGAGGTTCGAAATTTGACCGTTTGCTAGAAGTTTAAAACGGAGAGTAATCCTTCCTGGTAAACGATCATGCTGGAGAAATTGCATGGAGCCTTTCGCTAATTGATTCCATTGCTCTTCAATAGATTGAAGCATTTCCTGAATGTAGGCACCATACGGATGTAAGCGACACTCGATTGCAATTTGCCCAAGTCTCGGAGCACTTGTTACACTTTTCATTATCGGGCCATGGATTAAATCTGTAGATAATTTGGGTCTAGTCTTTTGACGAATTCTTGATGGATTTAGGGATGGATGACTTAGGGGTGAAGAATTCTGCATTTGCAAGGAAGCTATATGGTTTTTGTCTTTAGGTTTAACTTTATTTTGGCTTTCTTTGATCTGAATGCCCTCAGCCTCTGATTTAGGGAGAAGTTTTGCTTTCGGGGGATTTGACTTTTCTGGAATCTTTGAAAAAAGTTCACTTTTGTTTTTTGGAATTGTTACGGGAGGGTTGGAAGGCTTTACCCTTTTAATTTCTTTATTTTTCTCAAGCACTTTTTGGCTGTTATTTGAGTATTTTAATTTCGGAGTCTTGGCTAATTTTACTTTATCGTTTTCTTCTGGTTGTGCAGCTTGTTGGTTACGAAATGAAAACTGATTAACTTTATCTGGAGGATTTTCTGGTATATTTGGGTTTGCCTCAACGAATTTTGGTTTCGATTGACTATCGGGAATAGGATTAATCTCCCATTGAATTTCAGGATCGGTTGATGGATTCATATTCAAAGAGCGGAAGCTAGATTTTAGTTTGGGGGCAGCTTCCTGCAGGGTTACAAAAGAGAATAGGACTGCGAGTAAGCCGAGTAAGAATGAAGAGAATCCTCCAGAATGAGGAATGGGAGAGAGAGTTTTATTATTTGTTCCCTTCAAGGTATTTATTAATTTCCTGATGAGAAGATATTCTCAGAGATTTATTGCAACCGATTCTATTGTTTTGCAACGACTTTTCTCGTGAACAAAGGTCATGGGCTTGACAGTCAATCCCATGATAGACTGTGTAACCTGATTTTTTGGAAACGGATATTTTTTTCTTTTGATCGGGTAGGTTCAGGGACAAGTTGAACTAGAAATGACAAAAGAGTCGATGATGTAACGAATCCTAATAAATGCCTACAATCCATCTTTAAGAAAAGATTTTTGCATAAACTTGGTATGCTCCAGTGATTAAAAAACCAAGGAATGATAACCATAAGCATGCATCCCAAATCTTGCTTGGAATTAAACGAGTATGGCATTTTTGGTATCGAAAATACAAAACAGCAAAGCCAATTAAGGGTAGCATAATTGCCTGCATTGTTCCAGAGATAAGAACTAGAATAACAGGTTTGGGAAAGAATACATAGCACATTACACAAATGAGGGGTAGGGCAATACCAAAAAGTTTCAATCCCAGGGAGTTTTGTTTTTCATTGAGTTGGGCGAAGCCTGAAACTTTTATCACATCCAAACAAAGCCTACTCTGAGCGGCGATAGATATGAAAAAAGTAGAAAATAATACTGCAATAGCGCCAGTTAAAAATATTGAACGGGCTAGTGGCCCAAAGACGGGTTCATACATGGTTGATAGAGTTTGAATCATCTCTGAGCCTTCGGGTATAAGTCCAGACCTGCCAAGTATCGCAGCACCAAGTAAATAAAATGCAATTGTACAAAATGTGTATATTACCATCGCTCCCCAGGCATCCCATTTCATTACCGTCATCCATCCTTTGGCTCTTTTTAACCATGTTTCATTGTCTTCACATGGACCCACATATTTACCGTATCCCTTTTCTATACACCAATATGGATATGCCAATAATTCAGCTGCTCCCACTCCTATGATACCAAAAGTTGAAATTGCGGTGATTAAAGGGTTATTTCCATTCTTAATTTCAGGAAAACCAAAAGATAGACCCCGTATAATTTCCTCAGGTTGAACCGCCCATGCTCCGTGGCTTTGGAGGGCAAATAGATTAACAACCGTAATAAATGTAAAACTTGCTACTAGAATTATTGAAAATTTCTCAATCAGGGAGAATTTACCAATTATTAACAGCAGGATTGTAAGAATTGTAATGATCAACGCCCAATAAATATCATCTTTTGAATCAGGTGGATTACCTAACAAGCTGAGATCTTTTTTTAATTGGGCAATTTGAGTTATATCATTTTCCTCCTCTGCAAGTTCGATTGCAATTTTCTTGGAGACATAATGGTTTCTTTCAGCTCCTTCTTCTGTCAATGGAAGACTAATCGCGAGAGCTTGGCCTACTCCTCCGACAATCCCACCCTGTTGGGCAAGTACGGCAACAAACATAACAGACCAAAAAAGTAAGAACCAGTTGGCCTCGAAAATTCTTCTACCAATCGGAATACGAAAACGAGGACCGGGAATTTCGTTTACCGCAGCGAGTGATGTTTTTCCATTTGTAATGGCATGTCTACCCAATTCAATTTGGGCAAATACTTTCACTACACATCCAATGATAATTAACCAAAGGAAATCAAAGTGAGCTTCTGCACCAGTGCGAGTCGTAGCAATGAGTTCTCCGGATCCAACAATTGATCCGGCCAAAATCATACCAGGGCCAATATTAGACAATATTCCTTTAAGTGAATGGGGAGCTTCCTTTATTCCTGTCTGGCTCATATTTGTTTATTAAGAATTAATAATATGTAAGTTCAATAGGAGCTATATCGAAGACGATTCTTATGAGAAGTATTTTTTATAAGAATTAATGGTAGTCTGAGCTGCAGTTAATGAGTCAGGCCAGGCAAATGCTTCAGCAGAAATACAACCTTCATATCCAATTTCCTTGAGGGTTTGGGCAATGGGTTCCATATTTGTATGTCCATAACCCACGGGTCTGCGATTGCTGTCAGCAAAATGAACATGCCCTAAATGCCTGGCTCCCTTTTTTATTGAGTCTGCAATATCAGTTTCCTCAATATTCATATGGAATAAATCAGCGAGAAGAGAGACTCCATTTGTTGAGAGTTGGTCAAGGAAATCGCAAGCGTCAAGATAGTGGTTGAAAAGATTAGTTTCATATCGATTTAAAGGTTCGTATATTAAGGTAACTCCCTGCCTGCTTGCATGTTCCCCTAATTCTTCCAATGATTGTTGGAGCCAGGCAATTGCCTGATCTCTTGAAACTTCCCCTCCATGTGCTCCTTGCATTGAGCCAATAATGGCCGGGGCATTGTATTCAGCTCCAAAGTCAATCATTTCACGAATGAAGGAGAGTGCATTTGCCCGAATGTCTGGATTACCATCAGTTAGTGTAAGCCCTTTTAGCACTTTTCCAGCACCGGTGCCAACCGCGGCTACACCCAACCCTGTTTCATTTAATTGATCTTTAAGTTCATTTGACATTCCAGCTTTCGGACCTTCAGTAAATAATTCGACCATATCAAAGCCCATCTGAGCTGCATTTTTTAACCCATCAGCTAAATCGTCCCATAACACCCAGGGACCTCCTTTTAATGAAGAAACTAGAGAAAGTGTGATGCAAGATTTCATAGACCAACACCTTTGACTTCAAACACCTATAAATAAAGAATAAAAAGTCCCGGTTTTAAGAATGTAACAAAGACAATTCAAAAATTTATTAAGCATTAGGCTTAATAATTTTATTATTTATATCGGAGGGTTTTACACTCTCGATTTTTTTCCCAGGGAGTATTTGGTTTGAATCAAAAGGTTTTCGAATGGGCTTATTTAATACATCATCAGCAAACGGATCGTTTGGTGGAAGGCGTTTGTTTAGATTTTGATTAAAAGGATCTGTTTGATCATTTGGAGCAACAGGAAGATTTGGAAAGTTCTTTTCGGGTGCTTCAAAAGGTGAATTTTTAAGTTCGGGAAGTTCAGGCTCAAGCACTGGACCAAGCGGATCTCCTCTATTTTTTCCAGGATTCGCTCCTACGCCTGGAATTGGGGAGTATTTTCTTTTCATCGGATCAGCTAAACCTGCAAATGGATCATTAGACTTAACTGGTTTAGGAACATAAATATATTCAAGTGGATTGGTTGCCAAAGATGGTTGTATGGTTGTTCGAGGTTCCTTGTATCTTTTATCGAAAGGATTGGGTATCATGATATTCTTCTTATCAGGGTGTGGGACATATCCTTTTGTCATTAACCATTCCATCGTTCCCCCCCTTGGTAAAACCCATTCGTCGTTTATCTTAATTGAAGTGGGAAGATTTTTTGCATCGAACCATCCATTTTTTCCTCCACCGATTGCATCTGGAAGGGTGAAGTTATCCTTCTTCTTTTCGTTAGCAGTAAAACCCGTAAATGCAAGGAGTTGAAAAAGGGTGATTGTAACAAAAAGTTTCACAAGTTTATACTAATTCATCCAGTATTATTTTGTCAACTTTCCCTATTGTTCGATTTTATACTAGTGATTAAAAAGGAAGATATTTCATCCAATGATAGAGCATATTTTTAAGGATTAAAAAAAGGGAATGTTTGATTCTAACTATCGGATAATATTACGATAAGTGACCTGCATCAGAAAAACTATAATAACCCAAGCCATTCGGGCAATTTTCAGATTCTCCAATGATTACATGGTCGTGCATTTCCAAGTCCACAGTTTTAGAACCCTCAAAGATTTTCCTTGTAACTCGCAAATCAGCTGAACTGGGTGTTGGATCTCCGCTTGGATGGTTATGGGCAAGAATAATTGCTGTTGCTCCACAACGAATTGCCGGGCGAAATACTTCTCGAGGGTGAACTAAACTGCCAGTTGCGGTACCCGATGTTATCGCTTCAGCTCGAATTAACTTATTTTTTCTGTCCAAACTGAGAACCCAAACTTTTTCAACACTGTCCGAGCGAACTTCCGGGTAGAGATATTCCCAAACCTTTTTAGGATCATCCAATCTGATATCATTAGTTCTTGCTCCCCGCATCATTCTTTTAGCAATTTCTACCTGAGTACTTAATTGTAAGGCCTTTACTTTTCCTATTCCCTTTATTCTTTGGAAGTCAGAAACATCCCAGCGCAAAAGACCTGCAAGAGTTCCAGCTTGCTTGATAAGTTCATCCGCTATGGCTAGTACATCCATTTTCGCATTTCCTGAACGAACCAACATAGCCAGTAGTTCCCTGTCTGTTAAAGGACCTGCTCCTAATCGCTCCAATCTTTCCTGGGGGCGATCTTCTTTTGGTAAGTCTTTTAAGGATAGATGTTCTACGATTTCCCTCTCCATTATAATATTAGAGGATATGGAGGGAGTAATTACTCAGGCAGGGTAACCCGAACATAGGCATCCCGCTTTAAGCGATTTAGCCATTTCCTGTGACTATTGGCCTCAATTTCAGCGGCAAGTTCGCGTTCAATTTGTGTTCTTACTTCGTCAAGTGGTTTATGTCCGGATTGGGTGCGGTCTAAAGCCTTCAATATATAAACTGCAATTTTATTCGAGTTTCCCACACTTCCGTCCGGTTTTCTTTCTAAAATATTAACGATAAATGGTTTGGAAACCTCATTCTTTTTAAGCAAGAAAGCTTGCTTCCTGATTTCATCACTTCTTATTTCTCGTTCTGATACCATGACTCCCCAATCCCCTGATTTCTCTCGGAATGGACTTTGTCCATTTTTTAATGCGGCATCTTCAAATTTCTGTCCATTTTTGATATCTTTGAGTACTTTGTGCGCTTGTTGAAGGAGAACGGTTTCTGGTTCACCAGCAATTTGAGAAAATGCAATTTCTCCGAGTTGAATTTTTTCTTCCGTTTTAAATTTATTGAGATTTTTTTTGTAATAAGATTCAACTTTTTCAGGGCTAATTTCCTCTTTTAAACGTCGCCTCGTTGAAAGCATATGGCTGTAGATAATTTCTTCTTCAATTTCTTTTCTATACTCTAACTGGGACAGACCTTTACTCCTAAGGGTATCACGAAAAAGCTTTCGGTCGCCGTTAAATTCACGAATTAATCTTTTGTTATACTCCTGTTCGATGTAGGAGGTCGGTATTTTCATACCCTTTTCGTTAAATGCGGTGATGGATAGCAATCGGTCAATTTTTCCATCCACGAATTCATTGGCTCGATCGTTTTTTTCACTCTCTGTGAAATTAAGCAATGTCATCGCGTTTTCAATTTCACCCCAAGTCACAACTCTTTCATTAACTTTTGCTACAACTCGATTAAGTTCAATTAATTCCGCACTTAATGAGATGAATTGAAACCCCAGAATTCCCGCCAGGAAAGTAATTGATTTTAAGAAATATATTTTAGATTTTGTTCCCATGGATTTCTATCTTTAGGAATCGAATGATTTCCTTCAACTTCAAAAGTGGTTCTTTTGAGGAAAGTTTTGGAATTTGACCAGCTTTTCGACAATATTGCTTGGTTCCTCCTTCTCCTCTTTTAATTAGGCGACAAAATATTTCTTTATTTTTAATCTCTAAAAGGTCGAATCCCGCCTCTTCGGCTAAGCACCTTATTCTTGTTTCCTGAATAAGGGCAAAGACTTCCGGAGGGGGAGAGCCAAACCTGTCATTTAGCTCTTCAACATAATCATTAATTTCTTGCTCTTCTCTCATTTGGGCAAGTTTTCTGTATGCTTCAATTCGTATTCTTGGTTCTGCAGTGTAAGCATCGGGGAAGAATGCTCCAAGTAGAAGTAATTCATCTTCTACTTCGTCATCCGCACTGGGGGCTCCCGCAGTAAGGAAGTCAATCCGAACGGTCGCGGAAGGACGCAAAGATATTTCTTCTCCTTTTAAACGGGAAACACTTTCCCTAAGTAACCGACAATACAGCTCGAAGCCAATTCCTGCGACATGGCCACTTTGCTCGCTTCCTAATAAGTTACCGGCTCCCCTGAGTTCAAGATCCCTGAGTGCAATTCGAAATCCTGCTCCAAAATTATTAATTTGCCGAATGGCAGCTAATCTTTTTCTTGCTTGATCGGAAACAGTTAGGTGTCTGTTAAGTAAGAGGTATGCGTAAGCTTGTTTGTCAAATCTGCCTACTCTTCCTCGTAGTTGGTATAATTGAGAAAGCCCGAATTTATCTGCACCTTCAATAATAATGGTGTTACAATTAGGGATATCTAACCCGGACTCAATAATTGTGGTACAGACAAGTATATCAAAACGATGGGCAACAAAATCTGTCATTACCTGTTCGAGTTCCCCCTCGCTCATTTGTCCGTGACCAATTCCTATAGAAAGTTTAGGGAATTGGGTTTCCAATTTCTTTTTTACCGAGTGAATCGTTTTGACTCGATTATGAAGGTAGAAGACTTGCCCACCTCTCCTCGCTTCAAGCTGAACTGCCTGTTGAATAATTTCGGGTGAATTTTTCATCACCTCGGTCCGAATGGGCCTTCGGTTTACAGGAGCAGTTTCAATCGTGCTTAATGCTCTGGCACCCACCATTGCAAAGTACAATGTTCGGGGAATGGGGGTGGCACTTAAAGTTAGGACATCTACATTGGCCCGAAGCTTTTTGATCGACTCCTTATGTTGTACCCCAAACCTTTGCTCTTCATCGATAATTAAGAGCCCTAGATCCTTAAAGACAATATCTGGGCTGAACATTCGATGAGTGCCAATTAAAATATCCACTGATCCATATTCAGTTGCCTGGATGATTTTCTTCTGCTGACCAGCAGTTCTAAACCTGCTCAACATTTCAATCGCCATGGGATAATCAGCCATTCTCTGCCTAAATAGATTGAGATGCTGCTGGCAAAGAATGGTTGTCGGAGCGAGAAATGCGACCTGTTTCCCATCCATTACTGCCTTGAACGCGGCCCTTATTGCAACCTCTGTTTTTCCAAACCCAACATCGCCGCATACCAAGCGATCCATAGGTTGCTCTTTTTCCATATCTTCTTTTACCTGATTGATCGCTTTTAGCTGATCAACCGTTTCATTAAAGGGAAAAGCATCCTCAAATTCTTTTTGCCATTTTTCATCCTGTGAAAAAGCATGCCCTAGGTTTGTATCCCTTGTTGCTTGCAACCTTAAGAGATCGGCTGCTAGGTCAAGTGCGGCCATCTCTGCTGCCTGCTTTGCTTTTGCCCAGGACTTGCCTCCTAGCTTTGCAAGCTTAGGCCTTGCTTTTTGAAGCCCGACATAACGGGATAATAGATGGGACTCCTGTAAGGGGACATGGAGAAGAATACCATCTGCAAATTCGAGGGTAATGGCTTCCTCTTTTCTCTGCCCCTCTTCAATATGTCCAAGCTTTTTAAATTGGCATATTCCATGTTGATGATGAACAAGATAATCTCGCTCAATTAGTTCAGAAAAGTCTAACGCTTGATCCACTTCTTTTCTGCGTACAATTGCTTTTTTGGAACGAAGGGGTCTCCTGCTCCTCTCCCTTCCAAGAATTTCGCGGGCAGTCGCTACCACTAATCCACTTTTTTGATCTTTTATTAATAAATTAAAATAACCATGATTTTCCTCTGCCTGAACCTGAAAGCTCTCTTTTAATCCAACAGGAAGAAAGTTAGGCTTTAATCTATGTAGCGAGCTTTCTTCTGCAATGATTTCAGATATTCTTTTTTGTTCAGATTCTGCACCCGCAGCGATTGTAATTTCAAAATTTTCGTCCTGCTTTTTAAGGAGTTCGAATAAGTAAGATGTCCTTTGTTTTTTTTCACTTTCAAATCGTGCACTACCTATATCCATCTGCGGGTTATCCAGCTTTAGGTTTTGAATTGCCTGTACTGGTAATTCAAGCATGTCGCAATTTTGAAATATACCTTCACCCGCTCGAATCTCACTTGAGCCGATAAATTGATCAAGGTTAGCATCTTTACGATTCATGGCATTGGCAAAGCTTGCCTGCCGAGTTGATTTCTTGGTCGATGTATGAAATACCAATGGAAACCTTGAAACCAATTGCTCGGGTTCTCTGAAAATCCAAGTTACAGGTTGTGTCAAATATTCAAAGAATTCACCTTCTAATTCATTTTTTTCATTTGATTTAGCAGAAGAGATAATTAATTCATCGATTTTATTTTCACCTCTTTGTGTAGTCGGATCAAAGGTGCGGATTTCTTCAATTTCATTTCCAAAAAAATCAATTCTTGCTGGTCTTGAAGCATTTACGGGGTAAATATCCACGAGTCCGCCTCTAACAGAGAACTGTCCAGGTTCTTCACATAGAATTTCAGAGGAATAATCGAAGTCGACTGCTAGGGTGGAACAAAGTTTTTTAAATTCATATTCCATTCCTGCTTTGAGGCTAAGTTCTGATTCCTGTTGAAGCTTTTGTTGAGGACACGGACTAATTAGTGCTTCTGGAGTCGTAGCAATAAGAATTTGAGTGTTTTTTTCTAAATCAGTTCGTAGTAAGGCGGACAGGATCGTTAATCGGTCGCACGTTTTTTCAAATGCATCTGGATGGTTGTTTTCGGGAGAACAATCGAAGAGAAAGAATTCAATTTTTTTTTGAGGATTCAAACTTTCAAGGAAAGCGGCAATATCTTCTCCCCATTCTTCTGCCTTGGGAATGCTTTCCTCTATTAAAATGGCCACTTTATGACCTTTATTTGCGAGGAAGTTGGCTGCCAGTGCCGGGGTTGCTGATTCAGGCAATGAGTGAATGAAAGTGGCAGTTGCTCCCTCGGGGATTACTACTTTTTTCACTGTTTAGATTTCAGGTTAATCAGTGCTTGTTTAGCCGCTTCCTCTTCCGCCTCTTTTTTTGTGCTTCCGACCCCGGAACCAAGAGTTTTTTTTCCAACAATAAGATCAATTTCAAAATGTTTCTTATGGGGAGGTCCATCTTCCTTTGATATTCGATATTGGATTTTATCCGTTTGTGATCTTTCGTGAAAGAATTCCTGAAGTTGTCCTTTGGGGTTATAACTATTTTGCTCTTTAACCAGTTTTTTAGGTAAATCACCAAACCAATTTAAAACACATTTTTTTGCCTCATTAATGCCTCCGTCAATAAAAATTGCCCCAATAATAGCCTCGGTCGCATCTTCAAGAGTTGAACTCCTTTGATTCCCACTGTTTTTCAACTCTGCAACGCTCATGAACAAAAAATTATCAACCTTTAGCTCTTTGGCAATTTTTGCTAGTGAACTTCCTCTAATAAAAACCGCTCTTTTACGACTTAGTGAACCTTCATCCTCCTCAGGGAAGGCAATGTAGAGAGCTTCAGATAAAATAGCACTGAGGATAGAATCACCAAGGAATTCCATTCTCTGGTTATCCGGTTTACTCCTATCGTGTTCGTTGAATGAAGGATGAGTTAATGCCTGAGTAAGTAGATTTTTATTTTGGAATGAATATCCAATATTTTTTTCCAATTCATCTAGATTTATATTCATGAATTTTCAAATTTGATAAATCTTGAATTTTTCAATCATAGTGAGAGAAAAAGTATTACGAGAAAAAACGAGTCCTCACTTCCTTGGCAAGGGCTAGGTATGCTTTTGAACCAACCCCATTGGGGTCGTATTGAAAAATAGTTTTCCCAAAACTTGGTGCTTCACTCAATCGCACCGTACGTGGAATAGCTGTCCGAAAAATCTCTGCCGGGTAATGTTTGTTTACTTCCTGCCACACCTCATAGGAAAGTCTTGTTCGATTATCGTACATAGTCATTGCAATTCCGCCCAATTGAATCCCTGAGTTTGCTCCTGATTGTTTAAGTTGTTCGATGACTTTGGTTATTTGGCTTAACCCCTCAAGTGCCAAATATTCTGATTGGAGTGTAATGAGCAAATAATCTGCAGCACAAAGAGAATTCATGGAAAGCAAACCCAGAGTAGGGGGGCAATCAATCAAGATTGCCTGTAAACCATAATTATTGGAAAGGTTGTGAAGAGAGTCCCGTAAATTAATCAAGTAATTGTCTTGGCTACTCAACTCAAGTTCAGCGGCGGCAAGATCAAGTTCTGAGGGAATGATCCATAAGTTTTTTTCGTTTGTTGCGACAACCCGGCTGGATAAATCTGCTCGAGTTAGTAATGGTTCATATACCCCTGCACCTGCTTTTTTTTCGATTCCCAGTGAACTGGTCGCATTTCCCTGTGGGTCCATATCAACGAGAAGGGTGGGGATGCCAAAGGAGGCAAGGGCAGCACCCAAGTTAATCGTGGTGGTTGTTTTTCCAACGCCGCCTTTTTGATTGGCGATTGCAATAGTTGTTGCAGGCATGATAACAAATTTTCTAAGAGGGAATCTTTAAGTGTCGAGGCGGAAATTTTTATTGAATCCTAACATTACCCTTTTTTTTAATTAATTGGAGTCCATCTTTAAAAATCGGTTCGGGTGGAATCTGATCAGAAAGTTCAAGGAACTCAAGGATTGACCACTTAACTGAATGTAATCCTGAGGCCAGAGCAAGTGGACTTGCTCCGCCCAACCGGGGATTAATTTCTACTAAGTGAAGCTTTTCATTTTGATCAACCATAACCTGTGCTAAAATATGACCTTTCAAACCTTCGATCTTATTGAAAGTGGCAACTAAATTTTTTTCCCATGCAGTATTTTTGAAAGTTATAGAATTATGAGATTCACCTTTGATCACAAGAGTTCGCCACCTCAAAACCACTCCATGGCATCGGTTATTTTTATCAATCCAAGTCTCTGCACTGAATTCCCTTCCCTTAATTTGTGGTTGGAAAATCGGTTCTTTTATCTTTTGGGAGTGGGCAAGAAGATCTTCCTGTCTTAAATTTATTCCGATCGAGTATGAAGCGGTTCCTGTTCTTTCCTTAGCAACAAAATGGTCATATTCTGAAGATAGTGATGTGCTTGAAAGGCTGGTTTGGATGGCCGGGATGGGAGCATTTTTCAGATGTTTTGCAAACAAATATTTGTCCTCACATATTTGAATCGCAGATTTAGACGAGATCATCACTCCAATCTGGTTAGAAATCAAAAAATCTTGATGTTCGGCCCAAAATGGTAATTCACCATCTCTTGTCGGCACAATAAATCGGACCTTGTTCTTTTGGCAATAATGCAAAAGTGATTCTTCCTTCAGTTCAGTAATAGGAGGGATAGTGGTAAAATCTTGTACCTTTTTTGAACCCATACAGGATTTATCAGAATCAGCACCCAATAAACCTATCCCAGGTGAAATGGTGGCTATCTCATTCTTTACCGAATCATAGAGAGCAATTTTTGCGGAGAGGCTTGAAAAGAGGACATTAAAATGAGGAACCTGATCCACCATTATTGAGGAGGTGGGAATTGTTTTAGATATTCGGACTTGAGGCAGGAGGCAATTACTGCATCAACCCATTGACCATCCACTTTCTCATCCTGCCTAAGAACACCTTCCCTTCTAAAACCGGAGGCTTCAATTGAATTAACATGAAAACCACGGTGCGAATAAGAATGAGTGTAGATTTTATTTAACCCAACATTATCAAATGCACACCTCATTAATAAATTCAGAAATATGCTGCAATCCCTTCCATATTGAAAGGTGTCCTTGCCTCTTTCCGTTTCCAGAAGGAAAGACACTTCAGCTTTCATGCTTGTCCAGTTAATATGGACCAGTCCGCCATACCCAATAAGATTATTTTCGTAAGTAAAGCGAAGAAGGACGATGTCGGGTTGCTTTTGAGAAAAACTAGGTTTAACAACGTTTTGAAAGTAAGTGTTTTGTTCTGTTTCTGAAAGCGGACTTGTTTGTCGCAAAGCGGAAATCTGTTCATTTCTCCACTTCATGATCGGGGCAGCATCTTCCATCCTAACAGAAGTTAATTGGTAGCCCCTAAAATCTCCCCGAAAGCCTTTCAATATGATATATCCTCCTGCAGGCATGGAAGCTCCGGGACTGGTAAATTTTTTAAAATCCATTATCCTTTAGTTAAGAAAATTTCTAGTGTTTCGAGTACCCGATCCTGTTCATGGTAGTTTAAATCTGGATACATTGGAATGCTCAGACAACTTTGGTAAAATGCTTCCGCTCCTGGCAACCTAAAATTTTCAAGATTTTTTTGATAATAAGGATGTTTATACACAGGTATGTAGTGGATTTGGGTTAGAATATTCTTACTTTTAAAAAATTTATAGGCCTGGTTTCTCAGGTTGTGATCAATAAATCTTATGATGTATAAATGCCACGCATGCCCATCTTCAAAAGGCGGACAATTTATATGTTCATTGAAAGGACTTTGCCGAAGGATTTGATCATACCTTTGTGCCAAAGTCCTTCTTTTTACTAAGAATTGCTCTAATCTGGTAAGTTGTGAAAGCCCAAGTGCAGCCTGTAAATCGGTCAAACGGTAGTTCCAACCCAGTGTTTGTTGTTCATAGAACCACGGAGTTTCGTCTCCATCACTAAATGGTCTGTTTATACCATGACTTCGCAACTGAGATGCTTTATGGGCAAGTTCTGCATTATTAGTCAAAACTGCACCCCCTTCACCTGCGCAAATATGTTTAACTGGATGAAAGCTTAAGGTGGAGGCAAGTGCGTGCTCTCCATTTGCACTGTAAATTTTTTCATCATTCTGATTATTCTTCCAGGCACCAGGGGAATGAGAAGCATCCTCAATTAAAGTAAAATTATTTTTTTCGGCTATTTCTTTACATTTCTTTAAGGGGGCAACAGAACCGGCGAAGGAGACCGGGGTTATGAGATTGATTTTTTCTTTTTGTTCATCGGAGACTTGGGCAATGCATTCTTCAAGAGAAGACACTGATATCAATCCAGTATCAGGTTCCACATCACAAAAAAGTACTTCTGCACCCTGATAACGTAATGCATTGGCGGTGGCAGCAAATGTGATTGCTGGTACAATTCCCATGCTTTCTTGATTTATTCCTGCGGAAGCGTAGGAGAGGTGTAATGCAGCGGTACCACTTGAGCATACAATTGCATGGTCTACTCCCATTTTAGATTCCAATGCCTTTTCTAATTCAGGAACCCGTGGTCCTTGCGTCAAAAAGTCGGAAGACAGAGTTTTAGTGACCAAAGAAATATCTTCTTCGTTTATACTTTGCCTTGAATACGGAATTAAATCCATCAAGGCAAATAATCAAATAAGCAGGTATATTCCAAGCGGAATCGAACGGTTCACAACAGACTTGCTCCAATTGAAATTGATGATAATCAATAGAAATGAAAATTGTTGGTTCAGTAATTGCCCGGCTTGGAAGCAAGCGTCTTACATACAAAAATCTTTTGCCCTATCAAGGAGAGCCACTCGTTCTCCGTGCTGTTCGAAAATTACTTGAGAACGAAAATGTAGACTTGGTTGTACTTTCAACGGATAGCGAGCTTATTGCGAGGACTTGTTTGATTGATGGGGTTGAAATTCTTTTTCGTCCCGAAAGTTTATCCGGAGACGAAGTTGCTTCCATTCCGGTTTTTCAGCATATTTTGGAGCATTTTCCTTGTGATATACACATTAATTACAATTGTAACTTCCCTGAATGTGAACAGTCCGTCATAAATAAAACAATTGCAGTTGCGAAAGAAACAGGTGAGGCACTCTCGAATCCATATGCAGCTTGGGCTCAGACATCTGAGTGTCTTTCCTCATACGGAGATCCGTTTCAAATAACTGCGACCCAATTTGATGCACCCGAGGTTCACTCCCTTGATGTGCATACGATGGATGATTTATTAGAGGTTCACCGTGTTCACCAAAATTCTTTTTTATGGGATGAAATTAAAAAAAAATAAAATTTAGGTAAAGTTTTTCTTACTTGGTCGACTATAGAAGGAGATTAATCATTCCATGGAAATAATAAATTTTAAACTTCTTCTTCGAACCTCAGTGATCCTGAGCGTTCTTTTTCTTGTTTTACAGGCCCGTGCCATTGACACCAAACGATTTGATGCACCTCCTCCATCCCGCGGAGAATATTTGGCTTTTACCAAGCCCATTAACTTTAGATACGGCATTTCCCCTTCAAAGGTTGATCGAACCAAACTCATCATGCCACCCACTATGCAAATCGTTACAACAACGGTTGAAAAGGAGTCTAATTCATCGATAGTATCATCAGAGACCAATGATTTTCCATTGCTCCCATTTCAGGATGATAATTCTTCGTCGGGTACGAATATACCTTCTTTAAATTTTCCCAACATTCCTAATATCGCACCCCCTGTTGGGCTTCCCCTCACCGATCCATTTGAAGAGGTAAACTCATTGGGAATTGATAGCACGGATGAACTTCTTGAAGTTTTTGAATCATCTTCCATGCGGACCCCCAGATCAAGTATGCAAAATATTCCTTTCGTGCCCCCATACACAATTGCTCCGGATAACATGCGTGTGACAAACAAAGCCACCTACCAAAGACGACAACGATGAACATATCCCCAATAAACAAATTTATTTTATTGATCTCCACATTTCTTGTGTGGAATCAATCTTTTTCACAGGATAATTCGGGTGGGACTGAACTTAAGTCGATTGAAGAAGTTATCGAAGGGATCGATTCCCTACTTGGTGATATTAAAAATAGTTCTTCAGAATCAAACTCTGCACCTTTGGTACCAACATATCCTCAATCCTCAAGTTTTGATAACCTAGAGACTCAGCAAGGTTCATTTCGTGTTCAAGATGAATTAATGCCTAACAATTTACTTAACAGTAATTTTTCTGAGCCCGAACCATCCATTTTAGACGAACCATTAAATTTGGATGATATAAATCCCCCATTATCTCGACCAAACCTAAATCAATCTGCACCTTCAGTACAACCGGTTCGCCCCACTCAGGCATTTTCTGCTCCTCCCCAGCAGATTGCTCAACCTATGCCTCAAGTTGATTATCGAAGTGCATCTTTGGAGGAACTGCTTAGGGAGGTTGATCTATTAGATCTTCCCATGTTGGAGGCGACCTTATCATCTCCTATGCCCTCCTTCCCTGATCCACGTGCAGAAACGCTTTCCACACGGCCCGATGAAAAACTAAACCAAGCCACTCTTATCGAAACCCCCCGGTTTTCTAACATGGAAGAAGATCCTGATCCTGTTGAGGTTGAGGATTACACGGTTTTGGGCGAAAGTATTGACCATGAAATGAAAGAAAGAATTAGGGAAGCAATTATGGAAACAAGAAGAGCTTCCGGTGGCAGTGATAATCCATATGTCACAAGATCTGTTTTTAAAGCAACATCTTACTGCAATCGCGTCCTTGGACGTTTAAATGCACCCCATCATAAACGCTATCGCCGTGATGTCCTATTATCTCTTATTGGGATGCACGAGAGGAATCAGGCATGGGTAGACGCTGCAAAATCTTACGAAAGATACCTCGAAGAATTTGCTTCCGATGATTCCTATCCATTTGAAGAACATGAAGACGCGCCAGGAATTCCTGATTTAAAGGCAGGTCTTGGTTCAGTTGAGAAATGGCTTGAAGGGCGCAAAAGAGGGGCACCCACAATCCCAGAAACCCATATTCGAGTGGGGAAAATTTATCGCACCCTGGGGGCTCATCGTATGGCCCTGAATAAATTTTATGACGCCATTAATGCAACCCTTACCCTGCCGCAAAATCCTGCATTTGATTTGGCGGAAAAGAAAAAGGGCAAAGCTCTGGAAAATCGTATGGATTCAGAATCGAACCAAGCAATGTTTGAAATTGCTGAAACCTTTATGGATTCCGAAGATTATGACAATGCGATCAAGTTTTTTGACCGGTTGTGGAGGTTGGAGCAACTGAGTGATTCTGATCGGGGTTCTGTCCGTTTTAAACAGGGACTGGCACATTATCGACGGGCCCGAGAGAATTTGAGAAAAGAGGAACGAATGAACCGTCTTGCCCCCGAAAAAAGACAGGATGTTGAAATAAAATTCGACCAGACTCCCCGTGCCGATTTTGCCAAAGTCAAAGAGTCATTACGTGGATATGGAACCCTGTATCCCCAAAGTCCTTATGTTCCCGAGGCTCACTACCTTCTTGCCTTAACATATGAACAATTAAACCAGGACGAAGAATCGGTTGCTGAATTACTTAAATTACTTAAAGAAGCCGACTTCAACCCCGACTTGGTTATGAATATGGAGCAATCGAGATCCATGAGGGACCGCGATTATATTGCCTTGAATAAGTTGAAAGGAATTTGGAATTTTTGGAAGAAAAAGACAGGAAATTATTTAGCCAATAAATTCTTTGAGGATAATGAATATTTTAACGCATACCGAATTTATTCAGCTCTTCGCGATGTGGATAGTTCTCCATCCTGGCAGGTTCCTGTTTTATATCAAATTGCATTGTGCGAGGAGAAATTGGGGAATTATGTGCAAGCTACTGAAACCTATTCTTCCATAGAAGAATATGTAAACTCGGTGCAGGAGGCACGGGAAGGAATGGCTAAGAATAAATACCTTAGTTTTGTATTTGGAATGGCCAAGTGGAGACGCGAACAACTTGAGGATACGCGGGCCATTCGCCAAGCTGTTAATCGCTATGGTATTTACACCGTGCCCAAAAAGCCTGATCCAGTCCTTTCTGGAATTGAAAATTAACTAATTATTAATCTGCTCAAACTTTTTTGATGGAACCAAGAGAGGTCATTATGGCACACCTTCTTCTTTGTGAAGAAGTACACAAAGTTTTACTAGAGGAAAATACCTGGTTAAAAACCAAAAAGGAGCCTCCATCGATGGATCTTTTAGGACGTAAGCAAGTGATACTTCCTAAATTAGAAGAATCCTTGGCCAAGCTGAAAAAATTGAAACCCGAATATTTTACTCCTTTTGACGATTCCAAGAAGTTGGTTGGGGAATCCCATGCGAAACTTCTACAAATATTTTATGTAGACCGGGAAAATGAGGATTTGCTTGTTAAACTCACACAATCTACCGAGCGGCAGACATTTAACCGATTTACAACTCCACCTGAAGAAATTGAGGAAATTCATAACCGGTTACCTGGGCAGGATGATGACAACGGGGAAGGAGAATCCAATGCGGACTCCTCTGAACCTGAAAAGTCTTAACCTAGGATAATGGCGGAAGGAGAGGGATTCGAACCCCCGGAGCCGTTTCCGGCTCAGCGGTTTTCAAGACCGCCGCATTCGACCACTCTGCCATCCTTCCGGTCAAACTAAGTGAGTTTATTTACGCAAACAGTGATTTTTTGGCAATCATTTAAAATCACGAACTTAATCTTTATTTCTCATTAACCGCGTACATAGTCCATATGAAATTTTTTAGGTTCTTCTCTTATTACATAATATACGAAGGTTTATAATAGATTACTATCTTTTGTATGTTTATATTATGAGAATGAAAAAGTTTATGTTTTCCCTATTTCTTGCATTATTTTCTTCTTTTTTGTGTGATGCACTGGGAGAATCTGAACTTTGGCATTCAACGGAGATAATTCAAAATAGTAAGGATACAAAAGATCTGCAGAATCGTGGTGGTCTTATTTATTTAAAAAACAATAAAGTGCCTTTTTCCGGTACTTCTGTTTCTAAATTCAATGATGGGCAAATAAATTTATTTTGTAAGTTTGAAGATGGAAGTCTCAAGAACTTTGAACGTTATTGGAATAACGGAAGCCTTCAACTAAAGATGGAAATTCAAGATTATCAATTGAAACCAAAGAGTAACCGTCGTGAATTTTACGAATCTTCTTCTTCTTTTCTTTTAGTGCCTCCACAGGAAAGCTTGAATGTGTCTAATACTAATCTTCAACTTCAGGCATTGATGTCCCCGTATAAACTTCTTTTACAAAGCCATGAACTTCGTATTCGAGTAATTAATAAAATAAAATCTATACCGGAAATGGGTATGCAAATATTGGAACCTTTTGGGCAAGTCGGGTTACAGTTAAGCTTAGAGACGGAAGAATTTTACCGAATAATTGATTCAATAAATGAAAAAGGCTTACCCCAACTGGAAATTTTTTCCAGGGCTAGCACTCCTAAAGGTGCAATGCATGTAGCAAGTATCGTCCAATCTGAATACTTAAGACTAAATGAAGAAAAAAAACAGACAAAGATAAATGCTCAGGTTATAAATTTAGAAAAGCTTTTGAAAAAGAATCTGCAAGATGAGGCTGAAATACTGAATAAAATAAGATCCAGCAAAAAGTTATTTGATATTGCCTATGTTGATAATGAAATCGAGACCATTAACGAAACGATCAGCAGTCTTTCTCATGAAAAATTAAATGTTATGTTACAGCTCATTGAGTTGAGAACTCAACTGCGTTCAATTCTCCAGATTAAAACAAGATTTAATTCCTTTCGGAAAGATTCTGAGAAAGAGTATTCAGATTTTAAACTTTCGCAGGAATTTTTAGAACTCGAAGTAATTTCTAAATCAGATCGGGTGAAGTCTGTATTGGATCAAATAAAAGACCTTGAAGATAAACGATCAAACATTCTAGGGCCAGAGGACAAAAATAGTTCTACAGAGACAAGTCCCGTTGTCTTAGAATATTTCAGGCAAATTCAAGGGCTTCAAGAGTCCTTTATTAAAGCGATTAGAGCAAAGATTGAAAACCTTAGCGATAATCATAAGTTTCTAAATTCTATTGAAAGCGAAATTCAAATATCAATAGACAGAACAAAAAAAGAACACTTTCAAATTGTTGAATTTGAAAGTGAGTTGAAGGAAAAAAATCGCAAATTATATGCCAAGCAAAAATTTATCGATCAAATACAGAGTGAATTAAATCAAATTCAGTTATCCAAGGCTCTTCAATCAAATCAGCACGAGCCTCTTATTAAAGACAGATCCGCAAGTATTCCTAAACTTCCAATAGAAAATAATGACAAGAGTATACATGAAATCCTTTTATCTCTCGAAATTAAACAAGAGAGAATGGGGGATGGTTTTTTTGGTTCATTTCAATATTTTTACAAGAGTGGCCAAAAACAATTAGACGGAATGTTTGAAAATGGTGTTCCTTCCCGGATTTGGACAAGCTGGTATGAAAATGGAAAAAAAGAAACCCAAGGCAGGGTGGTTGATGGTAATCCAGAGGGTACTTGGAAAAAATGGTATAAGTCCGGTGTAATCATGTCAGAGGGAAACTGGAAAAACGGTGACCTTCACGGATATTCGATTACTTACCATGAAAATGGCAAAGAGAAAACAAGGGCGAATTACCGTAATGGTAAGATCATTACGGATTAATAATTAAGTCCCGATAGTTATTAAATTAATCCTCCTCTTTAGGGGACGGATATAGGGGGAATCCTTTACTCTTTGTTGTTCAGAGACCTTCTAGACCTAAGGGTTTGTTCCGTTTAGAAAGTATGGCCATAAACAAAAATTAATGCGCAGGTGAGAAAACAAGGGTTGGGCGGGTTGGGAAAAAAGAAGGCAATGAAAAATAAAAGGATGCCACGAAATGGTTAAGGGTTTTCATGTTAAAAGAAAGGGCAATGGAGAGCAAAAAGAATTAAAAAAGGAGAAAATCTTAAAATAAAGAAAGTAGAATATGTAATATAGTAAAGGGTTTAATCATTATTATGCATACTAGCCCGTTGGCAAGGTTTAGTAATGATATTTATTTATGGCACAAAGATAGATTTGAAGGATTGGATTTTCGGAAATTGTAAAGTAAAGCAGTACTCAAAATAAGGTCGTAATCATAAACAAATCAAGAATAGGTAAGAAATATAATTAAGGAATTAAAAAACTTTACTTCACAAAAGTTTTAGGCAATTTTTTAGTCATGAAATTAATTCCCTTTGTATTTGTTTTTCTTGCCGTTTCTCTTTGGTCGCAACCAGTAACATGGGATAGCAGTACTACATATTCGACGGGTGCTTTGGTCATTGTGGGCACTTCCACCTACATCGCCACAACCAGTGTTCCGGTAAATAATACTCCACCCAATACCACTTATTGGACTGATTTGGCAGTAGCGGCAGCTAATATTGGTATCCCGGTAGAAAGCGTCCCTAATTTGTCAACCAGTACGGTTTTGAATTCTCTACCTAGTTCAGCACCTGATGGGAATTCTAGTAGTTCTGCTTCCAAAATTTTGATTTGGGGAAATAGTAAAACTTATGATGCAGGATCGTTGGTTGTTTCAGGAAGTAATACATACTTGGCAAAGATAGATGTACCAATCGGGATTCAGCCACCAAATTTAAATTACTGGGACGATTTGAACGAGGTTGCCCTGAGAATGGGAGTCTCTGTTGAGGCAGTGCCCAAAATTTCCACTGAAAAAATACTTAAGAGTAATTTGGCAAACTGGGATATACAACTGGGTTATACGGCGGGCTCACTCGTTGTGTATAATGGAGAAACTTATATTGCGAAAAAGGATGTACCTATTGGGCAAAACCCAACTGTGTATTCTTACTGGTCAAGTTTGACTGATGCAGCCGTAGCTTTAAAAATTCCCGTTGAGAGCGTTCCGACCCTTTCTACTGAAACCATTCTTGCATCTTTACCTTCCAGTTCCCCAAGTTCGGAAAGTACTGTGAGCATTTCTTCTGGACCTTCCGTTTGGGATATAGGGAAGGGATACCTGAGTGGAGAGCTCGTTATTTTAAATAATAAAACTTATCTTGCCATGACCACTGTTCCTGCCGGGCAAACTCCACCGAATTCAAATTTCTGGGTTAGTTTGTCTGAGGCGGCTACTCAATTGAATGTTCCAATTAATGTTGTACCAAATATTGATACTGCGACGATCCTAGCATCCCTTCCGAACGCAGCTCCTATTAGTGCCCATAATAAAATATACCTTAGCTCATCGCCGGAAAGTGCTGGAATTCTGACCGGTGGTGGTGAAATCGCAAGTGGGAGCACGATAATAATTTCTGCAACTGCTCGGCCGGGATACATATTTAAAGAATGGAAAAAGGGTTTATCATTAAGTAGTTTAAATCCGGATCAAGTTATAGTTTCGGAAGATCTAAATATAACCGCATACTTTGAGATGGACCTTGGCGATGAGGATGGTGATGGGTTGACGAATTATCAGGAATTAGCAACTTACGGGACCGCCAAGGATTCGAATGATACAGACAGTGATGGTTTCTCCGATTCATTTGAGGTCGAGATAGGAACAAATCCATTGGTATCCGATTCGCAGTTGGTGAATTATATATCTGAAAATCCAACGAAGTTTTCATTGGTGGAAAAAACAAAGTACGATGAGGCAATGAATTCTTATCCTGCACAGGATACCAATTCGACTCCTTACACGAGTGAGTGGTTTTATTTGCCCAACCGGGGCTGGATGTGGACAAATAATTCGACCTTCCCTTATTTCTTTGATCAAAACACAAGCGATTGGTTACACTTTGAAAATGGAAATGTAAAACCAACTTTTTATGAATATAAAACCAAGAAATGGATTCGGGTTGAATAATTAATAGTCAGATTGAATGAAAATAAAACTTTTACTATTCTCATTACTTTTAGTGGTATTATTTTCGGGTTGTTTTTCTGATTTTCAAAAAGAGAAAGAAGACCCGAAAATATTAACCCATGTGGTATTTTGCTGGTTAAAGGAACCGGGAAATAGTGAACAACGAGAACAGATTATTGAAATGACTGAATCTTTTAATCGGATTCCTACAGTTTTAAAAGCCCGTGCGGGTAATCCTATTATGAGCGAGCGTTCGATTGTGGATGATAGTTTTGATGTGGGAATTATTGTAGAAGTAAGGGATGAGGATGGATTGAAAGAGTATCTCGATCATCCTATTCATCAAAAAGCGAAAAAAGAAGTATTGCTTCCTTTGATTGATCGGGTGTTGGTGTACGATTTTGCAAAGTAGGTTATCGTTTGTTTGGATGAAACCCTTTGCGTATAAACATCTGGGGTTTAACTGAATGTTTAAAATATGATAGTATACTGGTTACATGTAATCTGATTGGTTTCCATTAAGTAATGGGAAAAGATTAAAAGGCTTTTGGTGATTATGGGGCTATCTGGCTTCTTGTTAGGAGAAAAAAGAGTTTGATCGGGAATGTAAGGATTTGGAGATGAAATAGGAAAGAGTTTAGAATTTAATATCACAATTTTTAAGCTTACTGGTCAGGATAAATTTTTGGTCATTAGATATAACAAAAGTTTTAATTCCTCGTGATCTAAGCTGGGAATTCTTTCTATCCCATCGTTGTGAAATCAAATTCAATTCCCTGAGATTTTGGAGGTCATTTAGAGGTGAGATGATTGAAATGTAGTTTCCGTTTAGCTTTAATGTCTTGAGTTGCTTAAGCTTTTCAAGAGTTTTGATATCTGAAATATTACTATTGGAAATGTCTAGATATGTAAGCTTTTGTAAGGCTGCCAATGGGCTGATATTCGATATACTATTATTTGAAAGATCTAAGTGTGTGAGATTTTGCATGGAACTCAATGGTTTAATATCTGAAATATTATTACTCGCTAAATCTAAATAGGTGATGTGATTAAAGTCGGATAACGAAGGAAGAAGCTCGATTTTTTTCTCTCTTAAAACAATTTTATGATTCCTTGAAGGATTGGAATTTAAAAAATTTGTAATTAATCCTTGGGTGAAGTCGGTTTTTAATTTTCTAGCCTCTTCGATTTGGGCAAGTTCTTTTCTTCTTTGATCTTCCAATTCCTTTACTTTTATCTGTTCCAACCGTTGGGCATTAAGTCTTTCCATTTCAGACTTCTTTTTTGCCATTTCTATCTCTAGTTTTCTCTTCGCCAGTAGTTTGAGTTGCAGGTTTTTTTCTTTTTCTTTTCTGGCATAAAATTCTTCCATTTGTTTCTTATCTCTTTCTGCCCTAATTTTAGCCATCCTTTCCTCTTCTTCCTGTTTAAGTTTGGCTAATCTTTCCGCTTCTTCCTGTCTAAGTTTGGCTAATCTTTCCGCTTCTGCTTTTCTAACCTTGGCAAGTTGTGCACGCCGTTCGTTTTTTTCGACTATGTATTTTTCCCTTTCCACTTGATACCTTTTTTTGAACGGGAAAAAAGCTTCCCAGTAGGATTTAGGAAACATATCAGTATCAAATAATCTATTAGCATAGGATGTTTTGTCAGAAAGAATGACACGAGCACCACCTTCTTGGTCTCGAAACCAGGGGTAAACCCATTTGTATTCGTTGTTCCAAACTGCACTAATAAAAATAAAATCCTCTTCTGTATTTATTTCGAAATTTCCATCACCGTCTGTAATGGCAGTGAAATCCTCAGTTATTCCATTATTAATTGTTTTTTGTAGGATCGAAGAGAATATTTTGAAATTAGTGTCGAAGCTTTGCTCGAAATCAAATTCAAATTTGTATGTGATATCACTTATTAATCCATTGATTTCGTACATCTTTGATGCTCGGTATGCTTTTATTTTGAGGGCTGCAAATTTATTAGATCCTGAGGATCCATCATTCCAAAAAGCCTGCCCGGATATAACGCCTTTTTCTCTTGGTAGTTTCAACTCAGATCTCATAAAACCGTGATCGGGTAGTTGGATGTTGTTTTGTTGGGGAGAAGGAGCAACCGTTGTCGGTGGTGGCGGATTTTTGATTTCATCCGCATCCTTTGCTTTTTCACAGGACATGGGGAAGCAAAGAAAGTAGAATACTAATATAATATAAAAAATCTTTTGTATATTAGGTTGCATAGGACAGAGAATTATAGAAATAGCAGAACGAGAAAATTTTTTTTTTAAATAAATAAAACTATCGTGTCACTATAAATTTAATTAAAATATTGGGGGCTTTTTAGAACTTCAACAAAGCTTTATGTCATTAAATTAAAATATTAATAGAGTTTTAATTATTTGTTTTAGTTTGCTTTTGCAATGTGATCGTTGATTGAGGGTATCTATTTTAATGGTTAATCTTGACCTCATTCCTCGCGGCACCATTAAATTTTTAAAAATTAATGGAAAAGCTTATTTTCTTTTATTTGAGACGCTTAAAAATACATTCGTATCCATATTGATCAAGTGCACCTTTTGCTCTTCTTGCACTTACTAGTTCCCAACCACTTTCTCCGTAGTTATTCATGGACGTTATAAATAAAGCGTCCATCGGAGTTTCAACTTTATATTCCCATTTTGGCGTGGGTTTTAAGAATCCTAAAAAAGGAAAGCCTAATGCCACTAGTAAAAGAATAATTATCATGTTTCCTTGTAGTTTTGTCATGTTGAATATGGTGTTCGAATGGTTAATTTAAGTAAAAATTATTTTATGAAGTTTTTATTAATGTTTCGAAGAAGTTCAACTTGGGTGACGGATGAATCTGCGATGTCCGTTATAATATTTACTGCTTCGGTTGAAAGTCGGTTTAAAATATATCCAATGATTAAAACAAATATGCCGATTAAGGCATTTTCATAGCCCTGCACTATAAAACCAATAGACGAAAGAATTAGTAGGATATTAATGAAAATATGAAATATTTTGGTAAACTTTCGAGTGGTTGGGTAGAATGATTTATTTGGCATTGCGTCTAATGATTTAGCACTTGAATCCTGCACCCTATCAAAATCTAAGTTATCCGAATTTTTATTAAGTATTTGTTTGATTTGTTTACTATTCATCATTCGTCCCTAGTCGGCGTGGTTTAAAATTGCAATATAAACTATAACAAAAATAGAGGATAAGTTTATGGTTTTACTGACTGAGGTATTACATTTTATTCAAAAAATTTATATGTAATAATTCGAAAATGTAAAAAATACAGTTATTTCTAACTCGGAACTTAAGACTATTTAAATCTTAGTATATTCAATTGGTGTAATATTCATTCATGATTCTTTTACTTTAGTAAGTGAAGTTATTACCAGTTATGAAGTATGAAGGATTTGGCTTAAATATTACGATGGCGAAATTTCCTACTTCCATTTTCTACGGATTACTAACTTGCGCTACTCATGTGTTAAAAATGGCGAGAATTAAAACAAAATAACTTTAAACCCACTTTATTTTCCTAATATCTTTTTGTAACTTTACGATTTAGCTAAGTAGTAAGAATGTTGTAAAACGAGCAACCACTCAATAACAGATCTAATATTGTAAAAAGTAGTTAAAGGGCAGGATCGTAAAAACTAGCTCTGATCTTAAAAGAATGGAGCCACCTGTCGGGATCGAACCGACGACATCCTCATTACAAGTGAGGTGCTCTACCAGCTGAGCTAAGGTGGCGTGCCAAGGTGTATATTAATAGTTTTTTTGGTGGAGAATGCAATCCGATTTTGAGTATGTATATTTAAACAGAAGTTTCTGGGGTAGTTTCGCAGGAAAAAAGTTTTTCTTTTGGTATGTATTCGCGGAGTAAATTCTTGCAGGTCTCTTTTCTCTTTTGCTCGATTTCTAAATGGTATGAAACGGAACCACCCCGTTTTTCAAGTGGGCCCGCAAAAAGTTTTTCCTCGGGATAAAGTTTTTCCATTTTTTTGAAAAAATTTACGGGCATTCGAAAGGCACCCAGTGAGACGGAATGAATTTTCCCTACGGGGATAGAGGAGAAAATATCGCGAAAGAGGGACTGGTATCTTTGTTCAAAGTCATCGCAGTCAATAAGCGGGTCAATTCGCAAGCCAACCTGCCAACCTGCGTCTGTAATTTTCTTCATTGCTTGAATACGCGAGGAAACCGGGGGGACACCATGTTCGAGTTGAATACTTAATTCCTGAGGGGTGAAGCTAAAGGCGGTAATAATATTTTCCAATGGTTCGTGTTTAAGGAGAGGTTTAATATTTACACTCTTTGTCCGTAATTCGAGATGGGCTTTTGTTTGTTTTTTAAAGAAAGGAAGAAAGGATTCGAAGAAGGCCGATATACTTTCCATGGCTAGACTATCACAGTCATAACCGGAAAAGAACCAAGTGGGTTCTGCGGATTCCTCTTTTGTTTTGGATTCCATCTCGAAGAGAAAGTCTTCGTAATTGACGAAGAGTACATAATGCGCGGACGGGTACATTCCCTGAAGAAAGCAATATCGACAGTCATAAAGACAATTGAGCATATGTGAGAAGTAAAAATTGTGCTTTCCTCCAATGCCATAAGTTTCAGGTATGGGTAGTGCAAAGTTCCCTTTTTTTTCAGCAAGAATGAGAGAAGGTTTTTTCTTTTGAATGCGAAAGTTTTGCCCGCCCGGATTGAAGATTTCTTTGTGGTTCTGGCATGGGATTTGCAAGGCTTTGGGAAAACGTTTCATGATTTCCTGAGCCCGGGGGTGTTCGGTGATGGATTCTTCGTAATAAATCGTATCGATCATGAAAAGAGATTTTTTTCTTTCAGTTTTTGATTAAGGTTAGATATGAGCGATTTAGTGTCCTCGGTTGAATGAACGAGTTGAAGAAGCTGGGAGGCGGGTATTCCTAATGCAGATGACTGACGGATTGCCTTTTTTATTTGATGCGATTGGGTTTCGCTTATGGGAAAAGTTTGTTTGATTTCTTCCCAAATTTTTTCATTCCTAGGAGAAGGGGCAATTTCAGAAGCTATTTGCATCATTTCCAAGGCGAAATTTGAGATTGTCTTCATATTTTGAGAAATGAGGGATTGAACGAGTGACTTATCAAAGCGAGAGACGGGTTGTTCGGGGTTGTCAGAAATAATTTTGATCGACTGGACAAGCTCGGTTACAGAATAGCGGTATGCGGATTTAAAAAAGGCTGATCCTTCCATGTCGTATGCGGTATCCTTTTTATATTCTAAGGATGGTTGATTGCAGGTCTTTAAAAAAGTTTTAGCTATGGGAGTTGAGTAAACTTGGGGCGGGTATCCTTTTTGTTCATTTTCTTGGTCAGAAAATTGGGCTATTTGAAAAGCTTTCCCTAATGGAGCATTTCCATGGCCGGCGAGTCCAATATTAAGCCAGGGTGCATTTTTATATGTTTTTCGTCCAAGAAGAAAAGAGACTGCATGAGCCATATTTTGTTTCCCTATTCCGGATACAACCAATTGGTACTTTTCATTATGAAATAGGGTTAAAGGAGAATCCAGGGAATGTTTTTGTAAGCCAAGGTGTTCGACGATGGGTTTGGCTTCCGCAGATAGGGCAACAATAAGATTCACGGGTTGGTTGTCTGTTTGGTTGAATAGGATAGGAGTTGCTTGGAAAAATATCTGATTTCCTTTTGGAATTCTTCAGATTCTAAAATCTTGCCGTGTTTTATGAAACCTTTTGCGAGAAGGTTGAGTTTTTTAATTAGGGTTTTCAATATCTCAGTTCGTTGGTCCAGTGAAAGGCAAGGCTGGGTCATAAGTTTCTTTAGGGATTGAACCCGAAAGCGGTCCATGCCCCAATGTTTTCTTGATAATTGATCTTCGTGTCCACCATTCTTGGTTACTAATGCTTCGGGCAGGTAGCCCACTTGATGACTGATGAGTATTCGGAGCCAAAGATCGTAATCTTCGCAAACGGGAAGGCTTTCATCAAATGTGCCAATGTTTACGAGCATTGCTTTTTGTATAAGGGCAGAGGATGGGCAGATGATACATCGATCAAGGCTTCTGCTGAAGAGTTGATGATCTGTTTTATCTAAATAGGAGGGAGTTTTAACTTTTTGACCATTTCGTATCCATTCCTCATCGGTATGACACATGGATAAACCTGGATTTTTCTTCAGAAAATCGATTTGACGTTCGAGTTTTTGGGGATGCCAGATGTCGTCGGAGTCGAGAAAAGCAATCCATTCTCCCCGGGCTTTCTGAATACCTTGATTGCGAGCATGACTGACTCCGTGATTGCCCTGTGAAACCCAGGTAACTTGAGGGAATTGAAGTGCTTGTTGGGGGAGGGTATTATCGGACGAGCCATCGTCCACCACGATTACTTCGAGGACGGGGGATGTTTGGTTATAAACAGAATCCAATGCCTTTGGAAGAAAAAGGCTTCGATTGTAAGTGGGTATAACCACTGAAATTTCATGCCCGCTGGAAGCTTTCGGCATGACCGTAGTCTGAATTGATTAAATGAAATATACTCTAGAAGACTCGAATGGGAACCTGTATACCCTGATATCCGGGGGCGGAGATGACCAGTTTTCCTTCACCGGGCACGCCACCCTTGACCATGATGTTAACCGTTTTATTACCTTGTGTAATAACAGCCTCAGGCATGATAACAGATTCGGGGATATTTGTTTTAACTGAAACTTTTAAACCGCCTTCAGGGGCTTCATAGTCTATTTTAAAAAGTAGAGTGTTGCTATCTCCTGATTTAATCTCGAGGGAGGATGGGATGACCGCGAGAACACTTTCGTCAATGCGGAAATTCCCAATATCCAGTGCTCCATGTGGACCGCCAATCAGTTGTACGGGATAATCCACACCGGAAGGAAGGGCGGGGATCGTGAAACGAAGTTCGTTTTCCGAAAGGTATCTGGTGGGTGCTTCTTTTTCTCCAATATTTATGGAGTCATATTTGGTGAACCCGCGACCTTGAACGGCAATTTCCACCCCAACTGGACCACGGTAGGAAGCAAGATTTCCCACATAGCGGTTTTCCAAACGGAATACTTGAAGATCGCTTTTAAGCTCTCTTGGGTATGAACCACCACCCTCACTCATGACATTGTATGTGGTTTGGAAGTAATAGGTAGCTTCGTCGAATCCCTGGGGTAATTTGTAATCGCAACTCCAAAGATTTGGGTTGATCGGATCCTGTACCATGGAGATCGAATCTCCACCCACTACAGCGAAAACTTGAATTGTTTCGGGATTCACTTTTCGATCCTGAATATCCACTTCGGTTTGAAGGGTATAAATCCCGGATGGATTCTGACTGATATTGGTCGAAGTCAGGTTAATAAATGTGGGTTGGTTACAACTTGCCAAAAGGGCAAGGGTAAGAGACAACAGGATATGTTTATGTATGGTGCTCAATTTTTTCATTATAGTAATTTTTCTAAAAAGTAATCTAAATTTGTAGATAAGTTTCGGGCTAAATATGCAAGTATCAAATATGAGAGAGTTGGGTCTTTATGTTCATGTTCCATTTTGTTCCACCACCTGTGACTTTTGCGCATTTTACCAAGAGAGACCAAGCAAAAAGGGTTTTGAACAGTATTTTTTTGCATTAGAGAAGGATTTTCAGGCTCATCCGAGTAATCAGGAGTTTTCAACCGCGTTTATTGGGGGTGGAACTCCGGGGATTCTTTCTGGCCCGCAAATTGAAAAATTATGCGATCTTATCAAGCGGGCAGGATTACATCCTAATTGTGAATGGAGCGTGGAAGTAGCCCCCAATGAAATTAATCCTCAAAAAGTGGAGGCACTCCTAAATGGAGGAGTGAATCGTTTATCTTTGGGGGTTCAGACATTTAATCAAAAGTTTATGGATGGACTTGGGCGCAATCACGATGTTTCCACCGCACTGAGTGCCTATGAGTTGGTTCGTAACGCGGGATTTGATAGTGTTAATATGGATTTACTTTTTGGTGCTCCCGGACAAAAATTGTCTGATTGGCAGGATGATTTAAAAAAAGCAGTGGATTTAGAACCGGATCATATCTCCACATATTGCCTGACTTTTGAAGAGGATACTGCGTTATATGCAAAATTATCTGAAGGAAAAATTGAAATTGATCCAGACCGGGAAGCTGAATTTTACGAATGGGGGTGGGAGTTTTTACCATCTCAGGGATGGAAGCAGTACGAGGTATCCAATTATGCAAAGTCCGGAATGGAGTGTAGGCATAACTTGAATACATGGAGAATGAATGACTGGCTCGGGTATGGCCCATCTGCATCGAGTCAGTATGAGGGGAAGCGCAGGAAAAATTTTGCTAATATTGAGCAATGGGCAAAGCCTTTAATAATTGGGGAAGAACAGAGCTATGAGGAGTATTCAGGTTTAAGTGGTTTGGAGTTGGCTAGAGATGCAATTATCTTTGGATTAAGGATGAATGAAGGAGTATGCGTTGAATCGGTCACATCTCAATTTAATCTTGAACGAGCTTTATTTGAGGATGTGGTTATATTTTTGGATCTCCTTGTGAATGAGAATCTAGCAGAAAGGCGGGGGCAACATTATAGCCTAAATAGAGATGGTCGGATACGCTGTGATGCCATAGCAACCGAGATGCCTGAGCTTCTTGCTCGCTCGATCTAACTCTTATTATCTATAAAGAAATGGCCTTCCTTAAGATATCCATACTTTCGGAAAGCCCGCCATTACGTGCTCTTGACAACCAGATAGATTTATAGTCAGAGAATATACGATTTTGAGAATTTATTGGAGACCAGGGTTTTTCTGTGATAAGAGAAATTCCTTTTTGTAATGCGATAGTGGATAATTGAACTCCAAGTGCAATTTCAAGACCGACAAGACAGTTGCGGGATTGATGATTATAAGCGGAGATAGATTTCTCAATGGATGCTAAGTAATTAAGGCCATTTTCTAATTGGGAAATCGAGTGTTTATCTTTGAGGTGCTGGAAAGTTTTTTCTGGTTGTGAGGCAAATAAAATAAACCAGCATAAGCTGTTATTTTCTATATTGGACTGGAGTAACTGGTCGAGTTTACCCAATTTAATAAGGGAGTCAGACGGAGTAGTGTTTAGTGCTCCATTAAAAAGATGCCAATCCATGCCGGCAGCGAGTGCGGTGTCATCGATTGGTTGGTTATTCCACGACTGGGCTGCACCGTAAAGGAGAGGAGGGTAAAGAGTTGCCCATGGTTGATGGTTTCCACAATCCCCCCAGCTGGTTAGAAGAATACCATCCGCAGAATATTTTTTTGCATTTGTAATCGCTGCATCAATATTGGAACGGGTATTGGGCCAGCGTCCGGAAAAACTTCTCCATGTTCCTGTTCCAGGGGCAAGGCAGTAAGACAGATCACAGGATGAAATAATATGTGCCTGCTCGGGGAAGGGGTGGTTTGGTTCATAACCCCAAATAATAGGAGATGCGGAGGGGGGGAGGAGTTTTGCATTTTCCGGATTCTCCAGAAGAACATCTGCCCAGAACTGCATTTCTTTACCATGAGATTCGACTAATTTTCGAATTCCCTCAAGGTGGGCTAGATAAACCTTGTCTTTTCCTTTTTCTTCTACCTGATTTTTACTCCACCCTTGACCCAGTTCCCAGGGTTCGTCCATACCGACATTAAATTTTTTTGAAGAGAAATTGGGAAGGTATTCTGTGTAAAGAGAATTAATAAAGTCTAGGCTTGCCTGGTTTGGCTTGAGCGTGCTGCCGTGGTCACGCACCATATACGGTTCTTCTCTTTGGAAGCCATCTGGGCATTCAGCCAGTTGTTTGTAGTTATCGTGACAGAGCCACCTTTCAAAATGACCAAAAGAGTTTAAGTTGGGGACGAGTTCGATAAATCTCTCACTGCAATAGTGATCAATTTGTTGGATTTCTTCGGGCGTTAGGGGCGACGAGTGTTCCCATACCGTTTTATGTTTCTTAAAAGCGTAGGTGTGCTCGATGTAGAGCTGGAATTCATTTATATGTAATTGGACCAGCAGGTCGATCAGGGAAAAGATTGAGTTCATGGTCGGAACCTTACACCGGCTTACATCGAGCATGAATCCACGTCTTTCAAGGAGAGGGTAGTCCTCTATTATGAGGCAGGGTAAGCTGTCCCCATCTTTAGTTTTTTTAACAAGTTGATTTAGGGTTTGTAGACCGCGGAAGATTCCAACGGGTTCACTTGCGGAAAGAATGATTTGGGAAGTCTTAATCTGTAAACGGTAAGCTTCTTTTTGAGGCAGTTTTTCTTTGCAGATTACTAGAGCATTATTTCCTGCATCCCGGATTCGGCAATAACCGTTCTTGGTCAGATATTCCTTGAATACTTCAAATGATTTTTCTTCGATTTTGAAGGGAAGGGGAGAAGGGAGTTTGAAAGAACCTGCAACGGTTTCTATCCTTTGGGGGCTAGGAAAGAGTTCTTTGGTAAGGTGAGTATTCACTTTTTATTTATAAATAGTAATCCTGTTCCCCATGTTATAAAAACGGTTACAGGCCAAGCCCACGCTGTATTAATAACCGGTCTGAGCTTACCGTCTGTTTCTTTGAGGCTACTCCATTGAAGGGCTTCTTCTTGGGTGATGAGATCAAAGTTAAGTAAGATTTGATAGATGTCAGGTCTAAGGTAGGCAACAAGAGCGAAGGAGATGAGAAAGCCAAATGCGAGCCCTTTCGTCTGGACTCTTGGAGTAAATAGAGCGGCTAGAAACATTCCGAGCATGGGTCCAGTAGTATATGAGACCATGCCAAAGGCGAGGACCACGACATTTACTTTGCCTCGTAGAGAGTCGAGTTCAATCGCGAATGCAGAGAGGGCAATGCCCCAAAAGACAACCAAAAGGCGTGAATAAAATAATTCTTTGGAGAGATTTTCATTACTGGATTCTTTCGAGCGAAACAAGGATATGGTTGTTTGTGAAAGGGCAGCAAGGATTGAATCCAGACTCGAAATAGCTGCAGCGAAAATACCAGCAAGTATGAGTCCTCTTAAACCAACAGGTAGTTCGGTTACAATCCAAACGGGGAAAATATAATTACTGTCTTCGCTAAATATAGCGGGTTCTGTACCAGCCACCCTCATGGGTTCGTAATAGGCAAAGAGAGCGGCACCGACAAGGAGCATGAGGGTAGTGAGTAGCAAGGCGGCAGAACTGGTAATCATTGCTTTGCGGGCGTCGTTCGCATCGCGACAACAGAACATTCTTTGGGCATTTAATTGATCCACCCCAAATGCACTGAGGTTTTGAAAGGGTACTGCAATAATCGCAACCCAAAGAGTAAACCCAACCGCTGGATCCTTTGTTAAATTAAGAAAGGTAAATTTACCCGCCTCTCCGGAAACTTGAAGGAATTCATTCCAACCGTTATTCAAGGATGAAATAATCCAAATAAGAGAGAGCAATCCTGCACCTACAAATAGGAAGAATTGCATCACATCTGTCCAAATGACGGTTCGCATCCCACCCATAAGCGTCCAACCGACTGCGAATAATCCAATAATCCATATACATTCGTGGAATTCAAGTGGTGTGACCACTTTGAGTGCAAGTGCAGCAACCAAAACGCGTACGCTCTGACCCAGGATTCCTCCGATTTGAAAAATTAGGGTTGCGAGGCGTTTTGCTGCTTCTCCTAATCGATTACCCATATAATCGTAAGGGCTGTAGATTTCTCTTTCGTAAAAGACCCGAACAAAAAAGATACCCACGATAATTCGTGCAATAATCGAACCGATCCCCCATTGCAGATAGGTGAAATTACCTCCAGCTGCGTAGACCATGCCAGGAACGCCAATAAAAGTGACACCACTAATTTCTGTGGCAATAATCGAGCCGGAGACAGCTAGCCAAGGCAGGGATCGTCCACCAAGGAAAAAATCTTTAATGGTTGATTGTTTTCCCTTCAGAAAATGCCCAACATAAGTGGTTGCAGCTAAATAACCTGCGACCACAAGCCAATCAATGGTTGTAAAATAATTATGAAAATCCATCCGTAAATAAAACCAAAATGGAAATATGAGCTAATGAAAACGTAAAAGATCAAATGGTGAATAAAAAGTGATTTTGGGAACAACTTCTTCTTTCCCTTTAAATTTCTGTGTGTGATGGTATATAATATGAAAATATTTACGCTTATGATTGGTGGGGCAGCTCTATTCATTGCAGGTTGTGCCGCATATTTTAGCGTTCGGGGAATTGCTCTTACCTTTGGGGCGGTTAGTTCTTTTACTATCCCTATCATTATAATGGCTTCCAGTTTGGAATTCGGGAAATTAATTGCTGCATCTTTCCTTTATCGAAATTGGCATACTTGTAACCGAACACTTCGTACTTATTTGTCTCTTGCTGTGTTGCTTCTAATCGGGATTACCTCAGCAGGAATATACGGGTATCTTTCACAGGCATTTGAGGAAACTCTTAACCAGGTTGAAGGATACGAGAAAGAAATTACCAGTTTACAAAGACAACAGGTTGAGTATGACCGTTTGGTCGAAGCTTATCGAGATTCAGGGAAAAAGGGTTCGCAGTTAAGAGAAGAAAAACAGTCTGAGGAAAGATCCCGACTTGAAGGATATATAGTTGAAAGAAGAAAAGATATTTCTTCTGCTGAAGATGCAAAGGCTCGCTTGGCTGAAGAGACCGATCAAATGATTGTAGGCGAACGAGAACGCAGAGAAGATGAGAAGCGAAGAATAGAGGAATTTATCCAAATTCGAAGGAAAGATATTGCCAGTTTAGAGAGTCAGAAAAATCCTTATAAAGAAGAAATTGACGAGCGTCTCAAACTGGAGTTAGCCAAGGAAGCTAAGATTAATGAAAGGGTAGCCCAGTTGGATGCAGCGGTTAAGGTTTATCAGGATAAGGGAGCGGGAGGTTTTCTTAAGGAGGATGGTTTAAAAAAAGCTGCGGAATTGCTTCGAGCTCAATCTGAAGAAAGGGAAGGCTTGCGTGCTAGTTTGCAGGCAATAACTACTGCTTCACAGGAAGCTAGGGCAGATCTTGATAAGCGATATGACGCGTTAGACGAACGCATTGTGCAGGCACAAAATGAAATATCCGAAGCAAATGCCAAAATTACCACATTAACAACTGGCGGGGCTGAACAGGCAGACAATGTCAAAACTGCATTGGATAATTTACAGCAGGCACGTTCCTCTGTGGACGATCGTATTAAGTCCTTGGAGAGTGAAATCGCAGAAGCGAGTCGAAAAATAACTTCACTGAGTGAGGTTGGATCCGTTTTTGGTCCTGATAGTTCTGAAGAATTGGAGGCAAAGAAGGCTGAACTTTTTGCCAAGAAAGAGGATGCGGAAAAGCGAATCCTCGAATTATCAGGGAAAATACGAGCAACTGATATTGGATCCTTTAAGTTTGTTGCCCGTGCATTTGATTCTTCGGTGAGTGAAGCAGAATTAACGGAAAATCCAATTATAATCGAAGAGGCTATGGCCAAGGCTGTAAATCGAGTAGTGAAATGGTTTATTTTGATATTAGTTTCAGTTTTTGATCCGTTAGCGGTAACTTTAGTTATTGCATACAACGCTTCACTTTTGAAAGGAAAAGAACCGGATGCTAGGATTTTTTCTGGGGAAAAAGTAAAAGAGAAAAGCAATTTTTTCTCTTTCGGTAACCTGCCTATTATTTTAATTATTATTGGATTGATCGGATGGGCTGGCTATGTGCAATTTGGCTCACAAGTTGAAGATACGGAGCGAGTGAGCCAATCAAAGGCATCGTTCTTAGGAAAGCTTTCCTCCAGACGTTTTGATGATCGGGCTTTTGCATATGTGCCCCCAAGGGCATTTGGTGTTTTTTCTTTCTCGGGTCTTCGTATGGTTGAGAAAGTAGGACTTCCCAAAATTATTGCTGATGATTTCATTAAAAACATTCCTTTCTTGGGGAACCTTTCCTGGAATCCTGAAGATTGTGGTATTAATCCGCATGGGCGTGTGTTGTATTTCCTTCAATTCCCTCAAGATGAATTTATCTCTCAGAGAGAACAGGATGTGCTTTGGGGATTAATTATCCCTATTGGCGATCAGGATCTATTGAGAGAGTTTATTTTGCGCAAGTTGGATCTGAAAAGCCTATCAAGTGAATGGAGTGTTAAAGAGAATGACTCTCCTTCCTTTATGTCTTTTCACCATAGATCTGCCCATATTTCATTAGGTATGGACGATCAGTGTCTGGTGGTTTTATCGTCTTGGTGGTCCGATCAAAAAGATCCAGAGTTTTTGGATGTAGAATTAAATCAGGTATTTAATTTTGGACAGGGTTCAAATATTGCAAGTTCAAGCGTGGGTAATAAGTTAACTGGAGACGACTACGATGTCGGTCTATCCATTTTGGGTAAAAACTTTTTTGAATCCTTTTGTAAAAATAAAGACGAACGAACTTTGTATGAAACTTTTGATGAGTATCTTAACTTCGATTTACATTTTAAGGCGAAAGCCGGAATAGATAAAGTCTCTATGAATGGTGCATTTGAGTACGAGCATGAGGTTCTTGACGCTGGATTTGGGCTTAAGGTTGCGAGTCAGTTGGATATGGTGCGAGAAAGTGAAACAGCAAGTTCATTGCAGACAGTCTATGGTGAGTTTTTAGAAATCTTCATTCAGCGACTCGATTTTCAAACTACAGGTAACCTGATGGAGCGAATTGATTTATCAAATACTTCCGGATTCGATCAGTTCGATAATTTAACTGTTCATCATAAAATTCAAAATCAGCGAAATGGAATGATCTCTATGTCCGTTGATACTACCGAGTCAGGCGGGCAGGCTATTTGCTCTCTAATTGACCTACTGGTCGCAGCCTTGAACCCATTTCCTAATAATTCTCTTTAATTTATCTTCATGCAAAAGAGGATTTATTTTTCTGCAAATTTTATTTGCATACTCCTTTTCCTTAATGGTTGTGCGAGTTCGCCAAGTTCGCCTTCTAATTCTTCTGCTCGTGATTCGGCAAAAGTAAAATCTATTACATCTTCTCAGAAAAAATTGTCCCTTGTAGAGAATAACTCCTCTACAGAAAGTGTTTCAAAAAAGAAGTCCTCATCTACTTTTGATGAGAACTCCAATTTAGGTTCTGCTGCAGAGTCGATTGAACATCAAAGTGGTGAAGGGACTCCTGTTCTTGAATTAGACTCAGATGTTGAAGTCGATCTGACTATTACGGAAAAGGTACAAGCTGCTCCAGGAGAGAAATTTGAACAATTAATCGAGGTTCAGGAGGATCGTTTCCCGGAAGAGAAAGAAAAAAAACTTGATTCCCATTCCGTTGCTGAATCACCATTGATTTCACAAGAACATTCTGAGCTGAAATCTTTTTTTGATTCCAAACAAGAAAATGTAAATTCGAATGCAACTAAGGAGGATGGTTCATTCCTTTTGCCGATCGCTGATGTTGAAAATGAAACAAGGAAACCAGTTAACTTAAATCCTGAACCAACCCCAATTCATCTTCTCGAAGGTAACCAAAGTGATAAAAGCAAATTTGGAATTGGAAGTCATTTACAAAAGAAATCACTTCCATCAGAAAATATTGTTTTGGGCAATTCAGATATACATGCAACAAATCCACGATTGCTTGAGGCAAACTTTACGAATGAAAAAAAAATAATCTCGGTTGATAATCAGAGGTTAAAGTCAAAATTTTCACCGAGAACCTCTTCTGTTGAAATTATTGACCCGATTGGTGAAATAGAAAATAAGGTTGGTTTCCGAGCTGTAAATAAAGAAACAGACTCCCTGTCCTATCCACAAAAAGAGGTATCCTTTCTTGAAAAATCGAGTGAAGATTTTATCACTGCTGAATCCGTTCAATTATCCAAAATTGTTTCGTTTAAAAATAAACCTATCGATGGTATTGAAAATAAAAATACAAAAGCTAAGGCGGATATTGCTTATAGTAGAAAAAATAAACCTTTAACTTCATCAATCATGAAAGCAATGCCCCGTGTTGGGTTCATCGATTCCGTAAAAAATAAAACTCACGACCACACATTCAATACCCCTGACTCGGTTCTGGAACTTAAGCCAAAAAGAGAGTTTGGGTATAATAATTTGAAGTCTTTTTTGGATCGTAACGGAGACAAAACAGGCAAGACTTTAAAGGATGAAGAAAATAAATTTCTTAATGTAAGAGGATATTTAGAAGAAGCTAGAACTGAACATCTAGATCTTAATTTACCTGAAGATCAGATTGAAGGAAAGGCTCGCTTTCTTAGAACATTGGAATGGATTGAAAGTCGTGGGAGAATACAAGAAGACTTACAAACCGAATGAATAGAAAAATCTCTTCTCCATTTGTTCTTACCGGTTTAATACTTTTAGTCGTACTACTGGTTAGTCAATTGATTGGGTTTTTTTTCGATGTGAGCGATCTGTTTGACGGTATTAATTTATATAAAAAGTAAAAGGCTGTCCTTTACTTCAGTCGGTAAATAATTCGCATATAATATTTTAAATCCAATTCCTCCTTGTTTTTAACTGGGGTTGAATTGTATGTCCCGTCAAGTCCTGTCCGTAGATTCCAGTTTGCGTCCTTGTCTAAAGGGACAACGAGAGCAGTGTCTTTACTCACTAAATAATCGGATAAGTTTTCTATGCTGGGAATGAAGGTAATGTCACTCTGAAAAGAGAGTAGATCTTTTACATTGTGGGTGTATTCGAGACCAAAATCCATGGCCAATGCATCAACATTTTCCTCATTTGATAATCCATATTCTTCGAACCTAAAAGCTATACCAGAACGCACTGCCAGTTTGTATCTTGTGTTTTCAATCCATGAGTATTTAAGACCCAAGGCAGAGGTTGCCCTGAGGTCTATTTCCTCGAGTTGATCGTTTTCCAAGTCTGTTTTGGAATACCAGGATAGTTGTTCAAAAAAGCGTGAGTCATACTCAAGTCCAAGTTTAGTTTCATCAACTATCTTTTGATCCTCTTTTGTTGTATTGTTGTAACTCAAATAAAAGTCATAATTTCGAATTTTATTCCCATAATCACTATCTAATCGGGCACCGATACCAAAAGTCTGAGTATTTCCAGAGGCTCCCATGAAGTCAAATCCCAGGGAGTTTTTCCAGGACATTACCAATTGTTTTGCCTTTTTCTTCATTTCGATAACGAGCGGATCCTCATTCTCTGTAGGCCAAAGATGACGAACCTCTTCAAAGGTTGGACTTAACTGGTTCTCTTCAATTAAAATTTTCGAATCATCGGTACGTAAAATTTTACTTTCAAAGGTGCGATTATCATCCAGGCGGACAGAAATTGCATTCTCAGTCAACAATGACTTAATTTGAGATGTTGAAATTTTAATTTTACCTGCAAATTCAGTCTGGAAGGTAAGGTTGCCATCTTCAAAAAGAATCAAGTTTCCAATGATTCGGGATCCATCTTTGGTTATTATTTCGTCTCCCCACAGACTGAGGCACGAGAGAAGATTGATATAAATGAAAAGGATGGTGTTATTTATGGTGTTTTTCATATTAACCAGGAGGCCACTTCATTTGTCGACCGCCGAGGAGATGTAAGTGTAAGTGAGGAACGCTTTCGCCCCCGTCAGTTCCATTATTAATTACAATCCGAAACCCATTATCCAATTCTAGGTTATTGGCTGTTTTTTGGGCAATAAAAAGTAAGTGTCCAAGTGTTGCTTTGTCTGACTCGCTAGATTGAGCAATCCTTTCAATTTTATTCTTGGGGATAATTAAACAGTGAGTCGGTGCCTGTGGTTGAATATCTCTTATTACAATACAGGTTTCATCTTCATGTAAAATATCAGCAGGAATTTCGTGGGAAATAATTTTTTCAAAAATAGTTTTCATTAAAAAAGAACTATTTGGCAGTCCAGGTACGTAGGGAGGATAGCCAAAAATATTCGAATGCGGTTTCGTCTTTAAGATTAACTTCTAACAGACCGGCCACTTTTTCTGCGAATGTTACCACTTTCGCCAACTTGACACCGCCTTTGTCAATGGGAAGTTCAGAATGAACTACAATCTGCCTTGACCGGTCAATTAAGCTTTTCATTAGGTTGGATCGAATCCCTTTTCGGATGGTTGTTTCTATTGCGTCCTTTTCTTTTTCACCAACACCTTCAGGTAGAGATTTTGAATTTTTTTTCCATTCCTCGTCTGCAATCTGTTTAATTATACCAATTAATCTTTCGACTAATCCATAGGCAGCAAAAACCGGCGATACGCGGTCATTTTTGAGTTTGTTTCGGTCGAAAAGTTGTATGACCCAGGATTCATATAGATTTAACCATTCTGTCCACATCGGATTTTCAATTTCTTTGCCATCCGATTGAAGACGTACTTGTAGGCAGCGACTACGAATGGTCGGGAGCATGGAATAGGGGCGGGTGGTGACCAGGATGATGTATGTCCCTAGGGGTGGTTCTTCGAGGGTTTTAAGGAACGCATTGGCGGATTCTTTGCGCATCCGGTCGGCTTCGTGAATAAGGGCAACTTTACAACCACCTTGGTTTGAGGTGCGATTTAGTTCGGAAATTAAATTGCGAGTAATATCCGCAGAAATGATTCTCATTTTACCACTCGGGCGAAGATGAAAAAGATCGGGGTGTTCAAGTTGCTCATCACTCATACCCAAAATAACGCGGCTTAAGCTAAGAGCCTGCTCTTCAATCTGAGTGATTTTTGATCCTTGAAAAAGCAAAGCGTGATGGAGTGAGTTTTTTTCAAACTCCGAAGCCAGCCTTTGTGTTTTACTATCCGCTGTTTTCAGCATGAAAGTATTTGATATTTAATCCTCGTTAAAGAACCGGGCATGAATTTCATTCCAAATTAGAATTTCAATTTCTTCGGGTTCTCCTAGACCATCAACTACAAAGAATCGATCGGGTAAATTCCTGGCAAGGTGAAGATAGCCTTCTCGGACCTTTCCATAAAATTCGACATTTTCCTGTTCCATACGATCCGGCATATCAGAAATTCGATGTTTGATTCTTTCCAACCCAACCTCCGCAGGAACATCAAGAATTACAGTTAGGTCAGGAACGACATCCCCAACAGCAAACGCATTAATCTGAGTAACTGGATCATCTGCAATTTGTCGTGCCACCCCTTGGTAAACTGTTGTTGAATCAAGGAAACGATCACAGAGAACAATCTTACCATCCGTAACCGCAGGTAGAATAAGTTCGCGAACGAGTTGTGCACGACTGGCGGCAAAGAGCAAAAGTTCAGTTTCTGGAAATATTTTTTGGGAGGAATCAGCATGCATAAGCAAGTGCCTGATATCTTCACCAATTAATGTTCCTCCAGGTTCCCTGGTAACCACAACATCTCTATGGTCGATATCTTCCAGACGATCTGCCAAAAGACGAATCTGCGTTGATTTTCCACACCCCTCCGAACCTTCGAAGGATATTAATATTCCGTTTTCGTGACTCATGAAGTTTGTTGATTAGCTTGTCTTAATAATTCGACAACTTGGTTGGTTGATGGACTTTCCGCAGTTCGCACATAATGTCCTGATGTACATGTTGCCAAGGCGAGAGAAGTAAGAGGAGAAAATCCACAAAGTCTTGCTGCAGAAAAACCAGCATTAAAATGGTCTCCTGCTCCGGTGGTGATTTTTGGGTTTTCCGTGTATGGACCAGGAGTCCACCATGCACCATCTTTAGTTGCACAGGATGCGGAATCAGTTGGGTGAATGACGACGCAGGCAATTTCCAGTTTCCTTCGTATCTCGGTTGCCATTCGGCAAAGGCTTTCTTCATCTTTTTCTCCGCCTTTGAGATCCATTGTCTCGCAGACTTGAAGAGCTTCATTATAATTGAGTCCAAGTGTGACCTCCGCATGAGCCTGGAAACGAGAGATTACACGAAGAACTTCTCGAATGTCTTCGCCAGATCTTTTTGCCGGATCAGTGAGGTCGAAGAAGAAATTTCTTGTGTCAATAGGAGGAAGATTAGGCATGATTCGCTCAACCATTTCGAGCAAAATAGAAGTCATTTTTGGAATCATTGTCCAGTTTACGATGGAAACAAGTTCTGCTTTGGCGAGCATGTCTATAAAAGCACCTTCTCCTGTAACTTCAATAATTCTAGCGAAATCAATTTCTTCGAGACTACTGGTATTTCCGAGCATGAGTTTTCCGTCCTTGAATTCGAGGGCAGTCGTGATTCCTGGATTAGCTAAAGACACTGCGTTTGTCTTGCGGGCAAATTCTTCAAAGACTGGATCGACGGATGGATGCCCTAAGGCACCGATGTAGCGAACGGCAAGGCCAAGAGAGACATGAGCATTTGCCATGATTGGTCCGTTTCCGCCTAATTTGTCAAAGCGCGGGAAGAGTTCGATGTTTGCACTTTTACCGGCTGCCGCTGAAATTCTTGAGCCTAGAGCGTCAATTGTCTCAATTGCATCGAAATTTTGCTGAAGACCATGTCTTTTATCAACTGGAGTTACAATTTTATCAACAAATCCATCTAATCCGACTACGGAGTTCATACCAGACGGGTTAAAGGTTTTTTGATTAAGCTCTTCTATTACTTGATTGGAAACTTGCATTTAAATCTTTGATTAAATTTCTTTCTAGGGAGGGGCAAACTTAATCGGTGTATATTCATTTTTCATTGATGATATTTAGAATTTAGTTGATCTCCTTAAAATCAGGGTAAATATGGTTTTGTGGTGTTACTTTTAATTAAAAATGACTGATATGAATCTCTTAACTGTTTTTAATCCAGATATGTTTGTGGTAGGGAGTGCGGGATTAATTGATTACTTTATCGATTCAAATAATGCCGGGAAGGTGGTTATTTGCCTATTGATGGTAATGAATTGTTACGCACTTAGTTTAATGTTCAGTAAGCATAATCTTTTTAAAAAAGTGAATGCGAAGAATGCACGGGATGAAAAAAGAATCAACGATCTGAGTAATATTTTTGATTATGATGATGCTTTGTTTTCGGGAGGAGGTAGTCCATACCTGACTATTTGTTCCCGTGCTATGGCAGCGGCCAGAAGAACGAATGATTCGGGTTCTATTCGGATGAACTATGTTGAAAATGCGATTAAACGGGCATTAGCCGAAGTGGGAGAGCAATACGAATCGAGGATGTACTGGTTGGCAACAATTGTTTCCGGTGCCCCTTTTCTTGGACTTCTAGGCACGGTTTGGGGAGTAATGGATGCATTTGGTACGATGGAAAGTGGAGGGGCAACGATCGAGCACCTCGCCCCCGGGGTTTCGGGTGCTCTATTAACCACAGTTGCGGCTCTGTGCGTGGCAATTCCAATTGTTTTCGCTTATAATGGATTATTAGGAACGGCTCGTTCATGTATGACCAAATTGGAGAATTTTGCCAGTAATCTTGCTGATCGAATCGAGATCGAACAAAAATAATGAGTCGGATTCTTTTGGCATTTAACGGTTAATATATGGCACGCGATTTCAAGAGGCCAAATAAGTTGGCGGTTATCTCTGATTTAAACGTCACGCCGTTGATTGATTTAGCATTTTCATTGCTGATTATTTTTATGATTACCACCCCGGTGATCGAACAGTACAACAGGATAGATTTGCCCACTCAAAATTCGGATAATAATCAAAAGCCTCCAGAGAAGGAGGATAAGTTTATTACGATAGATGCGGAGGGTAGATACAATTGGGGGAAGGATGCTGTTTCAAAGAATGAGCTAGAGACCCTTCTTGATCAGGTGGCAAAGGATTCAGGAGAACAACCCACTATCCACTTAAGAGGGGATCGAACCCTACCATATCAAAAAATAATGGATGTGATCAATATGTTGAAGTCCAGGAATCTAACTAAGTTGAGTCTTGATACAAAAGCTGGTTAGATGTGATATTTTAGAATGAGTACGACCGATCAAACTGAATCTATTGCCTTGGATACCTTGAGTTCTGAACTTGGTGATGTCGTACATATTGACTCGGAATCAATACATAAAGCCTCTTTTGACGGATTAAAGGTCTCTTTTTCTCCCTCTGCTGTAATTCGTCCTGAGAATTCGGGTCAAATTGGAACAGTTTTGCGGTTGGCTAATGAATTTTGTATTCCAGTTACCACAAAGGGAGCAGGATCCTCACTTACCGGTGGTGCAACTCCTGTTCAGGGAGGATGGGTACTGGATGTTTCTCTCTTAAATCAAATTGAGATTGATGTGGATAATCAGATTGCCCGTTGTGGCCCTGGTGCAATTGTTGCGGATATTCAGGACGATGCGGCCGAGCATAATCTTTTTTATCCACCGGATCCTTCATCCAAGATGTTTTGCACCATTGGCGGTAATATTGCCTGTAACGCCGGAGGTTTACGGTGTGTGAAATATGGGGTGACTCGTGATTATATTCTTTCTCTATCTGGATATTTGCCAACCGGAGAAGCAGTCCAATGGGGGAGGGCGACCCGTAAATTCGCCACGGGTTATAATATTCGGGATTTATGGATTGGAAGTGAAGGAACATTGGGTATCGTGACTGAAGCGGTTTTACGCTTAGTTGGCAAACCTGTGTCTCAGAAAACTTTTCTAGCCGCTTTTCGATCGGATAAAGATGCACTTCGTGCACCGATTGAACTTTCCCGAATAGGGATTCGCCCGTCGATTCTTGAATTTCTTGATCGATGGACGGTTGAATGTGTACAATCTTTTACTGGAAAAGAAGTTTTTCATGGAATATCTCCTCATCCGGTTCTCTTGATCGAATTGGACGGTGATCCATCGCTCATTGAAAAAGAATCCCTTCAGTTAATCAATTGGTTAAAAGAATCTGCAATATGTCATGAGGTAGCTGGCACTCAGGAAGAAGCCGAAGAATTATGGGATGTGAGAAGGAAGGGTTCTCCTGCAATGAAAAAACTTGCGAATACCAAGTTGAACGAAGATGTGGTCGTTCCATTGGTGGAGCAAGTCAATCTTGTTGAATGTGTAGATCAACTTAGGCAGCAATTCAAATTAAAGGTCGGTGTTTTCGGGCATTGTGGCGATGGTAATCTCCATGTTAACTTTATGTATGACCATGAAGATGAAGATGAGTCGAGTCGTGCGGTTCAGGCTTTAAAATTGCTTATGTCAAAAGTTCATGAATTAGGCGGTGCGATAAGTGGTGAACATGGAATCGGATTAGCCAAAACCCCTTTTGCCCGTATGCAATTCAACTCTGCTGAGTGGAAAACCATGAAAGCAATTAAAGAAACTTTGGATCCAAATGGAATTTTAAATCCAGGGAAAATTTTTGACATTTTTAACCCTTGGGAACAAAAAAAGGTAAATGCAATCCTGCCTTGGGAGCATTCCCATGACGAACCTAAACCCGTAGAATTATGAAAGCTAATCCCCTCATTATCCTCACCCTTCTTATTGCAGTTTCGTTCAGCAATCTACAGGGGATGCTACATCCATGGACTGATCTGCAGGGCAGAACTCTTCAGGCATCTTTTATTAAATCTGACGGAGTTACCCTAACGATTAACTGGAACGGTAAAGTAGTCCCTATTCCATTAACTTCTCTTTCGGCAGAATCAAAAGCACTTGCTCAACAACTTTCCGCCCCTAAGGTTCCAGCACCTCCCTCTAATCCTTTCGATACAATTGCACCCCCGGCGAGTATCGAGCAACTTCATTCATGGACTGACTTGCAAGGGCGTACACTCAAGGCAGTTTTCATTAAAGCTGATTCCCTTTCAGTCACGGTTAAATGGCAGGGCAAAGTCGTTCCCTTACCTCTTGCTAATTTGAACCCGGCATCTCAGGCATTGGCAAAAAGCTTATCGGGAACATTTGCACCTTCACCTTCACCTGTACCTGTACCTGTTCCTGTTTCTCCGCCACCTGTGGTTGCCAAACCTGTTGCTCCTTCTGTCACCCCTCCGGTTGTAAAGAGTGACGTTTTATCAATGGACGCTGAACATAATTGGAAAAGTTCTTCAGGAAGCGTTATTAAAGCAAAATTTATTTCAATTGAGGGTGAAAGTGTGAATTTAGCTATGTATGGAGGCAGGTCCGAGCAAACCATTCCATTAACCCGCTTGTCCCAGGATTCTCAAGGGTTGGCGAAAAAATTACAGGCTTTGCTTGTGAAGCAAAATAAAGTTAGACAGCAATTAGCGAACAAGAGGAAAAGCATGAAGGTACCAGAACTTGTGGAAGGCGATCTTGGACGAGCTCATTCATGGATGAGTTCTGATGGTAATAGCATTGAAGCTGTTTTTGTTGCAGCCAATGAGAAAGGGGTGACATTGCTGATGAAAAATAATCCAAATCGTCCCTACGAGTTGCCATGGGAGAGATTAAATCCAGAATCTCAGGCTTTAGGTGAGGGTTTGAAAAGATTAAAAGAGAAACTTATGCCTAAAAATCCCGCAATTTTACCAGCTACAGGGGGAAGTTTACCCAGATATGGTGATGGGAAATGGAGGGGATATAATACAGTTTTAGAAAGTGCCGTGTACGATGTTGCTCTTCATGGTAGTGGAAATACGGTTAAAGTTTGGTTGAAAAATCAAGGGAAAGAGGGAGAGGCTGCGTTGGGAGAACGAGCTGAAAGAGTTCCTTTAAGTGTAAATTTCCGTGCATATTATTATTTGAACCCCGGGGAAAGAAATCGCCAGTGGAGACATCGTAAAATTGTTTCTTATGAAGATCCTCCTTCAGTCTCTATGGATCGTGAGGAAACGACTATTCGTGGAACTTTAGATAATGGTTCAACCTTTGAATATGTGATGCAAATTAATCACAGGGGGTTAAGTTTTTGGGGCGAAATAGACGAGAAGAAACCCGATGAGCATCCCACTATTTTTAGTATAGCTCTTTATTCACCCAACTTTATCCCTGATGTCGGAAATAAATCAATGAAAGAAATTGAACCTTTAGTTCAAGATGGATGTCTTTACATTGACCCATTGGAGTCGAAACGTGCTAAAATACCTATGCTCGAGAAATGGACTGATGTGTTAGGTAAATTCAGCGGCAATGCATGGAATCCTATTAAATCAGCTGAGTTGATGGGCTTTCCTTTTGGGTCTCATAAGATTAAGGTTACCCCAACAAGTTTGAGTGGTATGAATTTTCGATGGGGTAAGGGGTATAGTGGTACATTTCCATTTCAAGGGATACACCTTGTTCATAGAACAGAGGACTCACATGAAGCCGCATCTTCCAAAACCCCAGGTGAGTATAAAAAGCGTTTGGAAATTCCAAAGAGTAAAAGGCTCAATGTAAATATTATTCGTGGCCGAGGTTAATTTGCGATTAAAAATACTTCTTTTACTCTTTCTTTTTCTTTCCCCGTTATGGGGGCAGGATGTAGTTCGGGTTGCGAGTTTTAACCTAAGGAATTATCTTTCTTGCGATCGAATAGTTGAAGGGAAATGGCGACCTGATTATCCAAAGCCGGAGATTGAGAAAAAAGCGGTTCGTTCGATTATTCGTTCAGTCAATCCGGATATTTTAGCTATTCAAGAAATGGGAGACTATCCATACATGGTCGAACTTTGGATGGATTTGAATACCACTGGCGGACCATATTATCCTTATGCCGTTTGGATGCCTAATGAGGGGGAAGGGGAGGTTCGGCATCTCGCATTTCTTAGCAAATATCCGCCCGTTTCAATTGTTAAGCATACGGATGTGTCGTTTTCTTATTTTGACGGGGTGGAACATTCGGGAAGAGGATTATTGGAGATGACATTTTGTCCTCATGGGACCAATTTTCATATTTTCAACCTCCATTTGAAAAGTATGTGGACCGAGCGTAAAGATGACCCACAAGCCAAAATAAGAAGGGAAAAAGAAGCACGTGTGATGCGCGACCTTATCCGTAAAAAATATCCACCTGATAGTAAATCAGAATATTTGATTGTGGGAGATTTTAATGACCATAAAAATTCTGCACCTTTGAGGAGGTTTACAACGGTGAATGAAACCGTTTTATCTAGTATGATTCCATGTTTTGATTCTCGTGGGCATTTATGGACACATTATTTTAAAAAACAGGATAGTTATTCGAGAATTGATTATATTTTGGCAAACCCGACGATGACCAAGAGATTTATTCCAAAATCCGGATGGATCATTGATTCAGAAGAAAGTAAATTTGCTTCTGATCACAGATTGATCTACGCAGATTTTTCTTTTTGACCCTGTTTCATAAATTAGCTCTTCCACAAATTATTCTTTTCAATCATTTGAGTGACGCAGGGAGGTAAACTATCTTTCCACCCATCTGTTCGATTTCGAACAAGTTCAAATATATCTCTGGAAAATAAGTTCATATTAGATCGGTCGCAATTTTCGATGGTTATAAGAAATCCGTTTTCACGAATATATTTATACAAATTCCGCAGATTACTTGCGACAAGAAGGTTATCGATTGTAACTAAACCATCATCATCGATCTCTGTTTCCACATTGTCCCCCACACCCATTTGTTTGCTGTATCGTTCGAAATTTTTCAATTCGATGGGGTAGGCATAAATTTTTACATTATCTTTAAAAAGTTTTCCAAATGCTTCAAGAATCCCGCCTTCCAATTTTGAATAATAATCCTCTTTAAAAATATCGGCTAAGTTATTTAAGCCCAAAACCAAACCTATTGGATTTCTTACATAACGACGAAGGTATGAGGAAAGTTTGAAGTATTCAAGGTAGTTGGATACCAACACTCCATATCCACAGGAGTTGATTACTTCAATTCGAGCAATAAAATCTTTATAGTCTATGTCTCCTTCATTTAATAAACTGCGAAGCGTCAATTCCATAAATACTTCCACCCCCCCTTCTTCCACATCCTCTCTCGCTACAAATTGAGACTTTGCTTTTTCAAGCATATCTAAGTTTACCTTGGTCAATGGTCTAAAACTTCCTCGTTCAATTAGGCATGCTTTCTTGTAAAGCTTCTCCGCCGGTTGTACCACATGACCTGATTCATTAAACATTACTGCGTGGGTAAGTCCTTTCTCTGCTAACTTCAGGCAGAGGATACGGTTGTCAACAACCTCGAAGGACGGGCCATTGAATTCGATCATATCCACTTCTATACGATTTTCTCCGATACTATCAGTTAGACTTTCAATAAATGAGTCTGGATTTCCGCTTAGGTGCATTGCTCCATAGACTAAATTGACCCCCAGTATTCCAATAGCTTCCTGTTGTAGTTGGTTATCCGTATCCAGCATGCGCACATGAAGAATAATATCGTGGTGGGGTGATAGAGGAGAGATTTGAAACCGTATGCCCATCCAACCGTGGCATTCATTAGTTTTGCTGTAATTTAGAGCTGAAACGGTGTTAGAAAATGCAAAAAAAGTGCTTTGTTCCCCTCGTGCTTCGGATAAGCGTTCATCTAAAAGCCCATATTCATGAGCCATCATTTGGACCAATCTTTTTCGAGATACATAACGTCCAGCTTCTCCATAAATCGCATCACTGAATTTCATGTCGTATGCAGAAATTGTCTTTGCTACCGTTCCGGCAGCACCACCAGCTTGAAAAAAGTGGCGTGCAACTTCTTGTCCTGCACCAATTTCCGCAAATGTGCCATACTTGGATGAATCTAAGTTTACGCGAAGCGCTTTACGTTCCGCTGTGAGTTCTTGTTCTGTCATAGTTAATGAATAAATGTGTATTTTTTTCGATACAGGCAAAGTTTTTCTTCGACCTTATCCAAAAAGAGGTATTTTCTTGGCAAAACTTTTATGAAATCCTTTTTTAAAGATGTGTTTAAGAGAATGGCGGTGACATTGGTCTCAACCATTCTTTTTGTGTTGTTTTCGATTTTCCTTTTTCAGTCAGTCATTTCGTCCTTTTTTCAGGAGCAAAAAGAAGAACCTATTGAGGGTTCATTTCTTGTTCTAGATTTATCCATGAATTTAACTGATCGTCCGTCGGGTTTAGATCTTGAGGATTTAACCCGTGAGGCATTAACAAATGAAAGGAAGCCTCCCAACTTTCATTTACGAGAAATTATTTTGGCCGTTAAGAAAGCTGCAACTGACCCAAGTATTCGAGGAATATTCATTGAAGGCGGTTTTATGCCTGACGGCTATGGATGTGGATATGGTGCGATTAAGGAGCTTCTTTTTACCATTGAATCATTCAAGGAATCAGGCAAGCAGGTGATTGGCTTTTATTCAGACCCAACTCAATTAGATTATTTGGTTTATTCAATCTGCGATGAATTACATATGAACCCAAGTGGAACTTTAATTTTAAATGGGTTAGCGAATGAACAAATTTTTCTAGCCGAAGCTTTTGAGAAATACGGAGTGGGTATTCAAGTTGTCCGAGTTGGAGAATTTAAAGGTGCAGTTGAGCCATTTATTTCCACAGCATTTAGTGATGAAAATCGTCTACAAATATCCCGACTGCTTGATTTACGTTGGGATGATTATTTAGATACGATTTCCCGTAACCGAGGTTTAGACGAATCAGAATTAAAGTTTTTATTGGATCAAAATTTTCTCTTAAGTCCCGAAGTCTGTAAGCAGGTCGGTCTAGTGGATCAAGTTTCCTCGTATAGTGAAATGCTTGACCGGCTTAAAACTTTAGGGAAAGAAGATAGAGATACCGAAGAATTTGCCCGGGTTAAATTGATTGATTATGTGGATCGTCCACTATCTTCTTCTGATATTGAAGGTAAGGAAGAGAACAAGGGGGCTCAAATTGCGGTGGTATATGTAGAGGGAGCCATTATGGATGGAATGGGCGATGATGGTGTTTCTGTTGGTGGTGGAGAGATTGCTAAGCGAATTAGAGAAGTGTCAAAGGACGATAGCTTCAAGGGGTTGGTATTGAGAGTAAATAGCCCAGGGGGTAGTGTCTCGGGGTCGGATGCTATATTAAGCGAAATTACTCGAATAAAGGAGAAGGGTATGCCTGTGATTGTATCAATGGGAGCCGTTGCTGCTTCGGGGGGATATTGGATTTCGATGGATTCAGATAAAATATTTGCGGGAGAACAAACGATAACTGGGTCGATTGGCGTTTTTGGGCTTATTCCCAATCTTAAAAAGATGGCTGAAGGTTTTGGCATACACTGGGATGTGGTAAAGACCCACACATCGGCTGACATCATGAGTGTATCCCGAGCCAAATCCGATTTGGAACTTGAGGTCGTACAGAATCATGTTGAGCGAATTTATGACCGATTTTTGAATCTTGTTAGCGAAAATAGAGATTTAAATGTAACTCGGATTAGTGAAATTGCCCAAGGTCGTGTTTGGATGGGAGTGGATGCACATGAACTGGGATTAGTTGATGAATTAGGTGGTCTTGAGGATGCAATTAAATTCGCTGCTGAGACAGCAGGAGTCACCGAGTATAAAGTTGAAGAGTTTCCCAAGGTGAAGAATTCTTTCGATCTTTTAGAGGATGTCCTCCAAGTTAAATATAATAACCACAGAATTGCTCGAGTTTCTACCAGTTGGGAAGATATAATTGAAAAAACAACATTTTTCATTAACCAAGTCAGGCATTTTAACGATCCAAGAAATTCTTACTCTTTACTTCCATGGTATCGTGGAAGGTTTGGCTTTTAAATATTATCCTTAACCCTTTTAACCCTGTATTCATGAAAAAAGAAGTTACCTTACTCAAAAATTGTGCTGCGACAATCATCCCTGCCGGAGATGAAGTTATCCTTGCTGAAGGGCAAACCTACAGCATTGCTCAGTCTCTCGGTGGTTCAGTTACGCTGAGAGATGCTAATGGGATGTACCGGGTAGGGGAGGGCGAATTGTCTGCTCTCGGGGAGGAGATAAAAAATGAAGTTGAGCGGGATCGTGAAGTGAAGTCTCCTGATAAGTCATTTAGCGAGGAAGTTGTATGGGAAGCATTGAGCGGTTGTTACGACCCTGAAATCCCGGTGAATATTGTTGATCTCGGATTGGTTTACGATTTGAAAATTAGCGGACAAGATAACTTGAGGAAGGTTGAGGTTAAAATGACTTTGACTGCACAAGGATGTGGTATGGGACCGGTAATTGCGGACGATGCCAAGACACGGATTGAAGCACTTTCTCAGGTAAGTGAAGTTTCTGTTGATATCGTTTGGGATCCACCATGGAATCCAAGAATGATGTCGGCTGAAGGAAAAAGAGTTCTTGGATTGGAATAGTTTACTTCAGAGTATATGGCTCAACCCTACCTTTTAAGATCATAACATAGAATATATTCCTGATCTCGGAGGTATAGTTTACCATCACATATCACTGGGTGTGTCCATATCCTGCCTTTGGGGTTTCTTTTTTTGGTTTGCGGGTTGATGGTGAATTCTCCGTGAGTTTTCCATCCATTTGGACTTGCCTCAATAAGAATTACTTTTCCATCTCCTTCTCCTTGGCAATAAAAGCGTTTGTCTGCATAAGCGATTGCTCCTTTCCCAAGAGTCTTCTTTTCGTTCCAGACAAGTTCGCCAGTCTTGAAGTCTTGGCATGCCCATCCAACGCCGTCTGAATATCCGTATAAATATTCTCCTACCTTAATGACTCCACCATGATGATTTTTCATCACTTTATTTTCGTATACATCCGAAGGATAGTTTTTACCTAAATCAATTAATTTACAACCCACGCCATAGCCGGCAGTTATGTATACATAGCCCTCTGAAAAAATAGGAGTAGGGATTACCGCAACTTTTCCGGGCCAAGATGATTTCCATAAAATCGACCCATTTTTAGGATCTACTCCAACGACATTTTTCATGACTAGTTGAACATATTGAGTTTGTCCACGATGCGTTATGGATATGGGAGACGAATATTGTGCACCATCAGTGAAATTAGTTGTTCTCCAAATCGTTTTTCCTGAATTTGCGTCAAGGGCAGCTAGTGTGCCTTCCTTTCCGCCAGGAGTACAAATTATTTTACCATTATCAATGAGAACGGACTCCGTGTAACCCCATCCAGGAACTTTGCCTCCAAGATCTTGAACTAAGCTTTTTTGCCATAATTTTTTTCCTGATTTTATATCAACGCAGACCAAGTTACCTTTTCCCCCCAATGCATATACTTTTTTACCTGAGACTGAAGGACTCATCCGGGGACCATCTCCCCAACCATTGGTTAATAGCTCACCCACTTTGAGCGACCATAGTTTTTTTCCGGAATTTGCATTGAAGGCCAGAAGGGATTCTGACTTATCGAATGCACCCATTGTAAAAAGTATACCATCTTGTATTGTGAAACCTGAATAACCTAAACCTGCCTGATCTGAGACCCAAAGTTTATTTGGACCATCACTAGGCCATTCTTGAAGAAGCCCTGTTTCCTTTGTTACTCCGTCTCGTAGCTCACCACGCCAAGATGGCCAATTAGTTGCCAAGAGTGAAAAGTATGAAGATAAAATAAACGATGTAGTGAGTATAAAGAATTTCATATTATATGTATCTTGTTCCCAAATTTAAAAGGGCAAGAACAAACAATATTTATTTACAATATTATAAAGCAAGAAGGAGCCACTTTCGTGACTCCTTCAATGTAGGAAAATTTTTAAAAATAGCTTACTTCGCTTTGATTTTACCAACTTTTTTCCATCGACCTGATTTTGCTGAATCAAGCACAGCTTCACAGATATATTGGGTTTCGAGAGCGTCGCGGAAATCGGGACGGTTTGGACGTTTCTTACGGGACCCAAAACCATCCACAAAATCTGCAAATTGATTAATAAAGCTGTGCTCATATCCGATGTTTAGACCAGGTACCCACCATTTATCCATATATGGATGCTCGCCGCCATTATCACTCACATGAATTGAACGCCAACCACGGGTCTTTGCGTCTTCCTTGTCATAGTCATAGTATTCAAGCCTATGCAAGTCGTGTAAATCCCATGCCAGGGATCCATCGGCACCATTGATCTCTAGGGTATATAATGCTTTGTGACCACGTGCATAACGGGTTGATTCAAAAATCGCCAAAGATCCGTTAGCAAATCGAGCAAGGAAGGCACAGGCATCGTCAATGGTAACTTTTTGTTTCTTACCTGTCTTAGCATGTACACGCTCTTTAACAAATGTTTCGGTCATTGCACTCACCTCTACAATAGGACCATTCAACCAAATTGCGGTGTCAATACAGTGTGCGAGAAGATCTCCCGTTACGCCACTGCCAGCTACCTTTGCATCTAATCTCCATAAGCCTTCACCACCTTGTGGCAAATCTGTATTGATTGTCCAGTCCTGAAGAAAATTCGAACGATAATGATAGATTTTACCGAGTCTTCCTTCTTCAATCATATTTTTAGCAAGAGAAACTGCAGGGATACGGCGATAGTTGTACCAAACCATGTTTGGTACTTTTGCTTTTTCCACCTCACGAACCATTTCCTCACCTTCCTTACAATTCAATGCGAGTGGTTTTTCACACAGAATCGCTTTGCCTGCTTTAGCCGCAGCAATTGCGATTTCGTGGTGAACATTATTAGGTGCGGCAATATCAATTACATCGATGTCATCTCGATCGATCAGTTTGCGCCAATCTGTTTCAACAGACTCATATCCCCATTGTGATGCGAAAGCTTCTGCACGATCTTTATTGCGTGCACAAACGGCAGCAAGTTGAGGTTCATATTTTAAATCAAAGAAATTGGGTACTTTACGAAATGCATTCGAATGGGTTCTGCCCATAAAGCCGTAGCCAATTAGTCCGATACGTAATGGTTTTTTTGTAGCCATAATATTATGATATGTTGTTAATTAAGATTTAGGGAGAGTGGGAGTCACAAAAAAACCATATCCCAAAGGATATGGCTTTTTTTGTAAAGTTAAATGAAAGAAAACTTTTAAAGTTCAACTGGTTTGTAACCCCCTTTATTTTTGAAGTACAAAATTAAGGCGATGTAGCATACCAACATGAAGAAGGGAAAGATCGCAACACTGGCTAAAGATCCCTGCTTGCCATTTTGTATACCTTCTTCAACTTTCACCTTGTTTTCTTCAGGTAGTTTTCCAACTTTTTCGGCATCAATTGCAGTGTATGCACCCAAGAAATAGGTGCTATCATTTGAGATCGATTCGTAAGTTTCAACAGAGGTAGCTTCCTCAACTGAGGCTTTAATTGAATCTTCAGTCATCTTTCCAATTACTGGACCACCAAGGATTCCAACTGCTAGCATTCCGATACCCGCGATTGCATTAAGGGTTAATGCACCTCCTTTTGGGCATTGTTCGGAAACAACGCCAAGCGTGGTCGGCCAAAAGAAAGTCTTTCCAAACCCGTACAGAGTGGCACAGGCAAAAACTGCAAAAAGACCTGATGCGGTGCTCAACAAATAGAGCCCAGCAATGGCTAGCACTGCAGATGTTGCTAATAAGCCTAAAGGCCCAAGTTTTGCAACAATTGGACCGGCAAACCAGAAACGAAGAATCATCATGATTGCAGAGGTGTAAATAAGCACAAGTAGTGGGTGCTGCCCGGCTGCTTTGAGTGGTTCCTCCATAAGTCCAGTGATTGCTCCATCGGTACCTAATTCAGTCGTTGCTAACGGAATCATTATGATGCACATGAAAATAAGAAGAGGTCGACCCAAAGATTTGCAGTACAAGCCATAGGCTACTGTTCCAACTGCGGTTAATCCATAAACCATGTTGTCACTCCAACCAAAAACCATCCCTAATTGACGAAATATAAGGTATCCAGCAATCAGGGCTCCTATTGCACCAAATTCAGCGAGCATCTCTTTATAGGTGGTTCCAGAGGAAACTCGTTCATTAATAGGAAATCTAGCCTTGAGAAGCATGACTAAGTAAACGATGGCAGGGATAGCGATAAGATAAATAAGAATTCTCCAATCTTCTGCAGCCTGTTCACCTAAGACAATAGTAAGAATACCACCGATCACTAATCCGCCTGGCCACCCAGCATGAAGTATATTCAACCACTTAGTTTTGTCTTTATTAAACATCGTGGCAACCACTGGGTTGATGAAAGCTTCAACCGTACCGTTGCCCAAACCAAGAATAATGGATCCCATATAAAGCAAGTCATAGGCTTCTGTTTGAGCTGCTTTTAACGCATCTCCAGATAGTCCTTCAGCTGAAACGACACCGTATGCTTGAAAAGCTAAGAATGCATAAAGAGCATAGCATATAAAGCTGAATACCATCGCTGCCCGATAACCAATCTGATCGATAATTAAGCTAAAAACAATAATACTAATCGCGAATGGCCATATTCCCGCACCAAAGAGGACCTGGCCTTGTACTTGGTCTAAGCCAAATGTAGTTGGCCAAAAAGAAGGATCACCAACCAAGAATGCTCGGGTAATAAAAGCAAAAGCTGTGGTGATGAGGGCGATAAAGCACCCCCAAAATAATTTCATATCCGGTTCTGAATCTTGACTACTCATGATTTTTATGGGCTGTTATGTTAGGCTGTTAATAAGATAAACTTTTATAAGAATTTGCAAAACTTCCATTTTTTGCAAGCCTCAATCATTCGATTAGGCTTCCGATTTGTACTAAAAGTTTAGGATTTGTTTGATTTTCCCCAGCTGTCACGCAGGGCGACAGTTCGATTAAGAATTAATTGGCTTTCGGAATTTGAATCAGGGTCCTTGCAAAAATAGCCAATTCTTTCTAACTGAAAGGGCGATCCGACTTTGATATCGCTTAGGTTTGACTCGGTAAGGCAGGTCTCCAAGGTATGGAGAGAATCAGGATTTATATTTTCAGTAAAATCAACCCCATCGGAAACATCCTCTGGATTTGGGACAGAAAATAATCGATCATAAAGTCTGACCTTGGTCGGAATTGCAGTTTCTGCATCAACCCACTGTATTGTTCCTTTCACTTTCCTGCCGTCGCTTGTGTCACCACCTCTGGAGTCGGGATCATAGCTACATATAATTTCTGTAATTTCTCCATGGTTATCTTTGATCACTTCTTTGCAGGTTACGTAGTATGCATATTTTAGCCTTACTTCTTTACCCGGTGCCAGACGGAAGTACTTTTTGGGCGGGGCTTCCATAAAGTCATTGCGATCTATAAAAATATTTCTGGAAAAAGGAACTTTCCGGGTTCCAACATTTGAATCTTCAGGATTGTTTACAGCATCAATTTCTTCGGACTGTCCATCGGGGTAATTTTCAATCGTTAGTTTAAGAGGATTTAAAACACCGAGTCTTCTCTGGGCCGTTTTGTTCAAATCCTGCCTTAAGCAATGTTCGAGCAGTTCAACTTCTATCACATTTTCCCGTTTTGCCACGCCTACTCGTTCGGAGAAATCCAGAATGGATTGCGGGGAGAATCCACGCCTTCTCATGCCTTGCAGGGTTGGCATGCGTGGATCATCCCATCCGCTAACATGACCTTCTTCTACGAGTCGGAGCATTTTTCTCTTACTCATGACTACATAAGTCAGGTTCAGTCGTGCAAATTCAATTTGTTGTGGGTGGTGGATATCCAGATTTTCACAAAACCAATCATATAGCGGGCGGTGGTGTTCAAATTCCAAAGTACAAAGTGAATGAGTTACGCCTTCAATGGAGTCAGATTGTCCATGTGCAAAATCATAGGATGGATAAATTTTCCAAGTATCTCCTGTTTTGGGATGCTCTTTGTGGATGATTCGGTAAATCACGGGATCCCGAAGGTTTAAATTAGGGGAGGCCATATCTATTTTTGCCCGAAGGGTTTTAGCTCCATCAGGAAATTCGCCCTTTTTCATTTTTGTGAAAAGTTCGAGATTCTCCTCAACGGAGCGATCCCGAAATGGGCTATTTTCTCCTGGTTCGATTAAAGTTCCTCGCAGTTTTCGCATTTCTTCGAAGCTCAAATCGCATACAAAAGCTTTTCCATCCTCAATTAATTTTTTTGCCCATTCAAAAAGCTGATCGAAATAATCTGATGCATGAAATAGTCGTTCATCCCAATCAAACCCAAGCCAGCGAACATCTTCCTTAATTGCTTCTGCATACTCGGTTTTCTCCGCAACTGGATTTGTATCATCGAGCCTTAAATTACATAACCCACCAAATTCCTTGGCTATTCCAAAATTAAGACAAATACTTTTGGCATGCCCCAAGTGTAAGTAGCCATTAGGCTCGGGAGGAAACCGGGTATGGATTCGCCCGTTATTTTTGGCATTTGTCTTATCTTCTTTAACCCGCGAACGGATGAAATCCAGACTTTTTTCAGCTTCTTCAGCACTCATAAATAGTTCAGTTAATCGGTGTGTGTTAAAAATTAAGTTTAATCAATTCGGTTGCCATATTTAGCCCGGTATTCTTTTTCAAGTGATTTTAGTCTTTTTTTACTCAACCCTGCTCCTTCTGCACTGAGAAGACCCAATGCATTGCGCAGTCTGATACGAACGAGGTCCGGACCTAGAATGGTCATAGCATCAAAAAGGGGCAGGGACACTTTTGCTCCACTCATTGCCTGAAAAAACAAGGGTAGGATTTCTTTCAGCTTTTTATCTTCGATCTCTGCAATTTTTTGAAATATCTTGGATATTGCATCCCTTTCCCATCCGGTTATTTTTTCCAGTTCCCACTCGAAAATTTTAAGTAACTTGCTTGCTTCATCAGGTTCAATTTTTCCAACTAGTTCATTCAGGGCAATGGTAGGTTGTTCATTAAAAAGAAATCCGGCCAAGGGTAAAAAATCGGAAAAATTCTCCAACCTCTGCAAGGCATGAGGAATAATCTTTTGTACGAAGTCGGAATTGAATTTCCATTCGATCAAACGATTGACCACTTCTTTTTCAGTTAGTTTTTCTCTGAGATAACGTCCGTTTAGCCATTTTAATTTGGCCAGGTCAAAAATGGGCCCGCCCAAGCTCATTCTTTTAATTTCAAAGCTTTCGCATAGCTCTTCTATGGAGAAGATTTCTCGTTGATCGGGTAGGGTGTATCCCATCATCCCCAAATAATTACACATCGCTTCAGGCAAAAAGCCTGCATCGCGATAATAATTGATCCCAGTTGGATTTTTTCTTTTGGAAAGCTTCGATTTGTCAGGATTCCTGAGAAGGGGGAGATGAGCAAATACAGGAGGTTCCCATTCAAAATATTGATAGAGCAAAATGTGTTTAGGTGTACTGCTGATCCATTCCTCGCCTCTAATTACATGACTGATTTGCATGAGGTGATCATCCACAACATTCGCAAGGTGATAGGTTGGAAACCCATCCGACTTTTGTAAAACCTGATGGTCGATTTGTTTCCACTCGATCTTAACTTCTCCACGAAGTTCATCGTGAAAAGAGCATTCTCCATCATCTGGGACTTTCAGGCGAATTACATATTTCTCTCCTGCCTGAATTTTTTTTTGTATCTCTTCCTTGCTAAGGCCCAAACAATGTCCGTCATATCGAGGTGTTTCTTTTGCCTGCATTTGCTTTGCTCGGACTTGATCCAGTCTTTCCGGGGTGCAGAAACATGGATATGCATGTCCTTTGTCCAGGAGTATTTGAACATACTTACTGTATATATCATTCCTTTCGCTCTGTCTGTATGGCCCGGTATTTCCTTCGCGGTCGGGACCCTCATCCCACTCTAAGCCCAGCCATTGTAGAGATTCTAAAATAGATTGTTCTGATTTTTTCGTGGAACGTTTTTGATCTGTATCTTCAATTCGAAGGATCATTTGTCCATTATGTTTTCGAGCAAATGCTAGATTAAATAAGGCCATGTAGGCTGTTCCCACATGAGGAGCACCTGTAGGGGATGGGGCAATTCGAGTTCTAACGGATTTGATCATTTTAGAAGGTTGATGTTTATAGGCAAATACTGAGTTGAGGACGAACAAATTCTTCCGATCACATTCTTGCAATGACAGGAATGACAGGTTAAGGATGAGTTGTGAAAATTTTAATTGCTGGGGCTAATGGAAAAGTTGGTACAATTTTGTCCGGCAAACTGTGGGGACATTCTGGTTTTTCTCCCGTTGGTTTGATTCGGGATGGGCGACAGCAAACAAAATTTACCGCGTTGGGTGTTCCTTCGGTTGTTGGGGATTTGGAAGAGGGAGTCTCTTCATTCTTACCCGGATTGGACGCGGTTATTTTTACTGCTGGCTCCGGTGGTCGAACTGGTCCTGAGAAAACCACAGATGTGGATCAAAATGCCGCGATTAAATTGATGGGAGACTGCGAGAGTGCTGGGGTACGGAGATTTTTGATGGTAAGTGCAATTGGTGCAGACCCAAACAGTGAATCAACTCGTATTCAGCATTACCTTCGGGCAAAAGGCGTCGCCGATTCTCGCCTCCGTTCATCGAAATTAGACTATACCATTATCGCTCCGGGTACTCTGATTGACGAACGGGGCACTGGCCGTATACAGGTTGCCAAAGATTTAGGTTTTCATGGTTACTTACCTAGAGAGGATTTAGCAGATAGTATTATTGAATGCCTCAAGAATTTTAATAGTATCGGAAAAACCATTCAGGTAGTTTCCGGTGGTCAAAAAGTTAAAGATGCTATTGTTGGCTTAGTTGGTGGTGGATTACCCCCTATCGCATAAAAATCTTGAAATGAAAGAATAGATATATAATTGTTGGTTAAATTCTTAGTCTATGCCTGTTATAAAATTCTTGTCCGTTTTTTTATTAGCCCATTTGTTGATTTCTGCTTCCAATTCGATTCAGATTCTCAATAAACTTTGCCCTTATTCAAATAGGGCAATCGATACATCTCAAGTTTTATCTTATGGTGTTTGTTGTTCTAATTGTGCAAAAAAAGCATCTTCTAATATTGCAGATTTTATCAAAAAAGCTAAACCGAATAACAAAACATGTCCCTTTTCTGCGAAGCCTAATCGTAAAAAAATATCGATTGGTTTTTGCTGTTCAAAATGTAAAAAAAAGGCATCCTCATAAATATTTTTCGTTTGGATTTGATTAAATTGTCCAAAACATCTTTAAAAGGCTCCAAGTGGAGCTTTTTTTTGGCTCCTTCATTTTGATCATTATTTTCCATGCCTAGAAGAAACGATATAAAACACATTCTCATTATTGGTTCAGGTCCAATCATCATTGGGCAAGCCTGTGAGTTTGATTACAGTGGCGCACAAGCCTGCAAGGCTCTTCGCGAAGAAGGGTACAGGGTTTCATTGGTTAACAGTAATCCGGCAACTATTATGACGGATCCTGAGTTTGCCGATGCCACTTATGTCGAGCCACTTACTGTTGAAAGTGTTCGTAAGATTATAGAAAAGGAAAGACCTGATGCGTTACTCCCCACTTTGGGCGGGCAAACGGGTTTGAATTTATCGCTCGAACTTTTTCACGCTGGAATTCTTGAAGAATTTAATGTTGAGATGATCGGGGCAAAGCCTGATGCAATTAAAAAGGGAGAGGATCGCGAACTTTTTAAACAGGCAATGCTTGAGATTGGACTTGATGTTGCTCGATCATATTCAATTACTTCACCTGAACAGGCACAGGAGTCTCTCGATAAGTTAGGAGATTTTCCTATCATTTTGAGACCCGCATTCACCTTGGGTGGAACCGGTGGAGGGATCGCATACAACAAGGAGGAGTTTGATGAAATGCTTCGCTCGGGCTTAGATGCCTCTCCTATCAGCCAGGTACTCATTGAAGAATGCCTCCTTGGGTGGAAGGAATACGAGATGGAGGTTATGCGTGATTACAAGGATCAATGTGTGGTTATTTGTTCGATAGAAAATTTTGATCCCATGGGAGTGCATACTGGAGACTCGATTACCGTGGCTCCAGCAATGACTCTTACTGATAAGGAATATCAACTAATGAGGGACGCTTCCTTTGCCTGTATTCGTGAAATCGGAGTGGAAACAGGCGGAAGTAATATACAATTTGCAACCGATCCAGAAACGGGAAGAATGGTGGTAATTGAGATGAACCCTCGTGTTTCTCGTAGTTCAGCCTTGGCATCCAAAGCTACCGGTTTCCCCATTGCTAAATTTGCAGCTAAACTTGCTGTAGGCTATTCTCTCGATGAACTTCAAAATGATGTTACCAAAGAAACACCAGCCTGTTTCGAACCATCCATTGATTATGTGGTAACCAAAATTCCTCGTTTCACTTTTGAGAAATTCCCCGAGGCCGATTCCACTCTTACTTCAGCAATGAAATCTGTTGGGGAAGCTATGGCTATTGGAAGAACTTTTAAGGAATCCTTTCAAAAAGCACTTCGATCCCTAGAAATTGGTCTCCGAGGTTTTGAATCTGGCAAGTTGCTTGAGCAAGAGTTGGATGAATCTGCAATCCGGGCTGGAGTGAAGAGACCATCTGCGGATCGCCCCCAATACCTGCACTCTGCTTTCGAAGCGGGTATGTCTGCAGAGCAGGTTTCCGAAAAGTCAGGAATTGATCGTTGGTTTACCGAGCAACTCAGCGAAATTTATTCTTTGGAGTGCATTCTGAAGGATACAAGTTTATTGGAAGTTGATTATGAGTTGTTACGAAGTGCGAAAGAATCGGGCTTTTCAGATCGTCAAATAGCTGATTTTTGGGATTGCAAGCCGAGTGAGGTGAAACTGAAAAGAGAAGCTGAAGGAATTAAGACTACATTCAGGTTGGTTGATACATGTGCCGCAGAATTTGAAGCATTTACTCCTTATTATTACTCTTCCTTCGGGGATGAAAATGAGATCTCAACTTCAACCAAGAAGAAGATTATGATCCTAGGCGGTGGGCCGAACCGGATCGGGCAGGGCATTGAATTTGACTATTGCTGTGTTCATGCCTCCTTCGCCCTGCGTGAAGCTGGATTTGAAACAGTGATGGTGAATTCCAATCCAGAGACTGTCTCGACTGATTATGATGTTTCCGATCGTCTATATTTTGAGCCCCTGACTCTGGAAGATGTCCTTGAAATTTACCATCAGGAAAATTGTGACGGAGCCATTGTTCAATATGGAGGGCAAACACCACTGAATTTGGCCAGTGGTTTAGAGGCTGCAGGAGTGAAAGTCATAGGCACTTCTCCGGATAGTATCGATTTAGCTGAAGATCGTGAAAAATTTAAACAAATTTTAAATCAATTGGGCCTAAAACAACCGCAGAATGAAACTGCTATAGAACCCGAAGATGCCAAGGCTGCAGCAGAGCGAATTGGTTACCCTGTCCTCCTTCGTCCATCTTTTGTTTTGGGCGGTCGGGGAATGTTTATTGTTTATGATGAAAAGGAATTGGAGAATGTGGTAAAAGAGGCTTTTGCCGTCGCTCCAGGAAAACCAGTCTTACTAGATAAATTTTTGGAAGAAGCGATTGAATTAGATGTCGATTGTATATCCGATGGCGAGACAACAGTTGTGGGTGGTATGCTTCAGCATATAGAGTTTGCAGGTGTTCATAGTGGAGATGCTGCTATGGTTTTACCACCGCATGACCTTGCTGAGGAGATGATCGCTGAAGTCCGTCAGGCATCTCATGATTTGGCAAGAGCACTTAAGGTTATTGGATTAATGAACATTCAATTTGCGATAAAAGATGGCGAATTATTTCTTATTGAGGTAAACCCCCGTGCATCACGAACGATTCCTTTTGTAAGTAAAGCAATCGGTGTTCCATTGGCAAAACTTGGTGCCCGGGTTATGGCAGGAGCAACATTGAAAGAACTTGGTTTTACGGAAGAAATTAAACCCAAGCATTGGGCTATTAAAGAATCTGTTTTTCCTTTCAGTCGTTTTCCTGGTTCACCCATTGTTCTTACTCCTGAAATGAGAAGCACGGGTGAGGTAATGGGGCAGGATGAAGATTTCGGTATGGCTTTTGCTAAAACTCAGATGGCCGCCAAACCATCTCTGCCCATGGAGGGGAATGTTTTCCTGAGCGTTAAAGACTCGGATAAAGAGAAAGCACTTTTAGTTGCCCAAGGCTTGTCTGATCTGGGCTTTTCATTTTATTCAACAGAGGGAACTGCCGAGTTTTTAAATAAGCATGGAATTGATTCAGAAAGTGTTTTACGGATAAGCGAAGGTCGCCCCAATGTATCTGACTTAATAAAAAATGGGAAAGTTCAATTGGTTATAAACACCCCTCTCGGATTAATTCCCCGAAGGGATGAAAATGGTATTAGAAGCGAAGCGGTATTACATGGAGTTCCGGTTATTACCACTTTAGGTTCGGCCTTTGCTGCTTTGGATGGAATTCGTTCCCTTAAAGATCGAAATTTTTCCGTTAAATCTTTGCAGGATTATTCCAGATCTTAATTTGTTATGAATTCAATCACAGCTTTGCTTCATGGTTCAGACAAACCGGGTATTGTTGCAAGGGTTGCTGGATGGATTCACGAGCGTGGAAGTAATGTCCTTCATGCAGATCAACACCTCGATCGTCAGGAGAATGTTTTTTTTCAACGCGTTGAATGGGAATGTCTTTCAAATACAGACCCAAAAGTGGAGGGAGTCGCTTTTCAGCAAATGGTTCAGACTGAACTAGGCATGTCTGTAAGAATCGGTTATGATAACGATAAGCCCAAAATTGGCATTATGGTTTCTAAGGCAGATCATTGCCTGCATGACCTTGCATTACGAGTTCGATCAGGGGAATGGAATGCAGAATTAATAGGTGTTCTTTCTAATCACAAAGACTTACAAAATATCTCAGAATCATACCAACTACCTTTTCACTATTTTAACCTTTCTCCTGAAAGTAGAATTGAAGAAGAGGCTAAACAGATTAAATGGATTCGTGAACAGAAAATAGAGCTTTTGGTTTTGGCTCGATATATGCAAATTCTAAGCAAGCAATTTCTCGAGAAAGTGGGATGTCCGGTAATAAATATCCATCATTCTTTCCTCCCTTCTTTTGCGGGAGCAAAGCCCTATCACCAAGCTTACACAAGAGGGGTTAAGTTGATTGGAGCAACAGCTCACTATGTGACCGAAGATCTTGATGAAGGGCCAATTATTGGGCAGGATGTAACCCGGGTCAGTCATCGTCATGGACCCAAGGATTTGATCGAAAAAGGACGGGACCTTGAAAAAATGGTTCTATCCACTGCTGTTCGTAGGCATTTGCAAAATCGGATTCTCGTTTATCAGAATAAAACTGTTGTCTTCGACTAAGCAGGCTGAGGTATTATTTTCTTTTATCCGGTTTCATCCCCTTGACCGTACAATCCTGTTGGTCTAGTCCAAAATCTATGAAATATCGTTTTTTACTGTTTTCTGTATTTATACTCCCCACATTGGCGAAGAAGCCAAATATACTATTTATTCTAACTGATGACCAGGCACCGCATACTTTATCCAGTTATGGTAATAAAGTTTGCCAGACACCAAATATAGATAAGCTGGCCGAGTCAGGTATTGTTTTAGATCAGGCATATCACATGGGTTCCATGAGTGGGGCGGTATGTTCTCCATCAAGAACTATGATTATGAGTGGGCGTACTCTTTGGCACTTGCCGCCCCGAGGGAAGAAGCATCTTAAGCAGGAAGAGGGACAGTTTTCAGGAGTTGAGATTCTTAGTAACACCCTCCCTGCAGTTTTTAATCGTGCTGGTTACGAAACTTTTCGGACATGTAAAAATGGAAATAGTTATTCATTGGCAAACGGACTTTTCCAAATTGTTAAAGATAAAAGTTGTCGAAACGCAGATGAGGAAAGCGGTAGTCAATGGCATGGTAAACAAGTCCTGAATTATTTAAATGAGCGTTCAAAGCAGGATGAAAAAAAACCATTTTTTATTTATTTCGGATTTTCTCATCCCCATGACGCTCGAAATGGTCGTGATGATTTACTTAAAAAATATGGTGCAGAGAATGTAAAAGACCCTCCGGTTAAGTTGAATAACAATGCTCCCAGGCTTCCTGTTAGTTGGTTGCCGGAGCACCCTTTTCATCACGGACACCCCGGATTGCGTGATGAAGTCAAAGTGCCAGGCGTATTGACTTCACGTACCGAAGCCACAGTTCGCAATGAACTTGGCCGGGAGTATGCATGCATTGAAAACATTGATGATCAGGTCGGGTTGGTTATTAAGAAATTAAAAAGTTTGGGTGAATTTGAGAATACCTATATTTTTTACACTGCAGATCATGGCATTGCAGTTGGAAGGCATGGTTTAATGGGGAAGCAAAATCTGTATGAGCATTCATGGCGTGTTCCTTTTATTGCTAGTGGGCCGGGTATTACCGGGGGGGCTCGTGCGAAGGGAAATAGTTATCTTTTGGACATCCTGCCCACTTTTTGCGACCTTGCAGGAATTCCCATTCCCTCCACTGCTCAAGGGCTAAGCCTGAAGACTGTTCTAACTGGTAGTAAGCAAGTTATTCGCCCTGTTTTGTACGGTGCTTATTGCGGTGGAACAAAACCCGGTATGCGTTCTGTCCGAAAAGGGGACTGGAAATTAATAAAATATGATACTCTAGATGGGGAGATTCGCCAAACTCAACTTTTTAACCTCAAGGAAAACCCTGATGAACTTTTAAAGGAGCACCATTTTAAAAGAGTGATTAAAAAGACAGGAAATAATCCCTTACCCCATCAGGTTAACTTGGCAAAGAATCCAAGCCATGCCAAAAAACTTAAGGAAATGGAAACCCTTCTGTTAGATGAAATGGAAAGATTGAATGACCCGTATCGTCTATGGGATCAACCTCAGAAGGATTGAAATTATTTATATTTGAGTTTTGAATCAACATATTTGAATGATGGCCATTTCTATCGGTACTTTTTTCTTCAAACCTAGCCGTTGACTTTATTCGAAAAATAGGGACTATATTCCCTTTTCCTTTTATCTGCTCCATGGCTACTAATAAAGAATCCGATTCCGAAAAAGATAACGACGTACCTTTGCCCACCACACCTGAGCAAGATGGTCTAACTGTTGACCAGGCAGCTGAGCCTACTTATAGCGAGACGGATGCTTGGGCTAAGAGTAAAAACTCACTATTTATTTTGCTTGGCCTTATCTTCTTTGGTGTGATTGCTTACAACTATTTTGATAACTCGCAGAGAAATGATAAATCCGAACGATCTTATCGTTTTCTTTCGGCTAGTATAGACTCTGAAGGTGCAGAGGAGCGTTTTCTTTCTTTTGCTGATGAATACGGGGATGCCTTGGCCGGAGTTGCCAGATATAGAGCAGCGGTTTTACAATATCGAGAGAAACGTTATGTGGAAGCGTCCAAAAATTTCGAGCAGGCTGCTGTTGAAATGGGAGTTGATCCACTTGCTGGTAGGGCACTTTTAGGCCAGGCTGTTTCTTTAATTAAAGGGGGTGGTAACCGAGGTGCAGATGGTAAAGCCGTTTTGGAAAAACTTGCCAACAGTTCATCCTATCTTCCCACCGATCGTAGGGAAGCCTTCTTCTTACTTGCCTTACAATACCTTGCTGAAAATGACATGGAAGGGGTTGAGCAGCATAAGGAGAAACTAGCGGACGATATGAACGCATCGTATTTTTTATCACGGATTGATGACCTAATTAAAACCAACAATTTTTTGGCTGTGGCAAAGTCTATGCCTGACATGAACCTGGCCAAGGGAGACGCTTTTTTGAAAAAAAATGGAAAGCGGGAAGTTGTAATAACCACTGAAAGCGGATTGCAATATGAAATACTCAAAAAAGGGAATGGAGTAAGTCCCAAGGATGATGATTCTGTAGAAGTACATTATCACGGCACCCTAATTGGTGGTGAAGTTTTTGATTCATCAATCGAACGCGATGAACCGGCTTCTTTTAAAGTAAATGGAGTTATCAAAGGATGGACTGAGGCACTCAAGCTAATGGTTGAAGGCGCAAAATGGAAGTTATTCATTCCTTCCGATTTGGCTTATGGCGAATCGGGAAATAACTCGATCGGTCCCAACGAAACACTGATTTTTGAAGTGGAACTTATTAAGGTAACCCCAAAACCAGTTGAACCTGTTTTGGACATCAATTCAACTATTCCAAGTTTACCTCCCGCACCAGTAGAATTAAACGCCACAGTTCCTGTGTTACCTGTTGCCGCTGAAAAGATTGAGGGGAATTCAAGTATTCCTGCTCAAACAAAAGAAGGTAATCAATCTAAGTAAGAATCCTTCTTTATTTGAAAGGTTCAACCTTGGCAGGCAAGAACTGCCTTCATTACTCTAAGTGATTCGCTGTCTAGGAATGCCTTTTCTGCATCTTGAAGGTTGTAGATGGATAACAGTGCCTTTCCATCCACTTTGCCATCAAGCAGTAATTTGAATGCTCTTAAGTAATCTGGTTTAGATGATGCATAACTTGTTCGTAGATCGATTTGTTTACGAACAAATTGGGTCAAGTCAAAATCAATAGTCTTAGCGTATAAGGCAACGGCAGTCACAGTGCCATCGGGGCGAACAGAACGCCATGCTTCAGTTAACGCAATTGGTGCCCCTGAGGCTTCAATAAGTGCATCTGCTCCATTTGGAAATATTTTTTCAATTTGTTCGGACAATGGCGGGAGGTTTTTGCCCACAGTAATGGTTTGAAACCCCAAGGTTCTTGCCGTGGAAAGTCTTACTGTTTCATCTTTTTCCGTTCCCGCTATCACCACCTCTGCACCACGTGCACGGGCACAAATTGCACAGAGCAAACCAATTATTCCCGGTCCACTTACAATTACCTGATCTTCTGCAGTTATGTCTGTTCGGTCAGCAATACAATGTTCTGCAACTGAAAGAGGTTCGGTCAAGGCAGCAAGTTCCATAGATAAACCATTAGGTATGGGGAGTAGAAATTCTTGATCCACACACATAAATTCTGCCATCCCACCGTCAAGATGTAAGCCCTGGACTCTTCTGCGATTAGAAAGCTGGGGCAGTCCATTGTTACAAAAAGGATCACTTGGATCATGCTTTGTTTGCAGGGCAATTATTACTGCGTTTTGCCCTGTTTCCCATTGGTCGACTCCTTTACCGGTTTCTACAACTGTACCTGATAACTCATGTCCAAATGTGACTTCAGGAAGAACTGATTCGTAGCCTTTATGGTTTAGCCAAGCATGTAAGTCAGAACCACAAATTCCACAATGGGATACTTTAAGTAATACTTCACCTGTTCCTGGCTTTGGTATATCTACCAATTCAAGGCGGGCAGCTCTTTCTTCTCTGGCGAATCTGCGGAAAGCTTTCATTTTTTATCGGTTGGGTAGGGTGCGTGAATGGAATATGCAATTTCGATTGCCTTTTCTTCGGAAAGTAAGAGCTCTACAAGTTTTAATCCAAATGGAACAGCAGTACCGGCTCCAGCAGAGGTGATAATGTTTTTATCGACCACAACATCTTCAGCTGGTAATAGATTAGGCAGTTCATTAACAACACTTGCATGAGCGGTGTGATTTGTTCCGTTCAATACCTTTGCATCGAGTAAAAGAAGAGGAGCTGCACAGATTGCACCAATCCATTTTCCACGATTAAAATATTTTTGAATAACTTTTAAAACAACCGGGTTTTTACGCAGTTTAAAAACTGCTGGACCTCCGGGTAAAATCAAAAGATCAAAACTTCTTTCTGCAATAGATTGAAGATTACAGTCTGCCTGAATTGAAATTCCAGATCTGCCTTTTACCCAAAGAGTCTCATCGCATGAGCAAACCGTGACATCAACCTCTGCCCTGCGTAACAGATCAATGGGGCATACTGCCTCAATCTCTTCAAACCCATTTGATATTAAAATGAGTGCATTTTGGGTCAACTCCATGAAAAAAGCTGAGTTTTTATTTAGCGTTTGCTTTTGCTGGTTTCTTCTTGGCCCCGGATTCCTTTGTAGGTGCTGGCTTGGATTCCTTGCTCTTACTCACTTTTTCCTTAGCTGTGCCTTTTTCCTTAGAATCAGAGTTACTTTCTTTCTTTTCCGGGCCCTTATTTTTATAATCCGTTTCATAGAATCCAGTTCCCTTAAAGATGATACCGGCTCCCATGCCAAGTAAGCGCTTTGCTTTGCGTTTTTGGCATTTTGGGCAGGACTTTACCGGGGAATCATTCATTGATTGAAATAATTCCCAATTATGGCCACAGGCCTGGCATTGATAGTCGTATGTAGGCATATTTAAAAATAATATTTTAATTGAATCATTTTTGATTCAACTTGGAGAAATTGAATGCACTCGAATATGCAAGCAGTACCCATGTGCCAAGAAAAAAAGAGAATCCATAGAGGGGTAGGGCTAGAAGAATAATTCCCCAAAATGCAATTACAGGTAATATTAATTGAGGACTCATTGCCCGCGCCACCTCAATGACAAACTTAACTTTCCATGCATCAGAGTATAAACCGTCCCGAACAAAGACATGCATCGATGAAAGGAAAAGAAAGGGGGCAATAAATGCACCGGCGGCAAGGGGGACAAAGGTTACAATTCCCAAAAAGCCAAATGTAAGAAGGTCTAAGAGCATACTTGCTAACCAGCCAATAAAAATAGGGCAACCGGAATAAGCCAAAAGAAGAAGGAATACCTGCAGTCCACCGCTTAAAAGCGGAATGGGTTCCATTTCATTCCACTCGGGTAAATCCCAATCCTTATTTTGTCTTAATTGAATGGTGTATTTTAGAAGATAGCCTAATGAAAAAAGGTTGAGAATCGGTATGAAAGAAAGGGCACCACCCCAAATAACTTTTGACACCCAACCAGGGTGACCAAAAAGCTTTCCACACACCGCTTCCAAACTTGGCATAACGGATTGAATATGACATGGTGCTGAAAATTCGCAAGTCATGAATTTCTCAAAAAAGCTGAAAACCTGGCAGGAATTGATCAACCACAGGCTTGATCAAACATTACCTGCTGCTCATGTTCAACCCGAACAACTCCATCTTGCCATTCGGCATAGTATGAGTGCCGGCGGTAAGCGTTTGCGACCTATCTTAGTTATGGCTGCTCATGAGATATTCCCCGGGGACTTCGATCCTATTCCGGCTGCACTTGCTATCGAATGCATCCATACATACAGTCTTATCCATGATGACCTTCCGGCAATGGATGATTCGGACCTTCGTCGAGGGAAACCCAGTTGCCATAAAGCTTTTGATGAAGCTACCGCAATTCTCGCTGGTGATGCTCTGCAACCCCTTGCCTTTGAAATTCTTTCATCTTTTTATTCCAACGAACCTGAGCTAGCTTTGGACTTAATTCAAATTCTGGCCCAAACTTCGGGTAGTGAGAAATTAGTGGGTGGGCAAATGCAAGATCTACTTGCAGAGGGAAGCACTCCGAATGAAAAGACCCTTTCCTATATCCATACTAACAAAACTGCCGCCATGATCGAGGCTTCACTTAAGATGGGTTTTCGATTGGGGGATCAAGGTGGCGATGTGGATAAAATTTCGCTAATTGCCCAAGTGGGAAATTCGCTTGGTTTGGCATTTCAAGCTGTAGATGATTTACTCGATATCACTCAGACCAGCGATCAACTCGGAAAGGATGCACACCACGATAATCAGAGTGGTAAAGTTACTTGGATTTCCCTGAAGGGAGAGGAGGAAGCCCGTCGACTAGCTCAGGAGCATTCCGATAATGCGTTGGAATCTCTTATCTCTATTGGGGGAGAAAGCGGATTTCTTTCTGAATTGATTGGTTATATGCTCGAGAGGAAATACTAAATCCAATGAATGACTACCAAAGCCATTCCAAGCTGGAGGGAATTCGTGACTGGCGTGACCGACTCAGTCATTCGCGAGATGAAGGAACGGGTTTTGCTGCCCCAGGGGGAGAGTTTACACGAGCCCTTTTTGAATGGTCTTTTACGCCAAGAGGTAAAATACTTCACTCTTTACTTAAGGGGCGCCGAGTGGTTGAGCTTGGGGCTGGAATGATGCCCTATGGGTATGCACTAGCAAGTACCTGTGGTGCCAAAAACTTCGTTGCAGTCGAACCTTTTTACAGTGATATTCAAGAGAAATCAATTATATCGCATCTTTCTAAGAACGAGGGGTTAAATTTTAGAATTCCATACAAAATTGCTGCTCAGGATATGTTGGCATATCTTGAAGAAGAACCAGACGATTTATTATGTATAATTGCATGCGGAATTGAAGACTGCATCCTTCCTGGCCCTGATTATCGGAAAAAAGTGGAAAATCAAATTATTCGAACCATGGAAAAAAATTCATTTTTTCTAAGTTCACATAGTGATCTTTTCCCTCAATCTTTAAAGCATATTGAGATGACTTTTCCAAGACCCTCAAATCCGAAAGTTTTTGACCGTCTCCGCTTGCATGGCAGTAAGCTTGCTTATGAGATGTACAGGAATGAAATGAATAGTTGTTGAGTTATGACCATCGTGTTTATTTAAAATTAAACTTACCTGTCCCTGCATGTTATTAGGTAAACTCGTTTGTTCAATTATTGTGCTCGAATTATCCTTATTCATTTTGGGACATTTTCAGTTTGTTAATTGGTCTTGCGTCTCAATCTTGCCAAGGTTGAGATTAAGTGATAAAAAGTTATTTAATGTCATATAAGTCTTCAAGGTATTGGGTTAATCGAAGCGGAGAAAATATCGGTCCGTATAGCCTTGATGATATCAGGGACCTGCAGAAATCGGGAGATCTCGACTTGGGAGACCCTGCTTGCTTGGTTGGTGAAGATGACTGGTTGAGTGTGGAGGAGATATTGGGGTTTGGGTCATCTTTAAGGAACGATGTTGATGCAGAAGGTGGGCAGAAAATAATCGTAGCTAAAAAAACAGGGATTTCTTTCAATGCGATACTCACTATCATTCTCTTCCTCCTTCTTTTTGTCTGCAGTGGGTTATTTGTATACCTCAAGTTTAATAATTCAAAAACTTTATCTACCACTGATGTTAAAAAGCATCCTGATGAAATAGTAAATATCGAGGATGCCGTAATGGCTGCTATCCTTCTCGATACTTTATCCTTGAATAAGGGGATGATGCAAAGCAGGGGCCAGAATGTTCCATTTTCAGGCTGGGCCAAGAAGGATTTTCCTGAGGGCGATAAGATAAGCAGTCTTTTAAAACTTGAAGTTGGTAAATATATTTTAGGTTTTTCCTGGAGGCCAAACGGTGAAAAATGTAAGGAAACCTCTCTAGATAAAGGAAAAGGTATCCTTATTGAATATTTTCAGTCAGGTGGTGTAAAAAAGGAGACAACTTTCAGGGCTGGTCTTGTTAATGGAATGGTAACAATTTGGCATGAGAACAAGCAAAAGTCAGTTGAAGAATCTTATGTTGATGGAAGACTCCATGGACAAAGTGTATCTTGGCATGAAAATGGACAAAAGATTAAACAGGTTTTTTATATGGAAGACTTGAAAAATGGACCTTATTCGTATTGGACAAAGGATGGACAGAAATTCGACGAAGGTACTTACAGGAATGGAAAATTAGATGGTCGGAGAATTCTCTGGTCTGATGACGGATTAGACCGTAACGAAGAATTTTATAAAGATGGTCAATTAATATCACAAATTCCACCACTGAACCCAGTCATGAATGAAGAATTAGAGGGTATCCCTGAAGGCAACCCTGTTTTACTAAACCTTTTAAATTTAGCTGGTGATGAAACAGGGTGGGTTACCAAGGCTAGGGAAGTATGTGAGGTTGTTGATTTTATTCAGAAAAGATTTGAAAAAAGTAATGTTGAGGGACACGAAATTTTTGCCGAATTAACACTGGGTTTATTTAAGCACGCCAAGGGAGACCGGAATGCCCTAAAAGATTTACTGGTTCTGCTTGAAAGCATAAATAACAGATGGGGTATATCCATTTACTTCAAAGATGAAGCGTTTGTATTGAGAGATTTACCTAAGTCTGTAAGCTTTGGCCCTATTACTTGGAATCAAGTGGAATATGCACAAGAGTTTCAAGGGTCACTTCAAGGGGAGAGTCGAGATTTTGTGGTTGGAGATTTGAAAAGCTTATTTTCTGCCATTGGTATTCAATTTGAAACAGAGACCGAAAGCATACAAAGACTGGTAGAGAGACAAATATGGGATGAACTATGCGAGAGGGCAGAGGATGCAAAAATAGCTAACCTTCAATTCATTAACGGAGAACTCACTTTTAAAGAGTTTATGGAAAAGAAGGTGAAAAAGATTAATCCACAGGGACAGTCTATCTTTGAAACAATGGAAGAGGAAGTCTCGTACACTTTCAGTCAACGAAAGGCCCGTGACAAAAAAATTGGACCATTTTTTCAGGTTTTGGCTGATGCTCGTTTACAATTTGAGGAAACGAAAAACAGTACATTAATGATAAGGACCTATTCTGACCTGACTATATTTTCAGACAAAGTCTCTCCGGATGGTGCTTCCTTTCTGTACCCCAATGTGAGTATCAAATTTGCTGGGGTTGCACCTTTGAGTGAAGATACCCTTATTCGCTTTATCCAAGTGGAGCTAGGTGTATTACTACAAGAACCTTCTGTTAGTCCCCCTGCTGAAAAAGAATTTCCGTTTTAGGGAAATTCACCCAAGTTGACTTTTTTGCAAGGCGACTAGTTCACCTACTCCTTTTTCAGAAAGGGCAAGCAGTTCATCAAGTTGGGGGCGGGAAAATGTGGCTTCTTCTCCTGATGATTGGATCTCCACAAATTGACCCGAGCCAGTCATGACAACATTTGCATCAACTGAAGCATCTCTATCTTCAGGGTAATCCAAGTCGAGCACGCAACGATCATTATAAACGCCCACACTAATCGCGGCAAGATGATCAACTATTGGATCCTCCTTAAGTTTTTGATTCGCAAGTAATCCATTGATTGCGATTCTCGTTGCAAGCCAAGCTCCTGTAATAGATGCCGTGCGTGTGCCTCCGTCAGCTCTGAGGACATCACAATCAATCCAAAGGGTCTTGTCGGGGAATTTTTTTAAATCAAGCACCGCCCGCAAAGAACGACCAATCAAGCGTTGGATCTCAATATTTCGTCCGTCCTGTTTACCCTTACTTATTGGACGATCTTTCCGGCTGAGAGTTGAGTAGGGTAGCATACTATATTCTGCGGTAAGCCATCCACCACCGACTTTTTGCTGACGCATCCAACCGGGCACCCGGTCCTCTACCATCGCAGCGCAAATAACTTGGGTATCTCCGTAAGAGCAAAGCACAGACCCATTGGCGTGGGGGGCAATTCCGGTTTGGAATGTAACTTTACGCATCTCGTCAATTTCTCGTCCTGACGGGCGGATGAAAACTTGATCGAGTTGTTCTGCTAGAGGGGATTGTTCGGAATTATCAGGTTTCATAAAATTGTAGGGGTTCTGGATTAATAATTTTTGCACCAATTGGTTGAAGTGCATGAGCGAACCATTCACGAGCTTCGGGGTCGCCGTGGTGTAAAAAAATATTTTTAGGCGAGAGTTTTTTTGCGTATGCAACAAGTTGTTCTCTGTCTGCGTGTCCACTCAGATCAAATTGTTTAATTTTTGCACGAATAGGTTCAATATGATTAAAGACCTCAAATTCGAAAGGTTCACCATGATTACTCTCTAGCAGTTTTCCGCCAGGGGTGCTGGGGTCACAATACCCTACAAAAAGAATGCAATTGCGATCATCCCCGAGCATGGAAGAAGCCATGACATAGGATGGGGTTTGCTCGACCAGCATACCACTACTGACTAGATAGATTCCCTGCATTGGTGGTTCGCGTCCAGGTTCTAGTTTTCTAGGCAATGGTCGTGCTCCTAAACTTCTTAAAACCTTCCGATTAAATCGAATACGATTCGTGTTTTTAGAAATTTCGTGAAAGTGATTAACTAAATCCATACCCAAGCCCGAGCAAAAAACAGGGACTTTGGGAATCGCACCTCTTTTAATCGCCTCGTCCATAACAACAAGCATTTCCTGCATCCGCCCAAGCGCAAAGACAGGAATGAGAACAGATCCACCCCGGGATAGTGCTTTTCTTGATTCTTCAAGTAGGTTGACGATTTCTGCTTCACGCTGTCGAGAAGGATCGCGGGCGGATAGACCACGAGTCGTTTCAGTTACGAGAGTATCCACTTTCTCCATTAGCGGTTGTGCTCCGTCCAACGTACGTTGTCCATCAAAGAGAATATCTCCAGTGAATAGAATTCGTTCCTTTGGGGTTTTTATTTCAACTGATACTGCACCTGCAACATGCCCGGCGTGGTGAAGAGTTACTTGTATGGACCTTCCATCTTTCTCTAGGGTGAATGGTTGTTGAATGGAAAGCGTCCTCATTCTATCAAACAGATCGGAAAGATCGCCCCTTCCGTAGAGCGGCAGTTCCCTCAGGTTTAGCTCGTTCCTTTGTCTCTTCATCACCGAGATGGAATTAGATAGCATTCTTCGGGCAAGAATTGAACTAGGGTAACTGAGCAGGACAGGAGCATCCTGGTGTTCCCTAGACAGAAGCGGGAGACTGCCTAGATGATCTAAATGACAATGGGTAAGAATGATAAAGTCAAGCGAGTCCCGTTCAATCTCTGCATGGGAAGGAATCGATTCAAGACCTGCGAATTTTGGATGGAGTCCCGAGTCGATTGCAAAACGAAAGCCTCCGGACTCACATATGGTGCAATTTGCTCCTATCCCACCATGGGGGTTAAGGTCAAGGAATCTCATGAAAGAGGCGTGTCTATATCTGTATCCTCTGGGATATCTAGGTGAAATGGATTAATTTTCACATGGATCTTTTTATTAAACTCATCATAGCCGTGAAAAGAACCAGAAGCTTCAGCTGAAAGATGAGTAACATGATAACTATTATAGGAAAAGGTTTCTCCGGGTTGTATTGTAGGGGTTTCGCCGACTATTTTATCACCTTCAACAACCGTTGTGGTTCCATCACTGTTGGCAAGAATCCATTTTCTTCCCAGTAGAGTAACTTTACGATCACTTAAATTACTTATGGTGATGAAATAAATGAAAGCGTGAAGGTTGATTCCTTTGACGGTTGATTTTTCTTTATGATGAACCAACTTATCAAGGGATGCATTTAGACCATCCAATTCTATGCTTTCTTCTTTCACGATTCCCAAATTTAAATTTTAGCATAGCATGCTTAATGAAAAGACCAATTCTTTTCCTTAATTTAAGAGAATATGAAAAAAAACGCTAAATACGCTTGCACCTTAGCCCAATGAAAACAGAAAAGAAGAGATGCAAAAATTCGCTCTTCTCTCAGTAAGTGATAAATCTGGACTCGTTCCATTTGCCCGCTCCTTGGTGGATGATCACTCCTTCACGCTTCTCTCGACCGGTGGAACCGCCCGAATGCTTAGGGATGAGGGAATCTCTGTAAGAGATGTGAGCGAGCGAACGGGATTTCCAGAAATGATGGACGGTCGTGTAAAAACTTTACATCCCAAGGTTCACGGTGGACTTCTTTGCCTACGTGATAATCCAGATCATATAAAAGCTGCTGAAGAACACGATATTGCCATGATTGATTTAGTGGTTGTAAATCTTTATCCTTTTGAAGAAACAGTGGCACGGTCTAATGTTTCTTTTGAGGAGGCGATTGAGCAAATTGATATTGGTGGTCCCTCCATGTTGAGGAGTGCCGCAAAAAACCATCGAGATGTTTCGGTCGTTTGCGATCCAGCTGATTATAATCGTTTGCTTGAAGCAATGAATTCAGACCAAGACTGGACTGAGTTTAGGAAAGAATTGGCATTAAAAGTTTTTCAGAGAACTTCGGCCTACGATAAAGCGATTAGTGATTATTTTTCCAACCAAGTTTCTGAAGAACCAAACATGGATTCTATCTCAGGGTTCCCTAGTTCCCTTGATTTTCAGGCTAATAAATCAATGGCATTACGTTATGGGGAAAACCCACATCAACAAGCAGCTCTGTACGGAGATTTTCTTGATTATTTTGATCAACTTCAGGGCAAGGAATTAAGTTACAATAATATTTTGGATATTTCTGCATCAGCCTACTTGATTGGTGAATTTGAACGACCAACTGTAGCAATTTTAAAGCATACCAACCCTTGTGGTGTTGCCAGTGCGGATAATCTTGAAACAGCTTGGGAGCGTGCCTTTGCGACGGATCGGCAGGCTCCTTTTGGTGGCATCATTGTTGTTAATAACACATTGGATGTTGGCTTGGCCGAAAAAATTGCTGAAATTTTTTGCGAGGTAATTATTGCCCCAGGTTTTACGGGCGAGGCTCTGGCTCTTTTTCAAAAAAAGAAAAATTTAAGGCTTTTGGTATCCAAGTCTGGGTTTGGTCCTGAAACATTACAGGAGGTCAGGACTGTACCGGGTGGTTTTCTTGCACAAGATCGAGATCAAAAGAGAATCAATCCAAAGGAATTTGAAGTGGTCACTGAGCGTCAACCAACAGAGAAGGAATGGCGTTCAATGTTATTCGGGTGGCGTGTGGTTCGACATGTTAAGAGCAATGCTATTGTTTATACAGGTGATGAACGCACCCTGGGAGTTGGAGCCGGACAGATGTCCCGTGTGGATAGTTCTCAAATTGCGGTTTGGAAAGCTGGAGAAGCGAAATTGTCCCTCGATGGATCAGTTGTTGCTTCGGATGCTTTTTTTCCTTTCTCGGATGGCTTAATTGCAGCTGCTGAAGCTGGTGCGAGTGCAGCCATTCAGCCTGGTGGCAGCGTGCGCGATGAAGATGTAATTGCGGCTGCGAATGAAAGAGGTATGGCTATGGTTTTTACTAAAGTCAGGCATTTTCGCCACTAGGAAGTTTTAAATATTATTTTATGTGATTCGATTATTATTTAAAATTAGTTAGTATGTAGTTTCAATTATGTATTTTTTGAAAGAAATTAAATTTTCTCTACCCCTAATTACTTTTTGCTTGTTATTAGGTTTTTCCGGTTGTGGTACAGCCATGCTTTCAGACGAACATTTGGCAAAACGTTCGAAAAGCCAATTTTCTAAGATGAAGAAATCCGAACGGATTTCAAGTAATGCATCGCATCAAGCAATGATTGAAAGAATTGGGAGGAGAATAGCTGGTGTTGCGCAAGTTGATTTACCTGGCACGGAGTGGGAATTTGTGGTTTTTGAGAAAAACGAGCCAAATGCATTTGCCATGCCCGGAGGTAAAGTGGGAGTCAATAGTGGCCTTATTACCCTTGCCAATGGCAACGAAGACGAGGTTGCTGCAGTCATCGGGCATGAAATTGCCCATGTTGCCTTTCGGCACAGTAACAAAAGAATCTCTCAGGCTATGGGCATTGCCTTGGGGGGAGTTATTTTAAATACGGCAATGCGTAATAAAAGCTCGACCGATCGAGTTCTTGCTACCGGTGCTTATGGGGTTGGCTCAACGGTCGGGATGGCTTTGCCTTTTTCAAGGTCCCAGGAGAGGGAGGCAGATCATCGCGGTTTATTTTACGCTGCCATGGCAGGATATGATCCTAGGGGGGCTATTTCTTTTTGGAAAAAAATGCAGGGTGGGAAAAAAAGAAAAATGCCCGAGTTTCTTTCCACTCACCCTAACCCCGGAAATCGAATCGAGTTTCTGGAGGCAAATATGGAACATGCTTTAGGCCTTTATCGAGAAGCCAAGTTGGCTCGAGGAGAAAAACCAAACCCATGAGTATTCTTTTAAAATCCCCCGTTGACGCTCTTCGTCAGTATGTTCAGTTTCCAAGTGTTTCCGCAGATTCCAAGTTTGCGAATGGGGTTCAAGGTGCTCGTGAATTTGCATGTGCACGGCTTGAAGAATTGGGATTTGATGTGAATCTTGTCCCCACTCCCATTCATCCAATAATTTTGGGTACCCGAGGGGATCCATCATGGCCCCGGTTGGTGATTTATGGACATTACGATGTTCAGCCCCCTGATCCACTCGATTTATGGTCGTCAGATCCATTTGCTGCAGTAGAGAGAGGTGGGAGGCTTTATGGTCGTGGAGCAGCTGATAATAAGGGGCCTCAAATAGTTCATATGGCTGCTTTGGCTCGAGTTTTACGCGATATTCCAGATTATCCCATTCATATTACTTATTTAATTGAAGGGGAGGAGGAAATTGGGAGTCCCAGTTTTAGAGGCTTTCTTGAGGAGCATAAAAATAAATTGCGGGGAGATTTACTTTTAGTTTCAGACACAGGTAGTCCTGGTCCAGATCAATTAGTTGTAACTACCGGTTTACGAGGTTTATGTGCTATGGAGGTTAAGGTCTTTGGCCCTAAGCAGGATTTACACTCAGGTGTACATGGAGGTGCTTTATTGAATCCACTGCAAGCATTGATGCATGCCTGCTCCTCTCTTCACGATAACGAAGGCCGCGTAACCGTACCCGGGTTTTATGATGCAGTTCGCCCCCCGAAGCAGTGGGAACGTGAGGAACTTTCAAAATTACCTACCACAGAGGAGGAATATGCCCGGTTTTTGGGTGTGACTGATTTTTTCCCGCCACCTGGTTATTCATCTCTTGAAGCTATTCGATTTTGCCCAACTTTGGAATTTAATGGTGTTGGGGGCGGTTATCAGGGGGAAGGTTCTAAAACAGTAATACCTGCGGAAGCATTTGCTAAGATCACCTGCAGATTGGTACCGGATCAAAAATCGGATGACATCGCTGAAAAAGTTAAAAAGGCAATCATTCAAGCTTGTCCTGCTGCCGTTCGTGTCGAGGTTGAAATTAAAGGTGGGGGAGATCCATATGTAGTCATTCCACCTGGCAAGCCAGGTTCAACGGGAGAGGAGACTGACTTAATGAAAAAAGCATTCAAGGTTGCAGAGGGTTGTATTGAGAAAGGTTTTGGATCGAGTCCAATCTTCCTTAGAGAGGGTGGAAGTATTCCTATTATTCAGGACTTGAAAGAGGTTGCCGGTTTGGATTCGCTTATGATTGGGTTGTTTACCAACGAAGACAATTTACACGCTCCAGATGAAAGTTTTCACCTCGACATTATGGATCGGGCGATTAATTCCTTTGAAGTGTTCTTTAAAGAATTAGTCGGAAATTGATTTCGGACTAATTTTTTGCGTAATCCAACGGCGTACTGCCTGACCTAGCAGGTCTAGAATGATAACGATAACTAGAATGCATATGAGTATGGCAGTAACGCGTTGAAAACCGCTTGCCATCTCCATTGCTTTATTGAGCTCCATTCCGATACCTCCTGCTCCTACAAGGCCAATGATACTTGCTGAACGAATATTATATTCAAGCATCCATAAAGACTGGCTCCATACCTGGGCTTTAACATTTGGCCAAAGGCCGTATAGGAATGCCTGTACTGGACTTGCACCAATCAGTCTCAGACCACGAGCTACTTTTATATCCATTGATTCAAAACTTTCGCTAAAAAATTTACCTAGATACCCAAGACTGTAAAATGTAAGGGCAAAAACACCTGCAATAGGAGTAGGGCCAAAAAAGATAACAAAAAGGAAAGCCCATATAAGACTTGGTAAAGTGCGGGTAATATTGAGAAACATTCGAGTAATTTGAACTAACCAAATGGGGGAGATATTTCTTGATGCAGCCAAGGAAATAATTAAAGACAGGGTAACTGCAATAAAAGTGGAGACAATAGCGATTTGAAAGGTCTCGCCCAAGGATTCTAATATGAGGTGAAAATCAGAAAAGTCGGGTGGGAAGAATTTTTTTAAGAAATAATCAATTCCAGCCATTACATCGGCTGGACGATTATCCTGCATCAGGTTTTTTCCAGAAAATATGGTTAGGAATAAAAAAATTATAATTAAAATATTAAGGAAATTCAGCCTTTCATACCAGTTTCGAACAGGCAATTCATGTGAACTTACGTTTTTATTTTCTTTTAAATTCATACCCCTGAATTAATTGCTCTTAAATTCCAACCTTCAGGATGTTCGGGATTTAAGCTGAGTGCAAAGTCCGCGAAGCGAGAGATTAGTTGAGGGTCATGAAGTGCAGTCAGGATGATTTTACCATCTCGGGAGGCAAGGTTTCGTAAAAGTCCCATAACCCGTCCAGAGTAATAGGTATCTAAGTTAGAGACAGGTTCATCTGCTAGGATAATCTTTGGATTCTGGAAAAGGGTACGGGCAATTGCAGTTCTTTGTTTCTCTCCGCCTGAAGTTTGGGAGGTCCATTTGTGGGCAAGATGGGCGATACCAAGGTCTTTGAGGATCTGGTAGGCTAACTCCCTATCTTTTGCGGGGAAACCTAGAATGGACTGCTTGATGCCGTACTGTGCAATCTTTCCGTAAAGTACATTCTCTAAAACAGTTACATGTTCAGTTAATCGGAGGCTCTGAAAAATAATACCTAATTCAGGACTAATATTTTCAGGCGTACGAATGTTGTCACTCTTCACTTCAAATTCAACCTTGCCTTCTGTTTGTTTTTCCGAGCCTGACAGGCAGGAAAGAAGGCTGGATTTTCCAACTCCAGAAGGGCCTAGGATCGCAACTAGAGAACCGCTTGGTATTTTAAGGTTTAAGTTTCGAAAGAGCCATTTACCGTTTCTTGATAAGCCTAACTTGTGAGTCTTTAGTAGTTTCATTTTAGTAAACTAGACCCAAAATAGAAAAGGTGTCGGTTTTCGTAATTAATCCTTGAGAGTGGAAACCTTTAATTGAGCTTGGCGTGGTGCTTTAAGATGCTCCGAGGCATTTACGCTAGTTAAAGTTCCTCCAAAAAGACTTTGACTGAGCTCTGGTTCATCTTCCACTATTTGGATGAGTGCATCTTTAATGATACTTCGATCTTTAGCGCTTAAGCTCATCCGAGCACAAAAAGTGTGGGAGGCTACGGGGCCCTGCCTTTGAATAACTTGTAGTTTTTCTCTTTGTGCTAGTTCTAAGTGTTTATCTTTTTCATAAACATAATAGCTTACAGCCGCCGCTTCTGCCTTACCTTCAAGTACCTGTTCAACCGCACTTACATATCCAGTACCAAAAAAAATATTATTCTCACCAAAAAAATCCTTTAAGGAACCTCCCTCAGGAATAATGCCTTTTTTAATAAGATCCCAGCAAGGAATAAGGTAACCTGAAGTACTTGTTCTTGATGAGAATGCAATTTTCTTCCCTTTTAAATCAGCAATATTTTTATAGGACCGGTCTTTTAATGATAGCCAAACACTAAAATAATATGGGCCTTTATAATTATTACCCTGAGGATCCACACTCTCATGTTGTCCGGCGACGAGAACTTCTGCCACTTGATTATCAGCAAACGAAATGGCATCGCTTGAACTTACATATCCAATATCAATGGTTTTATTAGCTAAACCAGCTTCAATAATAGTTTTGTTACTCGGAGTTGAAATGTTGACTGGAACCCCAATGATTTTTTCCAGTGCTTTCCCTAAAGATTTTTCATCTACCCTTTGTGCCTGAACATTTTTATTAGGCTTGAGTGCTATATTAAGACTTCGAATGGAAAGGGATATGTTCCCGTCTATGTTGTCGTTCTGTCCCTCAGGCGAGTTCGAGCAAGACTGAAGAAAAATAAATGCTAAACTAATTAATAATATGAAAACTTTCATTGGTTTTTGAGATTGAGTCTCAAAAGATGCAGGAGAGAGAAAAAATGTCAATAAGACAACTAGGATATGTGGTAAAGAATAGGGAGAATTAGGACATACTAAACTACCACTTCAGTAATTAATGGAATGGATTTGATCCCTTCAAAAGGAATCAAAGGTTTTGGACTAGTTTCCTTTGGAGACAACAAAAGTTGCTCTTCGATCCAGTCTGGATTGTTCTGTATCCGCATTAGGGACAGCGACTTCATCACCTATGGAGATAACTTCGATTCGATTGCCTTCACAACCTAGCTCTATAAGGTAGTCTTTAACAGTGGTAGCTCGACGATCCCCCAGTGATTTATTGTAATCTGGAGTTCCCTTCCAATCGCAATATCCTTCAATCAGAAGCCTAGCTTGAGAGTTTGACTTCAGAAAATCTGCAATTTCGGTAATTTTATCTCTTTCGGTAGAATTAATGTTATATTGATCAAACCCAAAAAAAACGGGATCAAAGGGTCGAATCACATTCAGTGGATCGTCAAATGCAGAAAGGGCAGGGTCACGAGGTGCAAGAGGATCTGTTTCGTCAAAACTTCCCCTGAGTGGGTCACCTAATCCTGCAAGATCATCCGAACCGTCATTAAAACCGAGGCTTGGATCGTTCGAGTCGTCCAAACTTTGCCCCCCTCGGCTAAGCGTCGTTTCAGGTTCTACTTTTTTGGCACAGGAAGAAGCAAAAAGAAAAAAGACAAGAGGAGTAAAAATTAATACTAAAGGTTTCATGATTGTAAAAATCAAGAATCTTTGAGAACGAGGAACTGAGCTTTTCTTTCCAAACCAGCAGTAGTTGGATCAGCATCAGGTGTGGCTATTTCGTCGCCCATTGAAATGATTTCTACCCTTGATGAGTCAACTCCGAGATCAATAAGGTAGTTTTTAACGCTACCAGCTCTGCGGTCACCAAGTGACTTGTTGTAAGCCGGGGTTCCCTTCCAGTCACAATAGCCTTCGACTAAAATTCGGGCATTGGGTGAAGACGCTAGAAATGAGGCAATATCTTGAAGTTTGGTCCTCTCTTCAGGACCTATGCTGTATTGATCAAAGCCAAAGAATATGGGATCAAATGGACGATCTCCATTTGCCAGGTTATCCGAATCGCTCCAAAAAGGATCTTGCGGCAAGAGGCCATCTTCACCATCGAGACCGGATATTGTTGCCCCGATTGGGGATAGATCATCACCATTTCGCTCGGCAAAATCTTCTGCAGAGCCAATGAATGTCCCCCTGTCAGTTCCCTTTATAAGTGATGTATCTTCCGGACTAGGACCCTTGCTCTTAGAGCAACTAGTCAAAAAGGATACCACAACTAAAACACCCACCATCCACATTGAATTTTTCATACTTAAATCTCCCGCTAATTTACGACTAGCCATCCCATAGCTAATCTTCTAGAATTATTTTCTTGCACGCGACTCAACCTTCGTCAACGAGAAAGCGCATGAAATTACCAATTTGTTTGTTGGTCGACAATGGTTCCCTTCGACCCGAAGCTATTTTTAGTCTTCGGCGAGTCGCTCAAAAATTGTCGATAGAAACTGAGTTTGAGGTATTACCTGTCGGTTTGCTTCATTCCAATAAGATTAAACCTTCTGACCTTGACGATATTAAAGCTGAAACGGTTGGCACTTTTTTAACAAGTCCACGTGGCAAAAAAGAAAAGTCCTTATTGATACTCCCCCTTTTTCTTGGACCGAGTCGAGGAATTACCGAATGGTTGGTTTCAAGATTAGAAGAGTGGAGAAGAGAAGAGGTCGGTCGTTCTTATCAGGTTCTCGATTGCCTGCATATAGATGGAGACCATCGATTAGCCCAGGCTTTAGCAGGTGAAATTAATAACTTGATTGATAGGGAACACCTTTCAACTCCTCGTGTTGCCATGGTTGATCATGGGACTCCGATAGCTGAAGTTAATAGAGTTAGGGAACAAGTGGGGGCAAATTTGCGTAAGATACAAAATTATACTGAATCCGAATTTTCGACCTGCTCCATGGAGCGTAGGGAAGGTGATCAGTATTCTTTTAACGAACCCTTACTTGAAGAACTACTTTTGAAATGGGGGCAGGAAGGAAGTCGGGATGTGGTAGTTGCCTTATTTTTTCTACTTTCTGGCAGGCATGCTGGTGAGGGCGGAGACTTGGCCAAAATTTGCGAAAATGCATCCTCTTTATTTCCACAAATGAAAATTTACCAAACTAATCCTTTGGCTGAGCATGATATTGTTTTTAGTATTTTGAAAGAAAAGTTAGAAATATTTAATTCACGCTAAGATATTTACTATTTATTTTCATTGCGGAGCACCAAGGGGGGTAAAATATATACCCAATATTAAAAGAAAGGCTCCCAGTAACCTTCTTCTGAAGACCGGGTTGCTCATTTTTCCCTCATTTAATCCAATCCGCTTGCCTATCCAAGAGGCTAAAAAAATTGCCCAGATTCCACGGCAGGCATAAAAAACATTTGCTTCTGCTGGAACTTGGTAAAAACCCATAGCTAATGACATGAGCACTGCTTGTATACCCATTGGTATACAAGAAGCAATCATCCACTTATCTGCATTTCTTTCCAGGTAGAAAAATCTACCCTTTACCAAGGGGAGAAGAAAGCAAGACCCTATTCCAACAGTAATAAACATAGTAAATATAACATGTGCCGGAGTTGACTGCTGGGCCAGGTGAGGTACAAGTGCATCGGTTAAGCCAAATCCGGATGCGGTCAATAAACCAAGGCAGATTGCTGAAAGGCGAATCTTTCCGCCTTTTTCCGGCCATGCGATTAAACCAATTGCAATAGTGGCGAGTAAGACGGCAACCCAAGTACCCGGGGAGGGAACCCCTGTAAGTCCAAAGGTAAAAATAAAAAAAGCAACGAAAACTGGTTTTGCCCCCATGATAGGAGTAACCATGGACGCATCTCCCTGTTGTAGAGCTAAAAAACAGGTAAACTGAGAAAGAAAGAAAATTACTCCTAGAGTGAATCCAGCGAGTAAATCAGCACTTTCAGGAATGCTCCCTTGAATCAATGGATAAGGAATAAAAAAGAAAGCCATAATCCAATTGGAAATGATCAAAGACCTTATGGTACCGGCACCAAGTTCGAGTCCTCTTTTGCAAAGCAACGCACTAATTGAATAAAACGCACCCGCACTAAATGCGAGTAGGTAGGGTGGTAGGTTCGTGGGCAAAAAAAAGAGTACCCTTACATTAAAATGTTTTTACAAAAAGACTGCTCAGATGTTTGCAATCTTTGATGGACCTTTCTTTTAGAGAAATATTTAGCCTGTATTTCACTAAAAGTGGCTTGCTGGGAGTAATTTCCGATTTGAAATATGATCCGAATCGACCATAATCTCTTTCACTGAAAAACGAAGGCTTAGGGTTGCCTGGATGATCGAGGTAAACTGTAGTGTATCGATTTCCGCCAACAACAACACTTTGTGCTTTCCATAATAAATTAGTCATATCTGTGTCCTTAGGCCAATTTTTCGTTTTTCCCTTAACATCCTTACCGTCGACCGGTCGAATATAATAGGTCTGCTTACTGTTCGATTCAGCCACTTCATTGGATGCCCTGAATTGAAAACCGGCATGTTGGGGATCTCCGTCAAATTTAACTAGTTTCTGGTCGGTACTGAGTTTTGATTTAAAATCAATTTGAACAGAATCGTCTTCAAGTATTGAAAAAGAAAGTGTTCGATGTTCAGTTGCGAATATGGTTCCATCATCTACCCTCCATGCAATCTTTACGGTTTGGCTTGCGGTATCTCTGCCTGCTTTTTGGTTTATTACTTTTTCATGGGTTTGGTAACCACGCTTGCAGTGCCATGTGTCAACTATGACTTGGTTCTCTCCTCTATCAAAGGCTGTGCATTTTGAGAAACCGAAATAGATCCCCCGGTGATGAGTGAATTTTCCACCCGGACCTTTTGTCAGGAAATCTGAGCCATTGGATTGGTAAATGTGATGAAAAGGCTTATAAGTTCGCTCGCGGTCATTCGGGTCCATTTTCTCATAAACATAACGGGCAATTTTTTTTTCGGCGTACAGCAGGTCAATGTGTTTTCCCTCTTCATTCTGCCATTTCCATGATTGTGGAAATAGGTGGCATTCTCCTTGGAGAATGAAGAGAACAATAGTTATAAAAGAATTTAGTTTCATAAGTTAATGGAATCATTAAAGCAAAATGATCGAATAAAGAAATGTCTCTATTAATTGAACCAAAGATATTAAATGAGGGTTGTGCTATTGTAAGTTCATGAGATGTAAATCTAAAATCTGAATTTCATTCATTGTCATTATTGAATGTAAAATGCTACTTACTTGTAAATTCCATCAAGCATATCCAAGTGTAGTAAAGCATCTCTTCGATAATTATAGGATCATCGAAGAAATCAAATCTAAAATGTGGTTTCGGAGTTCTATAAATATCTCCTGAGTCACCCCACCTGGTAACATTGATTTTATAAATTGGAGATAATTCCTCGTAATGAACTATTGATTTTTCAAAAATAAGTTTTACATTTTCATCGAATTTTTTCCACTGTCGATGACCATCTTTATCAATCACATATTTATTAGATTCTAGAATTTTTTTGGGAGTAATACAGTCACCTTGATTAGATGGGTAATTGTCTTCGGATACAACAAACTTAAATTTTGAATTTAATATTTTTTCAATTCTCTTATTGAAATCAACATGATCATCTAAGAAAAGAAGTGTATTGCTTGGATTGTAATTTACTTTTTGTTCAAAAAAATCTTCCCAATCGAATTGTGAAAAATCATGTTGATAATATTCAACTTTTTCAGATATGAAGTGCCTATTACTCAAATCTATATCAAAAGAAATAATTTTAGCATCTGGGCAAACACGCTCCATAAACCAAGTGCCTTGTCCGTGCCAAACACCACTCTCAACAATAAGCTTAGGCTTTAGTTTTTTTAATATTAAATATAGGTTATAAAGGTGTGGGATTTTCATTCCCCCTTGATTATTTTCGACCGGTCTTTGGTTATATAAAACCAAAAATGATTCCATAAACCCGATTTTTTCTTCAAGTGTGAAATCAATAATATTTTGTTTAGTAAAAGACATTTTTAACTCCTAGTTGGTTAAGATCAAAATTATTTTCTGTGGAAAGTTTATTAAATGTAAATCTAAACACTTTCTTAGTTTAGAATACATATCAATAAACTTAATGAAAGAAAATCCCTGAAATGATAATTGTTTTTCCTTATTTGATATATGGTTTAAATCTGTCTCCGTTAATAGGTATAATTTTTTGATCTTCCTTCAGGATTACCAGGCGTAATTCGGATCACCTGACCCATTAGCATAGTGTCTTTTATCGAATTTCATTAGGTCAGGGTGCTTTCCTTTTTTATTTGGACACTTCCATGGGGGAAAGAGTAGAAACACCATCAGTAAATATCCTAAAAGGTTAAAGAATGAAGAGAGTTTTATAACTTAATAGAACCTGTTAATCCGATGTATTCCAACAAAAAAGAATCTGACTGTAGGAAAATTTTTACAAAAGGAGTGTTTTCCTTGCTCGCAAAAATGGGAATAAAAAATGTAATTCCGTAACTACCTATGAACAAACTTTTTTTTATATTCTTGATTTTAACAATCGTTCAATTTGAACTTCTAGCCGTGGTTGACTTCAAGAAGGAAGTTTTACCTATTCTCGAGGATCGTTGCATTGAATGCCATCAAGCACCCTTTGAGCAAAATGGGCGAATAAAGAAACCAAAGGCCGGTTTACGCCTTGATGGTGCTGGGCATATCATGGCGGGAAGTGATGACGGGGCAATTGTTGTAGTAGATCATCCAAGCCAAAGTTCACTTTATCAAAGAATTATATTACCTTCTGATGATGATGATATTATGCCTCCTAAGGGAGACCCTCTAACCTTTATTGAAAAAGAGTTAATTAGAAAGTGGATTGCTCAAGGGGTTGATTTTGGCAGGTGGGTGGGTGCCACAGAAGGAGTTCGCGAGCCAGTTTCGAGTGGCACCTCAGTTCATGACTTACCCAAATATCTTTTGTTCTATGATCAATTGGCACGTGGATTAACCCCAATAACATCTTCTCGTTTAACTGGTTTTCAATTGAGTTCATCACTCATGGTTCGTCCGATAGGTAAGGGGAATCCACTAATTGAAGTTCGGGCAGTCACAGATGGGGATAAAATCAACGACCAAGTTATTTCCAAACTATCAAGTTTGGGTGATCATCTTACACATTTAGATCTTCGGAATTCAAGTATTACAGATAAATCCTGCTTAACTATTTCAAATTTTAAAAACCTTTCTAAATTAAATATTCGAGCGACAGAAATTGGGGATTTGGGTATTAACCAATTGTCGAAGATGCCAAATTTGAAAAGCTTAAACCTTTCTGAAACAAGGGTTTCGGGAAAAAGCTTAAAATCTCTTCTGTCGCTCCGCCCATTGGAAGATCTATCTATTTGGAATTGTGAAATTCTTGATACTGAAATTGCAAAATTTAAACAGGCTAAACCATTGGTAAGGGTTAACTTTTAATTTCCCGAAAGCCTCCATAAATGTCTATCGGATCTTACATATAAGGCTTTTTCTGAAATTGCAGGTGTACATAAAATGGTTTCTTCCAGATCAATACTTGAAACAAGTTTGCCTTCATTTCGGTTAATTTCAATGACCTGGCCTAGTCCATCTTCATTGAAGAAATATAGATGAGATGATGTAGCAATAGGCGAACCGCTCGATGGTCCTTTTATTCTCATGCGCCATAAGATTTCTCCGGTTGTAATTTGTGCACAGGTTAGGACATTGGCTTTATTGATAACCAAAAAGTAATCCCCGGAAATAGTTGGACTTCCTGTACCAGGACCTAATTTATTATCCTGCCATAATTGAGTGTGTGACTTCTGGTCAATTCGTCCCTTGAGTGCGATCATTCCATTAGAGGGAACAAGTAGGATTTCGCCAATTGGAGTAGAAGATGGTATGGTTGAGGCACCTTCATCAAAACTCCAGAATTCATCTCCTGTTTTTGGGTTAATAATTGAGATTCCATTTTTGGATTGGAGGGCAACCTTTTGTTTTTTTCCTGAACCGAACAAAACTGGTGATGTCCAATTTGCACCCTTGGGACGAGTTTTTCTCCATATTGATATCCCGTTTTTTATATCGATACCAGTTGTAAAAGAGTCCGCATCATTTTCAACTTGGACAATCAGAACTCCCTGAGTGATCACGGGAGAAGATGACATCCCCAGACCATTGGCCGCATTGGGGAAATCGTAAGTTAATCCGCGAAGCCAAATTAATTCTCCTTTCAAATCTAAACAAAAAACATCATTTGAAGAAAATTGTGCGATGACTACTTCTCCATCACTCGTCATTGTTGGTGCAGCAACACAAGTTTTTTCATGGCAGATTGTGCGCCCTGTTGATTTAAATTTTCTCTCCCATTCTAACTCGCCTTGATCTTGTGAGAAGCAAAGAATATGGAGGGTTTCTTGTTTGGGCCCACTTGATGCAGTAATATAAATCTTGTCCTTCACTAGGATAGGACTTGATAGACCACGCCCGGGCAAGATTGCTTTCCACGATGTGGGATTTGTGTTTGATAATTGAGAAATAGAACGGAATGAGGCTTCTCCATTACCATGCGATCCGCGAAAATTAAGCCAATCAGCATGAGTCAGGTTGTGGAGAAAAAAGAATGGGATTAGCGAGAAAAGTTTCTTCATGTTTATTTCAATAAGATACAGGTTCAATAGTGTGAATAACGGAGCCAGTTCGATCGGTAACGCGAAAATTAAACTCCCATTGTTTTGTCCAGGATTGAGTTTGTTCATTTTGACAAATTTTAAGTAATATTAAATTCTTTCCTTTTTTTAACTCACCTTCGATAATGAATTGATCAACTCTAGTTTTCCCTCGGTGATATTCATCTCTGGCGAAAAGAAGTTTGCCGTTGAGCCAAAGTTTCCAAGCGTTTTTTGAGCCTATTCGAAAGTGTGCAGGTTTACTATCCTTGGACAGAAAAGTAGTTTGAGCATAGGCACAGACTTCTTTTATTTCACCATATTGTTGATTTATATCCAGCATTCCAAATTCTTCTGTAGTTGAAAAGGGAGACCATGTTATGGTTTCATTCATACTTTTGTATTTTTGATCAAGATCCGTTTTTTCTTCAGGTTGAAACTTCTTGTTGAAACCCATCCTTTCTTTGTTATCAAAGGGGCCAACTGTATGCCATTTTAAGAGGAAACCCATTAGCTTAGTAATGTTTATATCTTGCCCCATTTCTTTAAGGGTTTTACTGATTTCTTTTATTTGAGCAACTTCACGAGCTTTCTTAAGAGTGCTGAGCAGGAGTTCTTTCTTCTTTGCTTCATTTTTAATACTGTTAGACCGATCAATCATTAAGGCGACAGATACTCTTCGTAGATCTGCCGCTGGATCATCAATAAATGATGGGGCTAATGTATCAGCTATTGCAGGTCTATAAGCCTCTATTATTTCATAAGCCATTTGCCTCGCTCCATCTTGATTTGATTGGTTTTTGAGAAATGCAATAATTTTTGCAATGGGCAGGCTAGATTTATTCTTTTCGCAAATTTTACTTAGTGCTCCTCGAATCCAATTATCTCCAAGAGGATTTGCTTGGTTCATCGCTTTAAGCAATTCAGGGACTTCAGATGAAGGTAAACTGGCGACTTTTGGCCATACTTTAATCGCGGCAGTGTTCCCGGATCCAAAATTATTTATATTAATTAAGGGTCGGATTAATTCAGTGGTTGAAAGTTTTTTCTTTGCCGGAAGAGCAGATGAAAGAAAAAAGAATGTTAAAGAAAGGAGAAATAATTTCATTACTATTACATATGTTGAAAAATTTCCTAATTTCGCAAAATAAAAATGAATCAATTATTCTCTTTTGTTTTGCATACTTTGATAAGTTTAGGTCTAGAAGATGCATGAGAATTTTATCTTGTACTTTATTTTTGTTTTTCACCTTTTGTTTAAGAGCGGTTCCCAGCGATGTCATATTTCTTTGGCCAGGGGAAGCTCCGGGAGAAAAAAAGGGCGAAATTGAAGCCGAATTTGAAAAGCCTCCTAAGGATTCAAGTGATGTCCTTCGGATTTCCAATGTTTCCAAACCAAGCATGAAGATCTTTCCCGCAGATCCAAAAAATTCAAATGGAGCTGCTGTCTTAGTTTGCCCTGGTGGCGGTTACAGTATTTTGGCTTATGAGCATGAGGGATTAGATGTTTGTGAATGGCTAAATTCTTTTGGGGTAACCGCTATACTTCTTAAATATAGGGTTCCACGAAGAAAAGGTCGTGAGAAGCATGATGCCCCATTGCAGGACGCTCAAAGAGCGCTGGGGCTTATTCGTCAAAATGCCCAGGAATGGAATATTGCTAAAGATAAAATCGGCATACTTGGATTCTCGGCGGGTGGTAATCTAGCCGTGATGATGGCCACATCTTTCAAGGCAAGGACATACCCCAAGCTTGATAATTCAGACGAGGTTTCCTGTCGGCCAGATTTTTCAATTTTAATTTACCCCGCATATTTAGTAAATCGAAAGGATAGGTCTCAATTATTTCCTGAAGTTCAAGTGAGCCCTGAATGCCCTCCATGCTTTTTTGCCCACACAGGTGATGACCATGTTCCCGCAGAGGGTAGTGCATTATTGTACCTGGCTCTTGAGAAAGCTGGTGTAATTGGGAATGAACTTCATCTGTATCCATTTGGCGGTCATGGTTACGGTATGAGGAAATCTAAAAACTTTGTATCAACTTGGCCAAGTCGTGCTAAGGAATGGATGTCTGCGATAGGAGTGTTAAAAAAATGAATACCCCCGAATCTTTTGATGCCTTGTGTTACAATGAATTTGGAGAAGCCTCCAATGTTTTAAAATTAGAAAACAAATCATTACCTCCATGTCGGCAGGGTGAAGTTATTATTCAAATGCAAGCAACAGCCCTACATCCATCTGATCTAGGGCTAATTAATGGTTCATATGGATCATTGCGTGAACTACCTGCAGTTGCTGGTAGGGAAGGCGTGGGTACAATATATTCAACAGGAGAAGGGGTGGACGAGAAATTGATTGGCAGACCCGTTGCTTTGCCTGAAGGTTCTGGTGCTTGGCAGGAATATATGATGGAAAAAGCAGATCAACTCCTCCTGCTTCCTTTTTTGGTCCCCCTCGATCAACTCGCCATATCTCTTCTTAATCCGATGACCGCTTGGCGGTTACTTAATGATTTTGAATATTTGAAACCCGGTGATTTTATTGTTCAAAATGCGGGTAATTCAGCGGTAGGACTCTCCGTTATACAGTTTGCTCAAAAACTAGGCATCCAATGCATTAGTCTCGTTAGAACTAAAGAAGCAAGAGACAGGATATTGGGATTTTCAAAAACTGATGTCTTTCTTGATCGGGATGATGCGGTTGAAGAGATAGGGAAATTAACCAATGGTAAGGGTTGCACACTAGCCCTTAATTCTGTTGGGGGACGAAGTGCCATTCGATTGGCCAAATGCTTGTGCGATGGAGCCGTTCACATTACTTTTGGTGCTATGGATGGTTCACATGTTAGGTTTCCAACCCGCAATTTGATTTTTAACGATATTCGTTTTGTGGGTTTCTGGTTGGATCGCTGGAGGAAAAAGAAAAGTATAAATGAAATTAGAACTGCAATTGATGAAGTCCTTCAACCACTCGCTTTAACAGAGATTAGACACCCCGTTGATTCTATCTTTAATCTTTCCGAATTCAAAGAAGCATTTTCAAGAAATTCTGAATCCCGCTTTGGGAAAGTACTTTTTGCACGTGACAAAAAGATGATTAGCCAAATTAAGGGTTAAGCCTACGAATAAAAGAGGGGAGGGATAGATATTTCCCAGGGCAGGCTGTGTGCCCCGGATGCAGGATTTTATGAGTCGTAACTTGACTCTTAGCGATCCTGCAGCGCTTCATCAGGTATTCACATAAGCCTTCAAGGGCATCAAGTTGGCGATTTGATGGAGTCTTAAGTTCAAAATTCCCAATGAGGCAGATCCCGATACAAGTTTTATTCCAACTAAGTTTTTTTACATGCCCGCCATCAAGTTGACCCTTCCATCTTGTACCAATAAAAACTTCTCCATCATAAGCTTTTCTCGATCCATTTGAAATTACAAAGTGATAGGCTAATCCATTTTTCATCCCTCTTGCTTTATGAACTCGATGCATATTCATTGCGTCATCAACAGGGGTGGCGGAATGATGAATGATAATTTTTTTCCATTTTCCAGCGTGAGGCTTAATCGATGAAAGAGACTTAATTAAAGAGCTTGGGAGCAGGGATGGAGGAGGTTTCGTGGAACCCTTGACAGGGATGATTATCTTTTGACCAACTTTAATTAAATTTGGGCTTGCGATTCCATTGCGCGAGCAAATTTCGCTAAGTTTTACTCCAAATCGAGATGCGATGCTCCCTAAACTATCGCCCTTTTTTACGGTGTATGGAATTTCTGAAGTAGATCCACTTGGAATTTTTAATTTTTTACCAACAAAAAGAAGATTGGGATTGGAGATACCGTTCACTGCTTGAATCGAACTAGCAGAAACCCCGTATTTCTGAGCAATTGCACTAAGTGTTTCATTTTTTTGAACAGTGTGTACTACCTGAGCTTTCGCAAAGAGCGAAAAAAACAAAAAAGACATAAAGAAATATAATAACCTCATCTACCGTTAGCTTTTCTTCGAAAAAGAATCTTACTTGGCAACAATGAATTTCAATAGAAGCATAAATAGTTGTTTATTTTTGCAAGAAACTAGAAATTAGTTACTTTGAGGCAAATGAAACTCCGTACCAAGGCATGGTTGGTCTCACAAGGCCTTTTAGTTATAACCGCTTGTATTATACAATTTACTTTTCATCGTGAAATCAAGGTAGGTCCTCTTTTGAATACCTCAACCCGTGATTACTGGGATATTATTAAAAATGTAGAGCCTGAAGTTCCACAAAAACTCATTGACCTGCAACTTCCCCCAGAGTTTTATGATGCTCGCTTACCTATGACCTCGGACCAGGTTTTAGCTAGAAATTTAGTGGCGCATCGCCGGGCGGTTCGTCAGGAAGATGGTATACGAACTGCATTAATAGGGGGTGTTGTGGTTAATATATTATATTTTATTGGCTTTCATTTATTATACTTTTACCTAAGGCGAACTTGGCTTAAAAGTAGAAGAATGCCAATGGATACAAAAAAGATAGACATTTAGTCTTTCATTGATTCTATTTACATTTTCCATTCACAGTATTTCCCTAATGAATATCTTGCCTACATTTTTTATTCCCCTGCTTAAGTGCTATTTGCTAGCATCACTCCTCTGCAAATCATTTTTAATGGCACAAGCAGATTATACCTCTGACTATCGATCCTCAGTCCCAAGAAAACCTGTGGTTGAATACTACGAAAATATAGACGATAAAAGTTTCTATCAACAGAAGAGAATTCACGGAATGAAGGGTGAGCTAAATAATTATTCCGAAAAACTTCATAACCTCCAGGACAGGTTCGATAAAATATTTTATGGTCTTTCTTCTCACGGCAATTTTAAGACTCCTTTTGATACTTCAAACCAACCGTCGCGACCCGTTTTTGAAAGAGCTGTTCAACCTCCATTGTCCTTTTCTACCGGAGTCAACAGAGACAACCCTCTCATCGATAATCCTGTTGAACCTGTGCCACCTGAAAATCAACTCGCCTTCAATGTTGACTCACCTGGCACTTTCACAAAAGACGATCAAGTCGTGAGTACTTTTAACCCGAACGAGCGCGCTGGTTTAGGGTATTATCTCTTATTGCGACCCGGAATGGCATTTCCTCATAAAATCTACAAAACACCGAGATCCTACAAAAGATATGATCCTGGTTTTTCCGCCAATATCGCTGGTGGTTTCACCATTAATAGGTTTAAAATTGGAATGGGTGGATTTTATAAAGCTAATGCTTTTCATGATAGCTCAAAGCTCAATATTCTGGGTAAGCAATTAACTGGTGATAGTCAGACCCTTGCCGGTTATCTAGACCTTGGTTATGAGTTTACCGTTATCAGTCGACTTGAAGCTTATTTAGGGGTGGGTATAGGTTATTATTTGTCCTTAATTGAAGATAATAATAATTTAAGTTCAAGGAAAGAGCATGACATTTTCCTAACTGCATCAACCGGACTTTCCTGGAGATTTAGCGAATTATTTTCGCTAAGTATGGGGTATCGTTATTTTCATGAAAATGAAGTTCCCGCTCACCTTGCAGAACTTGGATTGAATCTTGAGTTCTAAATCCTTAAATGATTAAACCTCAGCGGAATTCTCCGCAATCACCCTTTTCTTTAGGGTTGAAATATAAAGTTATATTTTTTCCCATTGGTTTTTTTTATCGTTTGTGGGTATTAACAATTCGTTTTAAATTTATTGATCCAAAATCCAAACTGGAGGTGGTCAAAAATGATAAACCTGTCATAATAACTCTTTGGCATAATCGTTTATTTCTTGCTGGAGAATGGCAAAGAAGATTTAGGGGTAATCGAAAATGTTTTGGTTTGATCAGTGGGAGTCGTGACGGTGCCTGGCTTGAAGCTTTTTATGGATGGTCTGGTATCCACGCAATTCGTGGTTCAAGTAATCGTGGAGGATCCAAGGCTATTCGGGATCTCGTTAAAACATTAAAAAATGGTAACGATGTGGGGATTACTCCCGATGGTTCAAGGGGACCTGTTTATGAGGCTAAGCCAGGGGTTCTCTTGGTCGGGAAACTTGCAAAAGTTCCGCTTCTTTTACTTGGTTTTAAGTATGGTTGGCACATTAAATTAAATTCTTGGGATAAATTCGTAATTCCTTTTCCTTTTTCTACAGTCAGGGTTAAAGTGCATATTATGGACTCCGAAGATTTTCTTAAAGATCGTTCTGTTGAAGAAGGAGCTGAGTTTGTCGGCAAAGAATTGATGAAGGTAATATCAGATTGATGCCTTCGTTTATATTTAGGGTATTATGATATTTTTATTTTTAAAAACCCAAGTGATTATTAGGCTGTATTCTTACTTTGCATAATGAGTATAGTGCTTAAAACGGAGGCGTTGGTCAAAGATTTCGGCTCAATTAGAGCAGTAGACCACCTCAACTTGGAACTTAATAAAGGTACAATCACAGCATTGCTTGGTGGTAATGGTGCTGGAAAAACAACGACCCTTTCTATGTTACTTGGTTTGTTAATTCCGACAAATGGGAAAATAAATATTTTTGGTTATGATTTTGTTAAAGATCGTTATTCTGCTCTTAAAAGAATGAATTTTTCCTCCCCTTATGTTGATTTACCTCAGCGGTTAACTGTCCGGGAGAATTTAACCGTATACGCTAAATTATATGGGTTAAATGATGTAAAGTCCGCGGTGATTGAAATGGTAGAAACTTTTCGTCTAACTGATTTTATTGATCGAAGGGTTAGGAAACTTTCTGCAGGTCAAAAAACACGGGTTTCTCTTGCTAAGGCCCTTATTAATAAACCCGACCTTCTTCTTCTGGACGAACCTACTGCGAGTCTTGACCCTGAAACCGTTTCTTGGATCCGTACATTTTTAAAAAATTACCAGCAGGGTAGGGAGGCAACGATTCTTTTAGCGAGTCATGACATGAAGGAAGTTGAGCAATTATGTGAAAATGTATTGCTCCTTCGTAAAGGGAGATTAGTGGAAGAGGGCACTCCTCCAGGTTTACTTGCAAAATATGGTCGTAAGACACTGGAGGAGGTTTTCTTGGACATAAGCAGAGGGGCAGAGGTATGAATTCAGGATCTACCGGTAGAATTCATGCGTTATTGCTTCGATATTTATATGTACTGCGTAGTTCCTGGCCCAGAATCATTGAAATTTCATATTGGCCGACAATGCAACTTATTATTTGGGGATTCGTATCTCTTCATTTTGGCGCTGCACAACCTGAGATTTCCGCATCTGGTATTTTAATTTCAGTCGTTTTAGTTTGGGATTCGTTATTTAGGTCCCATGTAAGTTATACTTTATCATTTCTGGAGGAAATGTGGTCCAGGAACTTGGGTAATCTCTTTGTCGCTCCCCTTCGACCATGGGAACTCATGCTTGCTCTTGCGACCATAAGTATGATTCGAACCTTAATTGGAATGATACCCGCCGCGTTATTAGCCATTCCTTTTTTTGGCGTCTCTGTTTTTGATATGGGTTTTCCTTTGTTAGCTTTCTTTTTTAATCTAGTTTTTACAGGGTGGGCTATCTCGCAAGTTGTAACTGGTATTCTCTTACGCTACGGACTGGGTGCCGAAAGCTTGACATGGGTGATTCCTTTCATGATAGCCCCAGTTTCTTGTATTTATTATCCCTTATCAACTCTCCCGATCTGGTTGCAGGAAGTTGCTAAGTTTGTTCCTACCTCCTATGTTTTTGAAGGGATGAGGGCCCTTTTACTCGAAGGGGAATGGCGTGCTGATCTCCTTCAACAAGCATTTATGCTTAATTGCATATATTTTATTTTAGGTATGTGTGTTTTTCTATTAGCCTTTCGTTCCGCAAGGACGCATGGATTGTTACTGCAGGCAGGCGAATAGCATTGTCGATTGCCAAATTCATTTTTTCTTTTATAAATTTCAAATCTTTATCATGGCTAAGATTAATCAAAACTATCAAAAATTATCCGCAGGGTATCTCTTTCCTGAGATTGCACGACGGACAAATCTTTTTTTAAACGAGAACCCCGGTGTTCAGGTAATGCGACTTGGTATCGGGGATACAACTGAACCAATTGTTTCCTCCGTCATCGATGGTTTGCATAAAGGCGTGGATGACTTAGGGTCAGTAGAAAGTTACTCAGGGTACGGACCTTCGGAGGGCATTGATGCACTTCGCCAGGGTATTGCTGATTTTTACAACGAAAATGGGGCGAAGATTGACGCAAGTGAAGTTTTTGTAAGCGATGGGGCGAAGTCTGACTCTGCCAATATTCAGGGAATTTTCTCCGAAGACTGTGTGGTTGCCGTACAGGATCCTGCCTATCCTGTTTATGTCGATAGTAATGTAATTGCTGGCAGGACTGGCTTGGCCGATGAAGATGGCTACAAGGGCTTAGTCTACATGCCCTGCACTGAGGAAAATGGCTTTTTTCCAGAATTACCAAAAGGGAAAGTAGATTTAATTTACCTGTGTAGTCCAAACAATCCAACCGGTGCCGTTGCAACAAAAGAACAATTAAAAACTTTTGTTGACTATGCTCGTGAACATAAGGCGATCATTTTATTTGATTCCGCATATGCCGCTTTTATTACAGACTCTAGTTTACCTAAAAGTATTTATGAAATTGAAGGAGCAAGTGAGTGTGCGATTGAACTAAATAGTTTTTCAAAGACTGCGGGGTTCACCGGTGTTCGTTTAGCATGGACTATTGTTCCTAAGGCTTGCATTGCCGAAGATGCAAAAGCCGGAGTGCTGCACAGCTTATGGACTCGTCGTCAAAATACATTTTTTAACGGTGCGTCAAATATCGTTCAATCTGGAGGTGTAGCCGTACTTAGTGAAGAGGGAAGGGCTCAAACGGAAGAACAAGTTGCATTCTATCTTGAAAATGCATCGATTATAAATGACGGGTTGAAAGCTAAGGGGATCACAACCTATGGGGGAGGAAATGCACCTTATGTATGGCTCAAGGCACCCGGTGGGATGACATCGTGGGAATTCTTCGATAAGCTTCTCAATGAATGTCATGTTGTGGGAACTCCAGGTTCTGGTTTCGGGCCGGCAGGAGAAGGTTTTTTTAGACTTAGTGCTTTTGGACACAGGGAAAATGTGGAAGCTGCGGTTTTATCGATTACTGAAAATTTAAAAATCTAGCTCAGGTTGATAGTAAACCTTCTTGTGTGAAGACCACTTTACACGAAACTTTGCTGGCAAGGTTTAATAACCAGTTCAGGTACATGTGCTCGTTCAGGTAGCCTGACTACTGTTGCTACGACCTCTGCAATATCACTAGTTTGTAAGATGCTCTTTCGGTATTCAGCGGATGGTGGATTTATTCTTTCGTCTAAAATGGCTGTATTTACTTCACCTGGATAAATATTTGTAACTCGTATAGCATTCTCCCGTTCTTCTTCGCCTACACTAACGCCAAGTGCTGACATGCCAAACTTCGACGCATTGTAAGCAACGCCAGCAAGAGGGATGGCACGTTTGCCTGCGACTGAATTGATTGAAATAATTAATCCAGATTTATTCGGTCTCATTTGATTAAGCGCTTCGCGCATGCAATTATATGCACCAGTAAGGTTAATTTGAATGAGCTTATCCCATTCATCCGGGTCCAACTTTTGAATGGTTCGATTTGCAATATTAACACCTGCTGCATTGATCAGCACATCGAGTCTCCCAATGTTTTGCTTGAACCATAAAAATAGTGTGGCAACAGATGTTCTATCTGTTACGTCGACCGGGTGAATTTTGATATCATTTTGGCTTTTTTCCGCGACTTCGCTGATTTTCTTTATTCTTCTTCCAGCCACAGCTACTACGGCACCCTCATCTTTCATTCTTAGAGCGATGGCTCTACCCATACCCGTCCCGCCGCCTATAACCAATATATTTTTAAGTGGGATTGTTTCTTTCATGATGTTTTTTATGAAACTTGCCAGGTATTCAGATTCCTGGGATCAGGGGGACACCACAGCTCTGCAATGAAAAAGAAAGTATAAATATTAAAATTTTAAAATAAATCATTCTCCCATCTAGTTTATTTTGCGAGCCTTCGACAATCCCGAAATATCAAAATACTCTTTCATGTTGCACTTAGATGTGTCCCTTTACAATCTAACTATTAGATCATGGAGATATTGAGAAGTTTATTTGGGGTTTTTTGCCTTTTATTCTTATTGTGGCTTGTAAGTGCCAATAGAAGGGCAATTTCACCTCGCCTCATAGTTTCCGGTATAACCCTGCAGTTTGTTTTCGCATTGTTACTTTTGAAAACTCCCTTTGTTACCGATTTAGTTCTCGGAATCTCGCAAGGAGTGGTCAAGTTAACCGAGTTCTCCTACCAGGGAGCTAGTTTCGTATTTGGTGATCTTGCTAGTGATGCACCAACCTATGGTACTGTGGTTGCTTTTCGAGTTTTACCTTCAATTTTATTTTTCTCTGCCCTTTCTGCGCTTCTATATCATTGGGGCATTCTTCAGCGAATTGTTTATTTGTTAGCCTGGTTAATGAAAAGAACGATGAAGATATCTGGTCCAGAATGTCTCGCCATGTCAGCCAATGTTTTTGTTGGTCAAACTGAGGCACCCTTACTTATTCGTCCTTATTTAGAAAAAATGAGTAAATCTGAAGTTCTATGCTTAATGACTGGGGGTTTCGCTACTATTGCTGGTGGGGTTTTTGCCGCTTATGTTGCATTTCTCGGTGGTTCAGATCCAGAAGCACAAGCACTATTCGCTAAGCATCTGCTGACTGCATCATTGATGTCAGCTCCAGCTGCTATTGTTTGCTCAAAAATACTTTTGCCCGAGACTGAAGTCCGAAAGGATGAATTTGAGTTACATCAGGATGGAGAGACCGTGAATGTATTTGATGCATTAACTGCGGGCACAAGCCAGGGTCTTCTTTTAGCTTTTAATGTTGGTGCTATTTTGATCGTATTTACAGGTTTAGTCGCCCTTGGGAATTTCATTATGGGGGATTTTATCTCAAAACCACTTGGCATTGGAGAATGGTTGGGTATGGGTGGGGAAGAACTTAGTTTAGAATATATTTTCGGCTGGATTTTCTCACCCATTGCCTGGTTATTGGGAGTTCATCTTGATGACATTCGCTTAATTGGACAATTATTAGGAGAGAAATTAGTTTTGAATGAATTTGTTGCTTATGCTCATTTAGGTGAATTTAAGGAATCCGGTTTGATAAATAACGAACGGTCCATTGTTCTGGCAAGTTACGCTCTTTGTGGATTCGCCAATTTTGCATCTGTTGGAATTCAAGTCGCGGGTATTGCAATCCTTTCTCCCGGGCAGCGTCCGAATTTGACCAAGCTAGGGTGGAGGGCTTTATTAGGGGGGACTTTTGCCTGTTTACTGACTGCATCTGTCGCAGGGTTGGTGATTTGACCTTTTCCTGAATTATGACAATATGTATTAAGCATGGATTCTGAAATATATGAGCTCCCTAAGCAAATGCCTGCGATGACTCTCCGTGGCGTCGTTTTATTTCCCAAGGCCATGATGCCCTTGAGGATTTTTGAGGAAAGATATAAAACCATGCTTGCCGACAGGCTAAATGGAGATCGTATTTTCGCCATAGTGGGAGAGAGAGAGAATGTTTCCAAAGAAGAAGAACACTTGGAACTTCCATTCGGCGTAGCTACAGCTGGACTGATACGAGTATCTAAAGAAAATCCTGATGGCACTTCATTTGTTCTCCTACAAGGTCTGAGCCGAGTTAGGATTTTATCCATTCCTCAGGAGATCCCATACCGAATTTTAGAAGTCGAACCTGTGGAGACAATTGTTGAAAAAAGTTCTGTAGGATTGCGTGGTCAGATAATCAACCAACTTGAACGAAATCAAAACCTTGGAGGAGAAGTTACCCAAGAAATGTTTGATTTTCTTAATCCACTTGAAGATGATATCGCTTTTGTAGACTTAGCAGCACATACTCTTTGCAAGCATACATTAAGAAAGCAAGCGATGCTTGAAGTGCAAAACTTAACGAAGAGGGCAAATATGTTGCTGGATGATTTAATAAAAGAGAATGATCGCCTTGACCTTATCAAGCAAGCACTTGGTGGCAAGCAGGACGAAGACTTAGGGTTTAACTAAATATGAGTGAACTCACGGACGAGCAAAAAGCACAGAAAGTTGTACACTTTCGTCGAATAGTTAAAGGTAGAATATTATTTGGTTGGACTTTTACTATTGTCGGAGCCATTCTTTTTGGAGTTGGTTTTAAGAACAATCAATCACTTCTAATTATGCTTAATGGATTAACCTTTACAGCATGGGGTTTGTTTATGGTCTGGCAGGCTAAACGTGCACTCTTTAATTTAACCCGTTCTAAAAGATAATTGTTTTATTTATTCTTCCCATAAACTTGGATGAAGTAACTTCGGGTCAGCATCTTCATTTTCCGAAAAATAAATAGCCATCCTTATGTAAGCTAGCCTGTATGAAGGTGTGCTAGGTCTTATCTTTTGAACTTCCTCAAATAAACTTTCGGCTGAGCGTCCCTGCATTTCATATAATTCCTTGCATCCAATATCAATTAAATCACGTGCCACAAGGACATCCATTCTTGGGATTCGCATTAAGGGAGAAGATAGGGCAATGCGATCAATCTTTTTTTTCTTTTTAGGTTTATTTAAATCGTCGCCACCAAAAAGTGCGTCGAGTGGTATGATATCATTGATAGGCATAATTCTTGGTGAGATTTTACTAGGATGAATGGTAATTCAGGGAGGGTTTTAACTCGTGCTGTTTATTGTAAATATCAAAAAAGAAGGTTACTCATAATCGTATTCATTCATAACCTGAGCAAGTACCCTTACCATTAATATTCCTGTCTTATGAGTAGTTTTGTTTCAATTAAAGTGAGAAGGATAAAATGTTCTTGTAAGCTATGGGTAAATTTAATCATAGATAGTGTTGGGAATTTTCTTCAACTTATTACTTACTTAGGTTGAGCGTGAACGAAGTTGCACCCCATCCGCCTGCTGTTGGTTCACTTATTCGAAAGCATTTAATTTGAGTATGCTTTTCCATGATTGAATGAACTATATCTCGTAATGTACCAATTCCTTTACCATGTATGATTCGTCCCTCAGCAATTCCCTCTTGCTCGCATTGATACAGATACTCAATAACAAGGTCTTTGACTTCGCTAGGTTTATACCCATGCAAGTCTAAGGTTCCTGTTATCGGCACACTTACCATTCCTTCACGATTTACTGATCTCACTTTAAGAGGTTTTCTGTGGGAAAGGAATGCATTGGGGTGCCTTGGGTGACATTGGGACCAATATCATGAAATGATTTATCCGGATTTTGTCCAACTTGTATAATCTGTGTAGTAGGTTTAATAGACGCTTGTAAAGGTGTATGGTTTTTAATGAAATTTTCATTTGGATTAACTGGCACCTCCGTTTTTTCAACTGCTTGATCAGGTTGATTTTCCTCTTGCTGGATCAATTCGCAACTACTCAGGCAGAAACAAATTAAAAAATTAAAAATTAGAATTCTCACGATTAAAATAATTTAAGAAATTAAGAAATTGGTCAAGTGTGACTTATGGAGTTAGTATACCAACCTCCAATTAATTTGTAATCAGATAAAGATAAAGATGGTTTAAGATTTGAAATGCATTTAAAAAACCTTAACTGAAATTCTTTCAAATAAGTAAATATAAGTATTTTTGATTCTATGTACACTTGACAAAGCAAAAAAGAGTTTAAGAGTAGAATTTATGCCACTTCTTAAAGTATATTCCTCCTGTAAATTAAGTTCTTCGGTTTATGAACCGTTATCGTCTTCTTTAACTTCAACTGTTGCATCGACACTGGGTAAATCCGAAGATTTTATAATGGTTATTTTTCAGCATACTACTTTCCAGAGTTTTGGGTCTAATGCAGAAGAACCATCCGTTTATATAGAATTTAAAAATGTGGGTAACTTATCCCCTGATATAACAACTCGCTTATCTGGAATCATTTCTGAGTTGTTTGCAAAATTTACGGACTTAGATCCTTCACGAATGTATATAGAATTCCAACCAACTGAAAGACACCTTTGGGGGTGGAATGGTAAAACTTTACACATATCCGAATGACATCAAGTAAATTCCCTGTTTTAATAAGAGCGTGCTGGTTCAGTTTAAATCATCACTTCAGCAGGAAGATTTCCTCCTTACCCATAACGACAGTACAATACACTGTTTTACGAACCCTATTCGATTTTAATGAACAAAAAATCAATCAGCGGGAACTTTCCATGTTGATTAGTTCTAATAAAAATAATCTATCCTCTATAATTAAGCGATTGCAGGGGTTAGGTTATGTCGAACTACACGAAAATAAAAAAGATATGAGAGAAAAAAATATTTCACTTAGTGAGAAAGGAAAAGAAGTATTTTTTGAATGCAGGAAGAAGGCAATTTTAATACAAGACAGATTGATCAATGATCTTTTGCCAAATGATATAATGTCATTAACAAGGTATCTTGAAACAGTGAATCAAAGGATACCGTTAGAATAAAATTATATTTTCCGTAAAAAGTTTTTGTTATTCGGAGATGTAAGGTGCATTCATGCCTTGATCCAAACTTTCCAAATCTTCGGTAAGATTGTCTAGATTGCCATGGATTGAGGACACTCTTGAAGATAAACCATTAATCCTATGTGCGAGTGAGCGTTGCTGTGTTTCTATAGCAAGTCTGGGGCTACTTCCTGCAGATTGTAAGGCAGATTTTTTGATTTCAACATTTGGCCAGAAAAAACCAAATATGGTAAGTGCCAGTCCGCAGGAGGCGTGAACTGTACCTAGTGAATCAAAAAATAAACTTGCACCTACTGTACCTAGACCAAGAATAATCAAAATTACAGATGTGCTGAAAGTGTACTCTTTTTTTGCTTTTTGACTAACAGGGTTTTTGAAATCCTGCACTAATTGCTTCTTTAACTCACCTAGGGCAAGAATTTGTTTTTCGGTATCAAAAGCCTCTTCCTCAAGATTTAACTTTTCCTGTTCTAGTTTTGTACGTTTTTGAGAGGATTTTTCTTGGTATTTTATCCACTCGGATTTGGCTTTTTCTATTAATCCCTCTTGAGGTGAACCTCCGCCAATTTCAATAAATCTTTTCGTTACTTGCTTAACATCATCACCAAAAGAAAATTGCTTATTGGATGTGTCTAAAACATCTGTTCTTTCTTCGATGAACAAGGAAATCTCTGCATACTCGAATTCATCAAAAAGCTTTTTGCAAAGATCCTTGGTAAAGGATTCAAATAGATGCAGGTTTACGGGAATCCAATGATGGTTTGGATTGGGGAAAATGGATGTAAACGCGTCTATAATAGTCGCATTCGTTGACATTTTTTCGGCTTCTTCTGGTTCTTCTTGTTGATGAAAATCGCGCATTTGCATCTTGATTTTTTCATCGAGGATCAAATCGCCATCAGGTTCTATCTGTGCAATCCCTTTCTGCCTTTTGAGCCAATTGAAGCAAAAGGCGGCATCTCTTGGAGAGCAGAAGAATTCTAAATTATATCTATTTACGCGACTTGGATAGGATGCGAATAGAAGATAGTTTAATTCTTTTTCTGAATAATCAGAAAAAGTTGGAGTGCTATTTTGGTCAATTTTGCTCATTTCATTCCTATCTTGATTAATTATAGTAGTAGGTTTTTCTAAAATATTCAACAATTTCAGTGGATTGCCTTCAGATTTTAATCTGTAATCTTCTCCATTTAAAATTTTATGACCGATTGAATGTGCAAATTGAATGCATTGGTCTGATGTAAAGGAAGGAAGTTTTAAGGACAAAGTTTTCTCAAATCCAAAATCCGCAAAGAACTTACTCGTATTGTCTGATTCTTCATTTGCGGAAAATAAAAATCTGCAGTTTTTAAAAAGAGCAGATTTCCTTATTTCTTTATTAAAGGGACCAGAGAACCACTCACGGACTGTTTCGCCCATTTTATCTAAATCATCTATTATTAAAAGCGGTTTTACTTGTTTAAGGTCAATTCCACTATGAATTATGGCATCTTCAATACCTGCCACAAAAGTCTCGGCCAAGTGAGTTCCAAATTTATCAATATCACCATCCTTTCGGAGGGCAGTTTCAATTTGAATTATTTGTGTACCTAAAAATCTAGCGAACCTTCCAATTTCTGATTTTTTTATTTCAATCCCCCCTGATACATTGCGAACCATCGAGGATACCAACGATGGTAAATCCTTCGCATTAGTAGGGTCGGGCGCTATAGTCAGCGATTTTAATTCTTCTGAAAGAAAAGCTCTTTTAATCTCTTCAAGGAGGATTGTTTTCCCCATCCCCTCTGGACCGAGTACTATTGATGATCGTAAGAGGCCTCCTTTGGTAAAGCCATTGGTAATAAATGATAATTCTTTATCTCTTCCAATCATTATAACTAACTAATCAAGTTCATGACATTTTCGGCAGATACTCTGGAGTGAACAAGTGCATGATTTGATACTTTCTGCAAAAGAAGATTTTTTGCTAAACTGGTATATTCACTTGCCATGTCAGAGTCCTTTATCCGACCCAAAGCAACATTTTGTGCAGTATTCTTTTGCCCGATGTATTCAGATTTTAAGCGAATCTCTGAGAAAGTTTTGGCAAGCGTGTAAATTTGCTTACTTAGACTTTCTAGTTCAAGTTTTGAACGATCAAGGGCATTCGCTGCTGTTAATCTTGTGCTGATATCATACCCCTTAAGGGTAGAAAAACCCAGTGGTGATAATTCATATAAACTACCTTTTTCATCAGCAACTCCCTTGGGACCTTCAATTTGTTCTGCATCCCAAGATAAACGCCAAGACCAACCTGTCGGGTTTGACCTGCTTATGTTTTCAGGTCCCGGTTCATTGACTGCGATCTCAATAATTGTACTATCTCCCAGTGGTGCTTGTACTTTAGGATAACCAGGAGCAAGCGATGAGTTAGAGTCACCCATATTGTCCGAAGCAGTAGTGTAGGAAATTTGATTGGGTCGAATATCAATTTCAAAAAAATCACCATATGTTATCTGTCCATCTACATTTTCACTTCGAACCCCAGATCCATTATCTGATAAATATTCCCCAGAATCAAAAAACCACCGATCTCCTTGTTTTAATTGAATACGATCACGGGTAGAATTAGAGTCGGAAGTGTTCCACCAAAGTTTAATCTTTGCCCCTATAGCTGATATGTCTACTTTCTTAATGTTTGCTCCTGAGGAACTTTCTTCATCATCATAAATAATAGTTTTATCTATGTAGTCAGCAGATTGTGGGTCTAGTAACTGCTGTTCAAAAGTACGATCAAACATGAGTGATTGTAAAGTCTTAGAGTGTTCTTGAAATTCATTATTCAATACTTCACGGTGATAGTCACTAGAAGTTGGGTCGGTTGCCTCATAAGCTAACTTATTCATTTGTTTAATGACTGATTCTGCATATGAAATTATATCAGCTTGTTGTTGGGCTAAGGTGTAGGCATTATCAAAGTTCTTCCTTGCTGAATTCGAGAATTTACTTTCAATTTCCAGCTTTTTTGAAATTCGATAGGCGGCAGAATCTTTAGATGGATCTGCAGAAAAACGATCTCCAGTTGCAATACGATTACTTGCCTCTTCAATCTTTCTTTGCCTTATTGAATGAAGGGTTTCAATTCGTGAAGACATGACTGGAGAAATGAGATTCATCAACTATTCTATCGATTTTGCAGTGTAAATTATATTAATAGGTTAAACACATTCTTGGCAGAAACCTTTGAGTGAACCATCGCTTTATCAGTTGCTTCTTGAACAATGAGGCTTTTTGCCAAACTAGTGTACTCACTTGCAATATCTGTATCCCTAATTTTTCCCAAAGAAATGCTTTGAGCTTGGCTCTTGCTTTCGACTCTATCGGTTTCAAATGTAATTTCTGAAAATGTTTTAGCTAAGGTATATACTTGGGTCTGAACACTATCTATCTCTTCTCTAGTTCTGGTGAGTGCAGTGCTTGCGTCGTTCCTAGATAAGAGGTTCAGGTCTGTCATCGTCGCAAAGCCAACAGGTTCAATTTGAAGCAATTCACCTTTTTCATTTTTTATACCTACAGGACCATCTATTTCTTTCTTTTCAATCTCAAGCCAACGATCCCATGCAGTATTTAAAGCCTTACCTATTCCTTCTGGTCCTTCATCATTAATTACAAACTCAACAATGGAGCTATCGCCACTTGGCGCGTCTGTGAAAGGATAATCTGAGGTAGGAATCGTATCATTATTATCGAGGAAATCTCCATTTCCACGATTGTCACTTGCTTCAGTTAAAGAAATGCGGTTGGGACCAAAATCAATCTCGAAATAATCGCCTGTTCTTGTTTCTCCGTTTACGATCTCAGACCTCCTGCCACCTACATTTGATCTGTATTCTCCTGTATCAAAAATTCTTTTCCCTCCGACATAAATCTGAAACCTATCTCTTAGGTACTGAGGATCCCACCAAAGTTTAACCTTTGATGCTAGAGCACCTATATCAATTTTTTCTGACACTCTGGACGAATTTCCAGCAACGGGTGGAGGTAAGTCTATGGTTTCAATGTTAGTAGAAGAAAGGGGGTCAAACATTACTTTATCGTATGTCCGATCGTATAATAAGTCAGTTAACTGTCCCGATAATGACTGAAACTCGGAGTTCAGGTTTTCCCGGTCACCATCACTAGTCATTATATCAGTCGCTTGATAAGCGAGATCGTTCATGCGCCTCATTGTGTTGTCCGCATAGTTGAGTATATCAGCTTGATATTGGGCGAGTTGATATGCATTATCTAGATTTTTTTTTGCTGAGTTAGAGAATTTATTCTCAACTTCCAATCGTGTGGATATACGTAACGCACCAGGGTCAATGGACTGACTATTGGCAAAGCGGTTGCCTGAGCTGATTTTTTCACTTGAGTCGAGAATTTGGCGTTGACGAATTGACTGCCTAATTTGGTGCTGACTATCAAGAACTGGAGAGATGAGAGACATTTAATTTTTTATAAAGTTTGGCCAACTTGGCGCACCATTCACGATCCGTGAATCATAAATGGTACGCCAAATCATGAAGACTAAGTCTTATTTTCGGCCAAAATTGAGCAAGTCGAGAACAATACCCATATTTAGGTTAGACTGTGCTAGTGCCGCACTTGCTGCGTACACCTGCACATTATACTTTGCATAGTTAGTTACTTCATCTGCGACATCGACATCCATAATTCGACTGTTCGCCTCTTGCAAGTTGGTCTTACTTGTAGCAAGGAAGTCTGAGGAGAACTGCAACCTAGATGATGTTGCTCCACTTGTTGCCCGGAGACTGGCAACATTTGATATTGCCGTAGTGAGATTTCCGATACTTACTTGTGAGATCGAAGATGCAGTTGCAGTTGTAGCAGCAGCCCCTAGATTTATTCCCCCGACACTAAGGGCCTCGCTCAGGTTTAATGAACTGATCGAGATCGATGATCCAGAATCTCCTCTCGTTGATATAAAAACATCCTTGGAGTTGGACGCTGTGGAGAAGAGGCTCAAGGAGTTAAAAGTCTCACTGGAGAAACTATTAAGAGATTTTTGTAATTCCTTGAACTCTGAAGCATAACTAGCTTTATCAGAGGATGTTGCAGTTCCACTTCCATAGCTCGTTCGAATCGTTGACATCCGATCTAGAATACTCGCGACAGACTCTAAAGCACCATCTTGAGTGTCGGTAAAAGATAAAGCATTATCGACATTGTTTTTAGTTGCGTTGGTTACAGTAATAGCATGTCTCAGTTTCATTGAAACAGCTAAGCCTCCTGGGTCATCAGATGGTTTATTTATCCGATTCCCACTTGAAAGACGCATCAGGCTTTTACTTAGCAATGATTGTGCGTTCCCAAGTTGCAGGGCGTTGTAGTTTGAGGTCGTACTACCTCCTCCTAGATTTAAGCTCATTCCTAAGCTCTCCTTAGAGAAGTAGTAGTGCAGTGGAAGAAGACTGATTTGCCTGTGACAACATGGCAGCTGACGCTTGAGTCAGGATATTGTATTTTGCAA
>CAWVXY010000003.1:0-129604 GCA_963934295.1 uncultured Opitutia bacterium
CCCGACCTCCCAACCCTTTTTTTTCCACTCTCGAAATTTATCATTGGCCAGTGCGCGAGTGGGTACGGTGTATACTGCCCGCCCCTTCCAACCTGACTCAATTAATTGCTCAAAAACATAAGTTTTGCCCGCACCGGTAGGTGCATGAAGTACAAGATCACGACCATCCCTTAAAATTCCAAGTGCTTTTCTTTGCCAAGAATCAGGCAAGGAAATTCGTTCTCCAAAATTACTCGTGTTCGTTTGCATTTGACTGGTAAACCCTTTGAATAACATATCAAGGAAATAAATCCATGAAAACCCGTCGAATAATAAATTTTTACCCAACCTCGAAACATTTTATAAATTGATAAATATCATTGTGGCTTGCGATCGAAATAACCTGATCGGCGAAAAGGGAAAATTACCCTGGGATATCAGAGAAGATTGGGATTACTTTTTAAAGATCACCCAAAACGGGATTTTAATAATGGGAAGACATTGTTATGATGAATTTGAAGAACATGCAAAGAATAGAAAGGTTATTGCTCTGAGCAGAAATCCTGATCACCATTTTCCTCACGCCCACAAAGCAAGTTCTCTTACTCAATCATTGCAAATGGCGAAAAATTTCAACGAGAAAACCGTTTGGATTTGCGGTGGACGGAATATTTACGAGGAAGCCCTTCCCTTAGCGGATCGTTTATACCTGACCGAAATAGATGCTGAATATTCAGGTGATATTTATCTTCCAATTTGGGGTACATATTTCACAAAAGAAATTTCCTGCCAAACTCTTCAAACAAATTCAGCTGAACTGACCTTTCGCATTTTGTCCAAATAACTATTCATGCTCTTCCAATGCTTGCCTCGCCTACGAGGATAATTTATACAAATACATTAATTTCTACAAAGAATGGATAAACTTAGATTTCTCACTCCTGAAAACCTAGACCAAATTCGAATTGATTTTGGAACACCCACTTTTGTCTACGACGAGGATACATTAAGAGCAAACGCACAGGCAGTTAAGAATTTCCCCAATGCTTTTGGCCTTTTTCCCCGATATGCAATGAAATCGGCTCCAACTGCCGCTATTTTAAGAATCTTTAACCATGAAGGTCTTGGTATAGATGCAAGTTCGGAATTTGAAGTTGAACGAGCAGTTCGTTCAGGCTATGGGACCGAATCGATTTCTATGAGTACTCAGGAATTTCCTGAGAACTTTCGCTTTTGGGTTCAGGACGGAGTCAAAGTAAATCTTTGCTCTCTCAATCAAATTCATAAATTCGGGATTTGGGGTAGCGGGGAATCAGTTGGTCTGCGCTTTAATCCAGGAATGGGCTCAGGAGGTACGAATCGTACTAATGTAGGCGGACCGGCAAGTAGCTTTGGTATATGGAAGGACGATTTGGAAGAAGCGAAATCTCTTTGCAAGGATTATAATTTAAAAGTTGATCGAATCCATACTCATATCGGCTCGGGATCCGATCCTGCGGTTTGGCAAAAAGTTGCCGGAATGAGCCTCGACTTGGTTCGGGCGTTCCCAACCGTAAAATCCCTCAATCTCGGTGGAGGTTATAAAGTAGCAAGAATGGCAGACGAAAAGGCAACAGATCTCCAGGAGATTGGAGAACCCGTGAAAAAATTATTTGAAGATTTTGCTGAGGAAACCGGAAGGAAATTAAAACTTGAGATTGAACCAGGAACTTTTCTTTTAGCACACGCATGCAGTTTAGTATCCTCCGTACAGGATGTAACATCAACCGGTTCAGATGGATATCGTTTTCTCAAACTGAACGCCGGTATGACTGAAATTTTAAGACCCAGTCTATACGGTGCCCAGCACCCTATTTTCGTTATCCCCGAAGAGGGGGAGTCCAAGTTCAGAGATGAGGTGGAACAGGTTGTCGTTGGCCATTGTTGCGAATCAGGAGACCTCCTAACACCGGCTCCCAATGAACCAGAGTCCCTTGCTCCCCGAATGCTACCCAGAGGAGAAATCGGAGATTTCTGTGTAATTGAAGGGGTTGGTGCATACTGCTCATCGATGTCTGCTAAAAATTATAATTCTTTCCCGGAAGCTGCAGAAGTATTAAAAAAATCAGACGGTTCTCTTTCTCTTATTCGAAAAAGACAAACATTTGAACAAATAATTGAGAACGAAGTTGTTCCGTGAAAACATCCGGCTTAGGTAAGTTTGCTCTTGGGCAGGCTGTACCCAATCGAGATCATTCAGTCTGTGTAAGCCTTCCCACAGTGGATGATCTGGTCGGATACGAAGAAAAAAAGCCCGAAACATTACAAGCCATGAGTTCAGGCTATCCGAGGTTCGTCCAACATCGCTTTCTTCGCGAACTTATTGCATCGGAAGAAAAAAAAGAAAATTCTTTAGGCTTCCATAACTTTTTATTCTCACATTCGCGGCATTGTGATGAAGCAATACAAAAATATCCTGTTCAGGATTCTATGATTAGGGAAAGGGATAAATACACTTGGTTACAAATACCCGGTCAAAATAAAGAAGTCGCTCAAATCGAATCTTTTTTACAACACACTGGGGGGCTCATATCGTCCCGACAGGCTGAGGATATTCTCCTAAAAAAGGGCCACCTTTTGAACAGGGAAAATATCTCCGGTCATAAAGAACCATTAGAGTTTGCTCAGCGGGTCATTGCTGAAGTCCATGGCTCAGGAGTTTCTCCCAATGGAGTACTATTTGCATCATCAGGTGCAAACGCATTTTATTCTCTATTCCAAAATGCATACAATTATTCATTAAGGAAAAAGAAAAACTTTTGGATTCGATTAGGTTGGTTATATTTGGATACAAGCGAAACCATGAGTTTATTAGCAAATGATGACGAAATCATCACCCTTGCTAACCCAACAGACTTAATTGGTTTAAAAAAAGTTTTTCAGCAATTCGGTAGTAACATTGCCGGCGTGGTTACCGAATTCCCAACCAACCCATTATTACAATCCTGCGATCTTGAACAAGTCCGTGAATTGTGTGATCAAGTTGAAGCCATGCTTATTATTGATCCCACTATGGCTTCTCCCAAAAACTCAAAAGTTGCTGAATTTGGAGATGTTCTCGTGAATAGCCTTACAAAATATGCCAGTTGGGAAGGTGATGTTATGATAGGCAGCCTGGTATTCCCTGATCATTCCCAAATTGGTCAGGAATTATTTGACGCAACAGCAAGAACGATCTGTCCTCCTTTTGAAAGAGATCTTTTACGTCTTTGCGAACAACTCCCCATGTATCCGAGCTTTGTTGAAAAAACCAACCAGTCTTTGCTTCAAGTAGTTGATTTTCTTGAATCTAGTAATTTGGTCGAAAAAGTTTTTTGGGCCTACCAGGAGAATTCAGCTAAAAATTTCGGACAACGGGCTGGTAATGGGAAACCCGGGTGCGTAGTGAGCTTTGAAGTTAAGGGTAATTTCGAGAGGTTTTATAATCAATTATCTATGCTCAAAAGCCCGAGTTTTGGAACGGAATTTAGCCTTTGCTGCCCATATGTTTATTTAGCACACTACAATCTGACCAAAAGCACAAAAGGAAAACAGATCTTGAAAAAAGCAGGTATTTCTCCTTATCTTTGCAGGCTTTCTGTTGGTCTCGAAAATCCGAAAGACATAATAAAAACCCTGCAGATTGCTCTGCAGGGTATGAATGAATAAATGAAAACTTTTTCGAGATTTTTACTCGAAAGAATGGGAATCAAGTACTTTACGAATCCGTTTTTTGGAAAGACGAACAAATGAAGGAACTCCATTTTCATATGGAACCTGGACCTCCCCCTGAATCAAAGGTTGGCAGTATTTAATAAACTTTGCTGTCATACTAACCCGGTCTTCGGAGATCCAGTCTGCCGGGATTTCTTTCACCCCATTGGCAATTTCAGATAGGGGAGCAAGGCTTGTTTCACAACTGTAAGTTTCTCCCTCAGCCCGAACTAAAATAACCATTTGATCAGTCTCACCTGCAATGGCTGCCTTAACTGCTGCTTGTCCGGCCATAAACGCTTCATCATTATCAGTTTGAGAAGAACAATGAGCTGCTGCTCGTTGCCCGGTACCCAATTTCGATGAGCGTGCTTTCACGGCCAAATTCTCTTCAACTAGACCGGCAAGGAAATCACCAATTCCACCCAATTGTTGATGGCCAAAGGCATCTTGAGCGTTCGTGCTGTTGGCAACATAATTACCATCATGGTCAAGCAACCCTTCGCCAACAACGACTAAACAATACTTGTTTCTCTTTAAAACGCGCTGTACATCGTCTATAAATTGCTCTTTGGAAAAAGGCAGTTCTGGAAGATAGATCAAATGAGGAGCATCATCAGGGTTTTCCTTGCTCTTCGCAAGAGTTGCACCCGCTGCAATCCAACCCGCATTTCGTCCCATAACTTCGACTATAGAAACAAGATCATGCTGACCCATTGCTTCATGATCCAAGGCAGTTTCACGTATTATCGAACAAATATACTTTACCACGCTACCATAACCGGGACAGTGGTCCGTCGTAACTAAATCGTTATCAATAGTCTTCGGAACGCCAATAACTCGAAGCTCGTAATTTTTTTCCTGAGCAAGTTTGGAAATTTTATCCGCAGTATCCTGGGAATCATTCCCTCCTGCATAGAAAAAATATCTTATGTTATGAGCTTCAAAAACCTCAAGAACACGTTCGTAATCTTGATCGCGTTTTAACTTAAAACGACAAGTTCCCAAGGCAGAAGCGGGGGTATAGCGAAGTCCACGAATGTTTTGTTGTGATTCTTCGGCCAGATCAATTAAATCTTCCTTAAGAATTCCAAGCACTCCGTTCATTCCACCATATATTTCTTCAATACATGGATTATTGAGGGCTTCTGTCACTACTCCAGCAACACTTGCATTGATAACAGCGGTTGGTCCCCCGGACTGGGCGACCAAACAATTTCCAACTAATTCATCTGCCATAATATTAAAAGGGTCAAATAACGAAAAAAACGCTCATCCCACAGAGGAACGGGCAAAATGGCAATCGCAAAATAAATACTCCAACTAAGGAAAATTTGTAAAAGAGAAAAACCTATAAAATAGACGGCGGTTTATAAGCCTTTGCTTCCGGGTAACGCTTATCCCATGATGCCGCTTTTTTAATAAAAGAATCCACTTGAGAATGAGCGGCTCCGACTCTCTTTTGACCTTCTTTAATTAAAGAATTAATGACGCCAGCCTTTAAGCCCACTCTCTTATCTTTAGCGAGCCTTTTAGCCAAGTCATTCTCTTTAATCTTTCCCCTTCGTAAGTCCTTTACAGTAGCAACTGCGTGTTGCTTGATAGCTGCATGGGCATCTTCTCTTCCGGCACCCGCTTTGACCGCTTCCATCATAATTGTGGTGGAAAGTAAAAAGGGTAGATAGTGATTAGCTTCAGCCTTGATCATAGCAGGAAAAACCTCCATCTGCCCAAGAACAGTCAAGAATGTATCCAACAATCCATCGATAGCAAAAAATGCGTCGGGCAATGCAACTCGCCTAACAACGGAACAGGAAACATCACCCTCATTCCATTGATCACCTGAAAGACCGGAAACCATTGCAAGATGTCCATTCAAAATTGCATGAAACCCATTAATTCGTTCGCAACTTCGACTGTTCATTTTATGCGGCATCGCAGAAGAACCTGTCTGTCCTTTGGCAAAGCCTTCTCCAAGCAGTTCATGACCAGCCATGATACGCAAAGTCTTCGCGAAGCTTGATGGTGCAGCCGCGAGACGAACCAAAATCGAAACTACTTCAAAATCAAGACTGCGTGGATAAACCTGTCCCACATTTTGCCAATTTGCAACGGCTCCAAGATGCTCCATGATCTTTCGATCAAGTTTATCCGCTTTTTCCACATTACCTAAAAGAGTAACCTGGTCCAATCGAGTCCCCACAGCCCCCTTCAGTCCGCGGTAAGGATAATTGACACATAAACTGGTCAATGCGTCGAGAACCCGCTCCAATTCCTCTCCCCAGTTTGCCATTCTTTTCCCCAGGGTCGTAACTTGAGCAGGAACATTATGAGAACGAGCGGTAAGTGGAATATCTCTGTATTCCTCTGCTTTTTGAGATAATGCCAGGAGGGCTGCAACACCTTTATCCAAAATTAGACTGAGTGAGCGGTGGATTTGGAGTTGTTCCACATTTTCAGTCAAATCACGACTTGTCATTCCCTTGTGAGCATGTTGATGACCGGCTTTTTCTGCAAATTCCTCCAATCGAGCCTTTACATCATGCTTAGTAATTTTTTCGCGTGCCTGAATGGACTCCAAGTCAACTGATGCTTTCACTGCAATCGAAGATTTAATCGCTTTTTCTTCAATTTTTATTCCAAGGGACTTTTGCGCTTTCATCACTGCAATCCAAAACTCTCGTTCGAGAATTATTTTTCCGGTTGCAGACCAAAGATTCTTCATTGGATTCGAGGCGTATCGTTCAGCAAGAACGTTAGATATTTCGGAGTTCATAAATAAAGGGATTAGAATGTCTCAAGTTTTTCGCAAACCGAACGGATAATAAATTCAGGGGTCGATGCACCTGCAGTTACACCCACGCAGTTAAAACCATCAAAGCTTTCCTTTTCAATATCTTTCGCAGTTTCAATATGAAAAGTGGGTTTTTCATAACTAGATGCAAGCTTTGCCAATTTCCGGGTATTTGCGGAATGCTTTCCGCCTATTACCACAATAACATCAGCCCCGTCGTCCACTAATTGAACTAGGTCCGACTGCCTTTCCTTGGTCGCCCCGCAAATGGTATCAAAAATGATAAGATTTGGATATTTCGTGGATAATATGTGTGAAAGGTTTTTAAATTCATGGGTAAACATAGTGGACTGAGAAACCATAACCACCCCTGAAATAAAGTGCGGTAGTCTTTTCAAATCTTCCTCGTTCGTAATTACATGGCCATGCCCTTTCGCATATCCAAGCAGTCCAGCAACTTCTGGATGTTTAGGGTCCCCAAAAATAACCACTTCATATCCGCGCTCAGCATGGGCTTTTATTTTACCAGCAATTATACCAACATCCGGACATGTGCCGTCCCGAAAAGGAAGCCCGAGGTTCTGCAGGTATTTTCTCCTGTCTGGAGAAATTCCATGAGCTCTCACTACGACGACGGATTCCTTTTCATTTTTTACGGGCAGGTCTAATTTTGAATTGCTCTGATAATCTCCGACTTCCCTAATATCCTCCTTGCCCAGTTCCTCCATCATTTGGCTATTGTGGATAAGGGGGCCATCGGTGTAGACAGTCTTTTCTCCACCCTGAGCTTCCTCACGGGCAACCTGAATTGCACGTTCAACGCCCCAACAGAAACCTGCACTCTTTGCTCTAATAACTTTCATTTCAGAATCTCTTCTTTAACGAGATATGAGGAGGAGTACAATATTGATTTGCAATCATTACCAAAAGAATAACAAAATAATCATATGTTTAAAGTAATCCCCCATAATTTTTTTCATTTACTCCCCATTACCTTTCTTTTTTGTTTTTCAAATATCTGGTCAGAGGAGAAAGAAAATATAAAAGAACCCGATAGTTTTTACCAAAAAGGGGAACGGACTCGAGATGGAATAGGCAAATATTATATGGGACGAGAAATCTCACAGGTTATGGGACATTTGGGTGCAGGTTGGCTCGAAAGACCCAAGAGGGAACAGGAAGAAAGAACGGACTTATTGGTTAAAAACATGAAGCTTTCTGAATCGGACCATGTTGCTGACATAGGAGCCGGCTCGGGTTATTTTTCCTTTAGAATCTCGCCTCTTGTTCCTAAAGGAAAGGTACTTGCCGTGGATATCTCTCCCCAAATGCTCGGTATTATCAGGGCAAAGAAGAGTAAGGGTACATTTACAAATGTAGTCACTGTACAAAGCTCAATCAAAAGCACGACTTTGGACGAAGAGTCCATTGACTGTGCCCTCATTGTTGATGCTTATCATGAATTTTCTTACCCTCGAGAGATGGCTTCTTCCATTTATAGGGCACTTAAGAAAGAGGGGAGACTGATATTAATTGAATATCGTAAGGAAGACCCTTCTGTTCCCATTAAACTTCTTCATAAAATGACACAGAAGCAGGCGATCAAAGAAATTAGCCAAGTGGGTTTCGTTTGGAAAAAAACCTTGGATTTTTTACCTCAACAGCATTTTATGGTTTTTGAAAAACCAAATAATCCTTAATAATACGATTCTTTTTAAACTTTAATTCTTTGGCACAACCATTTCTAAAATATATCAGAAAAAATGAAATTCTTAACTAACCAATACTTCCTCATTACACTACTACCCTTTCTATCAGTTGGATTTCTTCATGCCGAAAAAATTGAAGTCGCCGGCTACAGCTTTTTATCTCCCGAAAAATGGGTATCCTCAACACCCACTTCTAAAATGCGCAAAGCCCAATTTAATGTACCTGGAGACGATGGAAAAGATGCTGAAGTCGCTTTTTTTCATTTTGGTGGTGGTGGATCGGGTGGAGTTAAGGCTAATATTGATCGTTGGATGGGACAGTTTGAATCGCCCAAAGGAAAGATTGTAAAGAACACCGTAATTGGCGACATTCCTGTTTCTTACGCTCAGGCTCACGGTACTTTTATGAGCGGCAGTGCTTTTGGTCCGAAAACACCAAAACCAAATTATGCCCTTCTCGCCGCAATTATTTCAGGAAAAAACGGGGCCATATTTATTAAAATGACGGGGCCAAAAGAGACCGTGGAAGCACAGGTTTCAAACATGAAGAAGATGGTGCTTAATTCCCTGGATAAATAACCAGAATATTTCTTATTTTCGGCTTCCCGAGAAGCTCTCACAGATACCCTGAAATACAGATTCAGCATACTCTTCTACGAGGCTTAGCTTGGGTTCACCCCTGACTTTCATTTTGCCCTTGTAGTTCCCTAACTGAATCCGCTCGTAGGCATCCTTAGAATTCGCTATGTAGGGTTCCAAAAAAACTACTGGGCATCGGTAAATTCGATTAGCGAGTAAATTTCTTGCCCACACACCCTTAACCTCTCCGACTTTCAATGCGTTGGGTCCTTTATAACTAAATGCAGGAAGCTTTGTCAGTCGACTGAATGAGCGAGACACATTTTCCGCGAGGAGTAACTCCGTTTTATGCCACCCGTTTAAAAGACGGAAAATCATTTCAAATCGTTGTTGATCATCCGCGAGCTCACCCCCCATATAGCAACCATTGACCAGCACATGATAATCATTTCTTTCCACTAATTCGAAAGAATCTGGATCGGACCAGGGTGCCGCATTTAAATGTATAGAAACCGCGAAGTCGGGAAGAACCTGGGTATTAATAAAATCAGCCCGGGCATAAATCTCACTTACCCGGTAAAATAACACCTCACTTCGATCCTTTATCATCTTCGTTCGTTCCTTTACTGGAAATCTTTCTCCCCGTCTTTCTTCCTTGGCGACAATCCATTCTTCGACCTCCTCAAGAAAGTCTTGGGGTTGATAAGAACTAACTGGTCGGTTTTCCTCACGCACTAAAATTACTTTAGCACCCACATCAATTAATTTTTTTTGGAGAATTTTGGCCACGGTCAGGGCTAAGTCTCCCTCCTTCACTGGAGGGCTGTCCTCAATCGAAAAATGCCTGCCTTCCATATTTGAATAATCTCCACCAATATGCCCAGGGTCCAAAGCAATGGTAAGTCTCTGTAATGAAAGTTTAGACCCGGATTGGGGAACACTGTCTTCGCCAGTGGATGTTTGATTTCCATCTCCAAAGGAAAGTTTATACCAGTCATCCAATGCTTTACTTTTCCGAATCCATACCTCTTCTTCCTTTAATTCTATCCAACCCTTTCGCCAACTGGCACGGGGACAATAAACCCTGGTAAGAAGACGCTCAAAGTCAGTTCTATTTATACGATTCTGAAATGAATCAAGAGATGACCACTCGGGTACGATGCTGGTATCAAGAAAGTCCTTAGCCAAAAGCGGCCAAGTAAACACCCAAAAAATCCACCCAAAAATCCATCGCCCCATTAAAATAACAATGAAGACAAAAAATTGGGTTTGCAAAGTTTTTTCTTTTTACCGAGTCATCTAGGTACAACTTTTATTGGTGATGAAATTTAACAACCAGCCTTCCGAAATTCTCAAGGATAAGGAAATTCTCCTTCTTGAAGATGATCTACTTCTGGGAAAACGAATTGCTGCCTTTCTTGAAAAAAGTGGCGCTGAATAACTCATTGCCAAAGTCTTGAAGAAGCAAGAATAGTCCTAACCGACCTTAGCTTTATGCTGCACTCTTTGACCTAAACCTACCGGATGGCGACACCCTAGAACTGCTGAGGGAAGGAATTGTGCCACAAAATAATTCGACGGTTCTGATGACCGGCGAAGGCGGGATTCCCTCCGCTGTTGAAGCAATTCAGTTGGGTGCATCTGATTACCTGAGCAAACCTTTTGACCTGAAGGAACTGGCCTACATTTTTGCCCGAGCAGATAACCGGAGAAAAAATGTTAGGATTAAGCAGCACAACCGGGAGCTGGAAAAGAAGAAATCGGAATAAACTAGACCGGTTTAAACAATAGTACCACTGTCTGCTCACCTTGAATTTCTAAAGATTATTTGAATGACCGGGTGAAAAAATAACTAGACCAATGCCTTCATTGAGAAATATTACCCCAAACAAAATAATTCATGGGTAAATATTTCCCAATTAAATCCAAGGCTCTCGGCAATAAATTTTAAGTAACTCCCATTAACCCTTACGCTGTATGCACTTAAGTAAAATAATAGATCTGGCATAAATAATGAAAGAAGGCCGCAATCATTACTTATTAACTAATTAAAAATATGAAAAAAACAACACTCACAATAATTCTCACCAGTATTGTAGCCTTTAGCGTTAGTTTTGGGCAACAACGTCCCAGAATAGCCAAGATTATGGTTGCTAAAGCCATAAAAGAAAAAGTTAGTTCAGGAGATATCGTAAGACTTGATAGACCTGAACTTTCTGATGATGCTAAAGATCAGTTAAGTGAACTAAAAGGAAAGAAGGATGCCCTACGTGCCGAACTCAAGGAAAATATTTCCAATCTTGGAGAAGGTGCGAGCAAGGAGGAAATAAAAGAAGCAACCCAAACCTTCAAGCAAGCAAATCAAGATCGGTTTAATGAAATCAAGGAAGCTCATGAAGCTCTTCGTGAAAAGATCAAAGAAGCACGCCCACATCGTCAAGAGCGCCCACAAGTTAACATATCTGATGAACTGCAAACTAAAGTAGCAGTCTTAAAAGAAAAGCGTGAAGAATTGAAGAAATCAGGAAAAGCTCTTCGTGAAAATCTTAAGAATTCAAGCACCGAAGAAAAGAAAGTAATTATTGCTGAGTATAAAGAAACAAACAAGGCGAAGCATCGGCAGATCAAAGAAAATGCCCAGGCATTCAAAGAGGAGATTCGGGAGAATGTGGAAACCGAGGCGACAAGGACATCTGATCTCTGATCTAACAATTCCTAATCATAAAAAATACATGAAAACAAAATTACTTATTACAATACCCCTTTTTATTTCTGCCACTTTGTTGGGTACTCCTGACCAAGGCGGCGATAGTAAGCCACCTAGTTTTCCAATCCGTGATGAAATAGTAAAAAGGTTTGATGCGGATGGGGATGGGAAGTTGAGCATGGATGAGCGTTTTACGATGCGTAAGAAAATGCAGGGCAGGAAAAAGGAATTTATGCAAAAATTTGACGCGAATGGGGATGGCATACTCAATGATGAGGAACGAGCCACAATCAGAAAAGCATTTGAAAAACGTAAATCGGAAGCTTTTGAAAGTTTTGATGCTGACGGAGAAGAAATTCGCGATCAGGTTGAAACTGAGCCTAACCGGTCAACCGATCTTTAATTAATAATTGAACTATTTGTCATGATTGAATCAAATGGAATTTTAGGCACATTGATGTCTCAATCTCACGCACAAGGTCGATCTCACTTAACAGATAAGCAATCCCAGCTTGTTACAGACACATTAAGTAAGTACGATCCCAATAATCTTACTGAAGCTGATGCTAAAGAAATTGCATCAAGCTTCCGGGACGCGGGAATCCGCCCCAGCAAAGCATTGAAAGAAGCAATTTCGGCGGAAGGGTTTGATGCAAAAACACTCGCTAAAAAAGCTGGACTGCGACCCAGCAAAGCATTGAAAGAAGCATTGTTGGCGGAAGGGCTTGATGCAAGAATAGCCGCTAAAAAAGCTGAACTTCAGGCTCCGCACCCCAGTGGTTCAGATGGAATGAAGGAAAGTTTCAATATTAGTGAGAATCAGTTGAGCGAACTCTACAATCTGCTTCATCAATACCACAGTGATGATTCATTAGATGCAGATCGTAATTCTTTATTAAATTCCATTCAGGGAGTGTTAGGGGGCATTGAGATGATTGGACTCAAAGAGGTTACAAGGGCTCATGAAACCAATCTGAAAATGACCCAAACTGTTTGAACACAATACTCAAATCTATTCCTTGAATAAATAATCTATTGAACTGAATATTTAGCAATTTTTACGCTCTACCAGATGCACGAGCAATCGGTGCACGGTCAGATCTGCTGAATATGAATAATAATATTTTTGACGCGAGGGAGGAGTGGAGGGGCATAATACCTGGTTAAAAGGGATTTGATACTAGGTTAACCCTCCCCTCTCGCGCTTATTTTTGGATTTGTGCAACCCTCGATACGATTAATTATTTATCAATATCAAGTTACAAAAAATTGGGTCTTAAATTGAAAACTCACTATTTGTTGAAAGAAATTTTTGATCAATTGAAGTCAGACCGTCAATTGAGAGATAAAATGTTGACTGCTAAATCACCTAGTACAATAACTACACTTTTATTAAAGGTAGATTGACTCAAAAAAGAATTGCGGTTCATTTCATCTTACCCATGCAAACTATTCATAGGCTTAAAGGAAAAGAAATATTGTTACTTGAAGATGATCTTCTTCTGGGCAAGCGTATCGAATCGAAATTAGAACATGCAGGCCTCGAGGTCACACGGGTAGAGAACTGTGCCGATGCCGAGCGGGCTCTGGAGGAGATGCCTTTTGATTATGCCCTGTTCGACCTCAACCTGCCTGATGGTGAGAGTCTTGAACTGCTAAGAAAAGGAAAAGTCCCCTCCAATACCCCATGCATTCTTATGACTGGAGAGGGCGGAATCCAATCGGCCGTGGAATCGATCCGGCTAGGAGCCGCGGATTATTTATCCAAACCTTTTGACCTCGATGAACTGCCAGTAGTTTTGCAACAGGCACAAGCCAGCTTAAAGTCCAAAAGACTCAATGAACATGTGGTAAAAAAGAGGAAAGAAAAATCCGACAGCCTCTTCTTTGAGGGTTCCTTTGCTGAGGACCTCGGACAGTTAAAAAAAGTACTCGCAGCTGATACCCGTTTGCAATCGAACCTCCCTCCTTTACTAATTCAGGGTCCGACAGGTACCGGAAAATCAACCTATGCAAAATGGATACACGCCAACGGCCCTAGAGCCAACCAGCCCTTTGTTGCCCTCAATTGTTCAGCGATTGCTGAAAACCTGATAGAATCAGAATTGTTTGGTCATGAGAAAGGAGCGTTCACTGATGCTAAAGAAGCCCGCATTGGCCTGTTTGAGGCGGCAGACCAAGGCACACTTTTTTTGGATGAGATCACCAGCCTTTCCCTCCCAGCTCAGGCCAAGCTTCTTCTTTCCATAGAAACTGGAAAAATCCGCCGGGTAGGTAGCACCAAGGAATTTACGACTGATGTCCGAATTATTGCCGCAGCCAATCAGGACCTTCGTGAAATGATTGGTGAAGGAAGCTTCCGGGAGGATCTTTTTCACCGACTTGATCTCTTGCGCATTACCATCCCACCACTGGTTTCCCGAAGCGAGAATCTTGTTTTGTTCGCTAAACATCTACTGGCACTGCTTGCCCAAAAGTACCGCCTACCCATTCCAGATCTCGGTAAGGAGAGCCGAAATTTCATACTCACTCACAACTGGTCCGGCAATGTCAGGGAACTTGTGCATGAGCTAGAGCGCTCTCTGGTTCTTTGCGAACCCAATGAGCCTCTGCAAATTATCTCCGCTCCTGCACATGGATTGCATGCATTCAATCCGGTTGGTGAAGAGGATGACTGGCTCAACCCAGGATTTAGTTTTCCTAAGGAGGGGTTCGATCTGGAAAAAGAAATTCTTCGACTCATCGAACGAGCAATTTCCCAAGCAAATGGAAACATTTCGGAAGCAGCCAGGTTGCTTGGCGTGCCAAGGGATTATATTCGCTACCGACTTCAGAAAAAAGGGGAATGACATTTGGGAATTATTTCCAATTACCCCCATTAGCCTGGGGATTATTTCCAAATATCCCGAATGACAAATTGATTGAAAATTTCGTTAAATACTGATAAACAACAGTTAACCAATCTCTCAGCTTTGGCATCATAAATGGTTAAATAAATCCAAAGTTTATAATAATAACCAAAACAGATATGAAAAAATTAATCACCTTATTGCTCGTTAGTAGCCTGTATTTTTCTTGGGCCACTGCACAGGAAAAGCCATCCATCGAAAAACCAAAGTTTGGAGAACACCTTTCACAAGACCGCCCGAAATATGTAAAAAAAGAATTTCCTAGACATTGGGGCAAGCCTCCTGCTGCACAAGTTAAAGATTATGTTGATCTTCCTAAAGGTTTTGGTAACGGAAGTTCCACTCTTGCAAACTGGATCAAAGAGAACCTTAAAAAAGACTCCATCGAAAAGCCCGAAATCCTGACTGAAAGAGAAAAACTGGATCCCCGTAAACATGAAGCCGAAGTTATGGGAGCATTGAAAGAAGGTCGTATTACTAGAGAGGAAGCCCATAAAAAACTAGGTGCACTGAGGGGGGAAATGGAAAAGAAAGGCGAATTCAAGCGCCCGAAACGTCCAGTAAAACCTGAACTCAGCGACTCGGTAAAGGAAAGTATTTCCAACATTAAATCGCAACAGGAAGCCCTTCATCGTTCAATGAAAGCAAAACTAGCGGATCTCGGCAAAGATGCTTCCAAGGAAGACATGCGTGATGCAATTGAAACATTCAAGGCGGAAAATAAGGAAAAATTCGATTCTATCAAGGAAGCACATGAAGCGATTCGCGAAAGTATCGAATCAGCACGTCCTGAAAAACCCGAAAGACCCGAACTCAACGCTGAGTTAAAAGTAAAAGTGGAAACCCTTAAAGAAAAACACAAAGAACTACACTCCGCCCGTAAAGAACTACACGAGCAACTTAAGGAAGCCACAAAAGAGGAAAAAGAGGAATTAATTGCTGAATTTAAAGAGACCAATAAAGCAAAGCACGAAGAGATTAAAACTCAATCCAAGGAAATTAAGGAAGAAATCAGGGCCATTGTCGAAACGGAAGCTACCCGAACTTCTGATCTGTAATATCTCCAATTTCATAGCTAAATATAACTGATAGGAAGGAGCGATCTCCTCGCTCCTTCCTTTTTCTTTGGCAAAATCAAAACAACTTTTTAATATAGTTTCTTGATTGCAGGAAATTACGGGTTTCTTACTTTGATAAGTGTATTGCTTGTACATGGCTTAGCAGTACTTTCCCATCAGGCAAATGCCCAGGGTATTAAAAAAAAACCTTCCTTTATTTCAAACTTGGGAAACCTCGAAATCTTCAATCAAGGTGGCTCTGAAGAAAGTCCTACTGCCAACAAAATCGCCGAACCTGCTCCGAAGGAGGCTGTGGCAACTCCATCCTCCCTTCCTTCTCCTCCCTCACAAAATGCTCAAGCTAAAAAGGAGGGTGTAATGACAGATGAGGAACTTGAATTTCTTCTCTTTGGCTCGATAGATGAAGTCGGTCTCCCAGAAACTGAATCGAAGGAAAATGATTTTATTGAACTCGCTGAATCCAAAAGCTGGTTGCCGTCCGTTTCTGCATCAGTTGGTTTCGGGGTTTCAGATAACCCCATGTATGGACCCTATATTCGGGAATCAAGCACATACATGGAATTTGAAACAGAGATTTTTTTATTGAGACAGGCTAACCCTGATTACTTAAGTTATTTCTATTTTTACGGAGAAGGAAAAAGATTTTTGGAAGTGGATGAACACAAGCTAAGCGGTATTCTTCTCGTCCAGGGCGAGCATTCATACAGACCTAAAAACTCTCCCGGTTCAGGGGGTCTTAAACTCCGGCACACCTACTACGACCAGGCTTTTGATTTTTCTGACCTGGGTCTTCCATTCTCCATGCAGGTACAATCAAATAAATCAGAAATAATTCCTCATTTCGGATACCAACTTACTCCCAAAATAAAATTGTCTGCCGAGACTGCATTCGGAATCGATCGGTATGACAACCCGTCGGAAAATAATTCGGATCAAAAAATCCAGGTAAATTTAACCGCTAAACAAAGTGAGCAAACCACCTTACATGCGAAAATTTTCCACCATACGATTCGTTATGTTGAAAGGAAAAAAAAGGATGGAGATGGCACAAATTTATCAGATGGAAATCTCCGAACTAAAAAAATAGGCATTTCTGGGTCATGGGAAAAGCAGTCGAAGAACCCATGGCTAGATACAGTAGGAGCAGAACTTAAATACAGTCAATTAACGGATAATGCTGGTGCTTATTATGATTACAGTAAAATCAGTGCAAAGCTTTCCCATGAAATTAAAGGCGAGAAATGGAAATCGGTCTCGAAATTGGGTTGGGCAAATTATTTTTATGATATCAGAAGCGTTACCCCTGATGCTCAATTTGAAAGACAGAGTTACGGAGTTGATTTACTGGTGACACGTAAAATATCATCTGACTGGGAAACTTATTTCAAGTGGCGATATGAGGAAGATCAATCGAATGCAAGAGATTATGAATATTACACCAACTTTTGGGCATTGGGTGTAAAATGGGAAAACTAGGTAAATTGAAATCAGCAAACAACCAATCATTGATGTGTGCAAAAAAGTCCAAACATGGACGGCTTATCATTGGAGCAATCTTATTTCTTTTTGGATTGCTTACTTTTGTCCTCCAGTATTTCGCTCTCAATCAATTCTATAACCTGGCAATCGAACGAACGGCGAAAGTACTTTTACCGGAAATTAAAAACCTCTTTGACGATATAGAAAAGGAACTCCTCGAAGAAAACCTTGATTACATTAATCTTGGCCTGGACCAATTGGTTTACGACGATATAGAGGGGCTTAGAATCCTAGCAATAAGATCCCTCGAAATTCCTGACATCCGAGGTGTATATGCTTATGATAGCAAAGGTAAACTCCTTGATTTGCCAACCAACATAGAGAAAGAAAAAAGGAGGTTTTTCTCTTTGGAAAAAGTGGTAGATGCTGGAAAAATAACGAATTTCCAGAGTGATGCACTCTCCATTGTTTTCCCAATGGGTGAACAGGCTGAAGTGGGGTTCCTCGAACTAATCGTTGATCCGAAACCGGATATTATCCCCGAACGAAATGGAATCAAATCACAGGTAATAAAACAAGGCCTGATAGTTTTTATCTTTGGCTCTATTCTTTTGCTTTTTGTCTTCGGTATATTTTTTAAAAGATTACAGAAAGCTGAAGCACAACTGCTCGCCAAAACCGAGGATCTAAAGCATAGCAACCAAAGGCTTGTCATGGCTTGTAAAACTGCTGGACTGGGAGCAATCACCGCCCACTTAATGCATGCAATTAAAAGTCCTCTCATGGGACTTAAAAATTTAGAACTAGGCGGAGATAAATCCGACTCAAAGCTAGCCGAGCAGGCATTACAATCAACCACAAAACAGATTGAAAGCCTGGTTCATGAGACCATAAACTGCCTCAAAGAATATGAATTGGATGAAGAAAGCTATTCTTTTGAGGCCCATGAACTCCTTTGTATGACTGCAAAAAAGTTTAATCAGGAAGGAAAGGGTGATTGTGTAAGCATAATCTCAAGCCAATGGGACAAGATTAACATTAACAATTTACAGGCAAATCTCCTTCTTCCGATTCTACAAAACTTGGTCCAGAATGCATTGGAATCTGGTAGCCATACAAAAGTCTTCCTGCAACTTGAAAAAGTGGCAGGCAGAATCGCATTTCTAGTTGCCGATAATGGACCGGGTGTCCCCATGCAAGTTAAGAAGGATTTATTCTCCCCCACTCGAAGCGTTAAGGAACATGGAAGCGGGCTCGGGTTGACAATCTGTAAGGAACTAGCTGGGCAAATGAATGGGCAAATCCTTCTTCGATCAAGCACTGCTAAAGGATCCACCTTCTGTGTGGAAATTCAACCAGCAGAAGACCTGTTATAAATTTGTATTATTTAGCCAAATTATGCTAATTTAAGTTGTGTCTTTTTTCTTTCCTTTTCACTGCCATACCAGGGTTATCATTCCCGTACTCATGGCTACTTTAATTGCTTACATGGGAGTTGCAAACCCAACAGCTCATTGGTCAACTCCTTACTCGACAGGGGGGACCATTTTCTCATCTCCAGCCATTGCCACGGACGGGACAATTTATATTGGATCGAATGATAACAAACTTCACGCGATCAATTCGGATGGATCTTCCAAATGGACTTTCACTACCGGGGACTGGGTTGATTCCACTCCTGCAATCGGGGCAGATGGAACCGTTTATTTTGGCTCCTGGGATAATCAACTCTATGCAGTCAATCCAACGGACGGTTCTAAGTTATGGGACTTTAATACAAGTAGTAGCATTATTGCATCACCGGCGATTGGGGTAGACGGTAGGGTTTACTTTGGGTCCAAAGACGAATTTTTCTACGCTTTGGAATCAAATGGTTCGCTTGCATGGGAAAACTATGTAGGAAATCCGATTACTTCCTCAGCGGCGATCGGACAGGACGGAACCATCTACTTCGGAGATGAAAACGGAACCTTTCACGCCCTTAATCAGGATGGAACTACGAAATGGACTTACGAAGTGGATGATGTGACGGATACAAACAAATCAATTCTTTCATCTCCAGCCATTGATCTGTCAGGAAACCTATACTTCGGAAGTGGCAACGGATATTGTTATTCCATTGCGGACGGAGTCAGTGCAGCCGTATTGAACTGGAAGGTTGGAACCAATGACCGTGTGGATGCATCTCCTGTTCTCGGTCAAAACAATGAAGTGTTTTTTGTTTCCCGCGACGGATACCTGCGTTCTGTTGATACCGGTACGGGTATCACCAACTGGGAAGGATTCACTGGAGATGTTTTTTACAGTTCACCGGTAGTCGATGCCAACGGCAGGGTTTATGTAATTGGATACACCGGATTCGGTGAAAATCATCTTTTCGCATACAATAATGATGGTAGTAAAGCATGGGACACAAACAATTCATCCTCCCCACTTACCATTGGTGGACTAGTAGATTCATCCCTTGCCCTCGACTCAAATGGTAATCTTTTCTTTGGCTGTTTTGACCAGCAGGTTTATTCAGTAAATGTCGGGAGTGGGATTGCGGATAATGCATGGCCACAATTCCAAAGAGATGGATTCCGCTCAGGAGCATGGCCAAGTTACTCAGTAAATGTTACAATCTCCCCAGCAGGAGCCGGTGAAGTTAATGGAACGGGAATCTACAATCAGGGGGCAACTGCAACGCTAAACATTATTCCCAACTCCAACGATGGATACAGCTTTGGATATTGGAATGGTGATCAACTAGGATCAGATAATCCACTCACCATTGAAGTTAACTCAAATATAAACATAACTGCTAATTTTGGCTTAAATAACTACACATTATCGGTAATCTCAACAACCGGAGGTACTGCAATTGGTTCTGGTAATATTCAACATGGCACTATGAAAACAATTTCGGCAACTCCGGACTACGGATATTCATTTACTGGCTGGACCGGTGAAGGAGTAACCAGCCCTTTCTCCTCCACAACTACGGTCAACATGACACAAGCTCGCTCTGTAACCGCAAATTTTTCACCAATTCAATATTATGTCACATCGACTGCAGGAATTGGAGGGTCAGTTAACGAAATCGATGGATCATATTCTTATGACGCAAATATTTCAATCGTAGCTACCCCAAGCCATGGTTATACTTTTTTAAACTGGACCCAATCCGGAAACGGTATTGCGAATACCTTACTTCCAAACACCATTTTATCAGTGGATAATAATCAGTCTGTTCAGGCAAATTTTACACCTATTAACTATGACCTGAATATAAAAAGTTCTACTGGCGGTTCTGTCATCTTATCACCAACGGGCAGCACACAACCATACAATTCTTTAGTATCACTGGTTGCTACTCCTGAAAATGGCTATTATTTTACAGGATGGCAGGGTGCTGGAATAAATGATCAAAATTCATCCTCAACCAATATCACAATCTCCGGAGATCATTCAATTCAGGCTAATTTTGCAGAAAATACAGGCAACAAGTTACTTTTACACTTAAAGGCAAATCCAGATTTCGCCGCGGCTTCTCTTAATGGGTCTGGACTCTACGACGAAAATGACAGCGTACAAATATCCGCCCATCCTAACCTGGGCTACACTTTTTCGAATTGGACTGGTGGTTCCGTTGTTGAGGAAAACTCAAGTTCAACAACCATCGTAGTGAACCAAGATTTAAACCTGACCGCACATTTTAATTTAAATCAGCATACGCTGAACTTGTCTGCCAATGCCGGAGGTCTAGTAAATGAAGTTAATTCCTCCTACGATTATGGTTCAATCGTATCCCTTATCGCTACTCCATACATTGGATATGAATTTACTAATTGGGATGGTAATACCACCTTTGAAAATCAGTTTTCCTCTTCCACTAATGCCACTATTACCGGCGACTCCAATATTACCGCCTACTTTACTGCAAAGAAATACACACTTGTTGTTTCCGTAATCGGTAACGGCTCAACCTCGGGTGCCGGAACATACGGCCATGGTGAAAATGTAACTCTTTCAGCACAAGCAGGACAAGGTTATACTTTCGATAAATGGCAAGGAAACGGAATCACTGATTCAAATAACTCCTCGCTTACCATCATGATTTTCCAAGACCTGAACCTTACTGCCACCTTCACCGAATCCCCTCCTCAACTACAAGAGAATCTTGAAGTTATACAATTTGGATCAAGTTGGTATTCGAATGACTGGTTCGGATATTTCTACCAGTCTCCTTCGGGATGGTGTTACCACTTTAACCTTGGTTGGATTTACCCAGAAATCCAAACCGATGGTAGCATCTGGCTATGGTCTACCCAGTTGAATTGGTTATGGGTGGACTCTGTATCATATTCAAAATACTACGCCTGGGCGGCAATGGATAATGATTGGATTTACTTTGATTTCCAATCAGAGACCGGACCTAAAGTTTATCATTTTAACAACGAAACTTGGAACGATTTTGATAAAAGTAAGGAAGAATCTTTAACAGAAACCTTATTTTAAAAGATTAAGAAAGATCAAGAATCGTCCTTCGTTCCAAGGCATTCTTCAGGGTCATTTCGTCTGCAAAAGTAACGCCTCCCCCACTGGGTAAACCAAACCCAATCCTACTTACTTTTACTTCCAAGTTTCCGATAATTTCATCCTGAATATAATGACAAGTGGCTTCGCTCTCCAAATCATTTCCCAGAGCCAAAATTAACTCCTTTACCCCCCCCGTACTTATTCGAACTTTAAGAGAATTAAAATTAAGTTTCTCTGGACCTACCCCTCGCAATGGTGAAAGTTTCCCCTGCAAAACATGATAGTGTCCTCGATAAGCACTCGAACGTTCTATTGCAAATAAATCGGGTACTCTTTCGACAACACAAACTGATTCAATTTCTCGTTCAACATCAGAACAAATTGCGCATATGCTTTCTTCTGATAAATTACCACAAGTTTCACATGGTCCGATCGTAGACGATGCTTCCTGAAGATATTGAACGAGTTGTTCAAGTTTTTCCGATTTTTCAACCAATAGATGCAGGGCAATCCTCTCAGCCGAACGAAAACCCAAACCGGGTAAACTCTTAAGTAATCGTACTAACTGGTCGTAACCAGGAGTCACAAATTCAAAAGTTAAAACAGACCCGGCATTTGCATGCCACCGGTCAATCCACTCATTGCGTCATCATTTTTCTTCTTAGCCTGTTCAGTGGCATCTTGTAAAGCCTGCAAAATTGCCTCTGACACAAATTCAGCGTCTTCCTTAAGAAAATCTGGATCTAGTTTGAAATCCTTAAATTCTCCTTGACCAGAAATTTTAATAGAGACTGCACCTCCACCTCCTGATACATCAATCGTTTCTTCTGATAAAAGAGACTGTGCCTCTTCCATTTTTTGCTGCATCTTTTGAGCCTGTTTGAGTAATTTGCCGACGCCAACCATAACTTTTATTTTTTAAGATTGTTTATCCAGTATAGACTGATAGCCCGATTGATAACTGCTAAATTTCGGTGACCAAGAAAGCTCATCCAATATTCGATTATTGGAAACTTTTCGGTTTGGAGTATTCTCATCATCATCTTCTTTAAATACTGCTTCACCAGAATTTAAATTTTCTGCAATCCAGGATACAATTTGACCTCTTGTGGCATGATTACCATCAGTCACATTGTAAATTCGCCCAATATTCGAATCTTCAGAAACCAAACAGGTAACGATTGCATTTACAGCATCATCTCGGTGAATAAGGTTCAAAATACGATCTGAATTACCTGATAGTTCTTCCCCTGCCTTTATTTTATCAATCAATAAATGTCGCCCAGGACCATATAATCCGGCTAATCGTAAAATAAAGCTTCTTCCGATTGAAGGAACCGGGGGGAAACATTTTTGCTCTGCAGCAAGTAGAAGACCGGCTTTTTCTGAAACGCCAGCAGAAGATGCAGTCTCGTCCACAAAACGCTTTCCTGTTTGGGGATAAACCGAACTGCTGCTCGTAAACAGAAAGGTTCCCACATTTCCCTGTTCCAACCAAGTCATCACAGAATCCTGCCCTTCAACATAGGAAGTGATGTAACCATCAGTATCACTAGAGGAAGCCCCAACGCAATTAACAACAAAATCTTGATTTGGGTCTAATTGAGTATGCCAATCATCATTCTCAATTTGAGATTCAACAACACTATTAACTCCCATGCTACGTAATTTAGCGGCAGTTTCAGAATTTCGGGTCAATGCAGATACCTCCCACCCTTTGCCGATACAAACTTCAGCAAGGGCCGATCCTAAATATCCGCAACCTATAATTGTTATTTTACTGCTCACTAGTTAATTTATATCTAAATTTTACCATAAAAGTCAAGTTTGAGTCTGCCCAACGATCTTGCTTGAACTTACAACCTTTTTGACTGTAAAAGATTCAACATGCATATTGTATTTGTTTGTTGGGGAAATATTTGCAGATCACCCGCCGCAGAGGCAACGTTTCGCAAATTATTAAAGGAAAGGTCTTTGGAAAAAGAAATTACCTGTGATTCTGCAGGCACTATTGCCCAACACCATGGCAATCCACCAGATCCAAGAATGCAAAAGGCGGCAAAGAATCGTGCCATTCCTATTGGTGGAACTGCAAGAATCGCAAATGATCAAGATTTCCATCAGGCCGATTTATTGCTAACCATGGATAATTTTAATTTCTCAGAACTTTCCAAGCTCGCTCCGGAATCCTCGTTGCTCACAAAGATTAAGCCTTTCTGTGATTATGTTCAACCCGATGTAAACGAAGTTCCAGATCCATATTACGGGGGAGAATCTGGTTTTGAAAATGTCCTCAATTTGCTCGAAGAAGGATGCTTTAATCTCCTCAATGAATTGGAGAAAGAATTACCATCCAAAAGTAATTGAGGAAGTTTCGACCTCGTGGAAAACCTGTCATTCATATGCGATGCCATTTCCAAAAAATCGGGGCAACCATTTACGCTCGCAAATAAAAGTTCTCTTTCAGGCGGATGTATTAATCAGTGCTTTCAATTAGAAGGACATGATTCATCTTCCTTTTTTCTCAAACAAAACAGCAAGTCTTTCCTTCCATTCTTCGAAGCTGAAGCTCTCGCCTTGGAAGAGATCAAAAATACGAATAGCGTTCGTGTGCCCGAAGTAATTACTTTTGGTGTGACTGATGATTCATCCTTCCTCGTTTTGGAATTTATTCCTGAAGGTATATCCAATCACAAAGGACAAAAAGAACTCGGAATACAACTTGCCAATTTGCACAAAATACAAAAATCTTTTTTTGGGTGGAAATGTGATAATTGTATTGGAGCGACCCCCCAACCCAATCCATCGACGCAAGATTGGGTTTCATTTTACCGGGATTCTCGACTGCTTCATCAATTTGATTTAGCTCATAAAAAAAGCGTTTTTTTTGACGGAGAAGATGAACTTATCAATAACTTGGAGTTTTTCTTTCATGACTATTCCCCCCACCCTTCTCTGTTACATGGTGATTTATGGGGAGGAAACACAGGGTATACGCAAGAAGGGGTACCCTTCATATTTGATCCTGCTTCGTACTATGGAGACAGGGAAACTGATCTTGCTTTTACTTATATGTTTGGTGGCTTTAATTCTTCCTTTTACCAAGGTTACGAAGAAACCTTTCCGCTTCATTCGGGATTTTCCATTCGCAAAATTCTCTACAACCTATACCACGAACTTAACCACTTTAATTTATTTGGAGGAGGATATGCCGACTCTGCCCAATCAAGTATTAATCAACTGATCCCAAAGCTACCTTGAAAGAAGATTTAGATAAAATTCTACTGACACAAGAAATCATTGATAAACGAGTCCGGGAACTTGGCTCGACAATCGACCTACATTATGGGGATAAAGAAATTGTCATCATAACCCTACTTGATGGGGCCATAGTTTTCACCGCTGATCTAATTCGTAATCTGGCAATTCCTTTACGTCTGGACTGCCTCCGTGTATCTAGCTACGGAAATTCAACTGACCCTGAAACCGCTCCCAGAATTTTAAGTTCACTCAAGTCAGATGTGAAAGGAAAGCATGTGCTGTTAGTTGATGACATATTGGACACGGGCAACACCCTGCAAAACGTGCATGATGAGGTATCTTCGAAGTTACCAGCATCGGTACATAGTTGCGTCTTTCTTGACAAACCGGACAGAAGAGAGAATGGATTTAAGGCCGATTGGTCGGGGTTTTCAATACCAGATGAATTTGTTGTCGGATATGGACTTGATTACGCCGGCAAATATAGGCAACTCCCCTATGTCGGGACATTAAAACCTTCCGTGTACAACAACGATCATTTAACACAAAAAAAGTTTGAAAAATCCAATTAGACGAATTTACGATTGGACCCTTTCCTTAGCCAAAAAAAAGACATCAAGTATTTGGCTTGCCTGTATTTCTTTTGCTGAGGCTAGTTTTTTTCCCATCCCGCCGGATGTACTACTCATTCCACTATGTCTCGGTGCCATTCGAAAAGCATTATTCTTTGCAACCGTGTGCTCCATTGCCTCGGTTCTGGGAGGACTTGCAGGCTACGCCATTGGTCATTTTTCATGGGATGTATTGCAATCATACTTTTACGAATATGTTCCTGGTTTCACCGAAGAAAAATTTATCCAAATTTCAAATTGGTATGAGGAATGGGGATGGCCTTTGGTATTCCTCGCTGGGTTTTCCCCGATTCCATATAAAATTTTCACCATTGCAAGCGGGGTGATGGGGATGGCTATTCTACCTTTTGTTTTAGCCTCGGCAATAAGCCGTTCGGCACGTTTTTTTCTCGTTGCAATTCTAATTGCTAAGTTCGGGGAACCCATGAAAGGGTTAATTGACAAACACTTTAACAAATTGGCTTTGGCCTTTGGCCTTCTTTTGGTTGGGGGTTTCTTAATTTTAAAAGTGCTAATCAAACACTAAATCATTTTTCTTCAGCTTATAATTTGAAACCGGTTTCCCCAATAGTGAAACATTTTCGGCAAAGAGAAATATAGCGTTCATTTCCACCAATCTCAATCTGCTCGCCAGCGGTTTCCTTTACGCCCGATGAACTAACCCTGGCATTCATTGTAGCCTTCTTTCCACAATGACAAATAGTTTTTATTTCCCTAATTTCATCGGCCCAAGCCATCAAAAATTTACTTCCTTCAAAAACCTCACCCTTAAAATCTGTCCGAATTCCATAAGTTAAAACGGGAATGCCCAAATGATCCACCGTTCTGGTTAACTCTTCCACTTGATGCCTATTTAAAAATTGGGCTTCATCTACAAGGATACAGCCAAGTTGGTTTATGAGATGTTGACCATTAATAATTTCATAGAGATTATCAGTAGCAGAGAATGGAATGGCGTTCTTTTTGATGCCAATTCTTGAGCTAATGACTCCACTACCCTCTCGGTCATCCAATTTAGCGGTAAATAAAAGAGCCTTCATACCCCGTTCGATATAATTATGATCGGCTTGAAGAAGAGCGGTCGACTTACCCGCATTCATAGAAGAATAATGAAAATAAAGTTTTGCCATTTGAAACTTAAGCAAAACTACACTTAAGATTATAGAAAGATCAAACTTCTTCGGTCTTCAATCTCTCCATATATTCTGAAACATTACATGTGAGCATACGGGTTTTATTGGGAGACACTTCCAATACTTTGGTAACCACACTATCAAGAAAAGATCGATCGTGACTTACAATTAATGCGGTTCCATCAAAAATATTTAACGCCTCCTGCAGCACTTCTTTACTACGAATATCTAAATGATTGGTCGGTTCATCCATAATTAGAAAATTACATGGCATCATCAACAGTTTAGCAAGTGCTACCCTGTTTCGCTCACCACCGGAAAGAACTGAAGTCTTTTTGAAGACATCATTACCACTAAAAAGAAGAGCACCCAAAGCAGCTCTTGGATTAGCGTCTGGATTGTCATGCAAAACCTCCTCCACTTCAGCAAGCACTTCATTATCAGGATTCAATTCCTCTGCCTGATGCTGTGCAAAATATCCAATAACCGTATTAACTCCGACATCTCTGACACCATCCTGAAAAGGCTCCACACCTGCAAGAATACGGGCCAAGGTAGACTTACCTGCTCCATTTACCCCCACTACCGCAATTCGATCTCCTTTCTCAATACGAAGATCCAAGCCGTTGAATACTTCCAAGTCATCATAAGCTTTTCTCAAGCCCTCAATTTCAACCACCTTATGACTTGCGGGAGGAGAAGGTGGAAAGCGAAAATAAATCTTTTTCTCATCCGCTTCCGGTTTTACTATCTCCATTTTATCCAAGGCCTTTATCCGACTCTGCACCATCGCCGCTTTTTTGATATTAGAACGAAAGCGGTTGATAAATTCTTTCTCTTTTTCAATTTCCTTCTTTTGGCTTACATAAGCCTTCCTTTGCCTTTCCTTACGAGCGGCACTTTCCTGAAGATAAAAAGTATAGTTTCCCTTATAATTTATTAATTTCCCCATTTTCAATTCCATCGTTCTTTCGGTAACGGATTCCAAGAAAGCACGATCATGAGAGATAACTAAAATTGCGCCCTGATAATGTTTAAGATATTGCTCCAACCAATTCTGAGCAACCACATCCAAATGATTGGTAGGCTCATCTAAAATAAGTAAGGAAGGTCCCTGCAGTAACAATTTACCTAGGGCAATTCTCATCTGCCACCCCCCGGAAAACTCATCCAAAGATCGATCCATGTCCTCCTTGGAAAAACCCATACCGGAAAACACTCTGTCTATACGAGCGTTCATTTTCTCTGGTTCAAAAGCGGCAAGTTGTTCTTCCCAAGCCCCCATCATATCAATCAAATCATAAAATGCATCTGTATCGGGTTCCATTTCACCAAGTTCAGTTTCTGCTTCATCCAATTTTGCTTTTATAGCATTAGCATCTGCAAAAGCTTTTCCCGCTTCTTCCCTTAATGTACATCCAGTCACTGAGATTCCATCCTGAGGTAAATATCCAACAGTTGCATAATCAGGTTTTTCAACGCTTCCCGAATCTGGAGTTTCTTCCCCCATTAACAAACGTAAAAGGGTAGTTTTACCCGAACCATTTGATCCAACCAAAGCAATACGGTCACGTGGTCCAATTGTCTCTGAAATTTCCTTGAATAAAACTTTCGCCCCGTAAGATAGATTTACCTCCTTGATTAAAAACATAGCCCCAACATCAAATCGGTTCCCGTCCAAACGGCAACATCATTAATAAATGCTTATATTCGATCCCTCGGTCTTCTCTTATCCGAGAACCCTCCCTACCGGTTTACGAAGGGCAATACAAATCGGTAAAATAGAAACCAACGAGGCAAAGCCTAATAGAGTGAGAAGGTATAGATTTCCGGAGATTTCATAGGGATTAAAAATAGCCAAGTTTAAAAATTCAGAATCAAAACCCGCTTTTTTAAAGACAAATCGATGAAAAACCTCAGCCAATTGAACTGCACCGAGAAAAGAAAGAAAAAGCAATAACAGCCCCTCAACCAAATACCTGAGGATTAAATGGATCGAATGTAAACCAAAACTTTTAAATAAGGCTGTAGCGAAGATATTTTGCCGGTACTCAAAAACCGCAATGGAACCAAAAATAAGCACGATCAACAATCCAACAAAACCACCGCCAATGGCCTGTGCTTTTACACGTAGGTCCCGTACGCCATCAAGTTTACCAATCCATTTTATAGGACTGGATAATTCATACCGGTCAAACCCCTCTTTCTTTAATAACGCTTCCGTTATCTCTATTATATCAACCAAGTCTACCGAATCATCGGAAAGAAATAAAACGGATTCCTGCACTGAAAATTGATTAAAAACCGAAGCCATTGATTCGGGAATAAAGAGTAAAGGACCATTTAAGCTTATAAAACGTAAAATGCTTGGAGGCTTAACGACCTCCGCATCAAAGAAAAAATTCCATACTTTTACCCGTTCCACCATAGCCTCGGGATATCCATAAGCAGCAAGAAAAACCGGTCCCTGTAATCTATCCCATCCCATCAGGGCATTAAGACCAGGAATGGAGTGATCGTTATAAATTACGACTTTCGCTCTTTTTTCACTCGATAATTGAGCATTCACATAGAGTGAGGAAAAAGGGATATAGATGCCCATTTCACCTAGCGATGATAATAATTGACTCAAAGATGGTCGGACTTCCTCCTTACTCAATCCAGTCGATCTTAAAATCATTGTGTTTAGTCCAAAACTCTCGATCTTTTTTTCCACCGCTCTTTCAGTAAGGACAAATCCTGCCTGCATGAAGAGAAAAAGCAGGCTCAAAGATATCGCAATTAAAACTCGGGCAAAAACCGCACCCGGCGTTTCAAGCCACCTCTTTAAGATGTCTTTCGACAGGTAAACGAAGATTAAAATCAATGATCTCATCTGCAATTTCTTCAAGACGGTGGTCGTGACTGGAAAGAATACAAAAACAAGGTTGCGGTAAAGAAGTGCTTAAGAGTTGTTTAATTACCTTCGTATTATCATCATCTAATCCGGAAGTGGGTTCATCCAAAAGTAAAACCTTTGGGCTTTTTATTAGGGCACGGGCAATCGCTGCTCTTTGCTGCTGGCCACCAGAAAGCACCCCAGGTTTCTTTTTTTCCAACGCGGATAATCCAAGTTTCTCAAACAAGGTACCACTTCTTGCTTTTGTAATTTTAGATGACATTCCAGCCAGGCTCGCTACCAAGTTTAAATTACCCGAAAGGTTGGCCAAGGGGAGAAGATTTAATTGCTGAAAAACAAAACCCAACCCCTCCCTTTGAAATTTCTTGCTTGGGTTTCGCCATGGTTTAGGAAGAGTGATTTTTCCTTTTTGAGGCACCAGATAACCCGCAATCAATTTAAGGAGAGTTGATTTCCCGCAACCTGAGTATCCCTTAATTAAGGATATACCCGGTTTAAAAGAATGAGAAAACGAATCAAAAACAAATTCCTTCCCGTACCTAAAGGAAATATCCGAGCATTTAATTTTCTCTTCATTGATCATGGCACCATTTTATTCTTCTGCAATCTTTCCAATTGCGATTGAATAAAGTCCCACTTCTAACAGTTCATACTCCGGACAAACGCTCGCGACGAGTCCTGACCAACCTCCCAATCGAAACCCTTCTGGATTCAAACTAACGAGAAGAAATTTTGGCACCATACGAGCAGATCTTGAAAGTTTTAAATACAACATTCCATCTGTCCGCCCACCCAGTTGATTCCTTAATGCCAATTTGTCCTGCGGATCAAATTTAAAAGAGTAAATCAATTCCTCGCCTCGTGACACTTCCTTACTCGAACTCTTCAAATATTTTCCGATGACCTTCCCGCGAGGTACCTTCAGTTCCAATTCCAAACTATTTTTATTATATAATCTCCAATCAGGATCGAGAATTGGAACCTGTCCGTGTAATTCTCTTAAGTCCCGAAGCAAAGCAACTTCCATCCCGGACTGAATATAGTTTTTTTCACCCTCAACATAAGGAAAAAGAAATTCAATCTCACCATCAAATGGCACGGTTAAATATGCCTCCTGCATTCTCATTTCAAATTGCATTTTCCTGAGCTCAAATTTCTTTTTAATTTCACCCAACTCAAGCTCTTCCTTTCGTTCTGACTCCACAAAAGAAAGCATCTCCTTTACCTGATTTTCATGAGTAGCCAAAGTTTCCAAATAGGCTTTTAAATCTTCTGTCTGATTAACATCATCTCTTTTTGATGACTGAAAAAGTTCCCTGTATTTTTTTGGATTTGCCAACATCTGCTCAGCAAGAGAGCGTTCCCCTTTAATCTTTGCCAACTGATTTTCAAACTGTTCAATCTGCGACCTTCTCTGCAAGTGCCATTGTGGAATATCTTTTTCCTTCAACAGTGATTCGCGCATATTCATCAACTCCTGATCAAGCTTTAATCTTGCTGTATCAATTCCACCCAATCGATCACCCAGTTTAAAAGATGCGGATTTATAAGGAACATCTAATTCAAAGAGTCCAGTCGAACCGGCTTTCATTTTATATTCCCTTAACGGAGTAACCTTGAGAGAAACTTTTCCAATAAGTATTCGATCACTTTCTTTAAACCCTGTGGGATTCAATGTTTGGATGGGCTTTTTTTCTGATTGGGAAAAACCCATTGAAAATAAAAAAAGAAATAGAAAGACTATGCAGCTTAGTTTCATAGCTAATATATTCCTTGGTACATGTTGTACTTGTTTAATTTTCAAAATCGATTTCCTCTTCTTTCCATTCTTCCTCATCAAGAAGCCAAAAGCCACCTTCAAGTCTCGCTTTTCTTAATTGTAAACTTGAAACACGGCCAATTAAAACAAACCTTTTTTCCAAGTAAACCCGAACTTCATTCAACTCCGTACTTCTTGGTTGTGAGTCCAAAGTTTCCAATCGTAGCTTTGCCAACTGTAATTCTCTTTGTACCAGGGCTAATTCTTCCTGTGCTAAAAATGCCCTTTGGATTTGCTCCCGAATTTGCTCACGCATAAACCTGTTCTGAAATTCAATCTGTCTTCTCACATTTTTTAACTGTCGAGTTACCCGTAAACTTGTATCCAACGAAAATCCACTACTTGCCTGAAAAACTAAATCGTCCGCAGAAAAACCCGTCTCCACTCCATTTCCCACACGGTAAAGGGGTGGACTGCTCACCCCCAGATTCAGATCCGGAAAATATCGCAATTTAGTGGAAAATTCAGTTAATCGTAAAGCTTCCAAATCAGCTGCCTGTTTTTGTCTTAGAAGAACACCAAGCTTATCCGTTCGATTTAAATCCAATGGATTTTCAACATAAGAAAGTTCAGGAATACCATCAGCCTGTAATTTCCATTTATATTTAAAATTTCCAAGAATTTTTGAAATCGTCTGAGATAATTGATTTTCAGAAATGCGTAAATTAAAAGCCTGCTGTTCAATCAAAATTTCTTCCGGTGTACTTGCTAATAATTCAGCCGGTTTTTTATTCTCCCGGGCACTCCAAAGTTGAGTCTTTTGAACATTTTCCTTTCTCGTTTCAAAATCAGAATATTCAAGAAAAAGCTCACGTAATCGAATCGTGAGCTGTCTTTTTTTGAGCTTTAAATCCCAGCCAGCCTTAATTTCTGAGAGTAATGCAGTGTACTTTCGTGAATAAAGATTAATAAGACCGGGAAAATTAATCGTAGAAAAAACATTAAATCGAATATCTTCGGAATCTATGGATCCCACCTCGGATAATGCCTTGGATAAATTTGTAGATAATCTAAGAGTGGGAACTAAATCCCAGTATATTTGTGCCCTACTCTCTTTTGCCCGCTCAAGTGAATCTCTTGCCTTTTGAAGTTCGAGATTATTTTCCAGCATCATGATCCTGGCTTCACTCCAACCCAGTTTCTCAACCTCTTTATTTTCGCTTTGGGTATAGGTTTCAGCATATATTTTTTCAACTCGTTCGAATTGTTCATCCAAATTTTCACGGACACTCTTGCATCCGCAAAAAAGGCAAGTCCATGCCAATAAAAAATTTTTAATGGGGGCTGTTTTCATCTAAGAAAAGACTTTCTTGATATTAACTAACAGGTCTTTTTTTAAAGGTTTTTAAGGCAGGTTGATCTGTAAGAAGTAGCAATTTTTTATTTTACGGTAATTATAGATACTATTGAAACAAAACTTACGTAACCAGAAGACTTAGAATCAAATTCTATAATATCCATACCAAGAATTGCCCCTATCATTCCACAAATTCACACACTGAAATTAATTCTCCTGAGTAAATATGAAAAGTTAACCTTCCCCTTCTAAAAGTTAATAATAGAGCAGCAAGCCTAATCTAACAAAGACGAATCGTTATAAAGGCGAAGCGAACCTTCGGCTGTTCCCGAAAGAGTGACATTTGTTGTGGTGGATACTTCATTAACGCTTGTAATCGTTTCATCTTTAATCCTCATAAAATGGATACCCAATCCACCGGCTTTGGGATTTGGGTTTGAAGCGCTCCAAATTTCGTTGGTATTGTAAAAATTAAGATCATAAATCGCAGTTCTATTCGTTGTCGTTGTGATCTTATCAGATTCATAGACTGCACTAACTGCATAGCCATTAGAATCAGTTAAACTGTAGGAAGTGAAGACATTTTCCTCAAATAAAGTAAGCTTACCCTGAGAGTCGCTTGCCATGTCATAATCATAGGTTCCATTAATCACATTTCCACCCGAATCAGTAGTCTGGTATGAGGTACTGGATGAAATGCTTAATGTACTCACATTTCCATCGAGATAGATAAAAACTAATTGTTTCCCTACAACATAACTATTCCATTCAGCAAGTGTGGGTGAACGATTTGAGTCACCACCCAAAAAGTCTGGTAAACTGGCTGTATTTAACCCAGAATTGGGTAAAGACGGAGCGTTGACCGTAAATTGTCCAGTCATAGAAGGTAGAGGGGTGTCATCACCAAGTGTGGGTAAAATAGAAAATTGATCAATTAGTTGATCGTTATCCAAATCAACCCAACCGGTAAGTACTAAAACAAGATCTTCCCCAAAGGAAGCATCAGTTGGAGAGATAGTGATGGTCATTGTATCCCCATTCTTTACCGCAACATAGGGAGCAGCAATCGCACCATCCGAGGGTTTAGGGAAGGTGCTCTCAATGGCCAATGTATTATCATAAATACATTCGCTTGCCGTGGTAAAACGGATTACGGGATTAAATACAATCTCGGAACCAATCAAATCCAATACGGCAGGTGATTCAGTTACAGTAGTTGCATTACTTGAAGTATCACTCCCTCCATTGCATCCTGAAAAAGCGAAGAAAGAAAATATTGGCAGGACAAGGATAAATTTATGTTTAGCTTTGATAACTTTTAACAAAGCAATAAGAGTTTGATTCTGTCAAATTAGATTTCTACACCATACAGGAATTCGCATACTAATGAAAACCCGTATATATGCTTTCTCGAATATGATTCGAATTTTCAACTTCCTAATCCTATTATTGCTCAATGGATGCTCAGTCCCTGATCTAAGAGATAAAGATATATTTAAAATTGCCCGGAAAGAAGCAGTTGAAATTTCTGTCTTAAAAAGAGAATTTATGTACGGAATGATGTGGCTCTACACGGATGATGCTAATGAAACATTCAGTGGTTGGGTAAAGGAATCGTATTCGAATAAAAAACTTAAAAGTCTAGGTTATCTCGAAAATGGACAAAAACAAGGATTTTGGATCGGGTGGCATCAAAATGGACAAAAAGAATCGCTAGTGGAATGGAACTTAAGCTATTTACACGGGTCGTATGAATATTGGCACCCCAATGGAAAGGTACATGTTGTTGGTCAAACAATTGAAGGGGAGATGAATGGTGAGTGGAAAGAATATTACACAACAGGTAGACCAGAGGCTCACTCAGATAACAATATGGGGAAATTAATTTGGAAAAAAGTCTGGCTCCCAAACGGACAGAAATGCATCCATTCAGAAGTCAAAAATGGAAATGGATTTTATATTGAATATAATGAAGACGGAAATAATTCCCTCAAAAGAGTTTATAAAAATGGTAGGGAAATTAAAACTTCAACGACGAACTCGATCTAACTCCCTGGTTACCTCTACTCCGGTTTTATAATAAATGGATGGCATCGGATTTCCACTTTTATCATAAAGTACCCATTCGCCATCCTGTTTCCCTTTCAAGTAATTGCCTTGAACCGTTGGTAAACCCTCCTGATTCCATTTTTGATAAACTCCGTTTAAACGATCATCCACAAACATCCCTCGCTCCTTCAACTCCCCGTTTGAATACCATCGGGAAAAAGGTCCATTCTTCGTTCCATTTTCGAAAATTGTTTCACTTTTTTTGATTCCGTTTTCATACCATTCAAGGATTGTGCCGTCTTTAATTTCCCTCACAGATGACACCACTATTTCATCTACTTTAAAACTCTCAGTGATCTCTTCTTCTATTTTAGAAATGGAAGAAGAATTAGGTATTATTTCCCCCGACTCATTAAATTCTCGTTTTGCACCGATAGATTCAGCCTCCAAGACATAAGGATCAACTTCGAATTCCGCCTCATCCGAGCACCCTAAAAAAAGAACAGAGAAAATAGTTAAAATAATTAAATACACGATGATCTTCTAATGGAAACTGCCTGGTAGTCAATTCATCCAACCCCCAAATTGAAAAATATTTTAGAATGAACGGAGATGACAACTTTGATTCATTGTAATCCCAATATCCGAACACTCCAACGACCAACAGAAAAAGAAAGAGATTGAGGAAAAGAATTACATTCGTGCGGTTGGGAATCAAATTCTGTCGCCCCGGCAGCCCCTCCCCCGCCATAATCAGGGGAATCAGAATCAAAAAGAACTTTCCATTCTCCCGGATGCGGGCATCCCCAAGTTCGGTGAATTAATTGTTCCGAAAAATTACAGGCAACAAGCAGAGTATCATTTGGACTTTCACCATATTTCAAAAAGGAAATCGTTTGGTTCCTATTATCATTACAATCTATCCATCTAAATTTATCCCCCTTATGATCATTATTGCTCCAAGATGAATGAGATAAGTAGAGTTTATTTAAATCCCTCACTAATTTCCTAACCCCTTCATGCAGGGGGAAATTAAGTAATGTCCAGTCTAAAGGGGCATCACAGTCCCACTCCTTCCATTGGCCAAATTCACAGCCCATAAAAAGGGTCTTTTTCCCCGGCCAAGTCCACTGGAGGGAGAGCAAAGCACGTAAGTTGGCCAAACGATCGGTTTCCTGTGTGAGTCCCATTTTATTTACCAAGGACCCTTTACCATGAACCACTTCATCATGAGAGAAAGCCTGAACGAAATTTTCTGAAAATTGATAAGTCGCTCCAAAAGTAAGCTTGTCATGAAAATGAGAACGCTCACTTGGACCAGCATGAAAATAAGACAGCACATCATGCATCCATCCCATATTCCATTTAAAATCAAATCCTAATCCGCCCACATGAGGAGGCTGTGTAATCTGGGGAAATGCAGTTGACTCTTCCGCAATGCTAACCACTCCCGGATACTCCTGATGAATGGCTTCATTAAATTGACGAATAAATTCTATTGCCTCCAGATTTTCATTCCCTCCATGCTGGTTAGGAATCCACTCCCCATCTTTGCGTCCGTAATCCAAATAGAGCATGGATGCAACCGCATCTACCCTGAATCCGTCTACTCCAAATCGATCCAACCAACAAATAGCACTCCCAATAAGAAAACTTCTTACCTCCGCACGACCATAATTAAAAATCAAGGTATCCCATTCTGCATGTTTACCTTGACGAGGGTCTTGGTGCTCGAAAAGGCAAGTGCCATCAAAATTGGCCAGAGAAAATTCATCACTCGGAAAATGCGCAGGGACCCAATCAAGAATGACACCGATACCCGCGTTCTTACAGGAATCGACTAAAACCTTAAATTCTGCGGGAGTTCCATAGCGATGAGTCGGTGCATAAAAACCAGTTACTTGATAACCCCAAGATGCCCCAAAAGGATATTCACTAACAGGTAAAAACTCGACATGAGAAAAACCCATATCCGACAAATAAACTGGTAGTTGCTCAGCCAGTTCAAGATAGCTTAACGGACGGTTTTCAGCGTCCGAAAACTTCCACGATCCCAGATGCATCTCGTAAATCGTAAATGGTTTGGAGCACATATTGGGGATGATATGTTCGCCCCTACCCCGAGAGCTGAAATCTGGAGAATGTATAATTGATGCATTGCCCGGAGGAGATTCAAACTTTGATCCAAAAGGATCTGTTTTTTCTCTCATCACACCATCAGCACCCAGCACTCTGTATTTATATTTTTGCCCAACCTTTGCATTTGGGACAAAAATTTCACGACACCCCGAAGAACCCAGGGCACGCATAGGCAGGGAAATTGGATTCCATTGATTAAAGTCACCTGTCACATGAACGCTTAATGCGGAGGGAGCCCACAAAACAAAGGCAACGCCGTCCACCCCCTTTTTTCTACTTTGAAATGATCCAAGTTTATCAAAAGGTCGACGCTCCGTACCTAGGTTAAAATCAGCAAGATCATGATTTTGAATATGAGGTAAAAATCCATATGGATCATCCCAGTCCACATCCACTCCATCCCTTACTGAACGAAAACCATAAGAGAAAGGAACTCCAAGTGATAAAATTTCGCCCTCGAATAAACCATCAGGGTGAATTTTAAAAAGCGGAAGAACATCCTTCGTTTCCCTATTAATAATAAACACTTTTTCCGCCAATGGATCAATCGCACGGGCAACTAACCCCTTATTCGCTCCAAGTGAGTGTAAACCCAAAAAAGCATGAGGATTACCCAGTTTTCCTGACACACAGGAAATTAATTCACTTTGGCTTAAAATCATCAGGTAAAAGTAGGTATCTCCTATTGAAAAATTATCGGGAGAAAAAAAGAAATTAGTACATTAAAAATTTCTTTCTTGTTTAAAGGGTTTATCATCGCATCTTATACGCCAAGTGAAAACCTTTTTTTTTACAACTTTAATTGCCATGATTGTCCATTTTTCAAATGGCCAATCCGAACCACCCGAAAATAATGCCACCAGCAAAACCATATTGGAAGCAGACAGGGAAGTGTATTATGACGATCAATTAAAACGATTGGTTGCCGAACCAAATGCACGCCTGCAAAGCGGGGATGTTCTATTAACTGCAGACCGGATTGAATATGACCGCAATCAGAGTGAAGCCCTAGCTCTGGGCAAGGTAATTTTAAGTGATGGAATCATCAGGCTTTTGGCAGGTAAAATAAGGATAAACCTAGAATCTGGAGATTTTAATGCTTCCGAAGTTAAAGCAGGAATTCATCCTTGGGCATTATTTTCTCATGAAATAAGCAGGCGCAATTCGATTATAAAGGCTATTGATTCATCTCTATATATTTTAGGAAAAGAAGATAATGAACCCAATCTTAACATTGAGAAACTTACGATGGACCAAGAAAATCGTTCGTTCCAGGCAAAAGGTGTGAAAATTAAAATTGGAGATCAGTGGGTTGGGCGTCTTCCTTCTTTTTCTGGTAAGGCAAAAAAAAACTCGTGGGAATATAATGTAAACGCCGGGAAAAAAAATAATTTAGGATGGTATCTTGGTACCGGAGGGAAATGGGAGTTATTACCATCGGTTAATTTAAATACTGATGTGACAGCATATTCCAAAAGAGGATTACTTCTATCCCCTGGATTGGAATGGAATGGTGAAAATTCTCGATCCAATTATTTTGGGAAAGTTGAGAGTGCTTGGATTAACGACCGAGGTGATAATTTGGGAAATGACCTTAGGGGTACCGCAATTGATAGAAGACGATACTATTTAAAATCCTATACCATTAATAGACTCAACGAAAATTGGCGCATTACAGCTCAGCTTGAAAAAGAAGAGGACTCTGATGTTTTTCGAGATTTCCAAAGAGAACGGTTTGCTGATTATCAATGGAATGATTCCTTTGGAGAAATTGCATATGATAGCAAAAATTGGTCGCTTTCCAGCCTCACTCGTTGGCAGGCCAATAAACACGAATCAACCATCGAGCAGATGCCCAACATCCGCTTCGACTTATTTCCTACCCCTCTGCTCGACACTAAATTTTATAATTCTCTGGCTTTTGAATTTTCAGCCTTCAGGCAGAAAAATTACTGGGGAAATCTCATAGAAAAGTCCAACAAGTTTGACTTGGGGTATAAATTAATTCGTCCGATAAAAATAAAAAACGGACTCATTTATTCTCCTCATGTAACTTACCGAAGACAGGATTACTCATTAAGCGGGCCAAATGCCAACCGCAGTTTCGGAGAATGGGGCAATGAGCTCAGGTATGAACTTGCAGGGGATTATGACTGGGAGAACCCAACATGGAAGATTGATCAAATCAGGCATGTTATAGGCTTCTCTATTTCCCATCGAAAAACCCGACGGTTATCCCATAGCAATGAACTACTAATCCCAAAAATTGACGAACCATTTGCCGATTTAAATCTTGGTCCCATCGACTTGATGGACCAAATTGAAGCAGATGGATTGGAACCTCATGAGGTAGTCCGCTTAGGTTGGGAGAACGAATTCCTGACACAAAATGTAAATAATTCACGAAGTTTAGCTTCCTTCGATTTCTTTCAAGATTTATATCATGCAAGAGATAGTACGGTGAATCAAAAGAAGGAGTTTTTCACCAACATTTCTCTCCGACCCGCTTACTGGATTTCATTAAACGGGCAGTCTAAAATCGATACCAGTCAAAGTGAAGTAATTCGAAATAGTTATTCGGTTTGGATAACTGACGGAACCATTAACGATTTTGAGATTGGCTATTTTAAATATTTAAATTTTGCCGACCAATGGAGATTTTCCGGATCACACCAATGGGATGAAGATATTAATCTTAGAGGTTCGATTTCTTACGAAACAAATTCAGGAGAAATTCCTTTTTGGCAAACTGCGGTTGAGTATAAAAGCTCACCAATCTGGACATGGATTTTTTCGTTGGCTGGGCGAAAAGGAACAAGCAAAGAAAATGAGACCGAGTTCTCCCTGAGTACCCGACTTTTTGCGTTTTAACCATTTTAAAAATATATTAAGTACTTGTTGACTTGATGAATAATTATTAAATAAACTTAACTTATGAATAATCGTATCCATAATCCTAATTTACCCATCAAAGATCCGAAAGTTATGGCTCATCTATTTGGACTTGGGTTAGATTGTACGGACGGTCACAAAAGAATTACTCAGGCGGATAAATTTTCCATTCTTGGAGGATCAGAAAACACCCATGATAAAATGACGGAAACTCTCTTTAAAACTTTTGAAGATCTCTCCATTAAAGGTAAGTCTATTGAAGATGTTTCCATGGAGGAAATCTCTGATTTAATCGAAAAAAACACCCCCAAGGAATAGTCTTTTGATTCCCTTTATCTGTTAACGCTTTTTGAATATTATATCTTATGTCTGAAGAAGGATTGCCCACCCCCCCCAAACCCACTCTCAAACTTACCCCAAAAGAAGGTGCACCGGTTAAACCGGGAGAAGGTGGACCCAAATTTCGCGTTACCCGCTCACCTTTTGCACCCAAAATTAAACCGACTGATGGGACTCCTGCACCCATACCATCTGCCGCAGCTCCAGTAGCACCTGCACCTAGTGCTCCAGTCCCTACACCTGCAGCACCCAGCGTCCCGCAATCATCGGTTCCTGCACCAACGACCCCGAGCCCAAGTCTCCCTCCTGCACCCGGTGTTGGCCCCGTTCCCTCCCCTACTCCTTCATTACCCACCATGAGTGCAGTGCCGGCAGTTCCCGCCCCCGGACCGGTTCCTTCTCTTGCATCGCCTTCCCCTGCACTCCCTACACCAACACTTCCTAGCCCAGGAGCTCCTGCTCAAGGGGTTCCTGGTGGCAGCCCCAAGCCGTCATTAACAGCGCCTAAAGGAGGCCCCGCCCTGCCTGCACCTGGAGGAGCAATGCCCCCCCCCGGTGGTCCTGCACCCCTTCCAGGAGCACCAGCGATGGGAGCACCAGCACCAGGTGGTGCTCCGATGCCAAGTCCAATGGCTCCTCCCCCCGGTGCCCCCGGCATTGCAAATCCTGCAAATAAAGGTCCCGAAAAGAAAAAAAGACCAAGTATTACTTTTTTAATTTTGGACTTTCTTGTTTTCGGAGGTGCCGTTGCCGCAATTATTCTTCTCTTTATCTCCAACTAAATATTATCAAACAAGCTACAACATAATTTATTACAATAATGAGCGAACTCATTAACTTAAACAAAGAGAGTTTTGAAAAAGTAACCTCTTCAAAAGACAAAACGCTGATCATCGACTTTTGGGCACCATGGTGCGGTCCTTGTAAAGCACTCACGCCTGTTCTTGAAGAGTTGTCCTCTGACATGAGTGATTCAGTCGAAGTATATAAAGTCAATGTGGACGATAATACCGAACTTGCACAAGAGCATGGCGTTCAATCAATCCCCACTTTATTGGTCTTTAAAAAGGGTGCTTTGTCTGAAACGATCGTAGGGTTAAAAACAAAAGAGGAACTCGTAGAAATCGTTAATTCTTAAGTATTTCCTGAATTTGCAATAGCCCATCCTACGGTAAGTCCGTATAAAACAACAGAAATAGCTGTTGCTGTTAGAACGAAATCAAAATCCTTCTTCAGTCTAGCTTTGTTTAATTTATGAACAAGCAACAAACTAGGTGGAAAAAGAGTGGTGACCAATAGTAATTGGCTATCTGCCAATGGACAAATTACACAGGAAATTAAATATCCTGTAAAGTAGAGGAGTATTCCAAACTTTCCTCCAAGTAGAACAACTATTGTTTTCTTCCCTACCATCTTATCTGTTTCTCTATCTCGGTAATTATTAACCACTAAAAGATTATTAATCACAAAACCCACTCCGAGTGGAACAATCCAATTAGGTTTCCATATTTCTGCAGTGCTTGAAACTAGAACATAATGAGTAGTACATACCGCGACAAAGCCAAAGAAAATCACCACAAAGAAATCCCCCAATCCATTGTAGGCAAATGGAAAGGGTCCTCCTGTATAAGCCAAAGCACATAACACACTACATACTCCGGTTAAAAGTAGAAAACGGCTAGCACCTGAGAATTCCATAATCAACACACCTATGATAAATGCAAATACTAGAATCATGTAAGATGCATTTCGCAAATGGGTTCCCTTGATTAGTTCTGAATCTGAAAACCTCTCGGGTGCTAACACTCTTAAATCATCTGCACCCGTTAACGAATCAAAATAATCATTAGCAAAATTTGTAGCAATTTGAACTAAGATCGAGAAAAGAAAACACATAATAATCAGTTCAATTGGTATGATACTTACCTGCTCAAAGGCCAAACAAACCCCCAGAGAAACAGGAATAATGGAAGCAACCAACGTTTTGGGTCGAGCCGCAAGCAACCAAAGACCTATTTTTTTATTCACTATTACAAGAAGCTATTATCGAGTAATAGCCAATGGGAACCTAAAGTGGGTTCGATACCTTTGAGAGATTCGACGAAAACCATCATCACCCTTTGAAGGGTCAGGAATTTTATATGGCCATTGAATATCAACCTGTAGGGCAAGAAAACCATTACTCGGATGATGACGATGGCGATGCTCCAGCGGGTATTGAGTACACTTAATAAGAAAATATCTCTCCCCTTCAGGAATCCATCTCATAGACCAGGGAGGCTGAGTCTCACTTCCTTTCATACCTAATAGTGATAAAGGCTCCCCGTTCATTGATATATTAAATGCCACATTACTTGCCCCCGTTTCATTAACCCAAGACTCCTGCATACTACCTTCAACTAGACTATTTGGGTCATTCATGAGACTTTTATCATTTTCAACAACTTGTTCAAACTCGGCCCGGTGTCCCTCTCTTGGCGCCACCAATAAAAGACTCCATCTCCTATCCTTCATGTCTTCGGGAACCGCAGATGCAACCCCCTTAATTCTTGTGGTTCCTCTTTCAACAATACTAAAACCCATCCTTTCAAGCTCAACCTGAACGGCATCAACAAGACCATAAGCGATATTTTGCTCCCTGACCTTCCCTACACCTTCCACTCCCCATGGCAAAAAACCCAACAGCCCACCAATTAAAAAACCAAAGACCGCCAAGGCAATGACAACCTCTAATAATGTGAAACCATTTTTAAGGGGCTTCTTTTTACGAAAATGATCCATACATCTAAAATTCATTCAAAATCTTCCAGTTCCAAAACGGCAAAGCCTCCATATCTACGCAATAAAATTCCAGCTATTGAATTGGGATTGTCAAAACGCAAAGGCTTACCCTCTCCGGTAGGGTTTGGTGCCCCTACCCCCAGAACTAATCTCGGTGCTTTCTGCATTCCTCCATCTGAGGACTCTGGAAAAACAACATTGCCCATCTGATTAAAAGCAAGGTAACGAAATTTACTTTCACCATTTAATTTTCTCTCCCCCTTAAAGGAGTCTGCAAGAGAGAAAGCTTCACCTGCTTCGCTCCAAACGGTAAATGCATCACTCCTCCAATCAGTTCCAACTTCAGACTTACCTTCTTCTTGCGGCACAAAGTATACTCCATCTGTAAGATATTTACCTTCCCCCATAACCAACCATTTTACTTCACCGGTTGTAGAACAAGTATCCTGAACTATAATTTCCATATAACGATGGTATTTATCAATATCCTCCACCATATCATTGACAATAAGCCGTGTCTCACTGCCGGACAAAGCTGCCCTTGATCGTGCCTGTTGAACATAACCAAGAAGTTCTCGCTGTGCCGCCCCAAGTTCAGCTCCACCGCCCCCCAACAAGGAAAACCCAATGAGCCCCATCATTAAACCCATTACGGCCAAAACAATCAGCAACTCTAAAAGGGTAAAACCGTTAGAATTGGTTGCCTTCACCTTCGGGTAAATTTTCAAAGCATTAAAATTCAATCCTCTACTAAGTACTTCCCAATATCCCAAGAGAAAACATTTTCGGATTCAGTTTCACCAGATTCATCATACAAGACATAAATCCCAACTTTTTCTCTTATTACAGAAATTTTTTCCTTAGCAGCATCTACAATCTCTGGATCATTATCTTGCTTAAGTGCGGATATAATCTCATCAACGGCGGCACTGTCCAATTTAATGAGACCATCTCCATCCTGGTCAACTAAAACACGGATCTTAGTCCCACCCCAAGAGTCTGCCAAATAACCATCAGGTCCGAATTCATCTTCCGAGAACGAATGAAACTCCCTTCCTTTTCGATTCTGATCTCTGAGTTCATTTCCCTGCTCCAAGGGTTGCCACTCTGACATATCCGGTTCCCACTTCATACCCTTTAGTGCAATAATGAAAGATTCGTGATTGATATCATCTGAAAGTAGTAAGGGTTTACCCTCATCCTCCTCCAACAAAAAAGGAGGGAAGTATTTGTAAAATTCTTTATATTGATGGAGCTGAGTTACCCAGCTTCGAAAAACAGCTTGTGATTTCTTTACCTTTGAACTCGTGAGCAAATCGAAAACTTTGGGACCGACCATCCCCATTAGGATACCAATCACGGCAATTACAACCAAGAGTTCTATAAGGGTAAATCCGCGTATTTTAGATTGTTTATTTTTCATAAAATTAATTACCATTTCCCTGGCTCAGAAGCGGGAATATTGTCCTCATCAATATTCTCTTTTTGAGGAGTTGAGCTTAGCTCTTGATTAAAAACTGAAGTCAGCCCATCGGGCCCTTTTGTGAAAAGCAAAAAACCTTTGTGTCCATCTTTTCTGGGAAACTGATAAATGTATGGTTCATTCCATGGGTCCATAGCGAAAAATGTTTCCCCTGAGTTTGACTGCCAATCACTTTCTTCTGGAGTGAAAACCTCGTTTCTCTTCCCTTCTTGCTTCCCCAAGACGAGAGCATCACCTGGAAGAAAACTTTTTCTTCGCTCATCTGCTGCAATAGGTTCCCCGCCTTTTCCCACGACTCCTTTTAATGCAAAAAGAAGGAATTCGCCACATTTAAAAACATCTTCTTCATTCGAAATTGAGTCAGTCCTAGGATATCCCCCCTTTTCACTTTTATATTGATCCAAGGCAAGCGAAAGAGCCTCTATATGACTTTTCGCCTGTTTTTCATCTTGTGCACCCAGTAAATAATCCGCCCCCGTAAAAGTGATACCGGCTAAAACACCGATTATAACAATAACGACTAACAACTCCACTAAAGTAAAACCGGCCGCCGTGTGTCTTCTATAATTCATAGATTAAAATACACAATATTTGTTATTATCTAACCAACTTTGTCAACCTATCGTTATTCCCAAGTCTTCTCTTACTTTTTGTTGAAAGGCCTCAAAAATATTTTATCACGAATTTTCTGAAGGTCAGGAAAACCAAGGCAAACCAAGCACACAGCATATACTAAAACACCCAATGGAATGGTAACCATTAAACCGAATATAGAATCCCATTTCCCCGATCCAACATACTCCATCTGATTAACAAACCACAAAACTAAAAACATGACCAAAGACGAAATAATTATGCTTGGAAAACAAAAATCTGATTTGATCATAAACGACTTCGATTTAAAAAAGCCTAACTTAACAGCTAGATAAACAGTTTGAACCATGGCTGAAATTACATTTGCCCAAGCAAGTCCAAACATTCCAAAATATTGCATCAATAACAAACTTAATAATAAATTGACTACAAAGCTAATGATGGCTGCATTCAGGGGCACCCTCATCTCTTTTTGTGAATGAAATGCCTTTACAAAAAATGCGGCAAGGGCGTAAAATGGCAGGGCAAAACAAGAAATGAGAAGTACATCTGATGCGAGAACCACATCCCCTTGTCCAAACTCACCCCATTGAAAAAGAACGCTTAAAATCAAATTTGCTAGCAAAGCCAAACCAATCGCAGCAGGAAGTGTGATCGCAAGGGTCAACCTAAAGCCCCGAGCAAAATATCTTTGATATTCAAGTGTTTGCCCTGAAGAAAAGGTGCGGGAAAGTTCAGGAAAAAAAACAGTCGAAATCGAAAGTGCAAATACACCTAAGGGAAGTTCAATTAAACGAGCTGAGAGAAAAAGATAAGAAAGTGCTCCTTCATTTTCCAAGGAATAAGCTAAAAAACGAGAAACCATAATATTAACTTGTCCCACGGCAGCTCCCAAAACACCCACAACAAACAGGCTTTTAATTTTTTCCATTCCTCCTGAAGACGAAAAATCAATCTTCCATTTCCAATCAAAACATCTTCTTAACTGAAACCAAGGCCAAATCATTTGGAAAGCCCCTCCAATCAAAACAGCAAAACAAAGTGCGGTTGCCAATTTAAATTCTCTCCATGAGATTACAAAATAACAGAATGTAAGAATCCCAATCATAGAGAGATTTAATATGATAGGAGAAAATGCACCGGCAAAAAACTTTCCATGTGCATTTAAAGCTCCAACCATAATCGCGGAAACACAAATTAGAAAAACATAGGGAAAAACTATAGAATTTAAATGTAATCCATTGACCCACTTTGGTTCATTTACCCAACCTAAAGTTGATGTTGCCCAAGAAAATAAACAAATAACCATCGTCAAAATAAAAAGAAAAACTATTAAGCGAGATAGAACCTGATTCAGAATTTGCTGAGCCTTGTCAATCTGCCCTGATTTTATCTTTTCGGAATATACAGGAATGAAAGCCGAGCTCAATGTGCCTTCTCCAAGCATCCTTCTAAATAAATTGGGTATAGTAAATGCCAGAATGAAAGCATCCCCAATAAGGGAGACGCCAAAACAGGTGAAAAATAAAACATCTCGTAAAAGCCCCAATAATCTTGAAGCAATCGTAAGTCCGCTAACGAGCGAAACATTCCCTATTAGACTGCGCATGGTTAAAGAAGACTCTCCATGCAATTAGTGAAAACTTTTTGTTGTAAGAAATAAAGTAAGGCAGAACCTACACACATTCAGCTAATAGGAGTTTTGCCTCCTGTTCCGGGTCTTCATGCCCTTGATTACGGGCAAGAATAATAGTTTGCTTCAATGGAACACGGGCTTCTTTTTTTTGCCCTGTTTCAACAAGTGCCTTACCTAATAATAAAGAAGCCATCATCCAATCGCTTCTTTTATTAATACATATCGTCAGGTGAATAATTGCTTGTTCATAACTACCACCTTCAAAGTAAGCTTGGGCTAGGCTAAAACGATTAAGAAGACTATCGGGATTCTCCTCCAATTTATCAAGAAAGAGGGAAATTCGTTCGGACATCTTAAACCGAAAAATTAAGAGATTTTAATACAAACTGCGGTCGAATTATCAGTTCCGCCATTTTGATTAGCCAAATCAATTACTGAGTGAACAAAAGACTTAGGGTCCATCTCGTTTAACATTTTCTGAATTTCGGGCAATTCCACCATATTCGTGATCCCGTCCGAACATATAAGAATTGATCTTCCCGGAACCATAGAGATTTCTCCAATATCAACTTCAAAATCAATATCTTGTCCCATACAACGAGTAAGAGTATGCATATAATGCTCGGGCATATCAATCGCGGCTTCGGGACCGTGCTTGTCAATTAACTCATCACCTAAAGTATGACATTTCGAAACTTTTATAAGACCGGACTCATCGTTGAGATAAATGGAAGAATCTCCCACATGTACGAATACCATTTTATCGCCAACTTGTCGTAGCCCAGAAAAAGTACAACCTATTCCATTCTCACCTCCCACTATTGTTCCACACTCAACAATATTATGGTGAATACTGTGAGCAAGGATACGGAGTTCATGTTCAGTGGTACAATCATCAGGGTCATGAACTGATGAATTATAAAACTGAACCGCAAGCTTACTTGCCAAGGCACCAAAAGGAAGTCCACCAACCCCATCAGCAACTGCGTAAACACCCTTATGGTCATCAACTAAGAAAGAGTCCTCGTTCTTTTCACGAACGAAACCGACATCACTGTGACCATGAGAGGCAATAATCATACTTTAATTAAGGGTTGGGTTTAAGTATACTGGGGACAATTATCAATAAAATACTATTTTTTAATAATTATTCGGAAAGTTCAAGAATGTTTTAATCATCAACATAAAGATTTGGCAAAAGATCACCCGAATTTATGATTTCATACTCCTTTTTAGGGAATTCACGTATGAAATCCCGACCATAGCCTTTTTTCAAGATTCTGGAATCCAAAATAATTAATTCTCCCAAATCGTTCCTGGACCTTATTAACCTACCCATTCCCTGACGAAATCGTATTACTGCAGTCGGTAAAGTAATTTCCATAAAGGAACTTTTGCCAGCCTTGCTCAATAACTCAGATTTAGCCTCCAAAACAGGGTGCCCAGGGTTTTCAAAGGGTAAACGGGTAATTATCACTTGCGAAAGGCATGGGCCTTTGGCATCAAAACCCTTCCAAAAACTTTCCGCCCCCAATAACAAAACATCCTGTTCTTCGATCATTTTCTCACGCAACTCGGATCGAGAAAGACCCTCTCCTTGAGCATAAACCGATCGGCCAAGCTTTTTCCATCGGGGAAGTAAGTTATGATAACAATGCTTAAGGTCGGAATAATTGGTAAATAAGACTAAAGTCCCCCCCTCAATGCTTGTTGCACATGCATTTAAAACCTCTACCATGTAATCAAGATAAGGAAGCCTGTTATTAGACATGGGATCGGGGCAATCACTCAGAACTCTAATTTGTAGGTTTGCATCATAATCAAACGGAGAGTCAACAATACCTTCATCGACTAATTCCACTCCTATTGTGCTCCTAAAAGCTTTGGCAGTTCCTTTACGGGTTAAAGTTGCACTTGTCATTAAGACCGAAACATCCCTTGCGAAAAGCTGTTCTCTTAAAGCCTTTGCAATTTCCAAGGGTGCACTCCTTAAATGAATAATCTGGTTTTGCTTACCAGTTCGTTCTATCCAATACACCGCATTTGAATCCTTTAAATCAAGAACTTCCGCTAAGCCATTCAAGTACCCTTGCATTCGGCGTGCTTGATCTTTCAACTCCAGTTTAAGGGACTCATCCTCAGTCAATTCACCAAGTTCAATCAGGCTTCGGCACAATCTACTAAGGGGTGGAAATATCTCCATCGGTAAAATTCCTTTTTCCATTAGGCGAATCCGATCTTTTTTTCCCAATGTATTTATGTGCAAATATTGAAAAAAATCAGAAACGGCAAGTTCCGCATTTTCAACCGCCTCAAAATCTGTCGTCCGACCCATTCGAGAAATTAAACCTTTTCTTTTCTTGGAATTATAAATCCTCCGGATGCTCATCTCTAAAGCCCATGAACTGATCGATAAACCAAGGTGGTCTCCTGCCACATCAGGCATTTCATGAGCTTCGTCAAAAACAACAAAATCATTTGCGAACATGACCCCACCCTTATCATCAGGCGGTCCAAAACCCGCCCCCATAAGCGAGAACAAAAGGCTATGATTAACGATAACTAAATCGGATTCTTCCACCTCTGCTCTTGCTTTTCGGTAAAAACAATTTTCAGGCTTACATCTCTTTGAAGAACAAAGGGAAGAATCCGCACTCACCGCATCCCATACTGTGCCCATAGGTTGAGGAGATAACTCCTGGCGGATTCCCTCAATTGCACTCCCCGATGTCGCCCATTTTGCGATCCTTTCCAACTCTTGTCGTTGCCTTCCTTCAAATAATTCACCCTGCCCGCTTAATGCGCGATGTAAACGGGTAGTGCACAAATAATTGGCTCGCCCAACCAATAGAGCACAACGAAAATTAAGAAAATTTTTGAGGGAAGATGTCTCTTCCATTAATGTGCGAACAGCAGGTATATCTTTATCCAGCAGTTGCTCCTGTAAACTGATCGTATTGGTCGCCACGACACAGGGGCGCTTGTTAAGTTTAGCGAATAAAATAGAAGGAATTAAGTATGCCAAGCTCTTCCCCACCCCGGTTCCTGCCTCAAATAACAAATGATTCTCTTTTAAAAGGGAAGCGGAAATAGACCTTGCCATTTCATATTGCTCCGGTCTGTGTTCAAATCCAAGAACTTGCTCGAGTATTCCTCCTTCCTTAAAAATAGAATTAACAATGGAAAGCAAATCGACATCTGCTTCCCCACACTGTTCCTCAGCAAAACGAATCATTTAAAACTTTAAAGAGGACGAACAAATGGATTATTTCGACGCTCCGCCCCCACCGTAGTATTTGCGCCATGCCCCGGAAAAATTTCAGTATCTTCGGGTAAATTATAAACCTTCATCTGAATAGAATGTTTTAAGGTTTCAAAATCACCACCTGGAAGATCAGCCCGACCTACACTGCCTTCAAAAATTACATCGCCCACAAAACAAACTTTTTCATCTTGCACCCAAAAAATCACATTCCCAGGACAATGACCTGGACAATGGAAAACATCAACCTTTCGACCAAACAAATTCAAGCTATCTCCTTCATCCACCCATTTTGTAACTGAAACCGGCTCAAAATTCATTCCGGGCATGGCAAAGGTTGACATAACCTCCGGTTTTTCAAATAGCATTTGATCAGCTCGATGTCCAACAACAGAAATATCATCGTTCAATAATTCAGAAGCACCGGCCATATGATCCCAATGACCGTGAGTCAGCCAAAGCTCCTTTAGCTCTAAGGACTCTTTTGCAAGGTGAGACTCCACCGTTTCTCGGGAATCAGGTGGTGCATCGATCAGTACAGCATCTTTTCCTCCATCTTCCCACATTAAGTATGCATTAGTGCCAATAGGTCCAAGTTCCATTTTAGTAATCCGCAAAGAATTCATGTGGTCACTCAAACTGAAGCTTCTATTCATTCCAAGCAAATTACTTGCATCGATTCATATTAAGCAGAAATGCATTAACTAAATTAATTATAAACATGAATAAAATAAATAAATAAATATTGACAATAGATTAATTAATACCCTCTAGTAGAAAAGGTGATGTCAAGGATGGTGGTAGTTTTTGAATTTTTCCGGTTTTACCGGTTCAAGGCTCCTTTGGCACTTAATTCAAAAAAGAGGATACTATGAAGGATGTAATTTCACAGGTACAAGAATGGATAAAACTCGTTTCTCAAGTCGGCATAGGACTAATCGCATTAGGAATAGTCGTGGAGATTGTTTTCGGCAAGGGGGCAATCTTTGGAGCAAGCGTAATTCAAAACCTTTCTCAAATTGTGGCTGAGATTGGCGGGGAGAATGGATTTGTTGGATTGGTTGCGATCCTCTTGATTCTAGCAATTTTTCAGAGGAATCAATAGATAGTTTTTCAACTTTTCAAAACTACTGAAATAACTAACAAAAAAGTGGGGGAATAAAAATGGAAAATGTAGCAAAAAAACTAAAAGACACCATTGGTGGATTAACCGAAATTCTAATTGTTGCGATTGGCTTACTAGTCGTAGTTCAAGTAGTTTTCGGTTCCGATGGAGAAAATGGTGGAATTGATATAATAGGAAACATCACCGGTGTGGTTGATTCCTTTATCGGTACGGGTGCAAGCTTAGCCAGTCTTGTTGCCCTATTGATCGTGATGGCGGTCCTAGGTAAAAAAGGCTAATTAAAATCTATATTTATAGTAAAAGGGGCGTCTATCGCCCCTTTTTTTAGGATAATTTAAAAAGGCTCCCAAGAGAACCGACAAGAGTTGATCATAAAAAGGCAGAAATGTTTGGTCTTCTACGCATTTGGTTTTTAAATTGCCAAAGACTCGTATTTGGAAGTTGATGTTTTCTTTGTGAAATTCAATTCCTTACTAATTTTCCTTCAAGCACTAATTCCTACCTCAGTTGCATTCGCTCAGACAATAATAGTTAGTAGCAGTTCATTACCATCAAATGGAGGAACTGTCTCAAATCCATATTATGGAACGACTGAATACAGTAATACCCTCACTCCCAATTTCTGGTATGATTTATACGCTACACCCGCGGTTGGATATTATTTCTCGGGATGGTCTGGAGATTCCAATAGCACCACAAGTCCTCTTTCCTTTTATCCCACTTCAAACTTTAATATAACTGCGAACTTCGAACTCCTCACCTATTCGATTTCTTCTGAAATTATCGGAGAAGGTAATACTTCGGGTGAAGGAACTTACTCCTACGGTTCAGAAGTAAGTCTTGTCGCTAACAATTTATCAACGAGTACTTTCCTGGGATGGGATACAAATAATACAGCGAAGACAACATGGTCATCCGCAAACCAAGGATATTTCCTAAATCAAACGAACCCACTCACTGTGAAAATCCTTCAGGACAATTATTACAAGGCTTATTTCAGCAAGAATGTTTATCCTACCGACGGGAATCTCACACAGTCTCTAAGTGATTTTATCGTAAGTTACCCATACACATTATACTTTTCTGGTATTCCCCTTACCAACAATCCCAAACAACTAACCGAAGCACATTTGGAAGGCATAACTTATTTCACGGCACCTAAGAGTGGACAAGTTATTAAAAACTTAGAAGGCATTCAATATGCAAAAAACCTTCAAGCCCTTTCCATTCAAAGGAACGGAATTTCTGACCTTTCCCCCCTCTTAAGTCTCGGAAGTTTAACGAGTTTAGACCTGAGCGGTGGTGGTACTATTTCCTCTATTCAAGGAATTGATAAACTATCTTTTCTGCAATATCTCTATTTGGACCGCCACCGGGTTTCAAGCATCTCACCGCTTACAAAATTGCCCTATTTGTATCATCTCAAAATAAAGGAAAACTTCCTTGATCTGTCTGACCCCGTTATCCAATACGAAATATCTGCGTTAAGACAATACGCTACGGTTGAAGTGGAACAACAAATACCTGTTCCCGTTCAAAATCTTGCTACCAGCATGAAATTGATGAAAGAGAAATTAAAAATCGACTCGTCCGACCCAACAAGTAATTTCCTTTTCGCCCTGGAACTAATCCTCAACCTCGTTGAGGACGATGGTTCAAACTCGCTCAAAGCACTCGCTCTTTCACTTGGAGCCAATCAGGACATTTCATCATTTTCTATCCCAGATATGTGGTTGGAAGATTTGCATTATGGAAAACAAATCAACCCTACCTTCAACTTTACCGAAATTGAAAGTTATCTGAAAGACACCTTCATCGTAACCCTCGAAGTTGCATACCTTTATCTGGATAGAATACCTGATACCACTCCATACCTCACCCTAACTCAGGATTTCACAGGGTTAGAGCAAGTACTTTATGCTGACATGGGAGATGTCTATTTACTCAAATCGATTATCAACGGATTAATTGGATTCTCTCAAATAATTCTGAGTTACGACTGGCCAATGACCGGTTTTACTGCAAAGCAAATGCACGACAAAGGAATGGTTAACTTGGAAACTCTTTTTGACTCCTCAAGACAGTTTGGCTCTCTAAAAAAGAAAAACCTTCTTTCCGAATCCAGGCAAAATATAAAAGAAGCAATCACCTTTTACAAAACTGCTTCCGAATACTTGAGATATAGAATCGCAGAAAAACGTTTTTTTAACCTCGATAGCTCAGACCTGGTTATGGAGGAAAAATTCCGTAACGATCTAGATGATGTAATGATCTCCCTTGATTATCGGATCGACTTAAACAATTCAGATACTCAAAACGATGTCGTTCATCTTAAGAACTTCTTCTTAGGAAAAGTTGAAATATCGGACGCCATCCCTCCCCCCGTCGGAAACAATTTTGAATCATCTCAAGTTCAAGATCCGACCTTTGGAGGGGTCCTTCCCTTTTGGACAGATAAAATTGTAAAAGAACAAATGGAACAAGCCAATCTTATTGCCAACGATGCAATGGAGGGAGTAAAGGAGATAAAAGGTGCCCAGAATTGGCTACAATCGAACTGGTTGGGTTATTTTTATGTACCCGACCGCACAAAAAAAGATAAATTTTGGATGTATCATATAAAGCTTGGATGGATTTACCTTTCATCCGAATCTCCTTCCGACATCTGGCTTTTTCACCAAATAACAAATTCCTGGCTTTGGACAAAAAAGTCCTCATTCCCTTATTTGTACAGTCAAACTGAAAAAACTTGGTATTACCTTCTTGAAACCGGCCAAATGCTAAAATGGAAGGAAAATTCATGGAACCTTTGATCACGAGCGGAGGTCTTTGAACCTCGAGTGATCAAATTAAAATACCTTAATTCCTCCAAGTGAAAAAAAAAGTTATTCAATTACTTACACTTTCCTGCATTCTAAATATTTCCTCGTTGGCAAATGTTCAGAAATTTTCCCAATTTACAAAATTCAGTTCAACATACTTTAATCGCAAATCAGGAAAACCGGCTTTACAGTTTTCCTTTCAAAAAATATCAAAAGAATCGCCCAAAATTGGGTTCTTGAAATTTTCTTTGCCGTTTTATTATGTGGAAAATCTTTCCGTTCAAATTGAAATGGAAAACATGGACAGCAAAACGATCTGGGATGATTTAAAACAGTATCACAAAAAAAATGCTATCCGATTCCTGCAGGCAAGAAATGTCAAATTTGATTTTCTGTTCGCAAAGCAAAAAAAATTACAAATCTCTTCCAATTCAATGAAACTAAAAGAAGATGGAACTTATCTATTTTCTGGTAAAGTGACCATATTAACAGATGATCAAGTTTTAAATTATCCTTCTTTACTCCTTTCATTTTCACCAGGCAAAGGTTCCTATCACATCGAAAAAAGAGAAGAGCGAATAAAACTTCTAATATTTGAACCTTCCCATTTCTCAAAATCTGAAGTAATTATTTCACCATGAAAAGTTCATTTGAATTAGCTATGGAAAGAATGGGGGGGAACGATTCCTCCCTTACTGATAGTCAGAAAAAAATCATTGCGGATATAGATTCTAAATATAAAGCAAAGGTTGCAGAAAGAAAAATCTTTCTCGAAAAGGCTGTATCGGACGCATTACAAAAAGAAAACCTTGAAGAAGTAGACCTTCTCCGAAAACAGGTTGCCGAAGAAATTAACTCCTTGGAAAATAAAGCCGAATCAGAAAAAGAAAAAATTCACGAGCAAAAATAACCCGTCTAATTTAATTCTAATCCTAGGCATCATTTGCTTTACGGTAAGATAAAATATAAAGCATAATTAAGGGTACACCGTAGTCACCCCAGCGTTCGATCCATTCAAAAATATTTACCATTCCCATTCCCGCAACTGTATCGGCAGGAACATATAAAAACTCGGTAAACAACTTCCAGAACAAGGCTAAAAAGATGAAAGGTCTTAGGGGGAAGATAAAGATCAGGACACCCAAAGCAAATTCAGCGTAACCTACTTTTGTGATAAATGCTATATCCGCATTCACACCGATCGATTGCCAATGATCGATAAGCATCTTCTTCTCGACTGCAAACCCGAACCCGGAATGCCCAATCAACAGAAGAGCCAAGCATACCTTGCAAAGAAAGAAGACGGTATCAATAGTGGAATCCTTAATTTCTGGTTCTTTATAGGGTTCCAATAAATCCTTGCGGGTCATCGCAAACGCTCCCCCCATTACTAGCAGCATGAAAGGGGGGCCCCAGTTACCTGCTCTTTCCCAAAATTCCCAGGTCTGCATTTTAGCGACTCTCATCGATTCAGTCGCCAATTGTACAATCCATTCTCCATCCACTTGGACTTTTTCAAGGTTGCCGGCAAGTGGGCGTAAAATGGCAGTCCAAAGAGCCCAAAGAAACATCCAAATAATAATCGAACGGTTCGGTTTCCTTAAAAGAATGACAGCCATCAAAATATCGAAAGCACCAATCAAAGGCTGTAACTTCCATGCAATTTCAGGCTCAATTCCTTGAGAAGCAAAAAAAGGAAGCCACCCCGCCTTGGTTATTAAACCCCAAGTTCCATGACCAATAAAACAAAGAGCTGCCGTTATCCTTAATGTCCAATGCAACTGATTTTGTAAAATTGCTTTGTCACCAGAATGTGGACTAAATAAGCCATGAAAAAGGAAATCTTGAGGTTTCATTCTTAAACTTTCTAAATGGATAATAAATTTAAGTAAAGGGCATACCACAATGGAAGTTGACTCCATATTAACAAGCCCTTTCTTTCAGAATATGCATATTACCTTTTCGAATCCATGGGCAAAGTTGATTTTAAGTACTTTATTAATTATTTCTCATCCAACATCTTCTATCGCTCAATTGAATGAAGAAAACTGTGCCAAACTTAAGAATTTTGGAAAATTCTACGAAAACCAAGATACAGTAGGATTACAAAGCGCCAAAATTTTTCTTTCCTACCAGCATCAACTTGGTTCGATCGATGGAAAGGATTCAAACGAAAAAAACTTTAATGACGACTTTGAAGAAGTACGCAGATTTTGGATGGGGTTAAGCGGGCAATTTGCTACCTATTGGAAATTCAAAGCGGTTAGCCAACTTTCTAACGATCGGCACAACTATCCTGAAAGCTCCGGCGGTTCATACCGGCAATGGGGTCACGAAACTTTTCGTGCTGCAAATATAACTTTCGATGCCGGTCAATTTTGGGATATTTCAAGTGTCGACAGTATGGAAATAGGTTATGGGCGAAGAACGGGTAGAATGGCAGATGAATGGCAAAGATCTTCCACAATGATCAATTGCCTGGAAAGATCTTCATTTTCTAACAAGCTATGGCTTTACGACAAGGAAAAGGGAAATCCAATGGCGACCTGGGTAAAATGGAAATCAGGTAAAAATACCTTCGACGCTGCGGTCTTTTCTGGAACTTATGAAGACTACATTGGTGGATGGAGTGACAGTAAAGTTTACTACGCTTCATGGCTCGGCGATTTCTCTGAGTCCAGCTCCTACGAAATGCATGAATATTGGCTCTCCTACTACAAACAGGACGGTGCCCGAGAGGAAGACCAATTGGCAGGAGGAAACGATTGGGCATTGTCCTTTGTTAACCGATTGGGAAATGATGCTTGGGCTCTCCATTCAACCATTGCGTTTGGGAATAATGGTGAACAGACAAACTTCAACCGAGAGGGAGATTTTGGAGGTATTGTACTTATGCCCATGTACTGGATAAAAGAAGACAAGTTCAAATTGGTCGGTCGATATCTTTACCAAGAGTCAGACCAAGTTGAAGGGCTCAAACTTAATAGTCGCTATGCCCCCTTAGCAGATACTCGTGATAGTACAATCGATTTAAACAATGGACGGGGGGACGAGCACCACGCGTTTTATCTCGGTTTGAATTACTACATTTGTGGGGAAAACCTAAAGCTAATTAGTGGTATTCAACACGATGACCTAAGTGCAAATGGACTGACTCAATATCGTGGGTGGACAATCGGGTCGAGTTTTCGCATTTGGTTCTAAGTATAAATTGATCTTCAGGAGTACATTGAAAGAATTTTGATGTGTCTAGAAAAGCAAGGAATAAGCTAGGACAACTTAAATATGCTTAAAACCTGTTGGGTTATTACCATTTTTAGGGATGGGATACAGAATAGTTCAAAATAAACTTCTATAATTGTGCAAACCTAGTCTTGTTTCTTTGGGTTATAATTAGATTAAGATTTTGTAATGGTTCTTTTACCCAAAAAATGGGTATAGTGTTAGAATTATGAAATCTCATGAAGTTTTAAAACAATCCGTGGAAGATGTTGGGGTTAAAACAATCGCGTCGGACTTAGGGGTTTCTCCTTCCCTACTTTACAAATGGTGCCAACCCGGAGACGAACCGACTGACAGCGGAGCCACTAACCCTCTCGACCGTTTAGCTAGAATCTTCGAAGCCACCGGAGACGAACAAATCATCTCATGGCTTTGTCAAAAAGCCGACGGCTTTTACTGCCCAAACCCAGCAACGGAAGAAAATCCGACCAAAGATTTATTTGCACATACCCAAAAATTGGTTCGCGAATTCTCGGATTTACTTCAAGTCGTTTCCCAAAGTAACAAAGAAGATAATACAATTTGCGAATCAGAAAGTAAGAAAATTCGCAAGGAATGGGAAGAACTCAAGGGTGTGGGTGAATCCTTTGTTCATGCCTGTGAGCAGGGATTATTTTAAAAATTAATATTTAAATGCCCCAACCCATCGATCTTGATAACGATCCCGCCCACGCATTCGTAAAGGCGATATTCTCCGTCTCCTTATTAAATCCATAAATTATATAAACATGCCTGGTCCCGGAGATGTGCGGATTTCAAAACCCCTTATTTCCTTCGATGCATTTTTAATTCTCCCCTACCACCTTTAAGACCTCCGCCTGAATCGTTGCTCCTTTCATATATATTAAAGTCTGCAATTTGGGAGTGGAAATAAGAAGAAAGCAGAAAATAAGAGATAGGTAGATAGGAGAAATGATCTTGAACGCACCAAACAGAGTAAGATAGTTTTATTTTTCAAATCAAGGCTTTTTCTATGCCGGTTCACGAAAGAAGTTTGCAGGTCAAAGAGAAAACTCTTAGCTTTTTCTCCTTTTCAATATTTTATATCCAATCGCACAATGTCATCCGTATCTACCATCATCTACACTAAAACCGATGAGGCGCCCGCCCTCGCCACTTATTCTTTACTTCCGATCCTTCGGGCATTTGCCTCCACCAGCGGCGTGAACTTTGAATCCCGGGACATTTCCCTTGCCGCACGTATTCTCGCCCATTTTCCTGATTTCTTGGCCGAGGACCAACGAGTCCCCGATGCCCTTGCCGAACTTGGCCGACTCGCCACCACTCCAGAAGCGAATATTATTAAACTACCCAATATAAGTGCCTCCATTCCCCAACTCAAGGAAGCAATTAAGGAACTCCAGGCCAATGGATTCGAGCTCCCCGACTTTCCCGACGATCCACAAAACGAAGACGAAAAAACAACCCGGGCAAGTTATGCCAAAGTACTCGGCTCCGCGGTCAATCCAGTATTGCGTGAAGGAAATTCCGATCGCAGGGTCGCTAAGCCAGTTAAGGAATACGCCCAAAAGAATCCACATTCTATGGGAGCCTGGTCCGCTGATTCTAAGACCCATGTTGCTCATATGCAGTCGGGAGATTTTTATGGTAGCGAACAATCCGTCCGAATCGACCGGGACCAATCAGTAACCATCGAATTTATCGATTCTATGGGTGATAAAAAAGTGCTCAGGGATAACCTCCCTCTGCTCGAAGGGGAAGTGATTGACGCCTCGGTGATGAACCGTGCTTCATTACAGTCTTTTTTGGCCGAACAATTGGACGAAGCAACCGAACAGGATGTCCTCTTTTCTCTCCATATGAAAGCCACCATGATGAAAGTATCCGACCCGATCATATTCGGTCATTGTGTTGAGGCTTACCTTGGCGGCTTAATGGATGAGCATGAACATACCCTTAAAAATGCCGGATTCAACCCAAATAATGGACTCTCCGATTTTTACCGTGTACTCGATACTCTCGACCCCAACACACAGTCCACCATCCGATCGGAACTTACTGAATTGATCGAAAAACGTCCCTCCCTTGCCATGGTCAATTCCGATAAGGGAATCACCAATCTGCATGTCCCTAGCGATGTTATCATTGATGCCTCCATGCCCGCCATGATACGGACATCCGGACAAATGTGGGGCCCCGATGGTAACCCCAAGGACACCAAAGCGGTCATCCCCGACCGGAACTACGCCGGAGTCTATCAGGCAACGATCGATTTCTGTAAAGAAAACGGAGCCTTCGATGTCACAACCATGGGTAATGTCGCCAATGTTGGACTCATGGCCAAAAAAGCGGAGGAATACGGCTCCCACGATAAAACCTTTGAAATCGAAAAACCCGGCACTGTCCGGGTGCTTGGTGAAACCGGGAATGAGTTACTTTCCCACTCAGTAGAAACCGGGGATATCTGGCGCATGTGCCAGACCAAACGTGTCTCGATTATCGACTGGGTTAAACTGGCCGTAAACCGATCCCGATTGAGCGGTACTCCTGTAATCTTCTGGCTCGACGAAAATCGCCCCCACGATGCCAATCTAATTCGCTATGTGAATGCCAAGCTGACCACCCTCGATACAGAAGGACTGGATATCCAGATTCTCGCTCCCAACGAAGCCACCCGCGTCACCTGCCAGCGCTGCAAAGAGGGTCTAGATACTATTTCGGCAACCGGGAATGTTTTGCGTGACTACCTTACCGACCTATTTCCCATCCTCGAACTTGGCACCAGTGCCAAGATGCTCTCCATCGTCCCTCTTCTTGCCGGGGGTGGGTTGTTTGAAACCGGGGCCGGTGGCTCCGCCCCCAAGCATGTTCAACAATTTGTACAGGAAGGACATTTGCGCTGGGATTCACTCGGAGAATTTCTGGCCATTGGTGTATCTCTTGAAGATATCGCCGAAAAGAAGGATAATCAAAAAGCAAGAGTACTTGCAGATTGCCTTAACCACGGAATCGGAAAATTTCTTGATGAGAACAAATCGCCATCCCGAAAAGTCAACGAACTGGATAACCGCGGCAGTCATTTCTACCTCGCCCTATACTGGGCCGAAGCTCTATCCGAGCAGAAAAATGATTCTGAACTTCAGGCAATTTTCTCGCCCCTCGCCCAAACGCTTCGTGCCAACGAAGAAAAAATTATTAATGAACTGAACGCGGCACAGGGCTCGCCAATGGATCTGGGTGGATACTACTTACCCGATGAAAACAAAGCGTCTTCTGCGATGCGACCGAGTGAAACTTTCAATAAAGTACTGGCGACAATCGCCTGAAAGAAAAAATAATAACAAGCCGGTTAAGCGATCTTCAATTCACTTAACCGGTTTTTAATTCCAGTTCCTCGACCCGTTTTTCGAGCCCTCCCTTAAGTTTCGATTTTTTCTTATCCGCCTCGTAAGATTCTTCTGTCACTATTCCCATCACCACCTCCTCGAGTATTTCAATCCGCTTTTTCATTTCAATTGATTCCTTGGTCAGATTGATCTTTCCAGAAAAAACCTGCCAAAAGAGAAGGGTCACCCATCCGCAATAAATCCACAATCCTTCAATATTATGCTGGGTATCCAAATAAAAAAAATAGACAAGGAAAAGAATCACTGGAATAATCAATTTTACAACTCTTGTAAGTACTTTGTCTGTTATCATATCCGAAAGATAATCAAGGCACCCTCTCTTTAAAAGAGTTAATTGTTAATAGCTTCCCCAATCTACCGACCCAGCGAGTGACTCGAAATAACAAATTAGTTGCGAGTTGATATGCAGTCTTAACAGCACACTCATGTCATTGCGAGGAGAGAACAGAGTGACCGACGCGGCAATCCATCGTGACTCGGGGGATGCGGATGTCTTGTCTCTTCGCTTCCTGGTTCACAGGGGATCGCCACGGGCTTCGCTCTCGCGATGACAAGGATGAAATGCCAAACAAATCGCTGCTCTTATTTTAAATCAATAATTAAAAGCAGGCATTGTATTTGAAGCTAAACATCTTGTTGCTTTAGCCAACTGATCAATTTAGTTAATGCCCGTGCACGGTGGCTAATTTTGGCTTTTTCATCAAGTGAAATTTCTGCAAAGGTGGACTGACTTTCCAAGGGTTGAAATAACGGATCATACCCAAATCCACCGGCACCTTTTCGTTCCCTTAAAAGGATTCCTTCACAGGCTCCGGAGAATGTCTTCTCCACCCCATCCCCGACCAAGGCAAGAACGCAACGAAAACGGCAGTTCCGCTCGTCTTCGGGAATCCCGTCCATTTCTCTCAAAACCTTCTCATTATTCGCCTCGTCATCACACTCCAGACCGGCATAGCGTGCGGAGATCACCCCAGGACGACCGTCCAGGGCGTCGATTTCAATCCCACTATCATCAGCAAGATACCAGGCGTCCGCGGGACCCAACTCACGCAAACCATTTGCTTTAAGCAGGGAATTGGCCTCAAATGTCGAACCTGTTTCCTCGACTTCCGGCATGCCCCCGGCCTCGTTGGGACCACAGACACGAACCGAAAGTCCGGCCAAGTTCAAAGCTGTTTGCAACTCGTTAAGTTTGTGGGCGTTGCCCGAAGCAAGATAAATTGTTTTCATAAAAATCCGTGGGTTAACCGATCTTCCCCCAGAATGGTTTGAACCGGTTCTCTGAGCTCGTACTGATCCAAGTCCGGTGCGGCTAGTGCATCCGGTGAATCAAAGAACTTGGGTGAGCGATAGCGAAAAAGGTAGTCGATCTCATCCGCCACCAAAAGTGACTGTGCTAAGGAAGGCCCCCCTTCGCAATAAACTGAATTTAATTCAAAATTATTCAATACGGTACGCAAGGAAGTTGGCAACATCCTCCCATCCTTATCGGCTGCCACTTCAACCAATTTTACTCCCAGTTCCTCGGCCCTTTGAATGCGTTGGCCACTGGTCAGTGAGGTTGTGGTCAAAATGAATGTGTGGTCCGTAAATTGATCAGAATAAAGTTTTCGAGGACTTACCTCAGGAGCAAGTGTAGAAAGACGAGAATCCACCACCAAACGAACCGGACACCAGGTCTCCCCTTCAATTCGTGCGGTGAGGGATGGGTTGTCCGCAAGCACCGTTCCAGCCCCCACACAAATTGCCGGAAAAAGACGTCGCCAATTCATCATATCAATCCGGGCCTCGGCTTCCGTGATCGGACTCGGATGCCCGGCTTTCTCCGCTACCATTCCATTAGAGGTCTCTGCAATCTTAAGAGCGACCAAGGGGGTTCCCGATTTCATTTGATGGTTAAAAATAAAATTTAACCGGGTAAAATGTGCCTGAACGCTTTCGGGGGCAAGGGTTACTTCAATTCCGTGGTTCTTCAGGATTTCCAAGCCACGTCCAGAATGTTCCGGATTGGGATCAAGGCAGCAGACCATCACTTTCTTAATTCCCGATTGAATAATCGCATGGGTGCAGGGTGGTGTCCGGCCAAAAGTCGAACAAGGTTCCAATGAGACAAAAAGGGAAGCTCCCTCCCTAGGCGTCCGTCCAAGATTCGAAAAAGCGACCACTTCAGCATGTGGAGAACCTGCACATTCATGATACCCCTCAGCAACCACTTCATTGTCCTCCACAATCATCGCCCCCACCATGGGATTGGGGTGTGTCTTCCCCCACCCTTTGCATGCGAGATCGAATATCCTCGCATAAAAATTTTCCATTTGAATAGAATCAGGCACGGGCAAGGGAAAGTCCAACCGGACAATGATCAGAACCTTCAATTTCGGGCAATATGTAAGCATCTCGTATCGAGGTGGCAAGATCATCGGATACCACAAAGTAGTCAATCCGCCATCCCACATTCCGTGCACGGGCACCGGCACGGTAAGACCACCAGGAATAAGCGTTTTCCTGCTCCGGATGAACATGGCGAAAAGTGTCAATAAATCCCTCAGCCAGCAAATTTGAAAAACCCTCACGTTCTTCGTCGGTAAATCCTGCACTGTTTCGATTTGTTTTCGGATTAGCCAAATCAATTTCCCGATGGGCCACATTTAAATCTCCACAAAGTACAACGGGTTTGGACTGGCGCAATGCAAGCAGATAGTCTTTTAAATCAGGATCCCAGGAATCATAACGGTAGGGCAAACGGGAAAGATCCCCCTTGGAGTTGGGTACATAAACATTAACCAAATAAAAGCCGTCAAATTCATAAGTAATGACTCGACCTTCTCCCCCGTGTTTCTCATCAGGTAAATCCTCCCGAATAGAAAGTGGTTCCGTTTTGGAAAAAATTGCGGTTCCGGAATATCCTTTTTTTTCGGCGAGGTGGTAATGCCTGAATGGATAACCGAAATCGTCATCAGGAATTACTTCGGGATTTAACTTCACCTCCTGAAGGCAGAGAAGATCGGGATTTTTCTCTGAAACGAAAGAATCAAAGGTTTTTTTGCGACAGGCACGCAGTCCATTCACATTCCAGGAAATCATTTCGATCGTTGCATTTGTTGAACTCATTAAATTTTAGATTTTTAAAAACATATGGTTGGCAATAGGTCGGTTATATACTACCCATGTTATTCTTTACGCAAAACCACAAGAAAAAGTAATTAACATGGCATCTCCAACAGATATTCGCAAAGGCAGAGTAATGGTCTATCAAGGCGCTCCTCACCTTGTATTAGAAATGTTGCATCGTACGCAGGGCAGGCAAGCCGGCTTTGTGCAAACAACTTTACGAAACCTGCAAAGTGGTTCAACCACTACCACAAAATTTCGCTCAACAGATAATGTCGAGTTCATGCACACAACTACGCAGAAACTTGAATTTAGCTACAAAGATACTGAAGGACATCACTTCATGGATTTAGAAACTTATGAAGATACCGTGTTACCGAGCGACATAATTGGAGAAGACGACTATTTTTTGGTGGAAGGTAACACCTATGATATTTTACTTATAGACGGAGAAGCTATTCGGCTTGAATTACCAGCTTCTGTTGAAGCAAAAGTGATTGAAGCACCTGAAGCCTTAAGAGGTGATACTGCGGGTAATGTCCTTAAACCAGTCACTATCTCTTCTGGCATTACAATTCAAGTACCCCTATTCATTAAAAAGGACGATGTTATTAAAATCAGTACAAACGATCGTTCGTACTTGGGCCGAGTTAACTAGGCAAAAAAAAGATGCCCTCCATTGAAGGGCATCTCTTTAAAAATATAAAGTCGAATTGATTCGATTCGTTACGCAACTCGCTCGACTACAAGAGGAGCAGGATTTGGTCTTTTCGGGGCTAAGCGATAAGCCGCTTTAAAATATTCCATAGCCACACTCAATCGTTTCTCATCGTTATAATGAATGATCATAAGGGGTTCTCCCTGTTTCATCTGAGTCCCCACTTTGCAAAGCTCTGCGACTCCGGCAGCTGGATCAAATTTCTTTCCCTCGCCATGGGCAAGGATTTGAACACCACGGGCAAGTTGCCCAGCGTCTATAGTGTGAACATAACCACGTTTAGGAGCAGGTAATTTTTTAGTATGCTTTGCGGTGGGGAGTTTTTCCGGGTTATCAATCACCCTGGTATCCCCACCCTGATACTCGACAACATCCTTAAATTTTTGCAAAGCAGTTCCGTCTTCAAGATGTTTACGAACAGTTTGTTTGGCAGAAAGAGTGGATCCGGCAACACCAGCAAGGCGAACAATTTCCATACCCAATTTCATAACCAGGTCCTGCAAGTCCTCGGGGCCTTCACCTTTAAGCAACTCAATCGCTTCTTTTAATTCAAGGGATGCACCTACACATGAACCAAGCGGTTGGTTAACATCAGTAACTAGAGCTACACATCTTCTCTTTAAAGTTCTTCCAACACGGGTCAGGGAACGGGCAAGTTGCTTGGCATCATCCGCAGTTTTAATGAAAGATCCTTTCCCCCATTTAACATCAACCACGACTCCTTCAGCTCCAGCTGCTAATTTTCGGCTGAGTGTTCCTGCTGTTATAAAAGGTATTGATGGTATAGCACCAATGGTTTGGCGTAATTTGTAAAGAATACCTTCAACCGGTGAAATCTCATCATTACGATCGGAAAAAGAACAACCCACTTTGCGCACCTGAGTAGCAAAATCTTCCAAGTCAATCTTTGTGTTGATTTTGGGGATGGCAGCCAACTTCTCAGAATTAGAAGTGAGAAATTCTTCATCATCACCATTCATCAAAGGCATTGCAACGCCAGCGGCAGCTGCTAATGGTCCAAGTACTAAAGTTGTTTTATCACCCACTCCGCCCGTTGAATATTTTTCTATTTTAGGGCGTGAAACATCAGTCATTTCAATCACCTCACCTGAAAGCATCATCTCTTCAGCAAAAAAAGCAGTCTCTTGAGCGGACATACCCTGAAAATAAATTGCCATAACCCAAGCAGCCTGTTGATACTCAGGCATTTCCTCGTCTAAAATGGAATCAACAAGAAAGCGAATTTCATCATCGGTAAATTCTCCTCCATCTCTTTTTTTCTCAATTAAATAGGAAAAGGATGGAGTACTATTTCGGGAATTTAATGCTTTAGCCATGGTTATTATCCTTGTGGGGTGTTGGGGTGTAAGAAAGAGGCAAAAGAAATTATATAGGTAATTAGTTCAAATTAGTCGAGCCTTTTATTCTAAGTGGTACTTGACCCTTTCCGTTATTATGCTTGGATATCGCACCATGTTTATTGAATTTGATCCGAGCGAACTAATTGAGCGAATTATAAGAGAAACCACTGCACAAAGCGATGCATTTGAAGTTGGCTTTGACCCTCAAGTTCGCCCCGCAGATGAAAGATTTGGTGATTTCCAAGCTAATGGGATTCTACCCTATGCCAAAAAGGAAGGACTTAACCCTCGAGAACTTGGCCAAAAACTGATCGATCTTCTCCCCCATTCCGACTTTTGGGAAACGGAAATAGCGGGTCCAGGTTTTATTAATTTTAAACTCAACTCGTCTTTCTTAAAGGAATGGATGGATAGATTTCATAATGTAAAGTCGATTAAAAAAGCCGTTCAAGTGGACAAGCCACAAAAAATCGTACTTGATTTTTCTTCTCCAAATACAGCTAAACAAATGCATGTGGGACATATTCGCTCCACGATTATTGGAGAAAGTCTATCCCGCCTGCTCAGTTTTATTGGGCATGAAATAATCAGGGATAATCATTTGGGTGATTGGGGAACGCAGTTCGGGATTCTTCTTTTCGCTATTAAGAAGGAAAATATATCTTTGGATGAACTCGGTGACGACCCAATTGCCAAATTAGAAAATCTTTATCGACAGGGAAATAGTTGGGTCAAAGAGGATGAAGGTAACCTAATTCAGGCAAGGGAAGAATTAGTTAAGTTGCAAAACGGCGACCCCGAAAACCTAGAACTCTGGCAAAAGATTAAAGACATCAGTATGGATTCCTTTCTTTCGATTTACGAGATACTTGGCGTTCAATTCGACCATGCTCTCGGAGAAAGTTTTTACAGAAACAAAGTTGAACCGGTTTACGAAGAACTCCTAGCACACAAAATATGCGTGGAGGATGACGGAGCATTGGTTGTCTTCCATCCCGAACACAAGAGGTTCTCCAAGCAGCCTTTAATTATAAGAAAGTCGGATGGCGCGAGTAATTATGCCACTACAGATTTAGCCACGGTTAAATACCGGAAAGAGGAATGGAATTCGAATCAGATTATTTATGTTACAGACGGCAGGCAAAGAGATCATTTTGAACAACTATTCATGACTGTTCAAAAATGGTTCTCTGCAGAAAATAATTCCTGTCCGAAACTGAAGCATGTTTGGTTTGGAACCATCCTGGGTGATGATAATAAGGCAATCAAAACAAGGGATGGAGAACCCATTAAATTAATCGACCTTTTAAACGAATCAATCGAGCGGGCGAAAGCAATGGTTATCGAAAAAAACCCCGAGATCGAAAGCTCTGAAATCTTGCGAAGAGCAAAAATTATTGGTTTGGGCGCAGTTCGCTACGCTGACTTATCGCAAGACAGGACTTTGGACTATGTTTTTTCATGGGAAAAGATGTTGGCAATGCAAGGAAATACAGCTCCTTACCTGCAATATGCAGTCGCTCGAATTTACAGCATTTTCAGAAAAGTTGAATCTGAGCCAAATGAAAATTACATCACGGAATACCCTCCCACTACAGATTCAGAAAAAAAATTGGCTCGTAAACTCATCTTTTTCTCGGGTGCAATCAAGCAAACAGTAAAAGAATTAAAACCCCATTTCCTTGGGACTTACCTCTTTGAGCTAGCGACTGAATTTAGCAGCTTCTACAATCAAAGTAAGGTCATGGTTGAGGAAGAGGAGATAAAAACACTCAGACTTTTACTCTGTGCCCGTACCCTATGTATTTTGGAAACCGGATTGAATATATTGGGAATCGATACTTTGGAAGAGATGTAATCTCTTTCAAAGAAAAGAAATTTAGTATTTTAAATATTCAATTAAAAGGGCTTCGGAACTATACATCTTCCACTTCTTTCCATCCCTTTTCATTGTGTGTAACATCTTAACTCTATTATCACGAAACGCGGCATTACCTGAAAGTTTTTGCGTAACCTGTAATACTTCGACTTTTGCTTCATCTCCATCAATTTCTTTAACTTCTAGTTGCTGAATGGTATATTTCAGTTGTAGACGTGCAAAAATGTAAGTCATCATATCCTTTGAACTTTCCATGGTCGGAGATTCCGGATGAATGGTACTTAATGCCATATTTATATTCCTCTTGGACACTGCGAAAATATTGGTCTTTACCACATCTTTTAATTCCTTAACCATGACCGGATCCATTTTCTTTTTCTCTGGTTCCGCAGGAGTATCACCTGCTTCAGGAATTGTGTTAACAGTGGATGCCCCGGGTAAAGAATTTCCGGGTAAATCCTGACCAAGCAAGACAGGTGGAAAATATGATAAAAGCGATGCTAAGAATAAGGGAAGAAAAGTTTTTGATTTTGATGTCATTTCTTTAAAGTCGTTTAATTTGAAAATTTTTCAATTCTAAAAATGTATTTAAGTTTATGCAGATATCTAAAATAGATTTGCATTTGTTACCTAAAATTGGACAAAAATCTGAATACTATATTCCGGACAAACTATTCAATCAGCAACCAGAAGGGGTACTTGAATCGAAAAATATTCCCCTTCCCCTCCCCAACCATTTTTCCTGTAAACGAGCCCAGACAGGAAATTTTCATTCGGTTTAGCCCATTCCGATCGCTCTAATCGTAAATGGAGAGAACCCTGAGTGCGTGTAAGAAATTGATTGCCGTCGGAGCGGATCAAACGATTGGAGCAAAAAAAGACCGGTCGTTCCAGACCTTTATCCAATCCGGGATTTGTAGGTTTTAAAACAAGCTCAATATAGCGGCCTTTTTCGGATGCGGTTACATTCCAGTTATCTCCTAATGGTTTCGGGATTAACCTTCTGCACTCGTCAAATCTGGACTGCAAAGCCGAATCAAAAACTTTCTTCCCCACCACCTTAACCTCCGCACTTAAATCTGCAAAACCTGGTTTACACTGACGGGAGCAAGCCAACCAAGATGCTTTTGCTTTTATGGTTATCCAAGCACCAACCTCCAAATCAAGGGGTGCCTGAACTTTGGTCAAAAAAAGGGTTTCTCCATAATTACCATTCGCACGAATGCTCCCCATCTTCACTTTCTCCGGTGGACTATACAACATTTTACCCGCCACAAAACCAGACGGGAACTCCCATTTGATGGAGGGCGGAACTCCCACATCGCCGGGATGCTTCCAATAAGTGTGCCAACCTTTGTCTCTAATCATTCTCCAACCTATCCAAAATTCACCCCCCGGAACTATTCCCTGTTGCTCAAAAACTAATTCCATTTGAATGGGTCCTATTTTTTTCATGCCCATGCATGAAAAACATAGAGAAAAAAGCAGAAAACTTATGGAGAATTTCGAAGTAATCTTATTCAACTGAAAGATTTACCGCATCCACAAGTAGTTTGAGCATTTGGATTTCGAATCTCAAAACCCTTTCCTGTCAAACCATCATCAAAGTGAATTTCAGTCCCAGACAAATACTCCACGCTCTCGCCATCAACGGCAAAACGGACGCCTTGGCTTTCTCCTAATTGATCTGATTTCTTTGGCGTATCCATAGACATGCCATACTCAAAACCTGAACATCCACCCGGTTCGATAAAAATTCGAAGAATTGCATCAGGACCAGAATCTTCGGACATAGTTACAATTTGCTTTGCTGCTTCTTTAGTTAGAGAAATCATTCTCGTAAGCTAATTAATTAATACTGAATGTCAAATCAACCAATTTGCAGCGTAAATTATGCCAAATACATAATTAACACTTAATTAGTTAACAATTTCCTTGAAAATTCTGCCGTTAAAAATTAGGTTTCACCCCATTGGCATAAATGAAACACATATTTAACGAAGTACACTACGAACTCACTCGAAAAATTGCGGAGGGTGGGATGGGCCTTGTTTACGAAGCGACGCAAAAGGGAATTGGTGGATTCCGAAAAGTCGTTGCGATTAAGCTTATTCGAGAGGAATATTCCGCGATCGAGGAGTTTAGAAATAATTTTATCGGAGAAGCAAAACTAGTTGCTGACTTGATCCACACCAACATTGTTCAAACCTACCATTTGGGCAAGATTGGAGAACAATATTTCATGACTATGGAATTTGTCACGGGTTGGAACCTCGAGGAATTCCTTGATCGCCATGTAGAAACAGAGCAATACATACCCGCTGACCTTGCAGTTTTTATCGTCTCACGAATTTGCCGTGGCTTGGGATATGCTCATCGCAAAAAAGATTCTCAAGGAAGATTACTCGGTATTGTACACCGCGATGTAAATCCTAAAAATATTATGATTGCCCAGGAGGGTGATGTTAAACTTACCGACTTCGGAATCGCGAAAGCACTTGATTTAATGTATAATAAAGAGGGTGATGTTATTGCAGGTAAGGATGAATATTTATCTCCTGAGCAGGCCCGCTGTGAAGTGACTGACCATCGTGCCGATCTATTCTGCTGCGGTATCGTTATGTCAGAACTTCTTCTAGGTTATAACTTATTTGAAGCTTACGAACCCGAAGACACTATTCGTAACATCCTCGAAATGAAGATTCCCAGTTTCACGGACATAAGACCAGATATTGACGAACGACTTGACAAGATTCTCCAAACATCCTTGAAGCGTGCCAGAGAAGAGCGGTATCAATCATCTGAAGAAATGCTCACCGAACTGGAAAGCTTCATTTATGGAGATGGATACGGTCCAACCAATGAAAAATTGGCTGCATACATCTACGATGTGTTCGGGGATGATGGTGAAAATGCCGCCCTTAGGTGGCATCGCGGGGAGACTCGTTTTGCTGACAATTAATCCCTGACTCACCCCCATTATGGCTATGCAGTCACAAGGTCTCCGTCAGGTACAGAAGCAAACCCAGAGCCTTGTTCTGGCTCCTCAACTTAGACAGTCTCTCAAAATCCTCCAAGTGCCTGCGTTGGAACTCAGGTCCGCCATACTGGAAGAACTCCAAACCAATCCTCTGCTCGAGGAGTTGGGTAATAACGATGAAAGCTTGGATGCGAATGAGGTTGAAGCTTCACCTGATGAGATTGAAAGTGAGAAAACAGATGAATTCCCCGAAGATTCCCCCAACGAACCGGAAGCCAAAGAGAAAGAAACTGATGCAGATTCGGAATCCGATGCAGGTGACGATATTCAGGATTTAGATTTCACCGATGAATTTGCCATTCTTAAAGAAATGGAGGAGGATTTACGAGAGCATTACGAAAATGAATTTGATGGTGAAGCCAAACTCGGAAACACAGACGCACAGGACAAAAGGAAATTTTTCTTCGATTCTTTAACTTCTGAGATTTCTCTTCAGGAACACCTAATCGACCAGTTAAAGCTAACAGAAATAACCGAAGAAGTTCGAAATGCAGCTGAGTATTTGATTGGAAGCTTGGATGAAAATGGCTTCCTCAATTCTAACCTTTCCGATATTTCATTAATTTCTTTTATGCCTTTGGCGGACCTCCAGGAAGCTTTAGCAACTTTGCAAACCTTCGAACCCATCGGAATTGCTTCCATTGATCTGCAGGATTGTCTGCTTAGGCAGATGGACGCTCGCGAGTGGCAGGAAACGGATCAATACATCATCGTCAAGGATTATTTCCCCTTGTTAGTCAGACGTAGAGTACCTGAACTTTCTAGAAAACTTTCGCAACCTACTGAGGTTATCCACGAAGCAATTGAAAAAATAAGCGAACTGGACCCGTCACCTGGGAAGCGTTTCTCCGAGGATAACAACCAATCCATTTCAGCTGATGCAACTGTAGAAAAAGTAGGCGATGAATGGACCATCAGTCTGAATAACGATTTTATACCAAGATTAAAAATAAACCGGACTTACAAGGAATTGATCGCTAAGGGAGTACTTTCAAGCAAAGAAAAAGAATATGTCCGCAACCAAATGAGGGCAGGAAAATTCCTCATTAGTTCGATTGATCAAAGACAAAATACAATCGAGCGAATCACCCGAAAAATCATTGAAAGGCAGACCGGTTTTTTTGAGGAAGGGTCTTCCAAACTACGCCCCATGACTATGTCCGAGGTCGCAGATTCCATTGAAGTTCACGAAACCACTGTTTCCCGTGCGATTGCCAACAAATTTTTGAAAACTCCGCATGGTACATTTCCTCTAAAATATTTTTTCACCCCCGGATATTCAGGGAAAGATGGTGACTCTGTATCCAACACCAGCGTAAAGGAAATTATTGGAACAATTATTGAACAGGAGGATCCAACCAAACCACTGAGCGATCGAAAGATTGTGGATTTGCTTGCGGAAAAAGAAATCAAGCTCGCCCGCAGAACCGTAGCTAAATACCGTGAAGAACTGGGTATCTCTCCAACAAACCTTCGCCGAAGGTACTAGAACAATCTCCGCCTTGGCTGACGAAAATAAACTATTAGGTGTGGATATTAATAAGAAAAACCTCACCCACCCTCTCGTACTTGATGTTTCCTCCCCTTCTATCCAACTAGGTTTAGCCAAAACAGATGGCTGGGTTCAATTGGCCAGTTCAAAAAACCAAGCTTTAGATGGGATTTTTCAATTGGTTCAACAACTAGACATTAATCTTCACAAAGTGGATAGTATTTTTTTCTGTGCCGGGCCTGGTTCGACCTTAGGGCTTCGTCTGGCCTTAGCTTTTATTAAAACTCTCGAATGGGAAAGGAAGGGCGAACTCAAACTATTCTCCTATAACGCACTGGACCTGGCTTGTCGAATGGCTAAGCATTATCCTTCATACATCCAGGCTCCTTTTAGATTAGGATGGAGACTTGTCCGCTCTTCTCCCAATAGGAAAGCTATTGGGAAGATCGAAATTTTGGAACGCGAGGAAGCACTTGAAAAATTTCCAGATAGCCTGCACCTAGAAGATTCCCGTGATAAAAGCTCACCCATTACGACAGGAAACTTATTGAAATATGATTTAAATAAAACCAAAGGATTAGAAGATTTGCTCCTTGTTTCAGAGGCCAAAAATGAATTGAAAGTTTTTTCACCCCTTCCCCCAAAATTTAAAAAATGGAATCCGCAAATAAAATTCCTTTCCACCTAGCATGCTCAATAAATAAATGATGGTGGAGAGAAGTTGGGCCGAAATTAATTTGGCTGCCCTGGAAAGAAATCTTAGGCTCATCAAAGATTCTCTCCCCAGTCGGGTTCGTTATATCTCAGTAGTGAAGGCAGATGCTTATGGTCATGGAATCTTGCCCACCGCTGCCCGGCTCATGCAGAGTAATATTGACTTATTTGCTGTTGCCAATGTCAAGGAAGCTTCGGAAATCAGGGAAATGGGTTCAGGTTGGCCCATTCTAATTTTAGGGCCTCTTTTGGAAGAGGAAAATGAAGCATTGTTCGAACTTGATCTAACTCCCACCCTCTCATCTCAAATTGAACTTGAACGCCTATGCACTCTTTCTCAAAAGTATCAAAAAAGAATTTCTGCTCACCTAAAGATTGATTCAGGCATGGGTAGGTATGGGATATGGCGTGAGGATGCACCCGCACTCATAAACGAAATAAAAAAATGCCCAGAGATTAAATTATGTGGAGCACTTACACATTTTGCTCAACCAAGTGACTTAGAATTCACTGCTGAACAAAGAGCTCACTTCCTTTCCATTCTCGATAAAACTCAAATTCACCGGGAAACTGATTTTTGGGTACATGCTGATAACTCATCTTCCCTCCGCTCTTTCGACCGACAGGCAATTTTTAATGCAGTGCGAATTGGCCTCTTACAATTTGGGGTATCTCCGCCTCAGGGAAGTATTCTGGCAGACCTTCCGGTTGAGCCCGTTCTATCTTTTCATGCCAGATTGGCCATGATCAAGAAACTACCTAAGGGAACCAGCCTGAGCTACGGTAGGCAATTCACCCTGAAAAGAGATTCGAGAATTGGAATCATCAGTGCCGGTTACGGGGATGCAATCCCTCTACCCTGCGGCAATCGTGCTTTTGGCTTGGTTGACGGGCAACCCTATCCACTGGTCGGACGCGTAACCATGGATCAAACTTTGATTGATTTAACCGACGCCCCTCCCCAAGTCGAACTCGGTCAGAAAGTTACCTTAATTGGGAAGCAGGGAAGTGAAGAAATCCTCCTTAGCGAACTGGCTGGCCATGCCCAAACAATTCCCTGGGAACTGCTATGCTCCATTACGAAAAGAGTACCCAGGGTTTACACAACCAAGAGAGAATAAGACTTTTTAGACGTCAAAATTCTTTTCGATCGTCTCGATAATGTGAGATAATTTATTGATCGAATTGGAACGGTTATCATAAGCCTGTTGTCCGTCCTCCGGGCACCCATAAGGGGAGACCCAACCCATTCCATTTTTCTCGTGCAGGGAATGAACTTCTCCCAACCAGGTGGAAATTTGTTTCAAATTTGCCAGGATACGATTTCCATCCGCAGGATTTTCCAAGGGGTTGCCATAAGGCATTTTACCAACGACATTTCCTTCCGCATCCTTTGATTCTTCCCAGGCAACCTCTGCAGTTTCACAGGCCTCCCAAAATCGAATTTTAGAAAAATCCACACAACCCTCTGTTACCGCCAAGGTCATAGCTTCAATTTCGGGCAGAGCTACTTCGGCAAAAGTCTCCTCTTCCTGCGGTTCAAAAGATTCTTCAGCCTTAATTAAAATTTGGGCCTTTTCATCCAGAGCCTGAGCAATTCCCTTAACCATGGAGTAATTAATCTGAGATTTGAGATCTCCCTCCAGCATCAAATCAACGGCGTCAAAGGATAACTCAGTCTCCTCCTCGGGCTTTTTACTCATGTCCTCTTCTTTGGTAGTTTCACTCATTAATTCACTAATGTATAAATTAATGACTTGAATCAATGTGAAATCATATTTTTAGAATTATAAAAGGTGATACCTATATTTTATTAATGAGTAAATTTAACCAAATTTTTATCTCCATTTTTCTGTCATGCCTGGCAAGTGTTCTCAAGGGAAGCTCTTTCCCTGTCCAAGAAGACCTCCAACCGCTTACACCTCTCATGGAAAAGGAACTTCGCGGATGCTTTGATTTTTTTTGGGAGGAATGGAATGATGATCAGAATAGCCCGACTTTTGGTATGACTAATGGAGATTATGTGGGGCTGAATAAATACAGCCCCATTGCCATTGAAGAACAGGGCTTTTATTTCGCTGCAATTATTATCGGAGTCGAACGAAAATGGATCACCCGGGAACAAGGAAAGAAGAGAATCTTAATTACCTTAAAAACCCTGAAGAAGTTAAAACGTATCAATGGATTTTGGTACCATTTCATTGATCCAGACAGTGGCAAACGCGGATGGAAAGACTCCAAGAATATCGAACTGAGCAATGCATCAGCTGGCACCATGCTTTTAGGAGCATTGGCCGCTGCAGAATACTTTGGAGGGGAAATTAAAACCTTAACCAATGAATTGTACCGGGAAATGAATTGGAAATGGTTTACCAATCCCGAAACCAAGCATCCATACCTAGCCTGCTATCCGGAAGACCTTCCCGATAAAGTACCTTTTGGAATAACAGAAGAAGGGATGTTTGGCGGGTGGTCTGCTTATGCGGAACATATCTTTCTCTACATCCTCGCGGCAGGTTCCCCCAATCAACATTTCGCGACCGGAGCGGATTCATACTACGCAATGAAAACTTACAAAGGAAGTTACAAGGGCGAGGAATTTATTATTTGTGGAACAGGAGCCGCTTTTACCTATCAATGGACCCATGCCTTTATCGATTTTCGTAACCTTCGCGATAAACTAGGTCGGGATTGGTTTACAAATTCCAGGCACGCGTCGTTAGCTGCACGGCAGTATGCCATTGATCATGCCCAGCGAATCAAAGGTTTAGGGAAAAATTCATGGGGAATGTCGGCCTCAATTAGTCCCACTACTGGATACAGCGGACATTATGGTTCTTATCCGATCGGGGCAGGATATAAACTTGTGGAAGATGGTACCGTGGCACCCTACGGAGCTCTTTCATTTCTTCCTTTTACTCCAGAGGCTTCCATTTCTGCGTTAAAATATATGTATACTATCCCTGGATTGGTAGGAAAATATGGCCTGTATGATGCCTACAGCTTCAAAACGAAGGCAAAAGGCAACCAACCTTGGATTGCAAAAAGCTATCTGGGCATCGATAAAGGACTCGTTTTATTGATGTTCGAAAACTATTCCTCTCAGCTCATTTGGAAACTCTTGCATCAAAACATATACATTCAAAAAGGTTTAAAAACACTCGAATTTGCACAGGTTACGAAGATTTGAAATAATCTTTACGATATTTTTGGCAAAAATTCTTCTCTGCGGAGTGTTACAATTTTAAAGATAATCTTAACAATTAAAAGTAATTCATCAACAAAGATGAACTAAATTGCCTAAAATGAATAATTGTTAGTTATAAGCAAACAAACTCTTTGTCCTAATTAAGACAATTTATTCTATTAAATTTGATACGATTAAACATCAAATTCCATCCTCCCTTTTATTTGTTAACTTGCTGTAAGCCTTTACTTAAACCATTTTTTTTAATTATGTTTATAGAATCCTTAAGTTTTATCACCATTTTTTCGTTAATTTGCTTATCCCCGTTTTCCCAAAAGGCTTTTTCCGCTGAAATATCATTCAACCGGGACATCAGGCCAATTCTCTCAAGCAAATGTTTTTTTTGCCATGGCCCTTCGGAAAAATCGCGCAAGGCGAAATTACGACTGGATGTAGAAGAGGATGCATTTAAGGAGAAGGATGAAATTGCTGCCTTTGTTCGAAATAGCTTGGAAGACAGCGAAGCATGGCACCGAATAACTTCCGATGACCCGGATGAGGTTATGCCCCCGCCTGAATTCAAGAAGGAACTTACCGAGGTGGAGATCAATACAATCAAAGCTTGGATTGAACAGGGAGCCAAATGGGAAGGTCATTGGGCATTCATTCCGGTAAACAAAAGTGAAGAACCTAAGACGGATATGCCTCAATGGGTCCGTAATCCGATTGATTCTTTTGTACTAGAAACTCTCAAGAAAAATGACCTCCAGCCTTCTTCGGAAGCCGATCGCAGAACCCTGCTTAGAAGACTTTACTTTGACCTTACGGGATTACCTCCAACCCCCGATGAAATTAATGATTTCCTGCTCGATCATTCCGCCAATGCTTACGAAAAAATAGTCGATCGACTGATGAATTCCGATGCATATGCCGAGAGAATGACCCTGGTTTGGATGGATGCATCCCGATACGGAGATACTTCCGTTTTTCATGACGATGGCCCCCGAGATATGTGGCCATGGAGAGACTGGGTTCTAAATGCTTACAAAGATAATATGCCCTTCGACCAATTTTCGATTGAACAACTGGCCGGTGATCTTCTTCCCGAGGCTACCGATGCACAGAAAATTGCATCCGGTTTTAATCGTAATCATGCAACTACCGATGAAGGTGGAGTAATCCCCGAGGAATTTCGTGTGGAATATGTGGTCGACCGGGTTAAAACCACAGGAAATGTGTGGATGGGATTGACCATGGAGTGTGCCCAATGCCACGACCACAAATATGATCCCATTTCGCAGGAGGAATATTTTAAATTCTATGCTTTCTATAATAATAATGCCGACCCGGGAATGCAGACCAGGCGGGGAAACACCGCACCCACAGTTGAAGTCGTCACCCCGGAGCGGAAAAAACAGTTATCCGAAGCAACCAATGCGGTCGAAGTGGCCAATACCTCCCTTCAAAGCAGGCGGAAAGAATCCTTAAAATCATTTGATCAATGGACCCAAAAAACCAAAAAACAATTAAAAGAAAACCCTAAAGCACTCCACCCTCAGGGCTTGGTTGCCCACCTCCCCTTTGACCAACTTAACTTAGATAACAACACCTCCAAAGTAGGCCATAAGGGAGCGACATCATGCATTCTCCATCACTCTCCGAAATCAATTAAACAGGCCAAATTTTCAGGAGGTATCAAAATCGAAAATAATTCCTTTGCTGAGTTGCCAAACTTTGGTGATTTTGAGCATAATCAAGGCTTCTCCATGAGTGCATGGATTAAAACCTCTCAAAACAAACTCGGAGGAGCCATCCTTAGTAAGATGGATGAAGGCAACAAATTCCGCGGGTATGACCTATGGTTAGATGCCGGACGACCCGGCACTCACATCGTTCACGCCTGGCCCGATAATGCGCTCAAAATTGTTTCCAAGAAAACAATCCCCGCCAATAAATGGGTTCACCTTTGCGTGACCTACAGCGGGCAAAGAAATGCCAATGCCGTGGAAATTTATATGGATGGAACCAAGCAGGAAAAAATCATTGCAACGAACACTCTCAAAGCGAACACCATTAAAACGGATAAACCTTTCCGTATTGGTCGCCGGTTCAACTCCGCTCAAGTCAATGGCACCGAAATTGATGAGGTGCGAGTCTACAACCGAACCCTTTCCCTTGAGGAGATCAAAGTAATTATGTCCCTGCCTTACCAGTCTATTCCTGAACCTTCAGGATTAACTACCGGACTGAATTTTGATTCTTTTGATGGCAATAAAACCAAAGATATCGCCAGTCCAGGCAGGAATTTTGTTCTCCATGGGGGAGCAAAACAGACGGATTTAGGGAAATCAAGTAATGGGTTTAAGATCGAGAAAAACGGGTTTCTTGAATCTACCCAAATCGGTAAGCTCGAACACAACCAATCGTTCTCCTGGTCGGTCTGGATTAAAACTCCTAAGAATCTCACCGGTGCAATCCTTAGTAAAATGGATGAATCTCAAAAACACCGTGGGTACGATATTTGGCTCGAGGGTGGAAAGGTTGGGATGCACATTGTGAACGAATTCCCCGACAATGCCCTCAAGGCAGTTTCCAAAAAGCCAATCCCTGTGAACCAGTGGCACCACTTGACCATCACCTACAATGGGAAACAGAAAGGGAATGGATTGAAAGTCTACCTCAATGGAAAGACTCAGCCAATGGAGGTAACTCATGATTCGCTCTCGAAAACAATTTCAACTCAAAAAGCATTTCGCATTGGCCGCCGTTTTAACGGTTCCTCAACCAATGGGCTCGAAATGGACGAACTTCGCCTATACTCCCGAGTACTTAGCACCACAGAAATTGATCGACTGGGCTATATTGATCCGATCCTCCCCCTCATTAAACAGGAACCCAAACATCTGAACCCAGCCCAGCGAAACCTGGTTATTGACTACTACCTCAACCGACATGATCCGGGATACAAGCAAACCTTGGCCTCGGTTACGAAAAAGAGACAGGATTTAAATACATTAAAGAACAAAAAGCTTACCTCCATGATCATGGGTGACAATCCACCTAACAAGATGAGAAAAACCTATGTTCTGATGCGTGGTCAGTATGCATCTCCGGATGAATCAAAAGAAATCCTTCCCGACACCCCGTCTTTTCTACCTCCAATGAACAAGGATTTACCTAAAAATCGCCTTGGTCTTGCCAAGTGGCTTATGGATAAAGGTCATCCGTTAACCTCACGGGTCACGGTCAACCGATACTGGCAGACCATTTTTGGTCGCCCCTTGGTATCCACTCCGGGTGACTTTGGATCCCAGGGAAGCTGGCCAACTCATCCCGATCTGCTCTCCTGGCTTGCCAAAGATTTTGTGGATCATGGATGGAATGTAAAACGAACCTTCAAACAGATGGTTATGAGTTCCACCTACCGCCAGGCGTCCATCACTCGTCCGGAACACTTGGCAAAAGACCCAACTAATCTCTACCATGCCCGGGCACCTCGCTTTCGATTAATGGGTGAATTTGTTCGGGACAATGCACTTTCCATTGGTGGGCTACTCAACCGGACATTTGGAGGCCCCGGAGTAAAACCCTACCAACCACCCGGACTTTGGAACGAAGTTTCTCTAAATGGAGGCCGAAGATTTGTTCAGGATAAGGGGGATAACCTCTACCGCCGAAGCATGTATACCTATTGGAAGCGCTCAGCCCCCCACCCCGGACTGATGGCATTCGATACTCCCACACGTGAAACCTGCACACTCCAGAGACAGCGTACGAACACACCGATGCAGGCTCTTGTCACCTTGAACGACAAGCAATTTGTGGAAGCATCAAGAGCATTTGCCCAGCGAATCCTAAAAAGTTCCGCCAAGACTTTTTCAGATCGGTTGGACTGGGCATTTGAAATGGCTACCGGACACCCTGCCAATTCCGTTCGCAAGCAAGTGTTAAAGGATGCCCATTCTTACCAAAAAACAATTTTTCAAAAAGAACCTGAGCGAGCGGAAGAATTACTCAAAATTGGGGAATCGCCACGCGATTCTGCGATCCCAGCTCAAGAACACGCAACCTGGACAGTACTCGCCTCCATGATCCTCAATTTGGACGAAACCTTAAACAGAGAATAATCATTATGAATCCATTTGATTTCCACCAAGCACAAACCCGCAGACAAATGATCGGGCTCGGAGCCCGCGGACTCGGGGCATTGGGTGCAGCAAGTTTATTAAACCCAGCACTCCTCAACGCAGCCTCGACTCAAGCATCCGATGGGTTTGCCGGGACTTTAGGGAAACCTCACTTTAAACCCACCGCAAAACGGGTTATTTACTTATTCTTATCAGGTGGTCCGTCACATATTGATATGTACGACTACCACCCCAAAATGCGTGAAATCCATGGCACTGAGTTGCCAGAGAGTATTCGTAATGGACAGAGGATAACGGGGATGACCTCAAAACAATCGTCCTTTCCCTGCGTTGCTCCTATGTTTGAGTTTTCAAAACACGGACAAAATGGTTCATGGTTCAGCGAAATCATTCCCAATATTGCATCGATCGCTGACGATATTACCTTGGTAAAATCTGTTCACACCGAAGCGATTAATCACGATCCTGCAATTACTGCAATTAACACCGGTTCGCAACAACCCGGGAAGCCATCGATGGGAGCCTGGCTGGACTGGGGAATGGGTAGCCTGAATAAAAACCTGCCTGGATATGTGGTTATGATCTCCAAAGGAAAAGGAAATGCTCAGGCACTCTACGATCGTCTATGGGGAAGTGGTTTTTTACCTTCCAAACACCAGGGTGTAAAATTTCGCTCTGCCGGAGACCCGGTGCTTTATTTATCCAACCCCAATGGTATATCGCGGGACATGCGTCGTAATATGCTCGATGGAATTGCCAAAATCAACCAGGCCAAGAAAATGGAATCGGGTGATTTGGAAATCGATGCCCGTATTGCTCAGTATGAAATGGCCTACCGTATGCAAACGAGTGTCCCCGATCTGGTGGATCTCAAGGATGAGCCTCAACATGTGCTTGACCTCTACGGTAAGGATGCGATGAAAAAAGGCACCTTTGCCCACAACTGTCTGATCGCCCGCCGACTTTCCGAACGAGGAGTCCCTTTTGTTCAACTCTTTCATCGTGGATGGGACCAGCACAATAATTTGCCCAAGCAAATACGTGGACAAACCCAGGATATCGATCAGCCTGCTGCAGCCCTGGTGAAAGACCTCAAGCAAAGGGGGTTACTCAAGGACACCGTAGTTATTTGTGGGGGTGAATTTGGACGTACTATTTATTCCCAGGGTAAATTGACTAAAGATAACCACGGACGGGACCACCACGGACGGAGCTTCTCCATGTGGATGGCAGGTGGTGGATTCAAGGCCGGGTTTGAGTACGGTAAAACAGATGATTATGCGTACAATATCGTAGAAAATCCGGTTCATGTTAATGACTTAAATGCCACCGTTCTTCGTACGTTGGGTATTGATCATGAACGATTCACCTACAAATACCTTGGTCTCGACCAGCGTCTTACCGGTGTTGAACATCCAAAAATTATTCCCGAATTGCTTGCCTAGCCTAACCAATTTCTTCTGAACACCTAAAACGATACACATTTTTGCTTTGACCCTATCCCTAGGGTACCACAAAACAATTTTGTGATTTCGGTGGTGGATAATAGAAGAGCTTTGCTTGCGGATTGGTTGCAGATGGAGACATCCTTTAAGGATGGTGAACTCAGCGTAGCTTCTGCCGATGCAAGCTTTCGTAGGTATTTTCGTCTAAAGCATCAAGAGCAGTCCTATATTGTAATGGATGCACCTCCTGACCTGGAAGCCTCCCTACCCTTTGTGCAAATTGGAGAATGGATGAAAAAATCCGGTATTAATGTTCCCGAAATTTTTGCAAAAGATTTAGAACTTGGCTTTATGGTCCTCTCCGATTTTGGGGATTTCCATTTTCAGGATGCATTGGTCCGTGAGGAGAAGGACGATCTCTACAATTTGGCAATAAACGAAATTGTAAAATTACAAAGCTTACTCTCCAAGCCAGAGGAAAACCTTCCCTGCTTTGACACTTCCTGGCAAACAAAGGAACTTGAAATTTTTCGGGAATGGTGCCTACCCGACACATCTAAATCAGACTACCAAAGAATTACAGAATCACTTACACATTCGATTGATCAAATCCCCAAAGCTTTTATGCACCGGGACTTTCATTGTCGAAACCTACTCCTTTGCAACGACCGAAAATTAGGTGTAATTGATTTCCAGGGAGCAATGTACGGGCCCGTCTCCTATGATTTGGTCTCCCTGTTGCGCGATTGTTATGTCGATAACAATATGGAATGGATCACCCGTAAGGTCTTACAGTTTCAGAAGAGTCTAGAGGAAACTGGTCTTCCATATGCTCAGGTCGAACCGGATAAATTTACCCGATGGTTTGATTTTTCTGGTCTGCAAAGACATTTAAAATGTGTGGGAATTTTTCACCGTCTAAAAATACGGGATCAAAAACCGGATTATATGAAAGATGTGCCCCGGGTACTCGAATATATTCATCAGGTCCTGGATCGTCACCCTGAACTGGAGGAATTAAAAAATATGGTCCACCAAGCAACTATATTGAAATAAATTTTATGAAAGCCATGATTTTAGCCGCCGGTTATGGAAAAAGGTTACGCCCTTTGACTGACCACACACCCAAACCACTCGTGCCCGTGGGAGGTAAACCTTTAATCGTTCACCATTTGGAGAAAATTGCCCAGGCCGGAATAACCGAGGTGGTGATCAATCTCGGCCATTTAGGAGCCAAAATCCCACAAGCCCTGGGAAATGGTTCAGCTTGGGGCTTATCTATAAATTATTCAGATGAAGGTACAGAACCACTTGAAACTGGAGGAGGATTAGCAAATGCCTTACCGCTTCTCGGTTCGGAAACATTTATGCTGGTCAATGGAGATGTTTGGTGCGATTTAGATTTCTCGACAATCCCCAAAACTCTTGAACCCAAAGATCAAGCCCTTCTTTATCTCGTGCCACAGCCTGAATGGAGAAACCGGGGAGATTTTTCGCTCGAAAAGGGACGGGTTACTGAATCGGAAAATCCACCATTCCTCTATGCTGGAATCGCATTGTACTGCCCATCAATACTGGACGGAGCAAAGGTGGAAAAATTCTCTATCGTTCCACGTTTAAAAAATGCAATTTCATCAAACCGCGTAGCAGGCATTCTTCACCAGGGAGAATGGGATGATGTGGGCACACCCGAACGACTAGAAGCTATCCAAAAACAATACGGTTCGTAAAGTTATTCAAAAAGGCTTCCTCGAACCCTGTGGAGCAAGTCTGTCCCGTGCGGAAATCTCTTCCTCCGGTCCAAATGCATCAATGGAATAAGCTACCACATTGCGTAAGTTTCGATCCGAAATCTCCTTGGATGCGGCAGCCATGGACTGACCGGTAATGTCTTTAATATGATAGCCCCGTTGACCGGAACGAAACTTTCTCATTTGCTCTAAAAAATACCAACCCTCCAGTCTCTGCAAGGAGGGTGCTTCAACTAATCGATTGCCTTCTCCATTTTCACCATGACAGGATGCACAACGCTGGTCATAAAAGATTTTACCATCCTCTAAATCACCCTCAATTGTTCGGATTGCCGGCAATGGTTCCTGCTCCGAAAACCAATTTGCCACATAGGCAAGTTCATAATCATCCTGAATTTTTCTTGCCCCCACACCCATTAGGTATTCGGAACGGTTCGAGGCAAGTTTTCCCCGGACACCTGAACGAAACTTTTCCAACTGATCCATTAGATACCAAGTTTCCATTCCGTGTAAAATTGGCCCGCGTTGAGCTTCCTTATTACTGTGGCAAAGCAGGCACTCGGCAACCAAAGCCTCCCCTCTTTGTTGATCGCTCATACCCAATCTGGATTCAGTAATTTTGGATTCAGGCACACAGGAAATAACTAGACTAGAAAAAAACGCAGTTACAAAAAAAAGATTAATGAGAGTACTCATATTCCATACAATGTACAAATTAAACTGGACTCCTCAAGCGACAAAGCACCTACCTCTATGCTTTACCCTTTCGCCTTCATTCTCCAAGATAGATCAAAATGTCTGAAATTTTCCTACATGATGTAAGCAAAACCTTTCCCGATGGCACACAGGCGGTAAAGAATATCAGTTTAAAAATTAAACAGGGCGAATTCCTTGTTTTAGTGGGTCCATCTGGTTGTGGAAAAACCACCTTACTCCGCTTGATTGCCGGGTTGGAGAATCCAAGCGGTGGCACGATACAAATTGGAGAAAAGGATGCCACCACCCTTGCATCCAAAGATCGGGATCTTGCTTTGGTATTTCAAAACTATGCTCTGTTCCCCCATATGAATGCCTTCGATAATATGGCGTTTGGTTTACATGCAAGAAAAGTACCCAAAGATAAGATCGAACAAAAAGTCCTACATGTTGCACAAAAGCTGGGCTTGGAAAAACTTTTACAAAGAAAACCAAATGAACTTTCCGGTGGTCAAAGGCAAAGAGTTGCCCTCGGGCGACTATTGGCAAGAAACCCCTCGATTCATCTGCTTGATGAACCACTTAGCAATTTGGATGCAAATTTACGCACCTCCATGCGCTACCAACTGACGGAACTTCATCAGGAATTTCAAAGGACCACTCTTTTTGTGACTCATGATCAAGTCGAAGCCATGACTCTTGGTGACAGAATTTGCGTACTGAATGAAGGCGAAGTTATGCAACTTGGAACCCCAGCAGAAATATACGATCAACCTGCCCATCGTTTTGTGGCTGAATTTTTTGGATCCCCGAAAATTAATTTACTCGATGGTGATATTTCTGGCACTAAAGAAAAATACTGTTTTCAACAAAATGGACAAAAAATAATATTTTCTTCAAATCAATCGATTCCAGAAGGCCCGATTGTACTTGGACTGCGCCCGGAGTGTTTAAATATTCAAAAGGAGAAATCTTCCGATTCGTGGGAAGCAGAACTTAAAAGGATTGAAAATATGGGCGATATTCGGGTCCTGCATTTTCAAGGGCAGGACTGTAAGATTACTCTTAAATCAAAGCGAAATGACCTTCAACCCGGTCAGGCATATCATATTAAGCCTGAATGGAAGGAGGCCATTTGGTTTAACGCATCAACAGGAAATTTGATTTCAGGATAACGCTAAATGCACCAAGGCCGTTTTCATTTTACGAAAACAAATTCCAAATAATACAACAACCGGAAGTAGGGACAGTGTTGCCGCCGCCATTCCCACGGCCTCAGGTATTCGGTGACTGGAATCTCTCAGCTTTGCCAATGCAATAGGCAATGTGATATTTTCATCATCCAATAAGAGCAGGGGCAGGAGATGCTCCTGCCAACTCAGAATAAAATGCAATAATCCATAAGTTACTAAAGCCGGACCGACGAGGGGAAGAATTAAAAGGAAGGTTCGATGCACCGATAAACCCTCCACCTTTGCGAGTTCAAGTAATTCATCGGGTACCTTTCGAAAAACCTGCGTAAAAAAAACAATCCCTAATCCACTGGCGATACCCGGAAGAATTAAAGCCCAGTTCTCCCCCTGTAATCCGAGCCATAACATCCAATCAAAAAGAGGAACAGCCAATGCCTGTTTCGGTATCAAAATAACCAAAATAGCAATTCCGAAAACCAAGCTTTTCCCCCGGAAACTATACTTCGCAAATACAAAACCAGCTGCTGCGGTTACCATTACAGCAAGTAGTGCCTGTAAGCCCGAAATAATCGTGGAGTTCAAGAAATAGGACAAAAAAGGGATGTATTGATCAGAAAATAAACTTAGATAAGAATCGGGCTCAAAATCTGAAGGAATGAATAAGGTTGGTTGGTAAATTTCACGATTGGTTTTAAAGGATGAAAGAAACATCCAAGCAAAGGGATAAAGACAAATTAAAACCGCTCCGCAAAGTACAATACCAGAAAGAAATTTTTTCATCGGATCGACCATCTCCTCCGGCTTTGTAAAACAATAAATAAAATAAATGCAGTAATGGGTACGACTAACAGACTCATAGCTGCTGCACCTGGAAAATCAAATCGGCCAGAACCTCCGGGAAATGCAACCTGATAGACATAAGTTACAAGTAAAAGACCTGCATCCATAATCCCACCTGATCCACCCAATAAATTATAGGCTCCCGAAAAAGAGGCAAAACCATCAACCACTAAAAAGACAACCGCAAACAAAGCTAAATGCCATAGATTCGGAATAAATATTTTCCTTACCCTCATCCCTATTCCCACACCCTCCAGTTTTGCAACTTCCCATTGCCAACGGGGAATCGCTTCCAAACCACAAAGAAAGAATAAAGTAACCAGTCCAGTCCATCGCCAAACCGCCTGCATGATAAGGGATGGCATGATAAATAATGGATCCATCATCCAGTTAACCGGAGAGAACCCCATTGGCACAACAAAGTATTGATTTAATGCACCCGTCCGGCCATGAAAGAATAGATAGAACAGGGTTGATAATACACTCGGCAAAGCAAGACCGGGGATCAATAAACAAAAAACCAGAAAACCACGGGGTATTCTGGATAATTGAAAGAGAGAAAGGGAAAGTGCAAAAGCTAGCGGAAGAATAATTATAATTGATCCAAAAACATAAAATGAAGTATTTTTTAATGCTTTGTAAAATTTTTTGTCTGCCAACACCCGGCCAAAATTTTCTAATCCGATATATTTAACCGATTCCGTTTCTTCTATCTCATTTTTTTGAGAATCCAACCAATTGAACTGGAAACCTGAATAATCTTCACCTGAACCTTCAAAAGCATCTCGGTACTCCGGAATATAGCCCGGATTTTGCAAAGCCAAATCGACCCCAAAGAACAAAGGAACCAACCAAAAAACAAACCAAAGGCCAAAAAAAGGAAACAGAAGCCAAACAATAGACGCTTTTTCTTTTTTTTCTAAACCCACAATAAAAATGGGTTATTAAAGCTAACGACCGGGACCGCTATTTTTCATTGCATCTTTATACTGCTTAATTGCGTCCTTTGCAGAAAGTGCTCCGAACATAACCGAGCCAAAATAATTTTCCTGCATCATGAAAATCGCTTGGGGTCTGCGCGGATCAACCACAACAGGTGGGATCTCATCCTCTAAACCGATTAGTAACTTTCCAATAGACTGGTCAAAATATTCATGTTTTTTAAGCAATCTTTTATCCTTCCATGCTGGTTTGTATGCCGGGAAACTATTTCCCTGCAAAAACCGTTCTGCATTAGCCTCTTTATCCTTCATCACAAATTCAATAAAATCCCAGGATCTTTCTTTTTTCTTACTTCCCTCACAGATCATTAAGCCCTGTCCGGCAAAAGTTGCTGTTCGTGGTCCAAGTTCACCTTTCTCATTTCGCCAGGTGGGAAGTGGCATCATTCCCCATAATCCCTTCATCCCCGGTGCAAATTGTTGAAAAAGGTCAAGACCATACCAATCAGCACCTGGAACGCAAAGGACTTCACCAGTTTCCAAATCCCCGCTAAAGAAAACCGGGTCAAAAATGGAACCTCTGTCCGGCATTACAGCAATTTCATTCCCTGCCATCTCTGCAAATTCCTCAAGGATGGAAAGAGCTTTTTGTTCATCTGGTAAGAAATTTCCTTTTTTATCAAATAAATCTGTTCCTTTCTGTCGTAATAAAACATCAAAAAGAGTGCCATCCAATGCCATAAATCGTTGCCCATGATCCGATTGTAACTGCTCACCTACTTCAGCCACATCCGCCCAAGTCTTTAAGCTTTTTGGATCAATATCAAACTCCTCGAATAAATCCTTCCGATAATACAACACCATCGCACTCAATGACTGGGGAACCCCCATCACTTTGCCCTTGTAAGTAAATACCTCCAAACGCCTCGGATGTAAATCCTTTGACAAACCTGAACTCTTCACCTTTTTGCTCAAATCCATAAAAGGAGAATCTTGGTTAAGGAAAACGCCAAAAAATGTCTCATCTAATTGAACAATATCTGGAATTCCCTGCCCCGAACGGATGGCCACGCCCAATTTATCGGGCATTTCACGAAATCCATATGCCTTCACATTTATCGTAACATCGCTCTTCGTTTTCTCGGAATATAACTCACCCATTTGTTCGTAATAAACCTGATCTTGAAAGGAACTGATCCAAATAACCAACTCCTCAGCATTAAGTGAACCGAGGGTCGTAAAGAAGAAAATTATGATTTGAGGAAGGATTGTTTTGTGAAGTTTCATTACTATTAGAATTACAATTATGTTCGGAGATTCTATCATCGCAAGCATGTACCGAAGTCATATGAAATTTTAATTAACTAATATTTTTTAAATTTCATGTATTTTTATCTTGTTTTATGTTAAATGTACTTAAAAGGTTAATCCATAATTAATAACTTATAATATATAAATATGAAAACAAGACTCCTCCTCTTGTCGCTATTTAGTACCCTTGCACTGCCTGCATACGCTGCACCACCTGTTGTAACAGCAGTCAATGCAAGCCAGCAATCGGGTACTAAACTAGTCGACATCACCTATAATCTCGCCCTCGATCCGGGGCAATCAGCGTTTGTTGAAATGTGGTTCAGTCCGGATAACGGACTCCATTTCCCCATTCGCTGTAACGATGTGAACGGCTCAATCGATTCAAATGTAACGGCTGGTTCAAAAACTGCCACATGGAATGCGGAGTCTGATTGGAACCAACAATTTACCTCCAACGGCAAAATTCGGGTTATCGCCACATACGGAGATCAACCCTCGGGATTCACTGGATCCGGCGGGAGTGGAAATACCGGTGGTTCCGGACAAGCCGATGCCTCATTAAAATCTGTTTTTATGGATGTGCTTTGGATGTGGACTTCACCTCCAAACGATCCTGCTAATATGACTTGGGTAGATAGCACTAATTGGTTTCAATATGAAGAAGTCAATTCACTGATCAAAGTAGATCAAACTGAGATTACCAACGATAAATGGAACGAAGTAGCACAATGGGCTTTAGCTAACAATTATACAGGCATCACTTTGGCACCCGATTCAAATTCATCGCCCCGCACCAATGTTTCCTTTTGGGAAGTTATAAAATGGTGTAATGCAAGGTCTGAAAAAGATGGTTTAGAACCCGCTTATTTCACCGACGGCGATGAAGCAACTGAGGATGTGAACGGAAACGGTATCGTTGATACGGGTGTGGATATATTCACCCCCTATGATTTTGCGCATGACACAAACCAAAATGGTGTTTGGGATCCGGGCGAAAACTTTACCGATAATAACGGTAACGGTACATTTGAACCAAAAGAGTATTTTGATGCGAATAACAATGGACAATATGACTTGGGGCTTACCAATCCATTTAGACAAGGAAGCAACATATCTTTTGATAACCACTTTCACAGTCATGTGGATACAAACGCAACCGGTTACAGATTACCTCCCCCTACAGTATTCATGAAATTAGCCACAGGTGGAAGTAATAAAACTAATTGGCCATGGGGAAGTGCATCACCTCATGAATATGTTTCTTTCAATACTGAGTTTCAAGCTCCTGCGCAGGATTATGATCCACCCCTAAATGGTCCAACCGAAGCAACTAGGCCCGCAAATGGATATGATCTCAAAGATTTAATCGGTAATGTTGCTGAGTTTTCTGAAAATGCATCAGATCACGGTGGAGGGGCACCCGGTTCTAATAATTTTAAAGTCGAAATTTTTGGAGGTTCTTATTTAGGTCTAAAAAAAGTGCACCCCGATCCAGTCGCCAGTGGTTTTGATGACAATCAGATGGGATTAACACGCTTGTTTGATTTATGGAATATGGGTCCTGTGGATTCAGGTTCGCCAGCAATCGGATTTCGTTGTTTCATAAATAACTAAATTATTCAAACTGCTCTATTCCGATTAACATTCTATAATTCCAGCAAGTGATGCTCGATTGTCGACCAGGCATGAGAAGTAAGAGATTGCCACACTCTTGGAGGAGTCGTGTGGTATACTCTTGCTTTTTTGTCTATCTTTTCACTTCGACAGCTTTGCGGGGAACAGGAGATAATAACCAAACGGGGTTTCACGATTCGCCTTCTTTTCAGCTCGACACTCATGATCCGAACCCAATGGACAGTATCGGATTTGCGGACTCTGGCGGATTTGAACTCAATACCGGTGGTCATGATGGAACGCTTCAATCTGGGATAGGAGACACTGGGGGGTTTGAATTGAACACTCAGGATTCACCCGGAGGAAACGGCGATATGAACAACACGGGATTTGCGGATTCTGGAGGTTTTCAACTGGACACAGCAGATGGAAATACGACCTTTTTCGATTCAAACCAGACTGGATTTGCAGATTCCGGTGGATTCAATATCGACACCCGGGACCCGAATCCGATGGACAGTATCGGGTTTGCAGACTCCGGCGGATTTGAACTCAATACTAGCGGTCATGACGGAACCGAAAGAACGGGCTTTTCCGACTCCGGTGGCTTTTCATTAAATACAGTTGACGCTTATGGAAGCACAAGCGATCAGAACAGCACAGGATTTGCGGACTCTAGCGGGTTCGACCTTGATACCACAGATTCTGGAAATCAACAAAATCAAAACGCTCCCCCTTCCTTCCAGTCTGATGGAAACCTAACCGTTCCCGAAAACTCCACATTCGTCTATGAATTTAATGCCACCGATCCGGACGGGGATTCACTCTCCTACTCCATTGAATATGGCGATGACCAGCACCTATTTGATCTAAACACTACATCCGGTGCTCTCTCCTTTTTCACTCATAGGGATTTCGAAAATCCAGAGGATAACAATAGCGACAATATATACGAAGCGACGATCCAGGTGAGCGACGGCAATGCCACCGCTCTCCTCAATCTATTCGTTCATGTGACTAATATGTTTGAGAACGATGCCCCGAGCTTCCAAAGTGATGGTAACCTCAGCGTCTATGAGAATCAGACCTTCGTGTATGAGTTCAATGCGACCGATCCCAACGGCGATTACCTTACTTACTCAATTCTCTACGGGGATGATGCCAATGCATTCGATCTCAACGGGAGCACCGGAATCCTTAGTTTTATATCCCCGCGGGATTACGAGAATCCGGACGATAACGATAGCGACAATATATACGAAGCGACGATCCAGGTGAGCGACGGCAATGCCACCGCTCTCCTCAATCTGTTTGTGCATGTAACCGATATGTTTGAGAACGATGCCCCGAGCTTCCAAAGTGATGGCAACCTCAGCGTGTATGAGAATCAGACCTTCGTGTATGAGTTCAATGCCACCGATCCCAACGGGGACATACTTTCCTACTCCATTCTCCACGGACCGGACGCCAACTTATTTGATTTAAACCAGTCTTCCGGTGCCCTAACCTTTATCTCACCCAAGGACTATGAAGCACCCGAGGATAACAACACCGATAATGTTTACCAGCTCACCATTCAGGTTGCTGACAGCGGGACTCCGGTTTCACTTAACTTAAATATTGAAGTAACCGATGTCTTTGAAAACGCCCCCCCGTCCTTCCAGTCAGATGGTAACCTCACGGTCTCAGAAAACACCGCTTTCGTATACGAGTTCAATGCGACCGATCCCAACGGGGATTACCTTACTTACTCAATTCTCCACGGACCGGACGCCAACTTATTTGATTTAAACCAGTCTTCCGGTGCCCTAACCTTTATCTCACCCAAGGACTATGAAGCACCCGAGGATAACAACACCGATAATGTTTACCAGCTCACCATTCAGGTTGCTGACAGCGGGACTCCGGTTTCACTTAACTTAAATATTGAAGTAACCGATGTCTTTGAAAACGCCCCCCCGTCCTTCCAGTCAGATGGTAACCTCACGGTCTCAGAAAACACCGCTTTCGTATACGAGTTTAATGCAACCGATCCCGATGGGGATGTCCTCACTTACTCCATCCTCTATGGACCGGACTCTAGCTTATTTGATTTAAACCAGTCATCTGGTTCCCTGACTTTTTTCTCACCCAAGGACTTTGAAGCACCTGAGGATAACAACACCGATAATGTTTACCACCTCACCATTCAGGTTGCCGGCAACGGTACTCCGGTTTCACTTAACTTAAATATTGAAGTAACCGATGTCTTTGAAAACGCCCCCCCGTCCTTCCAGTCAGATGGTAACCTCACGGTCTCAGAAAACACCGCTTTCGTATACGAGTTTAATGCAACCGATCCCGATGGGGATGTCCTCACTTACTCCATCCTCTATGGACCGGACTCTAGCTTATTTGATTTAAACCAGTCATCTGGTTCCCTGACTTTTTTCTCACCCAAGGACTTTGAAGCACCTGAGGATAACAACACCGATAATGTTTACCACCTCACCATTCAGGTTGCCGGCAACGGTACTCCGGTTTCACTTAACTTAAATATTGAAGTAACCGATGTCTTTGAAAACGCCCCCCCGTCCTTCCAGTCAGATGGCAACCTAAATATTCCCGAAAATACCACTTTCATATACGAGTTCAATGCAACCGATCCGAATGGGGATCCACTCTCCTACTCCATTAAGCATGGCGATGACCAACAGTTCTTCGAACTAAACTCTTCCATGGGTACTCTTTCTTTCATTACCCCTAAAGACTTCGAAAATCCAGAAGACAACAATAGAGACAATGTCTACGAACTTTCCCTCATTGTTTCAGATGAGTTCGATACGGCACCCCTTAACCTCTTCGTTCAGGTAACTGATATTTTTGAAGCTGACTTTGATTCATTCGATCCATTGCAAATCGAGGAAAATAGCCCCGTCGGTTCATTGGTTGGACACTTCGATGCAATAAACATTGAACCCCATGAAGCTTTCTCCTATTCCCTCTTGTCCTTTGACGAAAATCCTCTGCACATCCAGGATCGAATCATGGAGCTAGAGGCCCTCTCCCTGGATGTTCTGAAATCACAGGAGGAAATTGATGCTTACCAAGTAGAAATCATCGAACTTCAGGAAAGAATAGAACTGGCAAAATCCAACGGTCTGTTCTTTGTTGATCAAAATGGTTCCCTCAGAACCAACCAAATACTCGACTATGAAGCATTCTACGAGCACCCCTTCCTTCCCATTCTGGTTCAAGCTATAGATGAACATAACTTCACCATTACTAAACATTTTGTGATCGAGGTAACAGACGAGCAATTTGAGCCTGACTTTGATACCTTCGATCCATTGCAAATCGAAGAAAATAGACCCGTCGGTTCACTGGTTGGACACTTCAATGCAATAAACATCGAACCCCATGAATTTTTCTCTTATTTCGTTCTATCTTTTGAAGATGACCCCGTTCAAATCCAGGAAAGAATTTTTGAACTCGAGACCCTCTCCCTGGATGTTCTTAAATCACCGGAGGAGATTGATGCTTACCAAGTAGAAATCATCGAACTTCAGGAAAGAATAGAACTGGCAAAATCCAACGGTCTGTTCTTTGTTGATCAAAATGGCTCCCTAAGAACCAACCAAGTACTCGACTATGAAGCATTCTACGAGCACCCCGTCCTTCCCATTCTGGTTCAAGCTACAGATGAACATAACTTCACCATTACTAAACATTTTATGATCGAGGTAACAGACGAGCAATTTGAGCCTGACTTTGATACCTTTGGCCTCCTTCAAATTGAGGTAAATAGACCGGTCGGTTCACTGGTTGGACAGTTCAATGCATCCAACATTGAACCCCATGAATTTTTCTCCTATTCCGTTCTATCTTTTGAAGATGACCCCGTTCAAATCCAGGAAAGAATTTTTGAACTCGAGACCCTCTCCCTGGATGTTCTTAAATCACCGGAGGAGATTGATGCTTACCAAGTAGAAATCATCGAACTTCAGGAAAGAATAGAACTGGCAAAATCCAACGGTCTGTTCTTCGTTGATCAAAATGGTTCCCTAAGAACCAACCAAATTCTTGACTATGAAACATTCTCTGAGCACCCCTTCGTTCCCATTCTGGTTCAAGCTACAGATGAACATAACTTCACCATTACTAAATATTTTATGGTCGAGGTAATAGACAGAGTAACAGAACCGGTTACACCTTTGCCTGCGATCGTTCGCACATTTAATTCAGCCGATATAAATGAATTCAGCTATTTGCTGGAGGCAGAGGTACTTGCAGACGGAGGATCTCTCATTCAAGAGGCTGGCTTTTTAATAAGCAAGAGCATCCGGTTTATTGATCCTATTCGTATAATCGCACTTCTCGATCCATTGACGGGGGAATTTGCAGCTGAATTCGTGGATTTTGAACCCGGAACCAGATACTATTTTCGAGGCTATGCATTTAATGATTTTGGTGAGTCCAAAGGTTCAATAAAAAAATTCAGAACACCTGAAATCGTTGATCCCGATGCTTGGTGGAATAACATGACCGACGTGGGTGGTGGTTGGAGGAACTCCGAATGGTTTGGAGCTTTTCTAACCTACCCAGAGTTAGACTGGATATATCACTCTGACTTGGATTGGGTTTATGTAGTGAAGGACGAGGGTAATGGAATATGGATATGGCACCCCCAACATGGATGGCTTTGGACTCAGGATATGGTATGGCCTTACTTATATTCTAATAGGACATCTAATTGGATATACTTCATGAACAAAATCAATGGACAACCCATATTTTACGATTACGAAACTGGTCGATACCTCCTAGATTTTAAATCACCTACTGACTTTTAGTAGAATACGGAATTTTACCGCATGCATAAACTGCATGCTTATAAATTTAGGATGAAGAACAAAATAAATATCAATAAAACATTTCATTTCCTAACTTTATTCGTTTTTACATTTTCGATTTCTGTGTGTTGTTTGACCCATTGCATTGGAGAACTGAAAAAACAGAACATTCCCACGATTAAAATTACCCCTAATATTTGGGGGGGTGCAAAAATAACTGATATTCATAAAGTTTTGGAATCAACGGCAAGGCAGATCACTCCCTACATCTGGCAAAAAAACCTGAATCCTATACAAGTTGATAGATCACAAACTGGTCCGATTGTACTCTACAGACGAGGTACAAATGGAGAGTACTTAGTTCGTTTAAATACGCTGAAGACTTTTTGGTCACAATATGCTTTTCAGTTTGCACATGAATTAGGTCACATAATTTGCGGGTTCAAGAAAGGGGATCTATCAAACATGTGGTTCGAGGAAAGCATCTGTGAAACAGTTTCCCTTTTTGCACTTCTTAATATGGCTAATGAATGGAAAAAGAAACCACCTTACCCAAACTGGAAATCATATGGCCAGGAATTTGCAAAATATGCACAGAAAAGAATAAAAAAACATCCTTGGCCAAAAAATAAATCTCTTGGAGATTGGTTTAATGAGAACAAAAATGATTTAACTCAAAGGCCAGCCGACCGAGGACGTAATGTTCGAATTGCATCAAAACTCCTTCCCCTTTTTCAAGAAAAGCCTTCTCGATGGGAAGCCTGTGCTTTTATCAATGTCAAAAAAACCAACAAAAAAAGAAGCTTTTCAACTTATCTAGAAGATTGGAAAAAAAGTTGTAAGACCGCTGAGCAAATCAACTTTGTAGAAAAAATTGCCTTTTTATTTAGGATTCAATCAACAAAAGATCATCAATAAAATCAGGGGGTAAACGTAGCCCAAAAGGCATCAGGTGGCATTAAATCACGCCCCTGATCATCAAACTTGGTTCCAATCTCATCTAAATTAGATAAATTTCTAGCAACTTCGATCCCTCGTTCAATACGCCCTGGCGTAAAAACTAATCGAGATAGGTTTAATCCACGTAAAGGAGTCAAATCTGTGATTAAAGTTTCGCCAATATGTAATCGTTGAATAACAGGAAGTTTCCGAACAAAAGAAAGATCCTCAACTAAAGTTCGATGAGCTGTTAAACTGACCAAGGGTAACCCCTCAAGGGGAGAAAGGTCTGAAACTGGTGACTCCGTTAACCATAGTTGCCGCAAGTTACTATTGGCTAAAGCCGATATATTATTAATCTGAGTCCCAACTGCGTACAAATTTTCCAAGGGTTGCCCCTCCAAACCTGCCAAGGAACGAACCGGACTTCCGTTCAGGCGTAATTCGATAAGTTTTGCGTCTCTCAAATCCTCAAGGTTTTCAACTAGTGTGTATTCTAAATAGAGCCTATTTAAAGGCATTCCACGAAGATGACGGATTTCTTTAACAGGGTTACCGCTCAAGTCAAGTGCTTGTAATGGAAGACCGCGGAGCGGAGATAAGTCCTTCAATCCACAATTAGGGAACTCCGCCGCAATGATCTGACCATTCTCTTCGTGTAATTTGCCCTGCCCCCGATAATCCGTATTAGCTTTCAACAGAATCTCCTGAACCTTATTAACTAGATTAACCGAAGGGGGAATTACGGTCACGGATTCTGAATCACTTGCTTGGGAAGACCCATCAAATTTAATTGAAGAATCAATGGTAATATTATTCTCATTAATTAATTCGCTCTTGGGAGAATTATTTCCATCCCGAAGACTGGTATTTGAATCAGAATGTTGCGTTCGCGCATTATCCGCCCCCCCGCAACCCCCCAAAATCAAAGAACATGATATTAGCATTAGGATAAATTTCATCTCTTTATGATGCTGAAAATGTCGAATAATTACTAGAACAAAGAAACAAGTTTTAAAGATAAAATAATCTTATATTCTACAGCCAAAAGAATGCATCATGGAAACACCAAAAAAACCTAACGAAAAATTAAGCTTGGCTATAAAATGAACTCATAAAATGATCCATAATTTGTATGTTAACCGCTTTTTGAATAAAAAAGCTGAAATCGACAAAGCCCAACTATGAAAAAAGGGTTCATTACCCATTTCACGATTATTAAAGTCCCGTCAAGTTTTGACTTCCCTGCGGAGCTAGTTTTCGATTAAGTTCTCATATGAATAGCCTACTTTCGACTCAAGACCTCATTATTTTCTTTGGATCCCTGTTTGCCGTGATGGCATTTGGATTATGGTCAGGCAGGAAAGAGGAAAACTCCGAAGATTATTTTCTTGCGGGCAAAAGCACCAGATGGTGGGGGGTGGCAGGATCGATTTTTGGATCCAATGTTTCAGCCAATCATATAGTGGGAATGATGGGGGTTGGCTTCGCGGTGGGTTTCGCACAAAGCCACTTTGAAATCACTGCAATTGCAGGTTTGCTTATGCTTTGTTATTTCTTCTTACCCGTCTACAGAAAACTAAATGTTTATACTCTAAGTGATTATCTAAGCAAAAGATATGATGATAAAAGCAGAGTCAGTTATGCATTGATCATGGTTATCATCATGGTTGTCATCCAAATGGTTCCAGGGTTTTACATCGGGTCACGCTCAATCAACCTTCTTTTACAGGGGGACACAGGAAGAAAGGCAGTAGCGGAGTCTGTGGTTGATAAGAATGGTATTTTAACCGATATCAAAATTAATTTTGGCGGAGAAAAATATGGCTCAGTACCAAAAGTCAAAATTGGCGGAGAGATTAGAGAAGGTCTTACTTCCCAACTCGAAAATGGTAGAATTGTTGGAGTTCATTTAAAAAATGAAATAGATGGTTTAAATCCTGGTGCACCTCTGCCCGTCTCTTTTATTGGCGGTAATATGAACAACCCGGAACTCTCTCCCGGGGATGTTGAACCTATTTATTACAAGTTGGGTATTTTAATTATGGCTTTGGTAACGGGTGCATATGTTATTTTTGGCGGATTGAAGGCGGTAATTATTACCGATGTCATTCAATCTGTCCTTCTACTTCTTGCCGGATTATTGGTTGCCTATGTAACTTTTTCTCAGCCCGAAATTGGAGGCTGGGCTAACCTCGTGGCGAGGGATTTAGGTAGTGAAGGGGTTGAAAGGCTCCACTTGTACAATGCTTCGAATCACGCATCCCTTCCATGGACTGGTGTCTTAACCGGACTGATGGTTTTACATTTTTACTATTGGGGAACCAATCAGTTTATTGTGCAACGAGCTCTTTCCGCTCGGACGGATAAAGAAGCCAGGATCGGTATATTAGCTGCCGGTTTTTTTAAATTACTTATACCTTTCTTTTCAATTGGAACAGGTATTGCCGCGTACTACCTTTTTAAGGACCGTAATCTTGAAGTGGCTCAGGATGCTGTGTTTATCAAATTGCTTACTGAATTAATTTCTCCGCTGGGTTATGGATTGGTCGGGTTAATTGCTGCTGGAATGATTGGAGCTATTCTATCGAGCTTAGACTCAATGATGAATTCAGCCGCTACCATTATGACTTTTGATTTATACAAAAAGTTCATTAACCCCCAAGCAGATGATCGAAAATTAATTTCCATTGGCCGAACATGGATTGTTGTTTTTATAATTTTTGCCGGAATTCTTACCATTTTTACAATGGATCCAAATTCTCAGGATAGTTTCTTTCTTCATGTTGCAAAGCACCAGGGTAACCTCATAGCTGGTGTCGTTATTGCCTTCATGGTTGGCATGTTTTGGAAAGGTGCGACTGCGGCGGGCGGAGTTTCTGCTATTTTATCCGGAGTTGTCTTCAGCTACGGCATCCCTCCCCTCTATGCGTCGATCGCACAGGGTAATGCAGTTCTCATTGATCTTTTCGGAACCAAGCTTAATTTCATGCATGGTGCTTTTCTCTCTGCAATCCTAAGCCTCCTCGTTCACATCATTGTCAGTAAAAGGACCCAGGCTGATCCTGAAAAAGGAAAACTCACTTGGATAGGACTTGGAATATTTACCTCAAAACAATTTATTGTTTTGGGAAAAACCCTGACGATTACTCTCCTGATATACGCTACTTTAGCGAGCTTGGTCGTACTTGAAACAATAAAGCCGGTACACGCTGCATGGGTTGGTTCTATATGGACCTTTCTTTGCTTTTTTCTTTCTGCTCGAGTAAAAGCTGCAGAAGAAGGGATCTCCGTTATTCGAGAAGATCGATTGTGGGCGGGCGGATTGGCTGGTTGTGCAATTTTTATGCTTTATTACTTTTTCTGATCGGGAAGTATAATTTCCTCTGCAAGATCTTCCAACGGGTAAGTCCAAATTTCTGATAGAGTGGGATGATACCAATCCGCATTTAATAAATCATGAACCGTGGCTTTTAAACCTACGGCAATGGAAAGGGAATGAATTAATTCCCCTGCATCTTTACCCACGCATTCTGCCCCTAGGACTACTCCCGTTTTCTTATCAGCATGAACCGCAACATACCCGTGTTTTGCATCCATAAGAATGGACTTTCCATGATCGTCAAAAGGAAAAGATGCCGATAAAAAATCGATCTTCCTTTTCTTTAATTCGGACGGATTCAAGCCCACAATTGCAAGCTGAGGATCAGTAAATACCACTGAGAGCAGGCAATCATATTGCATCGGCCTTACCTTTTTTCCCATTGCATGTAATGCAGCTGTTTCGCCCTGCTTTATAGCGATATGTACAATTTCATGAGGACCTGCACAATCACCAGCCGCGTAAAATTCTGGACGGGATGTTTGCTGAAAGGAGTTGGTTTGAATATGCCCAGTGGGTAAAAGATTAACTCCCACATTTTCCAAGTTTAAAGAATGGGTTGCCGGTTCTCGCCCAAGGGCTAAAAATAAAAAGGATGTTTGGATCTTTTTCTCCTCCCCCTCGTGCTCGTAAGTGACCTCAACATATTCTTTATCGATTTGAGAAAAGCTCCTAAAATTAACTCCGAGTTGCAACGCAAGCCCCTCTAATTCCAAAGCATTTTCCAATGTTCGAGAAGCTTCATGTGGAAACTCCTTTAGCAAACGCGGGCTTCTCTGTAAAAGAGTCACCCGGGATCCTATACGAGAAAGAAACTGAGCTAGTTCGCAGGCAACTACCCCTCCTCCTAAAACAACGCATTCGGATGGTACAGCTTCCAAGTCAAGAACATCATCGCTTGTTTTGTAATCAACCCCCGATAGCCCGGGCAGGTTTGGGACCTTAACCTGAGAACCAGTGGATATTAAAATTTTAGCTGAACGAAGGATTGTTCCATCACTTAATTGAACGCTTTGCCCATCAACAAATTGGCCATGAGAACGAAAAAGGGAAAATCGACCATCCTCCAGTTGTTCTTTCCGATAATCTGCAAACTCCGCAATCACTTCTTTTTTCCGAGCATGCATCGCCTCAATATTTGCCCGAGGTTTTTCTCCAACAAATCCAAATGTGCTCCCTTTTTGAGCAAGATGTAACATTTCTGCTGAGTAAATAAGGGTTTTGGATGGCATACAGCCTCTTAGAATACATAAACCACCCAACTCATCAGCTCCGTCAACCAAAGCTACCGAACCACCATGTTCATGAATAGTTCGGGCTGCGGCATAACCGGCACTTCCACCACCAAGTACGATAAAATCAAAATTTTGCTCCATAGTTATAAGATTGTTATCTCGACACTTAAAAGAAAGACCGACAAGTTGTCCAACATATCAAATACGATGTATTTATTTCATCATTTAGCATATTTCATACCTTATAAATACCGGTTATGGCATTTCATATCTCTTCTTTTTGTCAGTTATTTATTGACTGCACAAAAGGTTCCCGCACAGGAAAATGGAAATAAGAATTCATTTAAAGAACTTGATAGGTGGTATGAAGTGTTTCTCGGCGAATCCAAGGTCGGATACTCCCATTCAACCATGAAGTTGGAAAAAGGAGAAGTCATATCCAAGAGTACTTTTGTAATGTCAGTTAGGCGTGCAGGAGTTTTAATTGAAATCAAATCTATGGAAAGTACTAGAGAAATGCTCTCCGGAGAAATAATCAGCTTTTCTGGAAAAATGGAAATGGCGGGTGTACCTGTAACCAAAAACGGATGGGTGCAAGGAAATGAGATTGTGATTAAAGAAAAACAATTTTTTCGGGAGAACGAAACACGCCACCCACTTGACCCGGAAGGAAAAATGACATGGGGGTTAATGAAAGCATTGAGAGAAAATAATTTTAAGGAAAAAGGTAGGGAATTTGAAACCAAGGTATATTCAGCTGACTTTGGAATGGCTTCGCCAACCAAAGCAAGGATTAAAACAATGGGAGAAACAGAGGTTTCCATTTTAGGGCAAAATCAGAAAGTTTTCCAAACAGAGATTTCTATGGCCACGAGCGTTGGAAAAATTAAAACACAGAGTTGGCTTGATGCTTGGGGGTTTGCAGTAAAAACGAAAATACAACTGGGAGGACTTCCTGTGGAAATTAAACAAAGTAATAAATTCGAAGCAAAGCAGAGCCCAGAATCAAAGGAATTCCTTCTTAACTCTCTTATTTACCTGAAAAAAGAAATCCCTTCAAATGCCCAATCTGTTAAATTCAAAATGGAATTGACTAAAGGACAGCTAAGCCAACCCCTTTACCAAAGTGAACTCCAAAAGGTAACTAAATTGGATGACAAAAATTTGATTATCGAAATTAAGGCTGAAAAGTGGGGTAAAGACACGGTCAGAATAAAAAAAGAATTCAAAACCGCTCAAGAATTCAAAACCGCAAACCTAATGATTGATTCAGATAATCCATTAATCCGTCAACTCGCTCAAAACGCAGGGAAGGGTTCTAAAAATATAATCGAACTATCGGAAAAACTTTTCTTTTTTGCTCAAAAATACTTAATTTATAAAAACTTTAAAGTAGGTTTTGCGTCCGCAACAGAAACCGCAAAAAAAAGAGAAGGTGATTGTACTGAACACGCAGTCTTTCTTGCAGCATTAGGTAGAGCTATGGGCATTCCAACTAGAGTTGCATCCGGTATTGCCTATCTTAAAAGTTTCAAAGGGAAAAAAAATGTTATGGGTTTTCATATGTGGACCGAATTTCACTTAAGAGGAAAGTGGATGCGCTTGGACTCGGCTTTGGGAAAAATCGGGACTCATGCTGACCGGATTACTCTATCCGTTACATCGCTCAACCAAGAAAGCTTAACGCAACTCGGGCTTGGGATTGCGGAAATGATTGGTAACGTAAAATTAATAATTTATAACATTGAAATTAATAATGGTTGAATTATGAATGATAAATTACGCTTAAAACAAAATTGCCAAATATTTGATGGACGAATTTATTTGATCCCTTTATATTATTAATCGATGATAATTACTATATCCCATGATTAGATTACAAGAATATGCTGAAGGAGACATCGTTTTAAACGATGGCGAATTAGGCAAAGGTTTCTGTATCTTGGAGTCCGGAGCATTAGAAGTTGTTCGCGAAGGAAAAACCCTCAGCGAAATTGATCAACCTGGCTCAATCTTTGGCGAACTCAGCGAAATTTTGGGCTTAAAACGGGACGCTGTTATTAAAGCTAAGTCTCCGGCTAAAGTTAGACATGTGGAAGAAAGCATTGAGGATATAGTATCCAAAAACCCTAAAGTTTCCGTTAAATTAATTCGTACATTAGGACGCCGTCTTTACAGAATGAATCGGTTAGCAACCAAGGAAATGTCCGCGAATGAAACCATTTCTTCAGCAACCACCGAATCAATTGTCAAAATTCTCGTAGTGGATGATAAGCCAAATATTGTAAAACAACTAACCGATATTTTCGCAAAAAATGATTGGGTTGTGCAAAGTACTCCCAACGAAGCAGGTGCTTTGAAGATTTGTGAAAGCTCCTCCTTTTCAGCCATCTTGATAAGCATGGCATTAGAGAACGATACCGCGGTTGATTTACGCAGGAAGCTCAAAACCAATCATAATGTCCTGAACACTCCTGTAATCGGAATGATTGTCCAAGGCGATGAATCAGCCCAAAAGAAAGCTCTAAACTCAGGCTTTGCAGATTGTATTACCAAGCCATTCAATCCAAATAAAACTGACGCAGTAATGTTTAAGGTTATGGATTTGGATTCCTCGGCCAGATATTTTAAATTCATTGAAGATTTCCTTTTCTTCAAATTACCGCCGGAATTATCTCCCTTTGTTATTAATGACATCAAAGAAAATATGGATAATCGAATTCGGAACACCATAAACGAGGGGATTTTAAAATTAATTATAGATGTCTCGGGATTAGAGGAAGTCGGAGAAGAAGCCATTGAAGTGGTTGGAGAATTTGCCGAAAAAATTGATGACATGAAACTTCCAATGAGAGGTGCAATTATTGCAACTGGTGAAGAAGCCGAAATGTGGAACAATCTAGATGGTTGTGAAGAATGGGGAATTTGCGAAGATATTGAGAGTGCAAAAGAACATTTGGAAAAAGATCCTGAAGAAGAAGACGAAGAATAGATCTTTTCCTTCCCACCTTTTCTTTACTTAATTACAAACTTAATCTTTTCTTCCAGTTGTGCAGGATGAACAAGCAGAACAGGTAAAAAAGAGTCTTTTGGCTTTGCAAGAAAGCCTTCGGATTAAACTGTTTGATACTGATTCCAAAATTCAATGCAAACAGGATCAATGGACGAGAAACGAAGGAGGTGGGGGCAAAACTTTAGCATTTACAAAAGGTGAATTCATAGAAAAAGGAGGAATAAATTTCTCGGATGTCTCGGGGGAGAAACTGCCCAAAACCGCTACTCAAAATCGACCTGAATTGGAAGGTGCATCATTTCGAGGCATGGGCGTTTCAGTTGTTTTTCATCCCGACAATCCATACATACCGACCACACATGCAAATGTTCGATATTTCGAAGCCAAAAAAGATAACATCCCACTTAGTTGGTGGTTTGGGGGCGGATTTGACTTAACACCCTACTATCCATTTAAGGAAGATGTAGTTGAATGGCATCAGTACGCCCGTAACGCATGTACCCCTTTTGGAAATAGCTTATATCCGAAGCTTAAAAACTGGTGCGATGAATACTTCCACCTACCACACCGTAATGAATCGAGAGGAGTAGGAGGTATTTTCTTTGACGATTTCTGCGAAGGAGGGTTCGATCAAAGTTTCTCCTTTATGAAAACAGTCGGAGAAACTTTTCAAAATGCCTATTTCTCTATTTTAGAGAAAAGAAAATCAATTTCCTTTTCTCAGAAAGAAAAAGAATTCCAAAAATATAGAAGAGGAAGATATGCCGAGTTTAATTTGGTATATGATCGCGGTACTCATTTTGGGCTTCAATCAAAAGGGAGAACCGAATCGATTTTAATGTCTATGCCTCCTGAAGTCGCTTGGACCTATGGATGGGAACCAAAACCAGGATCACCCGAAGAAAATCTCTACAAAAACTATCTGCAACCAAAGGATTGGTTGGAACTTGAATGAACTCTAGGAAAAAAATCAAACTTGCATTGAGCAACCAAAATGTGGGACGACCTCCCGTTTGGGTAATGAGACAAGCTGGCCGATATTTACCTGAATACAGAGCCTTAAGAAAAAAATATAGCTTTGTGGAGATGGTAAAATCTCCTGAGCTTGCAGTTGAAGTATCCCTTCAACCACTACGAAGATTTGCCTTAGATGCTGCGATTGTGTTTAGCGATATTTTAGTTGTTCCAGAAGCAATGGGTCAACCATACCACTTTCGCGAGAAAGGAGGAATTGGAATGGATTACAGCTTGGATTCCGAAAATTGCCTAAAGAAATTAAATACTTCTGAAGCTGTCGAAAAACTTTTTTATGTTTCAGAAGCCCTCCTGCTACTGAGAAAAGAATTAGGCGATACTAAAGCCATGCTGGGTTTTTGTGGATCTCCATGGACTCTTGCCTGCTATATGATTGATGGAGGCTCCTCTCCCAATTTTCCCAAAACCGTAAAGTGGGCACAAAACTCGCCCAATTCCTTTGCTAAATTAATGGAAAAATTAACAGAAGTCTTAATAGGTTATGTTCGCGAACAGGCAAGATCAGGTATTGATGCCTTACAAATCTTTGATAGTTGGAATGCATTGTGTCCAGACTCCCACCTGCAAGAATGGTCGCTCAAATGGATTGATCAAATTGCGAATGAAGTATCATCAATCGTCCCGGTTATTCTTTATGCCAAAACTCCCAGCCAACGCCTTAACTTGCTTTCAAATTGTAAAGTTTCCGGTATTAGTATTGATAATGAAACCGATTTAAAATTTGCCCGAACCACCCTGCCCTCACATTTTACGCTTCAAGGAAATCTGGACCCAGCACTCATGGAGACAGATGAGGTAACAGTTCGAAAAACAACCCAAGAACTCTTAAATAGAATGAAAGGAGACAAAGGACATATACTCAATTTAGGCCATGGCATTCGACCTCAGGCAAAAATTGAATGCATGAAATCACTTGTCAACACGGTCTTGGAATATCCTGAAAAGGAATAAAAATTGAGATTCAGGAAGTTTTATCAATAGAGAGGGGTTGATATTTCCTATTCTTCCGATCTGGAAAACATATATCCGCAACGGCATCTTCAAAATCGTCAAATCCCTCAACAATTTCAATATCCATTCTCACATAATAAAAAGGAAGGATTGGTTTGTATGTGGAAGGAATACGAACTGCGTCTTTTTCAGTGGTAATTACGACATCAGCTCCAGCATTTTTAGCCTGTAAAAACAAACGATCCAATTCATCATGGGTATATCGGTGATGGTCAAGAAAGCGTTGCTTGAATCTCATTTCCCCAGACATTCGCTGAATAATATCTTCGAAACCCCGGGGAGAAGCAATTCCACAGAAAACTCCTACATATAACTCATATAAAAAGCTTAAAGGCTTAGTATTCTCTGTATTTACCTCCTGGAAATATCTTGCTTTATGGACACAGCGAATAATTTCAGCATTTGGGTTATATTTTCGAATTGTTTGAAGTAAATCCAAACCAGGATCTGCTTCTGATTTAGTCAAAAAAACATAAGATGCTCGGGAAAGATGACGAACGGGTTCCCTTAAGATACCCCGGGGAAGCAGGCATCGATTTCCAAAAGGATTAGTTTGGTCGACAAGCAACAAATTAAGGCGACCTTTGATTGGTAAATATTGAAAACCGTCATCAAGGATAAGAGTATTGACCTTAAATTTTTTTATCGCAAACAATCCTGCCTTCACACGATCTTTATCAGCGAGTACAACGGCACCCTTTAAGTTTTTAGCCAACATGTAAGGCTCATCTCCAGCCTCTTCAGAATCCAAGAGAACCTCTTTGCCATCGCTCACGATTTTGGGAAGCTGAAAGTCTTGTTTTGAAAAAATCTGATGCCATTTTCGCTTTGGCTTATCTTCTTTGCTCTTATAGCCCCGGCTTAAAATAGCGACTCTTCTGCCTTTGGCCATAAGCTCGCGGGTGAATCTTTCCACCACCGGTGTCTTTCCTGTTCCCCCAACTGTTAAATTACCGACTACAATAACAAAGCAATCAATCGGTTTGTCCTTTAAAATAAAGCGACGAGAGTAACAAAATAAACGAAGACGGACGATCCCAGAAAACAAAAAAGAAAAGGGTCGCAGAAAAAGACCAAAAAGCCTAGCAGATACAGAAAGATCACGGTCATAAATAACCCCCTCTACGAATCCTTCGAAATCTGACCATTTCTCCTTCAGCCATTCCCCATTATTTTTTGCCATAAAACATTCTTTTGTATAGAGTTTATTCAAACTGACAATCGGATTTCCTTAACGATTAATCCTTCGTCGATTGACTTTAAGCACGAATAAGATTTTATAGGCGTTCTCTTTTCTCTTCCTTTTTATGCAGGTCACTCTTTTAAAATCGAAACTTCACCGCACTGTGGTCACATCTGTGTCTCCCGATTATTCAGGGAGCCTTTCCATTGATCGTAACTTAATGGAAGCAGCCGGTTTCCTTAATCATGAAAAAATCCTCGTGGGTAATATTACCAATGGCGAAAGATTTGAAACTTATTGCATACCCGCTCCAGCAGGTTCTGGTGAAATTGCTCTGAATGGAGCAGCTGCACACAAAGGAAAGCCTGGCGATCTTTTGGTTATCCTCACCTTCATTCAACTTGATCCTGAAGAAGCAGCGGCTTGGGAACCTCGTCTAATTATTATAGAAGGAGAAAATACGAATTTCAAAATGATCACGAACCAAATTGAATCTTAATATGATTGATTACAAATTACATATTCCGGGGCCCGTTAATGTTTCCGCGGAAACTTATCAAGCTATGTCCACCCCAGTAATGGGTCACAGAAGCACCGATTTTGTTGAATTGTACCTAGACTGCCAGCCTAATTTGCAAAAATTATTCGAAACAAAAGATCCCGTTTTTCTATCCACCTCAAGCGCATGGGGGGTCATGGAAGGGGCATTGCGTAACCTTTGTCAAAGAAAAGTGTTGTGCTGTATGTGCGGAGCTTTTTCAGACAAATGGCTTGATGTTGCAAAACGAGCGGGAAAAGACGCCGACCCCCTACAAGTGGAATGGGGCCAACATATTGATCCTGATGAACTCAAATCCCGCTTGTCAACCGGTGAATATGATGTGGTCACATTGGTACATAATGAAACCTCATGTGGTATGATGAATCCACTAAAGGAAATCATGCAGGTTTTAAAGGAATTTCCTGATGTTATTTCTGTCATCGATACCGTAAGTTCTTTTTCCGTAGTATCCATTCCCAAAGATGAATGGGGTATTGATGTTATTTTAACTGGCTCTCAAAAAGCATTGGCGATGCCTCCGGGCCTTGCTCTTTTTTCAGTGTCCGAAAGAGCTTTTCAACGTGCCGAGCAAGTCGAGGGAAGAGGATACTATTTTGATTTTTTGGAATTCCGTTCGAATCACGCAAAAGGTATGACCCCAAGCACTCCGGTTATTCCACTTATTCATGCCCTTAATTACACCCTAAAAAAGATTATTCAAGAAGGTGTTGCAAATCGACACAATCGACATACAGAACTCAATCAGATTGTGCATAAGTGGGTTGCGAGTAAAGGTTTTGAATTGCTACCCAAACAAGAATTTGCGTCAAAGTCTTTAACCTGCGTGCGCAACAACCTAGAAATTGATGTGGCAGGATTTGTTAAAACCTTACGGGAAGAAAAGAAAATTTCAATTGATGGTGGATATGGAAAAATCAAAGGAAAAACTTTTCGAATTTCAAATATGGGTGATGAAACAGTCGACTCCATAAACCACTTAATTTCGAACATGGACGAGGTTTTATCTTCGTTTTTGCCTGCCTAAACAAATCCATAATTCTAATAAGTGAAAAAATTAGTCATTGCTGAAAAACCAAGTGTTGCAAAAGATCTGGCCCGCGTACTCGGTCGAATTCCGAAAAAAGATGATTATTATGAAAATGATGAATGGGTTATCGATTGTGCAGTGGGACACTTGGTTGAGTTATTTATGCCCGACGACTTTGACAAAAAGTTAAAGGCGTGGAAATTGACTAACCTGCCAATTATACCGCCCGAGTTTCAACTTAAACCAATCACCAATACAAAAAAGAAATTTCAACAACTCAAAAAACAGCTTAAAAGAAAAGATGTTGGCGAAGTAATTAATGCTTGTGATGCGGGTCGGGAGGGTGAATTAATATTCACTTACATTTACGAATTGGCTAAGACCAAATTACCTATCAAGAGATTATGGATGCTATCCATGACAGATCAGGCCATTAAAGACGCTTTTTCCAACATGCGCGAAGGAGTGGAATTAAAACCTCTTCAGGATGCTGCACGGTGCCGATCTGAATCAGATTGGCTTATCGGAATCAATGGAACCCGTGCTGTAACCCTTAAAAGATCGAGGAGTATGAGCCGTCAGGTTTCAACTGTTGGTCGGGTACAAACCCCCACCCTATCTCTCGTGATCAAAAGGGAAGCGGAAATTAATGCCTTTGTACCTCGAGATTTTTTCCGTATCAACACGACTTTCAAATTAACCGAGGGTGAATACCAAGGGCTATACCAAAAACAAAACTTCAAAAAAACCGAGGATGATAAACATGATCGTATTGATAGAATTTGGGATAAAGAGACAGCCGAAAAAATTCATACTGAAATTCAGTTAGTTTCCAAAGCTGAGATTACGGAGACTAAAAAACGCTCACCGCAAAGTCCCGGTCGCCTATATGACCTTACCACTCTTCAGCGCGAAGCAAATCGTCTGCATCATTATCCGGCAAGTCGCACCTTACAGATTGCCCAATCACTTTATGAAAGACACAAGGTCATAACCTATCCCAGGACTGATTCAAAGGCTTTACCGGAAGACTACGGTCCCACTTGCAGAGATTTACTTGGATCAATTCAAGGGGAATTGGCTCCCCATGCACAAAAAGCGCTTCAATCAAATTGGGTAGACGAAAAAAATAAGAAGATTTTCAATAACAAACAAATTAGTGATCACTTTGCAATTATTCCAACCACAAGTTCCCCGTCGAAATTGGATGCTAATGAATGGAAAATCTATAATCTAATTGCAAAGCGTTTTATTTCCGTTTTTTACCCGCCCGCACAATGGGATGTCACCACACGAATAAGTGCCCTCGGCGAACATAATTTCAAAACGGAAGGGAGAGTTTTAGTCGAACCATCATGGTTAGCGATTTATGGAAAGGACAACCAACCCGAAGATGCCCTACCTGCACTGATCACTGATGACACGAATATGGCTGAGTTCGTTAAAGCGGATTTGGAAAGTGAGCAAACAAAACCACCCGCTCGCTACTCAGAGGCAACTCTTCTTTCTGCGATGGAAGGTGCCGGAAAACATGTAGATGACGAAGATCTTGCTGAAGCCTTAAAGGAAAAAGGCTTGGGTACACCAGCAACTCGTGCCTCAACGATCGATCATTTAATTAAGGAAAAATACATGCGAAGGGAAGGTACCCAAATTCATCCAAACCTTAAAGCTGAGGACTTATTTCACTTTCTTGAAGCAGCCGGTACAGATATTTTAACAAGTCCGAGTATGACTGGAGAATGGGAACATAAATTACAGTTAATCGAAGAAGGTAATATGACTCGGGATCAATTCATGAAAGAAATAGGTCAATTGACCGAAGAGTTCGTTTCCAAGACCACTGGTTTCACCGAGACTGCTGAAAATTTAAAAGAAACTCCTCTGCGCTCTCCTGTAACCGATGAAGCTCTTTTTGAAGGCTTGGGTTTCTATCAAAATTTAGAAGGGGATTTCAAAATCCCCAAAAGTATTGCCGGTCGCAGGCTTCCCATTGAAGAAGTTGATCAACTTCTACGAGAAAAAAAGATCGGTCCGCTGGACAACTTTATGTCTAAGGCCGGGCGTCCTTTCTCCGCAATTCTCCAATTGGATGAAGAATATAAAGTAAACTTTGTATTTCCAAATAACGAAGAACAGGAAGCAGAGGAAAGAGAAAGTATTAAAGATGCACCCGTTGTTACAAAATGCCCTGTTTGTGAAAATGAAGTGAAACAAACTGAAACAGCTTTCATTTGTACAAGTCACAAAAAAGTTTCGGAAGAAGGCTCCTGTTCTTTTAGAATAACACGAAAATTACTCGATAAAGAAATACCGCTTGAAGAATTTTTAAAATTAGTAAATGAAAAGAAAACAGGATTGATTAAGGGTTTTGTTTCAAGAAGAACCAAACGACCTTTTGATGCCAATTTAATCCTGAAGGACAATGGAGGCATTGGTTTTGAATTCCCTCCGCGCAAAAAAAAGTCGGCCTAAATAAATTATGCCAATCTACCAATACCATGTAATAAAAGGTAACCAAGCGGTGGAATTGTTTGAAGTTGAGCAAAAAGTTGACGATGCTCCCCTGACTAAACACCCCATTACCCAAGAACCGGTAAAGCGTGCACTTTCTAACCCTTCCCTCTCCTTAAAACATACAAGTAGAAACGAGAATAATTCCCTTAATCCCGACAACCTAGAGAAGAAAGGCTTTACTCAATATGAAAAAGATTCCTCAGGTGACTACTTGCGAACTGTGGGAAACCAGGGTCCCTCAAAAATATCACCAAGTCAATTGGATCATTCCGGTTAATAAAGGGTTATTGTAGAAACGTGAAAGAAAAAAAACCTACATGGTTACGAGCGAAACTTCCCTCTGGTCCTGAATATGGAAATGTTCGTGATATTGTTGATGAAAACCAACTTCATACGGTTTGTCAAAGTGCTCAATGTCCAAATATGGGGGAGTGTTGGTCTAGGGGAACTGCGACCCTGATGATTTTAGGAAACGTTTGTACACGGGCATGTACTTTTTGTGCAGTGCAAACAGGGAAACCCACAGAGCTCGACCTTGCTGAACCACCTCGCGTTGCCGATGCAGTTGCCAAAATGGGCTTGAAACATTGCGTACTCACTTCTGTGGCACGCGACGATTTACCAGATGGCGGGGCTAAAGTCTGGGCCGCAACCATTCGAGCTGTTCGCTATAAAAACCCAAATACTGCTATTGAGGTTTTAGTTCCTGATTTTAAGGGAGAGTTTGAAAACTTGGACATCGTGCTGGAGGCAAAACCCAATATTTTCAACCATAACCTAGAAACTGTAGAAAGATTACAACGGCCTATCCGGAAAACAGCCAACTACAAAAGAAGCCTTGATGTTCTATCCCATGCTAAGAAAGCCGGCTTTCCTATCAAGTCAGGAATTATGCTGGGTTTGGGCGAAAAAGAGGAGGAAATTAGAAAAGCGTTAAAAGATCTTGCCGATATAAAACTAGATGTACTCACTTTGGGCCAATACCTTCAACCAAGTCCAGAATATACTCCTATCGATAGATGGGCCACCCCGGAAGAATTTGCCAACTGGAAGACGGAAGCATTAAATTTAGGCATTCAAGTAGTGGAATCAGGTCCGCTAGTTCGTTCTTCGTATCATGCCGATGAACAATCCGCACGATTTGCTTCTGAAGAAAGAGTTACTATTTGATATTAAAACTTAGGGATCAATTCTCCACAAATTCTTCTCTGTTCTGATAATCATAGATGTTTGATAAGCAATGGGTGAGGCTAACATCTTTTCTTGCAAATCATTAGTGGCTAATAAACTATATTTTTCCTTAGCTTCAAAAATAAAAGTTTTTCCAGTTTCGTCAGAAAGAAATATTTTACCGACCGCATGAAGCATCGAAGGTGAACAAGTGCTAGCTACCCGTTCTATCCAATGAGTCTTGCCTGTCTTTGCATCTAGGCATGAAACGACACCATTATCTGCAGCCATAAATACAAGTCCGTTGGTAATTACTACAGATGAATTCCGAGGAGCACCCTTTCGGGTTTTCCAGGCAAGATGACTTTGGGTAATGTCTCCATGTCCTCCAGTTTTAATAGCATAAAAAGTAGGGCTATCATATCCGCTACTCACATAAATCATTCCTGAATAATAAACAGGTCTTGGAACCACCGAATAGCCATTGGGGTAATTAAATTTCCATATTTGATTTCCTTTTAAATCATAAGCAAAAACATAATCGCTCGCGGGACTAATTATTTGAACACTTTCGCCATCTTCAACGACGAGGGGAGTACAAAAAGAAAATTTCTTTTTTGCGATGCTTTCCCTGTCAGCCTTCCATTTAATTTCACCTGTTTTTTTTGCTAAGGCGTATAAGCAAGGTTCTATTGCACCATCCGCACTAATTAATAATAAATCATCAAAAACAACTGGTGAAGCCCCGCTTCCATGAACAGGGGAATATTCAAGTTTTTTTTTCCAAATTAAATCCCCACCTGCCGCAAGACATGCCGTTCCTAAATTCCCAAAATGAACAAAAATATGGCCATCGTCATAAAAAGGAGTGGGGCTGGCATAACTATTTTTTTTATGAATTCGAGGCTGATTTTGATACTCGAATAAAGTCTTACTCCATAGAACTTCACCACTTCCAAAATCTATTGAAACAACCTTCAACCTCAAAAGTTCCTCTTCTAACAAAGCATTAGTCAAAAAGATTTGATTTTTTACACATATGGGAGAAGACCACGCCTCGCCCCCCAAACTTTTCTGCCAAGCTACACCATCAGTTCGACTCCATGTCATGGGTAATTCTATGACATTTGAGTGCCCCTGACCTGTTGGCCCACGAAATTGCGGCCAATTCTCCGCGTTACCTATTAAAACGATGAATGGAATGAGCAGACAAATCAAAAACTTTTTCATAAGTCAATTGTGTCCATGAAAAAGAATTACCTCCAACTAAAAGTAATTCTAATAGAAAAAAAAAGAGGCGCCCGTTTAAGGACGCCTCTTTAAAAGTAGAAATAAGAAAAACTCTTACATCATTCCATGATCATGATCATGACCGCCTGGAGCAGGTTTTTCCTCTTCAGGAATGTCAGTAATCATGCAATCAGTGGTCAAGAGAAGACCAGCTACAGAACCTGCATTTTGAAGTGCAGTACGAGTTACTTTTGTTGGATCTACAACGCCAGCTTTGATCAAGTCTTCATGCTTGTCTGTAGCAACATTATATCCCATTGCAGCCTTTGATTTAAGAACTTGTTGAACAACCAAAGAACCTTCGACTCCAGCATTATCACAAAGCTTACGCAAAGGAGATTCAATTGCACGACGTACAATTGCTGCTCCAATTGCCTCATCGCCTTCCAACAATGTAGCAGCCTTCTCAACTGCATTCGCAGCACGAAGAAGAGCAACACCTCCACCGGGAAGAATTCCTTCTTCCACAGCTGCACGGGTTGCATGTAATGCATCCTCAACACGAGCCTTCTTTTCTTTCATTTCAGGTTCTGAAACTGCTCCAACATTAATAACCGCAACTCCACCAGCAAGTTTTGCTAAACGCTCTTGGAGTTTCTCACGATCATAATCAGAAGTTGTTTCTTCGATTTGACGACGAATTTGTTTAACACGGCCCTGTATATCAGAAGCTTTTCCTGAACCTTCAACAATGACTGTATTTTCTTTATCAACAGAAATACGCTTTGCTCTACCAAGATCGGCAAGTGCGATATTTTCCAACTTGATTCCCAAGTCCTCAGTAATGCAACGGCCTCCTGTAAGGATAGCAATGTCGCGAAGCATTTCTTTACGACGGTCTCCAAAACCAGGTGCTTTAACAGCACAAGCGTTTAAAGTTCCGCGCAATTTATTAACAACTAAAGCCGCAAGAGCTTCGCCCTCAACATCTTCTGCAATAATAAGAAGGGGTTTACCCTGTTTGGAAACTAACTGAAGAACGGGAAGTAAATCATTAAGAGCTGTGATTTTCTTCTCGTTGATCAAGATATAACAGTCTTCAAGAATTGATTCCATTGTGTCGTTGTTAGTGCAGAAATAGGGGCTCAAGTAACCCTTATCGAACTGCATACCTTCAACCACATCAAGAGTTGTTTCGATGCTTTTAGCTTCTTCAACGGTAATGGTACCGTCTTTACCAACTTTGTCCATGGCATCAGCAATAATTTCACCGATTTCACCATCCCAGTTCGCAGAAACTGTTGCTACTTGACGAACCTCTTCACGATCGGAAACTTTCTTACTGTCACGTAGAAGTTTAGCAACGCCAGCTTCAACAGCTTTGTCAATTCCGCGTTTAAGATATACTGGATTTGCTCCAGCAGCCACATTTTTAAGACCTTCTTTATATACAGAAGCTGCTAAAACAGTAGCGGTTGTAGTTCCATCTCCTGCAAGATCAGAAGTCTTGGAAGCCACTTCACGAACCATTTGTGCACCCATATTTTCATAAGGATCGCTCAACTCAATTTCTTTCGCAACGGTAACACCATCCTTGGTCACTGTTGGAGAACCGAACTTTTTGTCGATTAATACATTACGACCCTTTGGTCCCAATGTTACGCTTACTGCATCAGCAAGAGTAGTAACCCCTTTGAGGGCTCTTTTACGTGCTGCTTCGTCGAATAATATTTGCTTAGCCATAATTTTATTTTTCTAAGTTTTGTTTTGATTGTTAGCTAAGAAGCCTTATCCAATGATTCCGAGGATATCGTCTTCACGAACTAGTTGATACTCAACATCGTCAAGCTTGACCTCAGTTCCACCGTACTTACTGATTAGCACTATGTCTCCTTTTTTGACTTGAAACCCGATGTTTTTGCCATCGTCGTCTTTCTTGCCAGTTCCAAGAGCCACTACTTTAGCTTCTTGTGATTTTTCTTTAGCAGAATCTGGGATGATAATGCCGCCTTTGATTTGCTCGTCTTCATCGACATGCTTGACCAAGACGCGATCTCCCAACGGAGTTATTTTTGGTTTGCTCATATTCCTTTTGTTTTTGGTTAGGTTATACTAGATTTATAGGGTTTGGATACGAATTTTGAAAATATTCAGAATTTGTCTCCAATAGAAATTAACTTTTATCTTTTTCGTCGTCCACGACTTCGAAATCAGCATCAACAATGTCATCGTCGTTCTTTTTCTTGGAATCTTCTCCACCTTCATCGGTTTCAGGCGAGGGACCTTCAGTTGGTCCTGCACCTGGCATACCTCCACTTTTCATGACTTCCTGACCTAATTCTTCAAATCCTTTTTGAAGAGAATCTTTCGCTGTTTTCAAATCGTCCAGACTGGATTCAGAATTCTCCAATACTTTTTTGGTGTCTGTTAACAATGTGGTAATTTTGGTTTTCAAATCTTCTGGTGCTTTATCTCCTAATTCATCCAATTGCTTTTCACATTGATAAACCATGGAATCCAGTTCGTTTCGAACCTGCACCTGTTCTTTCTTATCCTTATCTTGATCCGCAAATTTTTCTGCTTCCTTGCGGAGTCGATCCACTTCAGATTCATCCATACTGGAAGAACCGGAAATTGTAATTTTTTGATCCTTACCAGTTCCTTGATCCTTAGCTGTTACATTTAAAATACCATTCGCATCTATATCAAAAGTAACTTCAATTTGTGGCGTTCCACGGGCAGCCGGTGCAATTCCATCAAGTTTGAAAGTACCTAGAGTTTTGTTGTCTTGAGACATAGATCGCTCGCCCTGCAACACAACAATATCAACTGCAGGTTGATTATCTGCAGCAGTTGAAAAAGTTTGAGCTTTCTTCGTTGGTATCGTCGTATTCCGATCTATCATTGGGGTACAAACTCCGCCAGCAGTTTCAATCCCAAGTGTTAAAGGGGTTACATCGAGTAGAAGAACATCGTTCACATCACCTTGCAGAACAGCACCTTGAACCGCTGCACCGATTGCGACTACTTCGTCAGGGTTGACACCTTGATTAGGATCCTTCCCTCCGAGTTCCTTAGCCAATTCAACAATTTTGGGACTACGAGTCATTCCACCAACCAGAACCAAATTATTAACATCACCTAAACTGAGCCCCGAGTCTTTCAAACAAGCCTCAAAGGGTCCCTTTGTTCGAGCATAAAGATCATCGCAAATTTGCTCCAACTTAGATCTGGAAAGAGTTACATTTAAATGTTTAGGGCCAGAAGAATCTGCGGTAATGAAAGGAAGGTTTATATCAGTTGATTGAGAAGAAGAAAGGGACATCTTTGCCTTTTCAGCCTCTTCTTTTAACCGTTGCATCGCCATCGCGTCTCCCGATAAATCAATCCCCTGTTCGGATTTAAATTCCGCAATCAGCCAATCAATGATTTTTTGGTCCCAATTATCACCACCTAGTTGGGTGTCCCCATTTGTGGCTTTTACTTCAAAAACTCCTTCCGCAATTTCCAGAACAGAAATATCAAAAGTACCTCCACCCAAATCATAAACGGCAATAGTCTCCTCGCCCTTTTTATCTAACCCGTAGGCCAATGAAGCAGCAGTTGGTTCATTAATGATTCGCATTACTTCTAACCCGGCAATAGATCCAGCGTCTTTGGTGGCACGTCTTTGATCATCATTAAAATATGCGGGAACGGTAATAACAGCCTGGGTTACTGGTTCGCCCAAATAAGCTTCAGCATCAGCTTTTAATTTCCCAAGTATCATCGAAGCTATTTGTTCAGGCATGAAAGTTTCGGATTTTCCTTCAATCTCACACTCGATAACTGCAGCACCATTTTTGCCTTCAACTACTTTGTAAGGAAGGGTACCAATCTCATCTTTGATTTCTGCAAATTTCCGGCCAATTAATCTTTTGGCAGAAAAGATTGTATTCTCGGGGTTGGTGACGGCTTGCCTTTTAGCAGCCTGACCAACCAACCTTTCACCGTTTTTACTGAAAGCAACAATGGAGGGTGTTGTTCGAACACCTTCAGCATTCGGAATGACATTCGCGTCACCCGCTTCCATTACTGCCATACAAGAGTTACTTGTTCCTAAATCAATTCCAATTATTTTACTCACGCTAGTGTTATTGCAACTATCATGCCCAAACCAACATAAAACACAACCAGCTAGAAGAGAACCACTTAAGAAAAATAAAAAGCAATGTACATAACAAAAGTTAGTTACAGTGTGACACTTTGCCCCTAAATTGTCTCACGCAGTGTGTCGATTGAGTCACTCTTTGTCGGGGTCTGCCTCTAAATCAGGAGTGTCCAATTCGTCTAAAATTTCCATAACTCGATTACCACGCTCAATTCCGAAATCTTGAACGAAAGTTAATTTCGGGGAATATTTTAGAACCACATGCTTACTAACTTCTTTCCGAATTTCTCCTGTATGCTTACGGAAAAAAAGAAGGGCTTCCCTTGCTTTCATTTCATCACCAATAACGGAATAGGCAACGGTTCCATTTCTTAAATCGGCTGAAACATCTACATCTGTTATAGTCCAGCATACTGTTTCTGAACGGTACCTTCGCCTTAGGAAATTACCGATTTCTCGCTTAATTAACTCATTTACCCGTGCTAAGCGCAGGCTCATTTAAAAATCCTAGATTACAGAGAAGGGCGTATTTTATCGACTTCAAAAGTCTCAATAACATCCCCCTCTTCGTATTCATCAAAAGAGTCTAGGCGAATACCGCACTCAAAACCTGCTTTTACCTCAGTCGCATCATCCTTAAATCTCTTAAGTGTCTCAATTTTCCCTTCAACTAAAACCTTCCCTTTACGAACAAGTCGGGCACCCTTATTTCTAACAATAGAACCTTCCATTACCATAGAACCAGCAACTGTTCTTCCTTTGCTAACCTTAAACACTTGTCTAATTTCTGCACGACCTGTCTTTTTCTCAACCAATTCAGGTTCAAGCAATTCAGCCATATTATCCTTAACTAAATCTATAATCTGATAAATGATACTATTTTGAAAAACCTTGATATCTTGATGTTTGGCTTCTCCCATTACACCATTTTCCATTTTGACATTAAATCCAATGACATCAGCTCCTGATGTTTTAGCCATTTTAATATCGTTTTTCGTAATTTGCCCAACGTCTGATTGAAGAACTTCTAAAAGAACCTTATCACTGGTAATCAATTCCAAGGATTCACGTAACGCCTCCAGAGAACCTCTAACATCTGCCCGTAAAATGACACGATAGGTTGTGGATTTGCTCCTAGAAATAGCAGCAAACAATGCATCTACTCCCGTGGGTTCTTCTTCCTCACCCTCAACCGGTTCAGCTGGCTCTTCTTTGTTTACCAGTTCAAAATCTTCTGCCTCTCGACGAGCTTCACGTTCATTTTTGGAACGACTAAAAACGGCACCTGATTCAGGCACACCGGACCAACCAAGTATATTAACTGGAGTAGAAGGTGGAGCCACTTTGACCTGTTGCCCTTGATCGTCAATCATTGCTTTTACTTTACAGTAAACCGACCCACAATGTATTGCGTCTCCAATTTTCAGGGTACCTTTTTGAATAATTACAGTTGCGGTTGGTCCACGACCTACCTCCTGTCGGGCCTCTACAATAACCCCTTCAGTTACCGCATCAGGGTTAGCTTTTAATTCCATTAGTTCAGCTTGCAACAAAATCATATCAAGCAAGTCTTCAACCCCATCACCTTTTAATGCCGATGTTGGCACGGTGACCACTTCCCCTCCCCAGTCCTCGGAGGCAATAGAACGTTCCTGCATCTGAGTTTTTACCTTGTCTTGGTCTGCCCCCTTCGAATCCATTTTATTAATCGCTACAACTAAAGTACCTTGGGCCCGTTGTGCAAACTTAAGGGCTTCGTCAGTTTGTGGCATAAAACCATCGTCCGCTGCCACGACTAAAACAGAGACATCAGTTAAATTTGCACCTCTTTCGCGAATTTTGGAAAACGCGGCATGTCCCGGGGTGTCAAGGAAAGTGATTTTTTGATCGTTATGCTCAATCTGATATGCACCCACATGCTGGGTTATTCCACCGGCCTCACCTGCAACAACATTCGCTTTCCTAATAGTATCCAACAATGTAGTTTTTCCATGGTCAACATGGCCAAGAATACAAACAACCGGAGGTCTCGGTTTAAGAAATTTTTCATCGTTTTCATCGACTACAACTTTCTTTTTGGGCTCGACAGTTTCCGCTTTTTCTCCCCGATGCTTGATTTCAAGTTCAAAACCTTTGATTTTAGCAATCTTCCGGGCAACATCTTCCTCAATAGTCTGATTCATGGAAGCAAAAATACCCATTTCCATAAGTTCAGATATCAACTGAAAAGGTTTCAATCCTATAAAAGTGGCAAAGTCCCGAACTACAATAGGAGGCTTGATTAGAATTAAATTGCCTTCCACAACCACATCAGCGTCTTCCGATGATTGATCTTGACCCGAAGATTTGATATCAGCCCCTGAACTTGAAGGAGGGGATGGTATCGCAGATTTACCTGCTGTAGAGGGAGGGGGAGGCGGTGCAGATGCACGCGTTGAAGGTGGAGGAGGAACGGAAGGAGCTTTGGAAGCAGGAGGTGGGGGTGAAACGCTTACAGGCTTATCTTTGTCCAACTTAGCTTTTTCAGCCAATTCTGCTTCTTCTTTATCTCGCTTTTCCTGATCAAGGTCCGCTTTGCTTTTAACAATGGGAGCTTTTTTTGAAGTCTCTTTCTTAATCTCAGGTTGAACATTTTCACTAGAGGTGGAAGATTCCTCTTTAGATTGGTCTTCCGGTACAGCTACTGAAAATTCATCAATAATTGATTGAGCGGTTATATTGTCAATGGATGCGGACGCACTCGTAATATCATATCCTCGTTCGGTAAGAATTTCAATAAGCTCCTTACTTGGTTTATTGACTTTCTTTGCTATTGCGTGGACACGTACACTCATAAATTTGATTCAAAAAAATTAGGCTTACTTTTCTTCAGTAGCGGGTTCTTCGGGTGGTGGTTCACTCGATCCACTTTCAGGAGAAACCTTGGCCAGAATGGAATCAGCAACATCCTGTTCGAATCCAAGACCAACCAAATCAATCGCAGTAACACCTTCAAAAGCTTCGGGGCTCACAAGTCCAAAAGCAACAAGCCTGTCAGCGACTTCAAATTCAATTCCAACAGAGGTAAGGGCATCCGCAGCTTTGCTTTTTCGCTCATCAAAACCAACCTGTTTTACAACAACCTTACCAATATCCAACTTCCAGCCAAGAAGCCTGGATGTAAGTCGTGCATTGATGCCTTTTCTGCCAATAGCAACCGAAAGATCGTCTTCCACAACTTCGAAATACATTCTTCTTTTTTCCCGATCCAAAGTAACATTCTGGGGCGAAGCAGGCTTTAAAGCCTCGGCCAATTGCTCGATTGGATCTTCAAACCATCGAACGATATCAACTTTTTCTCCGTTCATCTCCCGGACAATACTTTTAACACGAGCTCCACGGGCTCCAACACACGCTCCCACAGGATCCACTTTAGGATCAGTGCTCTTGACACACACTTTGGTTCGGTATCCAGGTTCCCTTGCCATTGCAGCCAGAGTAACCGTACCATCTGCAATTTCAGCAACTTCCATTTCAAAAAGCTTACGTACAAAATTCAAACTTGAGCGACTTAAAATTAATTCAGGTCCTCGGCCGTGCTGTTCGAGTTTATTGAGAAGGCATCGAATTCTCTCTCCGGGTACCCAATCCTCTCCCGGGACTCTTTCACGCCAAGGAAGTAAAGCCTCGGCCTTGCCCACTTCAACCACCAAGTCTCCTCGATCTTTACGACGTACAATTCCAGTTACTAAGTTGCCAACTTGGTCTCGAAACTCATCGTAAATATGTTCTTTTTCAAATTGACGGAGTCTTTGCTTGATTGCTTGCTCAGCTGTCTTAGCGGCTATTCTCCCTAAGTAAGAAGGATCCAATTCTCGCTCAACAAAATCTCCAACCTGAGGATTTTCAGAATACAATCGTGCCTTGTCCACATGGATTTCGCAGGATGTCTCTGATACAGACTCTACAACCTCTAATCGTGTCCAGGCCTTCATCGCACCGGTCTTTGCACTAATTTCGACTCGAACATCTCCCGAAGAATTGACTCCTCTTTCAGCAGCCGTTTTGATGGCGCCTTCAATCGTGGCGATCATGTCTTCACGACTGATGCCCTTCTCTTTTTCCATGTATTCAAGAACTGCGAGGATTTCGCTACTCATGATTGATGTGTTTCGGTGGGTTAATTTATAAACAAAAAAAGCGAGCAGGGCTCGCTCCTTCGAGGATGAGACTGTTAAAAAAAATTAACATACCTAATTAGATGTTTTTGTCAATTACATCATGCATTATGAAAGGGCTCTATGTTTTCAACGTTGCAGGATGGCCGTTAAACCTTATGGATGCTCGTTTCGATGAAAACATTACGATTCACAACTCTACCCGGCGACGGGATCGGTCCGGAAGTCATGGATATCGCTCTCCAAGTACTTAGAAAACTTGGTGACCTCCACGAATTCTCCATTGAAACGAGCAACCACGATGTGGGTGGCATTGGCATAGATAACCATGGACAAGCACTTCCAGAATCTACCCTTGCTGCCTGTCGTGAAGTCGATGCAATTCTATTTGGCTCAGTGGGAGGTCCCAAATGGGAAAACCTCCCACCCAAAGAACAACCAGAACGCGCCGCTCTTCTTCCCATAAGGAAAGCGTTTGAACTTTTTGCAAACCTCCGTCCGGGTAATCTGTACCCCGAACTGTCGGATCTCTCTCCCCTACGCCCTGATACCGTCGCCAACGGAATTGATACCCTATGTGTCCGCGAATTAACTGGAGGAATTTATTTTGGCCAACCCAAAGAAACTAAAATTTTAGAAAACGGGGAAAAGCAGGCTATAGATACTATGGTCTACCGCACCAGCGAAATTGAACGTATCACTGAGCTAGCGATCAAGGCGGCTTCCCTTAGAGACGGAAGGATTTGCTCTGTCGATAAAGCAAATGTACTCGAGACATCTGTGCTTTGGCGCGAAACGGTAATCAATTGTGTCCAAAAACATAATCCTGATATTGAATTATCCCATATGTATGTGGATAATGCGGCCATGCAATTGGTTCGCGATCCAAATCAATTTGATGTTCTTTTGACTGAAAATATGTTCGGAGATATTTTATCGGACGAATTGGCTGTCATTTGCGGATCCCTTGGTATGCTCGCATCCGCATCATTAGGCACTCAGAAAAACAGTAATCATTTGCCATTCGGCCTTTATGAACCCGCAGGAGGAACGGCGCCTGATATTGCAGGCAAAGGATTGGCTAATCCATGTGCTCAGGTGCTCAGTGCCGCCCTCATGCTACGTTACAGTTTTGGGTTGGAGGAAGCCGCAACTTCAATTGAAAATGCGGTAAAAGAAACTATTCGCTCCGGACTCCGGACTGGTGATATTGCTCAAGGTGCAGATTCAGTTGGCACTAAAGAAATGGGCCAAGCCATCATCGACCACTTGCAATAATTACTACGCTTTTCATGAAAGCTCAGGAAATTCGCCAATCCTTTCTCGATTTTTTTCTATCCAAAGAGCATCAGGTCGTAAACTCAGCTTCCCTGCTACCTGAATCCCCAAACCTTCTATTTACCAATGCAGGGATGAACCAGTTTGTCCCCTATTTCCTTGGTGATCAAAAGGCTCCCTTCAAAAGGGCAACCGATACACAAAAATGTATCCGGGCTGGCGGTAAGCATAATGACTTGGAAGATGTCGGATTTGACACCTACCATCATACATTCTTTGAAATGTTGGGAAATTGGTCATTCGGAGACTACTTTAAAAAAGAGGCAATTGAATGGAGTTGGGAATTGTTGACCAAGGTATGGAAATTCCCCGCCGAACGACTTTACGCGACCGTTTACAAACCTGGCGAAGGTGAACCGGCTGATTTTGACCAGGAAGCCCATGATTTTTGGAGTTCCATTTTTGAAAAAGCCGGATTGGACCCCAAAATACATGTCGTAAACGGTGATAAAAAGGACAATTTCTGGATGATGGGAGAAACCGGACCCTGTGGCCCATGTAGTGAGCTCCATATTGACCTTACCCCAGACGGAGATACCCAAGGGAAATTAGTCAATGCGGACTCCCACCTTTGCATCGAAATTTGGAATCTCGTATTCATTCAGTTCAACGCCGACCGCCAAGGGAATTTTTCTCCTCTCTCTGCCCAGCATGTGGACACCGGAATGGGATTCGAGCGAGTTGCCGCGGTGATACAGTCAACCAATGGATTCACTGATTTTTCAAAACCGACCTCCAATTACGACACCGATGTATTCTCTCCCATTTTCGAAAAAGTAAAGGAACTCTCAGGCAAATCCTACCAGTCCACCCTACCTGCAGATGGAACTCCGGCTAACGAACAGGAGGAAGTGGATATTGCCTTTCGTGTAATTGGAGATCACTTGCGTGCACTCTGCTTCTCGATTGCTGACGGAATTTTGCCCGGTAATGGAGATCGCAATTATGTACTCCGGCGAATTCTTCGCCGTGGCATTCGTTACGGGCGAACCCTTGGCTTTAAACAACCCTTCTTTCATTTACTTGCTCCTACCTTGATTGAACAAATGGGCTCGTTCTTCCCCGAGCTTAAAACCCGTGAAGATCTTATTGTAAAAACACTTCGATCCGAAGAGGAGTCCTTTAATAAAACACTCGACCGGGGAATCGACCTGTTTAATCGCGAGATCAAAGGTATGAATAAAGGCGATCAACTTACTGGATCCTTTGCTTTTAAATTGTACGATACTTATGGTTTCCCCCTCGATCTGACCGAATTAATGGCTCGTGAATCCGGTCTAACTGTAGATGGTAAAGAATTCGAACAGGAAATGGAAAAACAGCGCGAACGGGCCAGGCAGGCTCGTAAATCAGTCGATATTTTGGTGAGTGAAGAAGAAGATTCTGCCAACGCCACCGAGTTCGTAGGTTTCGCACCGTCAAACCTTAAGGGTTTTTCAACCACCTGTGTGGATTGCGTGACTCAGGAAAAAACCAGCTATTTAGCTTTTGAAAAATCGCCCTTTTATGCAGAAATGGGGGGCCAAGTGGGAGATTCCGGAACGGTTCTCATCAACGATCAGACCCATCTCATCACGGATGTGGTAAAAGATGGATCTGGCCGCTTTCTTCATGCTCTTAAATCCACACCCACTGATTCTAACTTAGCCGGTCAAACAGCTGTTCTCAATGTCGACATTGAAAGGCGCAAAGCCATACAAAGGCACCACACCGCAACCCATGTTTTGCACTGGGCACTACGGAAAGTTCTCGGCGATCATATTAGACAAGCAGGCTCATTGGTTGAGCCAGATAGACTGCGTTTCGACTTTTCCCACTTCGAGGGAATCAAACCCGAACAGATTGAAGAGATCGAACGAATTTCCAACGAGAAACTCCTTCTCAACGACAAATTGGAAAGCTATGAAGTTCCCTTCTCCGAAAAACCCGAAGAAGTTATCGCATTCTTTGATGAAAAATACGGTGATACGGTTCGGGTGGTTAACCTTGGGGGATGGAGCCAGGAACTTTGCGGTGGAACTCATGTTTCATCAGCGGGAGAAATTGGTTCGCTTCGCATCACAAGTGAATCCGCCATTTCCGCCGGTACCCGTAGGATCGAGGCAGTAGCCGGTCTCTCCGCCTATCAGTGGACTGACCTACGAGTCTCCCTCATCCAACAACTTACCCGTCAACTGGCTTGCAAACCAAAAGAATTAGCTGACCGTATCACTCAGATGCAGACCAAAGGCAAGGAGTTGGACAAAAAGCTCCGGGCATTCGAGCAAAAGGGACAGGCTGGAATTGCTGATAAGTTAATTGAGCAAGCGGAAACAAACGGTAACCTTCGCCTGATTAAAGCAGTTGTTCCCAATCTGAATCCCAACGACTTACGCTCCCTTGCCGCTCAAGTGAATAAACGAGCAGCACCATCCATCGTTCTTCTCATAAGCGAGACCAACGGAAAATGTGGAATGGTCTGCATTTGCTCACAGGAAGCTGTCGACACTGGTCATCAGGCGGGTAAATATTTAAGTGAACTTGCAGGAAAACTGGGTGGAAAAGGCGGCGGAAAACCCGATTTCGCCATGGGCGGCGCTCCCGCAGGCAAAGATCTTAACGAGGCCCTCAACGGCATTTCCTTTACTACCGAAGGGTGAAAATCCGTATTCTTCTGCCCCCCACTATGGCGGGCTGCGTGCAAAGAAATGCCATTCCGGCCAAAATCGAAATTGAATTGGAGGACGGATCCCGGGCGACTCCAGAAAAAATTCCGCCCAGTGCCTTTGCCGATCTTGGGGACGCCGAACGCTCTGCTCTCTTCGCACTGTCCCAATGGTGTGGTGGAGCGATTACCTCTTTCCTTCAACTCGATCTCAGACAGACAGGTGAACTTCTTAAATTACTCCATAACATACCCTGCTTCTTTCCGGCCAATGATCCAGAAAATCCAATCGAATGGAAAAAGGGCGAATTAAACGGAGTGAGCGAATATATTGAAATCCCTGAGCCCGAACGCCCAAGACCCGTTCGTGAAATTCCTGAAAGTACATACGAGGATACACCCTCCCCCATTCGCGACGAACCCGAATACACCGGGCCTGCCATTGAGGTTGAAGGATCCACTGAATATCTTCGCATTATCCTCCCTTCTTCGCAACATCCAGGCTATAAGGAAGTCCTCAGATTAATGAGGGAATGGAATTTTCTGCGTGACCGCTCACACCGTCACTGGTGGTGGTTGCGCGATCCATCTTCCGTCCTCGATTTCCTCGCCAGCCACCAGGAAGACCTCGAGCTCGATTTCGATGCCGAATTTACCGATAACTTTCGTAAACTTACCTCCGTAATCAAAAAAGCGGAACTGCGAACTTCTGCTTCAGAATCCTCGGAATTGACCGAGATTGAAGTGAGTATCCATGCGGGCGAAGTCCCTATGGATGAACTTGAGCATGCACTCGCCACCGGGAAAAATCATATCCGGCACGGAAAAAAAGTCTACCTCCTCACCCGTGACCTCAAGGATAAAGCCAGCCGGCTTCAAAAAAGAATTTCGGGCAATCCGGATGCCCCTCTACTCGCCCGTACCAGTCATCCGATTGAGAAATTCCAGGCGCCCGCCCTCGAGGAATTTCTGGTTGAAGCTGACCCCCGGTTTAAACCACCGGCCATGTGGAAAAAACGAAGCACCGCACTGCGGGATCTCTCCGCCCTGCCCGCTCCCAAAGTAAACGATTCACTCAAAAAAACCCTCCGGCCTTATCAAACCACCGGCGTGGCCTGGCTTCTTCACCTATTCCGTAATCAACTGGGTGGCATTCTTGCCGATGAAATGGGCCTGGGAAAAACCCTGCAGGCCCTCGCCTTTCTCTCCGCTCTTCGTCAGGAGCGAGGTTTTTCAACAGTCTCTCTGGTCGTCTGCCCGGCCACACTTTTGGAAAACTGGAAACGCGAAGCGGAACGGTTTTGTCCGGAATTCTCCACTTATATTCACCACGGAAGTAAACGAACGGAAGACAGAAGCAAATTAGGGAAACACGATCTTGTCATAACTTCGTATGGCACCCTCGTCCGTGATGTTGAACTCTTTGAATCCATTCCATTCTTATGTGTCATTGGGGATGAAGCTCAGCATTTAAAGAATCGAAAAACCAACAACGCGAAAGCAATGTCCTCCCTCAACTCCGAAGGGCGTGTATTACTAACCGGTACTCCCATCGAAAACAGCGTGTCCGACCTGCTCTCCCTTCTCGAATTCCTTCTTCCCGGTGCCCGCCCTAGCCTACCCCCCTCCTCCCGTGGAGATGAGCGGATTTGGCACGAGCAACGAATACTCAAAGAATCGGCACCCTATCTTCTTAGGCGGAGCAAGAAAGAAGTCGCACCCGAACTCCCCGACAAGATCGAACAGATCCTCTATGTTGACCTGACCGAGGAGCAACAGGAATGTTATGCCCATGTTCGCCAATCCGCGGAAACCGAACTCGATAAAATGGCAGATACTGGAGCCTCCGATGGGGCGATGCGGATGAAAACCCTTACCCAGCTGCTCCGTCTACGGCAGACTTGTTGTGACCCCCGCCTGATAAATCCCGAATTTCCACCCGATCAATCGGCCAAAATGAACGCCTTTCGCGAACTCCTTTACAACTGCCTCGAAGGAGAACACCGAATGCTCGTTTTTTCTCAATTTGTAAAAGTACTCGAACTGTTAAAAGCTGAACTCGAAGCCGCTGGACTTCCCTTCTGCTATTTGGACGGATCCTCCAAAGACCGAATGGCTCAGGTTGACCGCTTCCAGGAAGACGAAACCATCCCCGTCTTCTTAATCTCTCTCAAAGCAGGGGGAACCGGATTAAATTTAACCGCCGCTGATGTGGTGGTCCATTTTGACCCCTGGTGGAATCCCGCCGCGGAAGCCCAAGCGAGCGATCGTGCCCACCGGATTGGACAGGACAAACAGGTCACCATTTACAAATTGATCACCTCTGGCACAGTCGAGGAAAATGTACTTCAATTACAAAAAGGAAAACAAAAACTACTCGAACAAGTATTTGAAGAATCCGAAGCCGCTAATTTATCCCTCGGCGTTAATGATCTTCGCGAGTTAATCTAATAGAAACTCTGTTTGCTTTACTTACGAGAAACTAGATGAGCGGTCTGACAAGAAAATCAAATCTCACCTACTCATTCTTACAAATTAAATGTAATTGGTTACACTAATAAAACTTTGACAAAAAGGTGACAAAAAGGTGACAAAATTAAACCTGTTAATGAAAAAATTATTCGAATATCTTCTATTTTGTAACATATTCCATAATGTCGCTGTTCAACAGATGAATGTGCCGTCTTTGTGATAATAAAAATATGATAGTGTTGAAAAAGCTTATTTACTTATTAGCTCTTACAATGCGTATAAGGCTAACTCTCCAATTTGTGAGAATTTTCAAGAAATTTCTTTTTCTTTTATTCGGTTTCTCTGTTTACAGCCCACTAATTGGAACACCCCTCACCAACACCAATTTCCAGACCGCAGTCAACCTTTGGTTCAACGACGAAGCCAACGCAACCACAACCTACGGGCATATCAAGGATTGGAACACCACGGCGGTGACGAATATGCAAAACGCTTTTTTCAACCGCTCGGCATTCGATGAAAATATTACGGATTGGGATGTAAGCAATGTCACCAACATGTATCAAATGTTCAAAGGAGCATCGGCCTTCAATCAAAACATAAGCGACTGGAACACAAGCTCCGTGACCAACATGGGCAACATGTTTTACGGAACAAATGCTTTCAACCAACCCATCGGGAATTGGGACGTGAGCAAAGTGAACGCCATGGGTTCCATGTTCAGATCCAACACCTCATTCAACCAATTCATAGGAAATTGGGATACCTCTTCGGTTACGATCATGGGTTCCATGTTCAGGGGGGCGTCGGCATTCAACAACAGCATCGCCAATTGGAACGTATCTTCGGTTGCAAATATGTCTTACTTGTTCGAGGGAGCATCCTCTTTCAACCAAGCTCTTAATAATTGGAACACTTCTTCGGCGACCCAAATGACCTCTATGTTCAAGGGTGCCAATAACTTCAACCGAGACATAAGCGATTGGAACGTATCAAATGTGACAAGTATGACCAACATGCTCAACTTCACTGCCCTCTCCAACTCCAACAAAGGAAAAATCCACGCATCCTTCTCCTCCAATTCGAACTGGTCTTACGACTGGCGGCAACACGTCGTAATCAATGATTCCAACTTCCAGTCCGCCGTCAACCTCTGGTTTTCCAATCAGGTCGATGCGAACGCCACCTATGGTCATATCAGCGATTGGAATACTTCAACTGTGACTAGTCTACGTCGTGCTTTCATGAATAGAGCCTCTTTCAATGAGGATATAAGTAATTGGGATATTTCAAATGTCACCACTCTAAGAGAGGCGTTCAAAGGAGCGAGCTCCTTTAACCAAGACATCAGTGATTGGGATACCTCTTCTGTTACTTTGATGAGCGCTATGTTTGATGGCGCAAGTTCGTTCAATCAAAACATTGGCGATTGGAATACATCTGAAGTTACCAGTATGCATGCTGTCTTCGCTGCCGCCAGTTCCTTCAATCAAGACATCAGTAATTGGGATACCTCAACAGTAACAAACATGAGTGGAATGTTCAAAAATGCCGTATCTTTCAACCAAGATATTAGTGATTGGAATGTATCTAAGAATGGTTCATTTGCAGATATGTTTAGTGGGGCGATCAATTTCAACCAACCGATTGGCAAATGGAATCTGTCGTCAGCAAGTGGGAGTATGTGGAGAATGTTTGAGGGGGCATCAGCCTTCAACCAAGACCTTAGCGATTGGAATGTCTCTGCAATCACCAATCTGGGTGCAATGTTCAAAAATGCTTCTAGCTTTAATCACCATCTAAATAATTGGGATATCTCTTCTGTTACTACTTTTAATGCTTGGGGTAATATATTTGATGGTGCCAACTCCCTCTCCAATTCAAATAAAGGCGAAACCCACAAGACCTTCTCTTCCAATTCGAACTGGCCCTACTCGAGTTGGTCGGCCTATGCAGTCTAT
>CAWVXY010000004.1:0-129456 GCA_963934295.1 uncultured Opitutia bacterium
CACGGATTAGCAAATCCGGCTCCACGACGGTGTGCCCGATAGGTTGCAGTTACATTACAACCGGCTGCATTGGTTGATAAGTAATAAACATTTCCATAACCACCCGTGCAGAGAAGAACAGCATCAGCAGTCCAGGCATCAGTCGAACCTGTAACCAAATTTCGGGTTATAATTCCCTTTGCATGGCCATCAACCGTAACCAAATCGAGCATTTCATGCCGGGTGTGCATTTTTACCTGACCCGCTGCAATTTGGCGACTAAGGGCACTGTAGGCTCCAAGCAAAAGCTGCTGGCCTGTTTGGCCGCGAGCATAAAAAGTTCGACTCACTTGGGCTCCACCAAAAGACCGGTTGGCTAATAAGCCTCCGTATTCACGGGCAAACGGGACTCCCTGAGCAACACATTGATCAATAATATTAGTGCTGTTTTGCGCTAATCGATAAACATTGGCTTCGCGGGAACGAAAATCTCCCCCTTTAACGGTGTCGTAAAATAATCGGTGAATACTATCGCCATCATTTTGATAATTCTTAGCTGCATTAATGCCACCCTGTGCAGCGATGGAGTGTGCCCGGCGCGGAGTATCCTGATAACAGAAACAGTCTACCTGATAACCAAGTTCCCCAAGGGTTGCTGCTGCTGAACCACCTGCCAACCCAGAACCTACAACAATAATTCGATATTTTCTTTTGTTGGCCGGATTAACCAACTTGGACGAGAAACGATGATTGTCCCACTTATCCGACAAGGGGCCTTCTGGAATTTGAGGATCAAGATTCATGGTTCGATGGGTTTGTGGATAAAGCTTCTTCCTTTATTTCTTCTGAGAAAAAAGACGGATCATAAAATTCATAAACTCCATGTTTTTGAGAAAGTACACTGAGTGGGACAATGGAAAAACCAATAAAAATCAACCAGGCATAACCTATTCCAATTAAATCTATCTTAGCTCGCCAAGATTCAGATCGTATTCCGAGAGATTGAAAAACACTCGAAAAACCATGAGCTAGGTGTGCACAAAGTAAAGCCATCGCCACGACATAAAAAATTGAAATTATATCATGCTTAAATCCTGAAATTACCATCAAAAAAGCATCATGAATTTCTGTTTCATCGGGTGATCCAACTGTGGTCATCATCTCTACATATTCAGGATAAATGGTACGAACGGTAAAATGAAGAAGGTGGAAAACAATAAATGCCAAAATAATCGAACCTGTAAATCCCATACGCAGGGAAGCAAGGCCCGCCCTTTTAGTCACTTCGACTTCATTAGCATCAGGACGTGCCTTTCGGTTTTCCACAATCAATGAATATGCAGTCCAGGCATGAATTAAAACGGCAGCCAATAAAAATAGTCGGGAACCCCATAAAATAAACCAAGGCAAACTTTGTAAAGAATGTGCATAAGCATTGATTTGAGCCTGACCAGCAAGAACTTGGAGATTACCTGCCATGTGCACAAATACGAAACCAATTAACACTAAACCGGTCAGTGCCATAAGGTATTTTTTTCCGAGAGATGAACTAAACATAATATATTTTTATTCTAAATTGTATGGAGGACAAACATTTGACGAGTACAAACAGGGCATATTTAAAATTATAAGTAGTTTCAATTAGAAGAATTAATATAATTACGGCAAGAATCTTTAAATTTTTCTTTGTTGGTAATAAATGAACAACTTTTGAAAATCTTTGTTGCAAGGAATATGTTCAAGGTGTCTTTTCAAAGAGAATGCAAATAATCAAATGAAATATATATTCATTACCGGGGGAGTAGTTTCTTCGTTGGGCAAAGGTCTAACCGCGGCATCTTTGGGTGCACTCCTAGAGCAAAGAGGATTAACCACTAGAATTCAAAAATTTGATCCCTACCTCAATGTAGATCCGGGCACGATGAGTCCATTTCAACATGGAGAAGTGTATGTGCTTGATGATGGGGCGGAAACGGATCTCGATCTTGGTCACTATGAGCGTTTCACATCGGGTAAACTTTCCCGCTTTAACAATTTAACCAGTGGGCAAATTTACGAATCGGTTATTAAAAAGGAAAGACGGGGAGACTATCTGGGTAAAACGGTTCAAGTGATTCCACATGTTACCAATGAAATTAAGAATCGGATCTATGCGGCTGGAGAAGGGGTAAATGTATTGATTACAGAGATTGGTGGAACAATTGGTGATATTGAAGGTTTACCCTTTACCGAAGCAATGCGCCAATTTGCATCAGAAGTGGGGAAAGCAAATGTTCTGTTTCTCCATATGACCTTGCTTCCCTCCCTGCGTGCTGCAGGTGAGCTAAAAACCAAGCCAACTCAGCAGAGTGTGGCAAAGTTACGAGAAATCGGTATCCAGCCTGATATTTTGGTATGCCGAACCGAACAACCCATTACCGAGGAAATTCGAGAAAAAATAAGCTTATTCTGTAGCGTCAAAAAAGAAGCTGTCATTGAGGAGCAGGATGTTAATCATTCTATTTACGAACTCCCACATATGCTTAAGAAGGAAGGACTGGATGAATTAGTCATTTCCATTTTGGGTCTTGATGCACCTCCCCCTAAACAGGATGACTGGGAGGAAGTAGTTCATCGCCTACTAAATCCAAAACATAAAATTAAGATTGGAATGGTGGGCAAATACATGGACCTTCAGGATTCATACCTCTCTGTAAACGAATCTATTGTTCATGGGGGGATAAGAAATGACTGTGAGGTCGAAGTTTCATATATTGATGCCGAAGATATTGAGCGGGATGGACCAGACGCTCTTTTATCAGATTTGGATGGCATTTTAGTTCCCGGAGGATTTGGGGACCGGGGAACCGAAGGAAAAATTATTGCATCCCAGTATGCCCGGGAAAATAATGTGCCTTATTTTGGATTATGCCTGGGCATGCAGATTGCCGTGATTGATTTTGCCCGAAACCAAGTCGGATTAACTGATGCAAATAGCACAGAATTTAATACTGATACTCCACATCCTGTAATTGATATTATGGGTGATCAAAAAGAAGTTAAGGATAAAGGAGCTACCATGAGACTGGGAGCTTGTCCATGCGTCCTTAAAAAAGATAGCTTAGCTTCGATTGCCTATGGAAAAGACGAGGTCACAGAAAGACACAGGCATCGTTTCGAGTTTAATAATGAGTATCGTCAGCAACTTGAAGAAGCGGGTCTTATTATTTCTGGAGTTAATCCTGGTCGTGATCTTGTGGAAATTATTGAAGTGAAGGGGCACCCGTGGTTTGTCGCCGTTCAATTCCATCCTGAATTTCAATCAAAACCTAACAAAGCACACCCACTTTTCGCTTCATTTATCGAAGCTGCTTTGGCCCGAAAACTTGAATCCTGTAACCAACAGGCAGGCTCCGTTAATTAAATCAGGCTTATAGCCTACCGCCCATCTTAGGTGAGCTAAATTTTGGATGGTAAAACTTCCCATTTAATCCTTTAATTTAGAACAAGTTAATTTGCATTTGGAAATGATTGATTCCCACACTCACCGATACCCACCCCAAGTATACTCCAACCCAGGGAAGTTTGCTCAAAAACACGGTGAACCCCATTGGCTCGAGTTGGTCGAACCCTCCAAGGGTTCAAAATTACAGGGATGGGCATCAAGGGAGAAAATGATCACGGATATGGATGCTGCATCGATAAGCCAAGCTGTTCTGCTCGGTTGGTACTGGGAAAATTCTGAAACTTGTATTCAACACAATGATTGGCATGCACAATGGATCAAAGAAGACCCCGAAAGGTTTTATGCTTTTGCATCGATTCATCCCTCGGCGCCAGAACCCATTGAAGAGTTAAAAAAAAGGTTGAATCAGGGCTTTGTGGGAATCGGAGAATGCCACCCCGGAGTGCAGGGATTCACTATGAAAAACCCATCCTGGATTAAATGCGTAGAGTTTGCCTGCGAAAACGGGTGGCCGATCAATTTTCATGTCACGGAACCAGTCGGTCATGATTATCCTGGACGTACTCCAACACCCTTCGAAGATTTTCTCTGGCTTGCCCGGGAATATCCAAAACTAAAAATTATTCTTTCCCATGCCGGTGGATTATTTCCTTTTTATGAGTTGAATCCAAGAATTCAAAAAGAGCTCAACAATGTTTACTATGATCTGGCTGCCTGCCCACTCCTCTATGATTCTAGCCTTTATCGAAAATTGATTGATGTCGTGGGATATAAAAAAATCCTATGGGGTACAGACTATCCCCTACGAATTTACCCAAAAATTCAATCAAGTCCTGATTTCTCGACTTTTCGAAATGAAATCCTTAGCGTTGCCCAACTGAATGAAGACGAAGAAGAAGCGATCTTTCATCAAAATATACTTTCCATCCTTCCATGTTAATTGAACTGAATCAAGTCATACCCGAACCGATCCCAAAAGAGATGATCGAACGCTCTGAGGTTTGGGAGACCCAGTTAAAAATCGAACCTAAAAGTTTCACCCTCATATCAGCACATTCAGGAAAAGGAAAATCTACCCTGCTCCATCTTTTGTACGGACTGAGAAAAGATTTTTCCGGGGAAGTGATTATGGACGGGGAAAATATTCAAAAACAAACTTCATCCGGTTGGACATCATTGAGAAGTACTCAAATTGCTCTGCTCTTCCAGGAACTCAAACTCTTCCCCAAACTCTGCGCCCGTGAGAATATTGAATTAATTCCCCAGATTAACCATAATGTGCCTAGTGGATTGGAAATGGCCAAGCAACTGGGCATGGAAGGATTTCTTACCAAACCAGTGGAAACCCTGTCTTTTGGACAGCGTCAACGGATTGCCTTGGTCCGAACTTTACGCAAGCCCTTCAAGTTACTTCTTTTGGACGAACCCTTCAGTCACCTTGATCAGGAAAATATTGATTTAGCCTCTTCCTTAATCAATGAAATTGCCCGGGCCAATCAGGCCACCGTTCTTCTCACTTCTCTGGGAGAAACTCCTCCTCTTTCTTTTGATCGTATCCTATCCCTGTGAAGCATTCCTTTTCAAAATCTTCCCTGAGTTCCTGTCTCAATGTATCTGGCCCAAAACGTGAACTATGGATTGCTTCCCTTGGATGCCTAATTGGGTCAACCCTACTCATCATTGCCATTCAATTCTATCAGGATACTTCCTCCATCTTAAAAGATAGAGAGGTACCAAAGAATTACTTCACCCTAAATAAAAAAGTGGAAGGGGGTGCCTTGGTCAACCTCGGCAAAAATGAACGTACATTTACGAGTGATGAATTAGATAAGATAAAAGCGCTTGATGGCGTTAAAAGGATTGGTGGATTTATTCGTAATCAATTCCCCCTCACTTTGTATATTTGGCCGTCCGGAAAAGTCGGGTTGGGTGCTGCAGCCAAGACCGATCTTTTTTTTGAATCCATCCCCGATGAGTTTCTCGACTTCATCCCCAAGGATTGGAATTGGAATGAAAACTCTGAAGTCGTCCCCATCATGGTTCCCAAATTTTATCTAGATCTCTGGAATTTTGGTCTCGCTCCCTCACGGGTTGAATACCCTGCCCTTTCAACTGAAGCTGCTACCGGTATGCCCATCGAACTCTTTATTGGCAAAAACAGGGAAACCACCTTAAGTGGTCGTTTTGTGGCATTTAGCAAAAGAATCAACAGTGTATTAGTCCCGGCAAACTTTCTGAAATGGGCCAATAAAAAATTTGGCCAACCCGAAGCGAACGACTTTTTCTTTCTTTGGAAAAATGGTTCCATTGAAGGCCCCCCCCTTACCCGTTCCACCCTTGCCTCACTCCGGGACGAACCTGAATTTAAAAACTGGGAAATTTCCCCACTCGAAAATCCGGCCGAGCGGAGCCCTGCATCACAACTTCTTTCTGAAAAAAAGAAGAAGGCTGGACCATCTCGAATCATTCTGGAAATCGAAGATAACCCAAGTTCATCTCTTATATCTTTTATTCAGCAAAATGGTCTTGAGATTAATCGGGAATTTCCGGAACAGGACATAATTAAAAAAGCAACCCAAGCAATTTTCCTTGGAATTGCGGTTATAGGAGCACTGCTCTCGCTACTTTCTATTGCCACCTTCGCAACAAGTTTTCGTTTGGTGGTTGCTCAGGCAAGCGAACAGGCAAAAAATTTACTCCTTCTTGGCTTTTCCCACGGTCAGATATCCAATGTAATCTTTACTCGCTTCCTAACTCTCTTTCTTTTTATTCTGGCTGGTTCAGTTTTAGTTGGATACGGAATTAAATCTCTTTTACTCAAGCTAGCCTTTGAATATGGTATTACCTTACAATCGGGTCTCTCATTTGTAACCATCGCGTATATCGTGCTCTATGGACTGATATATATTTTGATCAATCGGATCGTCATTAAAAACTCGGTCAACAAGCTTCTTGATTAAACGAACACCAACAAAATCAAGAAAATCTACAAAAGTTTTATTCCCCTTCCACTTCGGGAATATCTTCATCAATTTCAGATTCAATCGGTTTCATCTCCGCCCCTTTCATGCTTTCAAAATAGTCAACACCTGCCTTAATCGATTCGAGGGGTATACGAATCTCGGTAGACACTCTTCCTCCCCCCAGATATGCACTTCCGGTGACCGGAGGAATTTTTAACTCTTTCAAACCTTGAATGGCATCTCCCATAATATTAACTCCTCCCAAATTGACCATACTCATAACCATTTCGGCATAACCAGCTAAATTAAGACGCCAGCTCATAAACTGACCGGGCTCCAATGTCATCTCGGAGGCAAGGTTCCCCTCAACTGGTTTTTTATTTTTAAAAGAATTATAAAGTTCTTTTAAATCACGCTTTGATGATGTCATGAAATAAAATCCGTCCCGAACCATATAGTAAGAAGTTGTATCAGTGTAGGAAGAAAGCAGGGTATCTAATTCATTATCGTCCGCATTCATTTTCATTCCAAAACGATACACCTGTGATCCGTCAATTTCGGAATCTTCAGTCAAATTAATCTCATATTTTATATTAAATTCGTTTCCTGGATCAATTTTCGAAAACATGTCTTGTAATAAAACTACCCATTCGTTCATCACATTATTAATTTCTTCCTCACTTCCTTTCATTTCCCCGACTTGAACAAAACTAATTGGATTTTTCCCCTTACCAGAATTTCGGTAACTTGTCGCAACCTGTCCTCCATATAATGGAATACTGTTATCCATTAATGAAATAAATTTAGAGAAACCGTTCTTCCATTCCTTATTACTAACACTCTCTTTAAGCAGACCCAACAAGTGATTAAAATAAATGGACATACTATCAGTGTTGAGAGAAATTAGCATATCCATCCATCCATCTCCTGAGATATATTTGGAAACTTCCATAGATTGATTTTCCGTCTTGGATGATAAAAATGTAAATAACGCTGTTTCTGTCTTTGCTGAAAGTGTACTTTTAAAACCAATTTCGCTTTCTGAAAGCATGAGTTCTAATTTAGTTGCCTCCGTTGAGGCCAATTCATCAAGTAACACCTCAACAATCTGACCTGCATCTACTTTTGAATCTGGTGGAAGGGTAGAAAATTCAATTGCCTCGACTGCAGACTTTTTCATTTTGGGCAAATTTTCCCAAAAAACATCCATAGAAATGACCATTTCAATATCTTCCTCAGGGCTTTCTTTCGCAAAGGATAATAAGGATGACCAATCTTCCACTTCCTTAAATAATTGGGGGTTCATCGTCGCCAATGTCCAGCCATCCACTTCCATTGTTTGCATATTCATATTCTCAGCCTGCTTAATGACCGGACTTTCGGGGGATAATTTCATGACCAAAACAAAACTGGGCAGACCACCCAGCGAAAAATCGTCAAATACCAAAGCAGTAATCGGTGCCTCCTGATCCACCGAAGTGAGTGCAGGATCACCTAATGCCAAGCCCGCCATCGCTGGAAGCATAGCCACTTGAGGTCCGGGCTTAACCGCATTTGCAACACTCACTGCTTTTTGGATAAGTTTTGGAAGTGCAATCGTTTTGATATAGCCAATTGCTTTTGCTTCTGTGCCAGAAAATTCCATTTCAGGCATAAGACGCGGAAGTGGTTCGGTTACAGATTCATTAGCGGTTGAGGAATTGTTTTTTTCACAGCCAAAAATAAGAAAAAGATATGGGAGAAGGATAAGGAGGTGTATTTTTTTCATTGTATAATATAATTTAATAATCTCTTGTATTTTACTACTTGTAGTAAAATATTTCCATTACAATATTTTGTCTTAGTTATAAAACATCGCTTATTTATACCTATAGCTTCGAGGCATGTCAAGCATCCCAGGAGAGTGGTTAACGATTGCCTATAAAAACTGGCAGAAAAGAATTACTTACCGGAACTGAGGTAAGGAATTCGTGCAGAATTTATCGAAACAAAGAACCTATTCAGCCCAACTTCATAATCAATTCCTCGTCTTTTACCGAAAAGGCGACTTCACTCCCCTCCTCCACTTCACCCGCCACTAAAGCTCGGGCAAGTTGAGTCTCCACCTGCTTCTGTAAAAATCTTTTGAGAGGACGAGCCCCGTAGGTAGGATCGTATCCTTTCTCTCCAATCCATTTCTTGGCAGCATCTGTAAAAATAACGGATACCTTACGATCCTCAAGTCGCTTATTCAGCCCTGCAAGTAGGAGGTCTACAATTTCAGTGATTTCCTCAAGAGAAAGAGGTTTAAAAAGAACGATATCATCAATCCGATTTAGGAATTCGGGACGAAAATGGTCCCGTAAATCCGCCATGACCGATTCACGAGCGGATTCGGAAATTTCATTATCGATGACATTGTCCTGTAAATAACGGCTGCCCACATTCGAGGTCATAATGACCACCACATTTTTAAAGTCCACAGTACGACCTTGTGAATCCGTAAGGCGGCCATCGTCCATCAATTGAAGTAAAACATTGAAGACATCGGGATGAGCCTTTTCAATCTCGTCGAAAAGAATGACGGAATATGGCTTACGCCGAACTGCCTCAGTGAGTTGTCCGCCTTCTTCATATCCCACATAACCAGGAGGAGCTCCGATCAATCGGGCTACGGAGTGCTTCTCCATGTACTCGGACATATCTATACGTATCACATTGTTCTCACTATCGAACAGACTTTCTGCTAAAGTCTTGGCCAACTCAGTCTTACCGACCCCTGTTGGACCAAGAAAAAGAAAAGTGCCTATTGGGCGATTGGGGTCCTTAATCCCGGCCCGAGCTCGCATAATGGCTTCGGACACCGCATCAACAGCCTCTTCTTGTCCGATTACCCGTTCGTGTAAAATACTTTGCAGGCGAAGAATTTTCTCTCTCTCCCCTTCGATTAATTTGGTGACAGGCACTCCGGTCCAGCGAGCAACGATATCAGCAATCTCCTCGGCCGTGACCTCCTCCTTAAGAATGGAATCGTCTTTCTTTTCCACTTTTTCAAGGGCTTCCAATTCGGCTTCCAGCGTCGGAAGTTTTCCATGTTTAAGCTCAGCAACCAGATTCAAATCATAAGCCCGTTCTGCTCGCTCCATATCGGCCCGCATCGTTTCAATTTGCTCGCGCAGAACACGAACATCGTCAATTCCCTTACGTTCATTTTCCCACTGTCGCTTGATGGTCTCCATCTTGTCCCGAGCATTACCCAATTCCTTGCGAAGTGTTTCCAAGCGGTCCTTACTGGACTTATCCTTCTCCTGCTTAAGTGCAGTTTCTTCGATCTCAAGTTGGAGAACGCGACGGCTAATTTCGTCTAATTCAGAAGGCATACTGTCCAATTCCGTACGAATCATAGCACAGGCTTCGTCAACAAGATCAATTGCTTTATCGGGTAAGAAACGGTCCGAAATATAGCGATTGGAAAGCACTGCAGCGTTAACCAACGCTTCATCCCGAATATTCACACCATGGTGAATTTCAAAGCGTTCGCGCAAGCCTCGAAGAATCGAAATCGTGTCCTCCACATTAGGTTGCTCCACAAGTACCGTTTGAAAACGACGCTCGAGAGCAGCGTCTTTTTCAATATTCTGACGATATTCATTGAGCGTTGTTGCTCCGATACAATGAAGTTCACCTCGAGCGAGCATTGGTTTCAACATATTTCCCGCATCAATTGCACCTTCCGCCTTTCCGGCTCCAACAATGGTATGCATCTCATCAATAAAAAGAACAATCCTACCTTCTGCTTTGCTTACTTCATTGAGGACAGCCTTCAAGCGTTCCTCAAATTCACCTCGAAATTTTGCTCCTGCTAACAAAGATCCCATTTCCAAAGTAAAAATAGTTTTATCTTTTAACCCTTCAGGTACATCTCCACGTACAATTCGCTGGGCCAAGCCTTCAACGATTGCGGTCTTCCCCACTCCGGGTTCCCCAATCAAAACAGGATTATTTTTAGTCTTACGAGATAGGATGCGTATCACACGTCTAATTTCGGAATCTCGACCAATGACTGGATCCAACTTTCCCGACTTTGCCTGTTCCACTAAATCAATTCCATACTTCTTCAATGCACGAAAAGAATTTTCGGGAGTCCTTGAAGTTACTTTTTGCCCACCACGTAAATTTTGCAGAGTTTCTTTAATTTTTTTATTAGTAAGATCAAAGTTTTTGAGAAATTGCTTGAAAGTAGCTGGTTTTCCAACTGCCGTTAAACCAAGTAATAAATGTTCGGTGCTTACATAATCATCCTGCATCTCTGAGGAAATAGTCTGACTTTTCTCAACCGCTTCAGTTAAAGCAGCGGAAGCGTATGATCGTGAAGTGTTCACATCTCCCGCAATCTTGGGCAAATTCTTAAGTTCGCGCTGTAGTCCTAATTGCACAGGAGCCGTCCCCACTCCCATTTCCTCAAGCAATGCAGGCACGATTCCATTTTCCTGTGCTAGTAATGCAGAGAGCAAATGCCAAACTTCCACCTCCTGTTGACCATTGCGCTTTGCAACTTCTGACATTTCCTTGATTGCAGAAATTCCAAGTTCGGTAAATTTTTCAGGATCGATATTCATGATTGTTGTTGTGCAAGTTGCGTTCCGATTCGATTACAGACCTCAATCGATTATAAAATCAAGGATTTAGAAGGATATGCTATTCATCATCAATTGAAAATACGGGACATTTTAGAATAAAAACAATAAAAAAGAGACACATTGTCTCAATATGTTCGATTGTCTTTGGAGTTAATTTTTTCATACTGCAAGAATGAGAATGAGAGAGAGAGCTGAATTTATCGACCGTGAATTAGCCAATCTGTACCCCAATCCCCCTATTCCCCTGGATCACACAAATTCCTATACTTTATTGATTGCGGTTTTACTCTCTGCCCAATGCACTGATGCTAGGGTTAACAAAATTACCCCCGACCTTTTTAAACTCGCTTCTGACCCGCTGAATATGTCGAAGCTTTCAGTCGATCAAATAAATTCCGTTGTCAGACCCTGTGGATTAGCTCCTCGAAAAGCCAAAGCAATCCATGGGCTTTCTTTAATTCTACTGAACAAACATTCCAGGCAAGTACCACAAACCTTCGAAGAATTGGAAGAACTTCCCGGGGTGGGTCACAAAACAGCTTCCGTAGTAATGGCACAGTCATTTGGTCATCCATCCTTTCCAGTCGACACACATATCCACCGGCTCGCTCAAAGGTGGAAACTTACTAATGGTAAAAGTGTGACTCAAACAGAAAGGGATTTAAAAAAACTTTTCCCGAAGGACCGATGGAATGAAATCCACCTTCAAATCATTTTTTATGGACGAGAATATTGCCAAGCCAGAAATTGTTTCGGTTTGGAATGCCCAATCTGTAAAGCTCTGTTTCCACTGAGAAAAACAAAAGTGGAGACAAAAAAAGCCTAACCTCCGTTCACAAAAACTTTTGGGCGAGCATCCGTAAGCCTAGAAATAGCAGCCTCGTTCAAGCCGGTCTCGTATAAATATATTTCCCTTAAATTTTCCATCGAAATTAAAAGATCTACTAATTCTTCATTTAATTCAATCCGAACAAGGTTTAAATAAGTGAGATTTGTAAGGTTTTTTAATTGGGCGAGCCCTTGGACGGTAACCTCTTTGTTTCCTTCCAGATACAATCGTTGTAAATTTTCAAATTTGGAAAGCACTATAATACCACTATCGGTAATCTCTGCATAAGTTAAATCAAGAGACAAAACCTTGGAAGATATAGGGATTAATGCCTCCAAGTCATTATCGTTGAGACCCTGTTCTTTTTCGGGGGGAGAAATGACTCGAAAGCCATCACCCTTATCCGTAGCTAATAAAATAACATTTGTAGAACGAAGCCTTTGCCAATCTTCATCATTCAAGGTAATATCTAGAGGATTAGTCGGTATTTCCTTTGCCACCGAAACTTCTTTAGTTTTTTCATGAGCCGGTTCTTGACTTAAAAATCCAAACTTTTTCATGATCGTACCGACCTTACTTGGAAAAGCAAAATAAAGTGCGGCAACTCCTCCGCAAACCACAATACAGGTGACTGAAAAAACGATAATGGTTGATATGATACGAGAAACGAAACCTTTCTGTTTTGTAACTACTACAGATTGGCCTTGATTCATCTTTATCTTGGTCCGTTGCTTTCCACTGACCGATTTTGTTTTTGAATTTTCTAATGGAGCACTTTTCTTAGATTGATGAGGTTGTACAACCGGGCTAACAATGGATTGTTGTTCGGTCGCACCCAATAGATTACCCAAAGTTTTCCATTCTGATTCTCCCTCATAAAGAGCAAAATCAGTAGCCAATAGTTGACCCACTTGCAAAAATTCAGTTGCTTGTTCTACCGTATATGGACCAAAAGTCTGACCATCTCTGGAAACAAATATATTCATTTCAATTTAACTAAGAACCCTCCTTTGGAGAAGTAATAGATTGGATGAAATCTGAGGGTATTCCAATGTTTACTAAAATGGGAGAAACCTTATCAGGAGCAAAAATCAAACCTACAAATCCTAATATAGCGACCACTATAAAAAGAATTATAAAAAGCAATGAAGTGGAATAAATTTTGGATAGAATGCCTTCCCCTTTAACAACAATTACAGTTTGTTTTCTATTTAGCCCCTTAATGTTATGGGAACCTGATATACGATTCTTGCCACTTCGGGAAATAGATTTTTCCTTAGCTTTTTGTTCTCGGGGAGGGGGAACTTGTGGAGGAGGAGGCAATGGCAAAGAAGGGGAAGGTGGTGGAATATATTCTTCAGTTTGTCCAGACACCGTTTCATCATTCGTTGGCGGTGAAACTGGATTTATTAATTCTTCAGCAACAATAGATTCCTGCTCAAAGGGAGGCGGCAAGGGAGGAGTTATCGTTTCTTGCACATCAACAGAAGATGATTGAAAATCTTCAACAGGAATGGTTTCCGAAACCGAAGATGATGTATTTTGAGTAGAAAAATCATCTTCATTTTCATCTTCGTCTTCATCGACAAAAACGTCTTCCCATTCCTTTAATTTTTCATAATCAACTTCGTCGTCTTCAAATTGATCAAATATTGAAGGATCTTTCTGATTCTCTTCGAGGGACAGCAAGGTTCCTAATGTATCCCAATCTTCATCGCCTTCAAGTGAAGCCAAATCATCCTCGGTCAACTCGCCACTCTTAATAAATTCAAGAATTTCTTCCCGAGAATGAGGTCCAAATGTTTGGTTATCTTTCTTAACAATGATATTCACTATTCTTAATTCGCTTTAGATTACATTATGTAAAAAGAGATAAAAAACCAAACAAAAGAAACGTGGAGTAGAAATATTTCTCTTGAATTGAAAAAATTTAACTGACCGGACTTAAATAAAAGAAAGCTATTTTACAGCAGGTCTGGATCTGATCCACTCGACCACAATCTCAATTTCCTCGGTGCTTAGTTTCTTATCACGACCATAGGCTGGCATTCGGTCGTTTTTCTTTCCGTAAAATCTTTCATGTTCAGGATTAACGATAAAATCAACCATCCATTTTTTTGAACCATAACCAGTTAAATCCGGTGCAGAACCTTCTCCTTCAGAATCAATATCATGACAATCAATACAGGCAAGATCATCGTAAAAAATATCCATTAATTTTTCTCTTTTCTCTTCTTCCAAAGATTCCTGATATGGCAACTCAGCAAGATCGGATAAAAGGAGGGCAACTTCAGGAAGCAATTTTTTTTCTTCCTCATCAAACTTTTTTAAAACTTTTTTAGCCATAGTCCCGTCTTTAAACGCAGTTCCTCCAAAGTATTCAGGAGATACATAGTGTTCATAATTCAACAGTTTAGTTGTCCAAGCAACGCTGGCAAAACCAGCCAATTCAGGTGCAGATTGATCGTCATCAACTTGATACCCCCTTCCATCATGGCCATTATATCGATGACAACTTGAACAATGAGTAGAAAATATTCGTCGACCCCTATTTTCCCTATCACCCCTTAGTAACGCAACCGCGCCGGTTGGCGGAATCCCTTCCTCCTGAGCAATTTGAACAACACGTTGGGCTTGCCATTCAGCTTCACGAACAGCGGCACCGTGATTAATATTTTCCCTGTCCTCTGAAAAAGCTAAAAAAGTAAGTCCAGCAGCTCCTGCTAGCAGGCACCACCAAAAACCTATATTAAATTGATGCCCTTTTCGCGAAGCCCCAATAAAAGGTTGAAGGAAAATAAGAAGTCCAAAAACCAAAGGTATAATGACTGCACCCCAAAATGCAGGAACATACTTCAATAATTGAAAAAGAAATAAAAAGTACCACTCGGGCCTTGCTGGAAACTCGTTCGAAGGATCAGCTGGTGGTCCTAAAGGTGCTCCATCAAAATATAAAGTGAGAAAGACAACGGCTAATAAAACTGCTAAACAAGCAACACCATCCTTCAATATTTGATCCGGCCAAAAATAGGAATCTCTCTTGGGTCGGGGCTCCTTTACATGAATACCATGCTTTCTGAAAAGATATATATGACCTACAACAAGTGCAATTAATGCCCCGGGAAGAATACCTGCATGAAGAGCAAAAAAGCGAGTGATTGTTTGATGTCCATATTCCACCCCGCCGACCACAATTTTTTGGAGCATGGGACCAATTATTGGAACTTCTGCAATAAGATTAGTGGCAACCGCAGTAGCCCAAAAACCTTTTTGATCCCATGGTAAAAGATAACCGGTTAAAGAAAGAGCTAAAGTTACCCCTAAAAGGGCAATTCCAAACCAAAAGTTAAGCTCTCTAGGTGCCCGGTACGCTCCATCGATCATCACCTGCATTAAATGCAAAACTAGCAACACAATCATAGCTTGGGCCATGTAATGATGAACGCCTCGTAAAAACCATCCTCCCCAAACTTGATACTGGATGAAATAAACACTTTCCCAAGCAGTCTGAGCACTAGGACTATATGACATCCATAAAAGTGTACCCGTTACAACCTGAGTAAAAAAAGCAAAGGTTAGGCAACTTCCCCAAACATAACGCCACCTTGCTCCACCAGGGACTTTCTCATAAAGAGCTTCTTTTACAAGACCACGGATTCCTGAACGATCGTCCAACCAATCTAAAAACTTACTCATACTAGAGGGATTTTTTCCACAATATTTGGACGAAAATGCTGAAAGCGAATCCATATAACACCATCTTCCACTTTGGTATCCATTGTATCCAATCCTCTTGGACTTGGGCTATTTGCGTCGGTAACAGAACCATCAAGTCCAAATGTACTGTTATGGCAGGGACAAAAATAATCATCCGATTTTGATCGGTAGTCCACCGCACAACCCAAATGCGGACACTTTAAATTGAATGCGATTACTTCTTCTCCATTTCGGCTTAGATAAACCGCTCCAGCAGGAACATTTTTATAGGTTGTCCAGGCATCCTTGACTTGTTCCAAAATAATTTCGTATTTAGCCGGTTTTCCGTCCTCTGACAGGTTTATTAAAGGGGCCACTCTAGTCCATGGGACTTTTTCTTTATTTCCTGCACTTTTTTTAACCGGATCTAGAATGGTGGTTATACCTGCAGCAAAAGGGAAAACTCCACAAACGGCAGAAACTGCCAAAGTTGATACAACGATAAATTTCCTCCTTGAACCATCTTCACTACAATTAGTTGCACTCGAATCAATGGATGAATTTTTTTCTTCTTTCATGAACTTTGAATGTCATAAATTATTCTGCATATGAAATATTTAAAATTAAATTTGTAAAAACGAATTACGCTTCAGGAAGGTGATCTTTATATACAACCAATCAAAACCATGACAAAATTAAAACAAATTAGAAGTTTGTTTTGGGCAATATGTTCACCCAATAATTTTAATTTTTTTTAATTTTTACTAACCTCATTCAGGGAATGCGGGAAGAGGAGGTAAGCCACCGCCGGAAGAATCAGAACCAGGCAAAGGAGGCAACCCTCCACTACTGTCTTCCCCGGGAAGACCCGGAAGGGGCGGCAAGCCATTTCCACCATCATCAGGGAGTCCGGGCAGAGGAGGAAGGTCATTTCCGCCATCATCAGGGAGTCCGGGTAAAGGAGGAAGGTCATTTCCGCCATCATCAGGGAGTCCGGGTAAAGGAGGAAAGCCTTCTTCTGCAGGTGGAGAATCGGGAAAAGCAGGAAGATCATTTTCAAGCGAATCTACACCGGGTAAGGAAGGAAGCCCGTCTTCAACTGGAGGAAACTCGGGTAAGGACTCAGAGGGCGAATCATTGGAGGAAGGTAATTCAGGAAATTCCGGATCGCCATCTTCTGGTATAGCAGGTAAATTATCGGAAGGAATGGGTTCTGTACCAGGAAGGGGCGGGAAACCATCATTAGTGGGGATATTAGAAGAATTATCCGCAGGCATGGCAGGGAAAGCAGGAAAGCTCTCCGTCGAGGAGGGTGCTTCCGGAACAACGGGAAAAGCATCGGGAGTTTCAACCGGCTCTACTGTGGGAAGGGGAGGAAAGGATTCGGTTGGATCATTGAGCGAAGGATTAATTTGTGGCTCATCTGGGGCAACAGGAGTTGGAGCAGGAAAATTGTTTGATTCTGGGGGGAAAACAATTCCAGAAGGGGTTGGTGCAATTTCAACTGCCTCACTAGACTTAGCTTTCAACGGGGAAACAAAAGGTTTTTCGGATAATTGAATTGGTGAACCATCAGAACGCCAGGTTGCTTCCTTACCGTGTCTTGTCCCATTTGTATATGCCCGAACATACATTTTTTGACCGTTTGGCCACCACCTTGTTACGGTGCCATGCCAGCGACCTTCGCTGTAATTCCTCTCGTACATTTTAACACCATTTGAAAACCACCTTGAACTAATTCCGTCTTTTTTCCCTTCTTTCCAGGATTCATCTGCGGATACATAATCCCCACCCTCTCCATTCTCTATAGTTAAGATTCTACCGGTAAATGGGCGATCGTTGAACTTTTGGTAAAGTAACCCATATCTCGACTCGAAGAAATCGCCATACTCCTCTGCAGTTACTTGATAGGCATCATCACTGACTCCGACTATACCTTGCTTGGTAGGACTACCGGGTACATCCTGTCGGTAACTATTTTGACAGGATGCAAAAAGTAAAAAAAAGGCAAGGAGAAGAAATGACAGCAGATTATTCATAAAGTTTATGGTGTTCATTTTATTAAACAATGCAAGTTTGAAGGTTTCATTTAAACAATGTTATTGTCATAAGTTTATAATTATGTTTTATGTGAATTTTACCGCATTGGTAATAAATTCCCTCCCTTATTTATTATATGAATATAGACAACCTTGTTCTTATTATACCCGCCTTTGGTGTTTTGGCACTTGCTTTCACTTGGTGGAAAACCAAACAAATCAACGCCCACTCAGAGGGAACGCCAAGAATGGCTAAAATTGCTGCCAGTATCCAAGAAGGTGCAATGGCATTTTTGAAGGCTGAATATAAAATATTATTTGTATTTGTCATTACAGTTGCCGTCCTTCTTGGGTGGAGTGGATCTAATAATCCAAATAGTCACGCTTTTGTTGCCATTTCTTTTGTAGTAGGAGCCTTCTGCTCAGCACTTGCAGGATATTTAGGAATGGTAGTTGCCACAAAGGCTAATGTCAGAACGACGAATGCAGCAAGGGAAAGCCTTGGAAAGGCACTTGAGGTCGCCTTCGCAGGGGGGTCAGTTATGGGTCTTGGTGTAGTTGGATTAGGTATTCTTGGTTTGGGAGGTTTGTTCGCTTATTTTGCAGATGCATTTAAAGCATTTGAAGGGGGTGACGCTCTTAACACTACCCTATCTGTTCTAACTGGATTTTCCTTTGGAGCATCATCTATCGCTTTGTTTGCAAGAGTAGGTGGTGGAATTTATACAAAAGCCGCTGATGTGGGTGCTGATTTAGTAGGAAAAGTTGAGGCCGGCATTCCGGAAGATCACCCCTTAAACCCTGCAACTATTGCTGATAATGTCGGAGATAATGTCGGGGATGTTGCTGGAATGGGTGCTGACCTTTTTGAATCCTATGTGGGTTCTATTATTGGTACTATGATTTTAGGTGCAGCCATGGTAGCAGGGGCAACTAATTTTCAGGATCAATTAAACGGTTTATCTCCTGTTTTCCTTCCTTTAATTTTAGGGGCTATTGGAATTGTCACTTCAATCCTTGGAACATTTTTAGTGAAAGTAAAAGATGGTGGAGATCCACACAAAGCATTAAATCAAGGAGAATTAGCCTCTTCTATAGCAATGATCCTTTGTTCCTACATTGCTATCAATCATTTCATGCCTGAATCATGGAATTATGGTGGTATTGAATACACATCTAATGGTGTCTTTTTTGCAATTATAATTGGTTTAATTGCCGGACTTGCTATCGGGAAGATTACTGAACATTACACAGGTACAAATACGAAACCTGTTAAATCAATTGTGGAACAATCAATAACAGGTAGTGCAACCAATATCATTGCCGGGCTTGGTATTGGTATGATTTCAACTACTTTTCCTATTCTTATTCTAGCAGCAGCAGTAGTTGGTGCCTATGAATTAGCAGGGCTTTACGGAATCGCAATTGCGGCAGTAGGAATGCTTTCAAATACTGGCATTCAGTTGGCAGTTGATGCATATGGACCAATATCCGATAACGCTGGAGGTATTGCTGAAATGTCAGAACTCCCAAGTGAAGTTCGCCAAAGAACAGATAAACTAGACGCAGTGGGAAATACCACTGCTGCTATTGGTAAAGGCTTTGCCATCGGTTCTGCCGCTCTTACTGCATTGGCACTTTTTGCGGCTTTCAAAGAGACTGCAGGAATAGATGTAATCGATGTATCCACCCCAAAGGTAATGGCAGGGTTATTTATAGGTTCGATGCTTCCTTTTCTGTTTAGTGCCCTCGCCATGGGTGCTGTGGGGAGAGCTGCAATGGCAATGATACAGGAAGTTCGTAGGCAATTCAAAGAAATTCCCGCTTTAAAAAGTGCTCTTGTTATTATGAATAAGTATGAGGGTAAACCTTCAAATGAATGGTCTGACGAAGAAAGAAAGAAATTTGATGAAGCTATTGACTCTGCAGAATATGGAAAATGCGTTGAAATTTCAACCCAGTCTGCGATTAAAGAAATGGTTGCACCCGGAATGGTTGCTATACTGACTCCCGTTGCTATTGGTTTTGGAGGAGGTGCAGTTATGCTCGGAGGCTTACTTGCCGGGGTTACTGCTTCCGGAGTACTCATGGCACTCTTTCAGTCCAATGCAGGCGGAGCGTGGGATAATGCAAAAAAGATGGTGGAGGAAGGTTATAAAATGGGAGGCAAAAAGTACGGAAAAGGCACAGAGGTTCATAAAGCAACAGTAGTTGGAGATACAGTTGGCGACCCGCTTAAAGATACTTCAGGTCCATCACTTAACATTTTACTCAAATTGATGTCTGTGGTGGCCTTGGTTATGGCACCGTTTATTAAAGTTTAATCTTTTTCGCCTACTGACTCGGCAAAGACCTTTCGTTCGGATTCACTTCTTTTATAGTAAGCGGTTCCAGCAACAAAAACATCTACACCAGCGTCTAAGCATGCTTGTACATGCTCAGGGCCAACGCCCCCATCAACCTCAATCATATAATCGTTTGATAGATTATCTCGGATTACAGCAAGTTTCTCAACTTTCTGTAAAACATCATGCATAAAACTTTGCCCACCAAAGCCTGGGTTAACCGTCATACATAAGACCAAATCTAGCTTTACTGAATTAATAATATTTAAAATATCGTTAACTGGCGTACTAGGATTTATAGCAATACCCACCTTTTTTTCCAAGGAGCGAATGTGATTGATCGTTTCTAGATGATCGTAAGAAGGTTCAATATGAATAGTGATAAGATCCGCCCCTGCCTTAGCGAAGGCATCAATATAAAGATGGGGATTATCCAACATTAAATGAACGTCAAAAAAAAGTTGAGACTCTTCTCTTAAATCAGCAACGGTTTGAGGACCAAAACTCAAATTAGGGACAAAATGACCATCCATAATATCCAAGTGTATCCACTTACGCTGATCATTTTCGGCAATTTTAAGGGCATTTTTTAAATTAGCATGATTACCGGCTAATATTGAAGGGGCTAATATTTTCTCCATAATTATATTTCGATAATCACCACTTAAAATTTTCTATAAGTTGTGAAATTTGTCTACCTAAAGATTCAGATAATGCTAAAAATGCCTGTCTATCTAACGGTTTTGTTAAAGAATCTTTTCTTAAAACGGAAACTTTTTCATTTACTACAGCTTGTTCAATTAAAAGCTTTCCATTACGATTTGAAAGAGTAACCACTGCGTTTATGTTTAAACGAAAACCAGAAGCAATAATAGTATCCTCAGGATCAAAAATTTCGGAATTTTTAGTGTAATTCTTTAAAATAATTTGAACGAAGAAGTCTCCTTTTTTAGGGTTCGAGACAATATTAAAATGACCTCTTCGAAGAATATGTTCCCGTAATTTATGTCCTACTAGAGACCCAATTTGAGGAGCTAATGTGTGATTTTGAACTACCTCAATGTAAACACTTTTCTCACCACTATATCTTGGATCGGTGCTTTTATATTTACACCCTGAAAGTAAAATATAAATAAATGGAATTTGTAGCCAAAAAAAAATTTTATTCATCGCCGCTTCGAAGTTTTGCTACTTTGCTCTCAGCCTCCCTAGCAGCTTTGGATTCGGGGGCAATTGTTATCGCTTCATTGTAAAATTGGAGAGCCGGTCGATTGCCCAATTCTTTCCAATTTACAAGGTAATATTTTCCATACTTCTCTACATATTCTCCCACTACAACTTTACTCGCAGCAAGTGTCTCCCGCATTTTTTTTCGACCTGCCTCAGCAAGTAAAACTCTTTGCTTGGCTTCTATTAATCGAACTTTGTATTCTTCCAATTCCTCATGTTTGCTTTGCGGCGGAGACTCGGCAAAGAGTATCAAATAATCCTCGTAGAAATTTAAAGCTTTTAAAGTGGCCCCCTGATCATAAGAGGGTCCAGCAACACGATCCTCGAATATTTTAGCTAATATAAAATAAGCTTCTTCACAAAGGTAATTATCTGGATATAAATTGGTCAACCGTTCCAACGCATCAACTGCCTCTTCTTCTTTATCATCTTTTAAAGCAATTTCAGACAATGCCATGAGGGCTCTTGGGGCAAATCTTGGTCCTCTAGCAAGACCGGCAATTTGATTAAGCCTCAATCGATCCTGGCTTCCGGAACGAAACCGTGGAAGAACTCCCCATTTTCGAGGTAATTTTTCTTTAGCTAATCGTTCTGCAATTCTCATCAATGATTCAGCCACCCTTTCAAAATCGTAATCAGTGTAGGCCTCCGCAATCAATCGGAGATGTTCAAACGCTTTTTGCCAATCACCCCTTTTTTCTCGGAGATTTGATGCTCGGTAAAGAGACTCAGGTCCGATCTGGATTTCCTCTTCATTTCTAACAATCCGAAAATCAGACCTTCTCTTAGAAAATTTCTCATATATAGAGAGTGCATCCCCTATATCACCAGAAGACTCTGCAGCTTCAGCATCTAAAAACCATTGTTGAGCTTGTGCATTTTCTAAAGGATCGCGATTCTTTTTAAAAAAGCCGGTACCTGGAAATAAATGTTCTTTATCCTGAGATAATGAATTACGATTATTTCTATTATCACCAGGAGAAACAGACCAAAGAGAGCAAAAAGACAAGATGAGTGAGATACCGATAAATATATTAAGTTGTTTCATTAGGTTTATAATTTATTAAAAACGAACAAGAATGGCGGACCAAGTCAAGCCTGCTCCAAATGCTACAAATAATCCCAATTCTCCTTGTTTAAAGATGGATGCCTTTGTTGCTTCATCGAAAGCAATTGGAATTGATGCAGCTGAAGTATTTCCATATTTATCTAAATTACAGAAAAACTTGTCCAATGGAATGTCCAATCGTTGAGACAAACTTTCAACAATTCTTGCATTTGCTTGATGGGGAATTACATGATCAACATCTTTTTCACTGAAACCATTCTCAGCTAAAAGTTCTCGTGCTGCTGCTCCCATTACACGAACAGCAGATTTGAAAATTTCACGTCCATTCATTTTTAAAAAATGGCCCCTTGCCTCGAGGGTTTTCATAGATGCAGGCTCTAAAGAACCACCCGCGGGTTGATGTAAAAGAGTTGGGTTTGAACCATCTGCCCCACTCTTAAAGCCAATAAGCTGAGGTCCTTCGCCAGAATTTGTTAGGACTGCTGCCCCGGCGCCATCTCCAAATAAAACACATGTCGTACGGTCCTCCCAATCCATTATACTGGAAAGTTTTTCCGCCCCTACCACCAAAACGCATTTGAAACGACCACTACTGAGCATACCATCAGCAATATCCAGAGCATATAGGAAACCAGAACAGGCTGCCTCAATGTCAAAACAGGCCACTTTTGGAATCCCCAATCTATGCTGAATAAGGCAAGCAGTTGAAGGAAATGCCATATCTGGAGTAATCGTAGCAACAATAACTAAATCAATTTCATTCGCCGTTTTACCTGCGTCTTTTAACGCATTTTGGGCGGCAATAAAAGCGAGGTCACTGGTTGACTCTTTTTCGCTAGCAAACCTTCTCTGCTTAATACCCGTGCGGGACCTGATCCATTCATCACTTGTATCCACTCGTTCACTCAAAGTCGCATTATCAACCACCTGAGGTGGTACATATGAACCCACACCGCTAATAATACTAGTAGATTTTCGTGGTTCCCTTGCCATATTAATCTCTATTCAAAAGGGGTTCAGGACGAAGTATCTCATTCGCTTCATGCACATCATCAAGAACCTGTGTTAACATATCATGCTGCACTAAATCTAAGGCAATTTTAATCGCTCCACTAACATGATTACGATTAGAAGATCCATGAGCTTTGATCACATTTTTTGTAAGGCCAAGCAAGGGTGCTCCGCCAAATTGTTCGGGATTTATTCTTTGTTTTAAACTTCTAAATGCTCCTTTGGACAAAAGTGCTCCCGTTTTTCTCAATGCATTTCGTCTAAGTTCCTCATCTAGAAAACTTCCAATTAGTTTGCTCAAAGACTCACAGGCTTTAAGTACAATATTACCAACAAAACCATCACAAACTACAACATCAACCACGTTTTCAAAAATTTGAAATCCTTCAATTAATCCCGCATAATTTATTATACTACCATCAATATCCTTTAACATTTCGTGTGTTTCGTGGATAACTTCATTTCCCTTACCTTCTTCAGTTCCAATAGTAAGAAGCCCAACCTTAGGTCTTACTAACCCAAGGGCAACTCTTGCATAATTGGAACCAAGCACTGCACTTTGAGCAATATGAAATGGTTTAGCATGTGGGTTGGCGCCAGCATCCAGGAGGGTAAAATATCTTTCTCGACCAGGCCATATAGTGCATAAGGCTGGCCTCTCAACCCCATCAAGTGTTCTTAATTTTATAGCCCCACCTGCCATTAAACACCCAGTATTACCACAACTTAACAAAGCATCGGCTTCTCCATCCTTCAAAGCCTGTAACGCCAAGCTCATGGAAGATTTTTTCTTTCCCTTAATTCCGGCTATGGGCTTTTCTTCCATTCCTACCACCTCAGGAGAATGAACGAATTCAACCTTTGAACGGGACAAAATAGAGTGAGAAGAAATAATAGGCTCAATTTCTTCCTCTCTTCCGAACAAAACAAACTCAGTGTTCCAAGGAGAACGATCTACTGCCTGTGCAACTCCTTCTAAAACCTCTGAAGGTCCTAGATCGCTACCCATAGCATCTATGGCAAGCTTTATTCGAGCCTCGGTCTTAGCCATGCCGAAGCACTTAGGAATTATACCTCTACATCAAGAACCTGCCTGCCACGATACTGACCAGTCTCAGGATTGACGCGGTGTGGGCGAGTCAAAGTCCCATCGGGTTCTTTGGCAAGTTGAGGTTCTTGGAAGCGGTTTGCACCACGACGCTTTCTGCTTCGCTGTTTAGAATGTTTTCTTTTTGGCTGTCCCATAACTTATTGAATAATTTTTAATTTAAGCATGATTAGTAAAATTGGTCAAGCTAAGGAAATTAAGAACTGGAATTAAAATAAATGGTAAAAAGAACAGCAGACAGAAAAATTCTATACCAAACAAAAATACCCAAACCTCGTCTAGATAAATAGCCGACCAACCAAAAAACTGAAAGGGCTGCTGATATACCTGCAACTAAACAACCAAAAAAAATGGGGCCAATAGACAAATGTTCTTCCATTACTTCCCACTTAGTAAGAATTTTATATCCTGCTGCTGCACTCAGAGTAAGTAAACCTAGAAGAAAGCTAAATTCTGCAGCCTTTTTTCTTTGTAATCCTACTAGATACCCCCCCACAATAGTCATCATTGACCTACTGGTTCCCGGACACATTGCTACACATTGCATAAAACCTATGAATAATGATTGGGTAAAAGTTAAATCATCTAACGTTCGTCCTTGCTCAACGATTATTCCAGCATCCTTTGACTTTTTTCTTTTTTCTGCCCAGTGCATAAAAATTGCACCAAGGAATAACGCAACCGCGATGGGTAAGAGCCCAAAAAGAAACTTTTCGATTTTATCATCCAAAAGTGGTCCAAGGATAGCAGCGGGTATAAATGCAATTATCACATGCATTGCTAACCTTTTACCTCGAGGGTCCAACCCCAGTAAACCTAAGATCATCGACCAGACTTCTTTGCGATAAAGCAAAGCAACTGCCATAATTGCACCCGCCTGAATGACAATCAGATAAGCATTTAAAGCTTCCTGATTACCTTCTCCTGAAGAGAGAAATTCGCTGACTACAACCAAATGCCCCGTTGATGATATAGGGAGAAATTCGGTAACACCTTCAACTATTCCATAGATAAAAGCATCAGAATAACTCATGGACTGGTTTAAATCTAGTTGTTCAATTGATTCTTCGGATAAATTACTAATCTCCTGCTGACTTAGTAAATTCCCCCCTGAAAGTAACAACAAAGCAACCAAAGAAAGAAAAAAATGTTGGCGAATAAGCATTAAAAGCTCTACAAACCTTGTTGCCCAAAAGAGCAAGAATATCTTTTGGCTTAATAATCAAAATATTCCTCATTTATATACATGGATACCTTAAAAAATCTTACAGCTATACTGAAAAGGAAAGAGAATTTAACCAAAGAACAGATCAAGATTTCTATTGATATGCTTGTTTCTGAAAAGGTTGAATTTTCCGAAAAGGAAAGTTTCTTAATTTCTTTTTCCCAAAAGGGAGAGACCATATCTGAAATTGCTTCTTTTATTGATTCCTTCCTTGAACTCTCCAAGGATCCGGAACTTTCGGATTTTTCAGAAAACGCAATTGACCTATGCGGGACAGGTGGGGACAGAGCAGGAAGTTTTAATATTTCAACTTTTGTTTCATTTATTATAGCAGCAGCAGGAATTCCTGTGATTAAACATGGCAATCGATCAATCAGTTCAAAATGCGGTAGTGCGGATTTATTAGAGGCCATTGGTATTCCCCTTGAAGTCGAAAAGAATAAAAGGCAAGAAGGCGTTAAATTTTTAAATTACGCGTTTCTTTTTGCGCCTGCATTTCATCCGGCATTTAAACACATTGCCCCTGTTCGAAAAGAACTTGCGAAAAAAGGGGTTATAACAATTTTTAACATACTTGGACCCATGATTAACCCCGCTCGACCTGGATATCAATTACTGGGGGTATATTCAGAAAAATTAGTTTCCAAAATAAGTGAATCTCTAGATCAATCAGGTAAAAAAAGTGGGTTTGTCATTCACGGACGCATAAAAGGCAACGCCACGATTCAAGGTATTGATGAATTAAGTTCTTGCGGAGAAAATATCGTACAAGGTTTTGGTCAAAACTCTTCCACTAAAAAGACCATTTGGGATGTCGAAAAATTTGGATGTAATCCAGCACCCATAGAGCATATTGCAGGAGGAGATTTATCTGAAAACTTACGAATAATGGAACGTCTGTTAGACGGTAGTGCATCAACGGGTCTTACGGATTCAATTCTAATGAACGCATCGTTGGCATTTTTAACTACCGGGCGGACTAAAAATTTGGAGGAGGGTGTGGATCTAAGCAAAAAATTACTAAAGGATGGAACTGTCAAAACATGGCTGGCAGAAGTTACTACTTTTTTTAAATAATTTGTCATGAAATACTTTGGAACGGATGGAATTCGCTCAACTTTTGAGAAATCATTTTTGAATGAAAACTTTTCATTTGCATTGGGAGAAGCACTTGGGGCTTTTATGAAAGAACAGAATATGCATGGTGACAAAGTTCTCATTGGAAGAGATACACGACCGTCTGGCAAAGCCCTGTTAAGCTCATTTCACCAAGGATTACAAGAAAATGGCTTTCACGGCGTTTCCGCTGGAGTTTTACCCACCCCAGCTCTGGCATTTGGGGTTATGGAGAAAAAAATGTCCATGGGCGTTATGATAACAGCGTCACACAACCCCGCACAGGATAATGGATTTAAATTTTTCTCTGCACTGGGTAAAAAATTAAGTGATTCTGAGGAAGAAAGCATCGAGAGAAAAATCCTAATTAAAGAAAAAAAATCACAGATTATTGAAACCGAATCCATTGAAATTATTGAGTCGTACATAAATTATATTTCAGGCCTATTTCCCCAAAACATGCTAAAACGTAAAAAGATCGTTATTGATTTATCGAATGGAGCAACACAGCAAACTACCCCTACTATCCTTAAAAAATTGGGTGCGGAAATACATGCTATTAATTTAGATTCTGGAGAAATAAACGACAGAGTTGGCTCAGAATTCCCTGAGGTCATGTCTCAAAAAGTGAAAGAATTAAATGCCGACTTTGGTTTTGCACATGATGGGGATGGCGATCGGGTTATTTTCTGTAATTCAAACGGCGAGGTAATTCCCGGTGACAAAATTCTCGGTCTACTCGCAATTAATGAAGCCAAACATGATCGTCTTGCCCAAAAAGGATTTGTCGCAACCGTGCATAGCAACTCGGGCCTTGATGCAAGTTTAAAGAAAAAGGGAATAAGTTTACATAGAGCGGATGTGGGTGATCGAAAAGTTGCCGAAATGATGAGAAAAAAAGGCCTTAATTTAGGAGGAGAATCATCCGGTCATGTAGTTGCCAGTCAATACCTACCTACGGGAGATGGTTTACTTACAGCATTGATGGTTACTCGTGCATCCTGTGAATCTAAAGAAAGTATTCATTCGTTAAGTGATCAAATTATACTTTGGCCAAGCGTTGAAGGTTCGTTTTTGGTTAAAGAAAAAATTCCGATCGAAGAATGTGATGAGTTATATTCAATTTTTCAAAAAGTTAAAGTTTCTCTTGGCGAACGAGGCAGAATCTTACTTCGATATTCTGGTACTGAACCTAAGATAAGATTACTCGTTGAGGCCGTTGACTCTGAAAAAGCAAACGATGCCTATCATACTATTGCTGAAATAATTGAAAAAACATTGTAATATTTTTACTACTTAATAGGTTAATCATTGTTCTCCCGACTATTTACACCCAATAATATTAAACTAATGATTCAGGAGATACCTATTGCCCAATTAGATCCTCGCCAAGTTAAGCAACTTGTAGTTGCCGACGCTGCAATTCAAACAAACTTGTCTTACACATTGGAAATTTATGGTTCTATTTTAAAGCAATCACAGGGTTGTCTAGAATTACGTAAAAAACTTCGTGCACTTCAAATAAAGAGTGCCCAAGGTTCAACCAAAGGGCTCAATAATCTTTTAGGAAAAGTAACTTCAGTCCCTTTTATGTTCGGCGGAAAAAGCGAAAAGGACCCGGAAGGAACACTAGTAAAAGCCGAAGCTCTTATTGAAAAAAATCCGGGCAATGTTCTTGCACATGAAATGCTTGCTGATGCAGCTAACCTTCTAGAGATGAAGGAAACAGTAGTTTTTGCTTACGAAACTATTCGTAAAATTCACCCGACCAATATTAAAAACTTGAAAGAACTTGGAAATGCTTATTTAGAATTCGGAAATACTGAAAAGGCAATAGAGACTGGTAACGCGATTTTAAAGATCCAACCAACCGACGGTGATGCAGTTGATTTAATGAAAAGAGCATCGGTTGCAGTTGCAATGAATAAGGGGAAATGGGAAGAATCGGAAGATTTTAGGGCTCAACTTAAGGATGAATCGGAAACTCAGGCACTTGAACAGCAGGCAAAAGCGGTAACCGATTCCAAAGGCCTTGAGGATCTAATTAGACAAACTTACAAAAAAGTTGAACAGGAACCTGGAATTCTTAATAATTACCTTCAGTTAAGTGAATATTATCATCGTTATGGAGACTTGGAAAACTCTATTGCCTGGATTCAGGAAGCAAGAAAACAGCCAGCAGGACAAGGAGATGTATCACTTGAAGAAAAAGAAAGACTCTTAACCATCGAATATTTTGATAATTCAATTCAGGAGTGGGAAAAAGCTCATATTGCCAATCCTGACAATTTAGAAACAAAAGAATCATGGAATAAAGCGATTTCTCAGAAAAAGCTTTATGAAAAAAGTCAGTTAGAGTCACTTGTGCAAAGATATCCTAACGACTACGGATACCGATATGAACTTGGCATAAACCTTTTTGAGAATGAAGATTATGATAATTGCCTCTCTCATTTTCAACTCGCTCAAAGAAATGCTAAAGTTCGATTGGATTCAATTTTATACCTCGGACGAGCCTACAGTAGAAAAAATTTCCACGACCTTGCTATTGAGCAATTTTCTCTTTTAAAAAATGAGATTCAGGTAATGGATGAAAGAAAAAAAGATGCAATTTATGAATTAGGTTGCTGTTTTGAATCAATGGGAGACCAGGATAAGGCTATTGAAGAATTTAAAGTGGTTTATTCAGCCGACATATCATTTCGAGATGTAGCCGATAAGATCAATGCATTTTACTCCAAAAATGCGTAATAGACCACTAGATAAATCTGGCGGAGAGGGAGGGATTCGAACCCCCGGTACCTTGCGGCACACCCGATTTCGAGTCGGGCACATTCGACCACTCTGCCACCTCTCCAATCTATTATAATGAATTAATCTACATTCTTAAGGCAACTTAATTTGCCAAATTTTTGGATTCCACAAATTTTATTTACACGCTTGCCCGAAATGCACACCATCTCTTGGATATAATCATGAAAAAACTCTTTGTTCAAACTTTCATCATTCCTCTCACTTTTTTCTTCTTGTCATGCCAATCGTCCAAAATGACTTCGATCGATTTTTCAGATGGTTCTTACAAGGGTGAAATAGATAAGAAAGGGAAAAAAAATGGAATTGGCTTTTATGTTTGGCATGACGGATCAACATATGAAGGAGACTTTAAAGATGATCTCCGACATGGAAATGGTTTGTTTAATTGGAGCAACGGCGAATCCTACAAGGGTGATTACCTAGAAGACGAAAGAACTGGTTTAGGCATATACCGTTGGCCAGATGGTTCATTTTATGAAGGATCATTTCTCAAAGGAAAAAGACATGGCACTGGTGTTTTTCAATCTATAAATGGAGTAGTCTATGATGGTGAATGGTTCGATGATATGCAACATGGAGAAGGAAAACTTACCAATCTCGATAAAAGTTTAGTTCGAGGGGTATGGAGGAATGGAAAGATTTTAACAAAACCCTCAATCCTTCCCGAAACCGCATCTAAACCAAAATTAGAAATAATCGAATTACAACCGACGACGCCAACGACTACAATAAACAGAAGCGTACCTGTAACATCTGCGGTTGATCCAACCGCATCTCTGCAAAGTCAGTCTCCCCGCCTTTCACCAAAAATAAAAAATAATTCGGCAATAGAAAAGATCCCTCCTAATCTGCAAGTTATCCCTGCTAATGAAGGATCAACATTAAACCAACCTACACAACCGAAAGCAGATTTAAGCGTTATCGAAACAAGCTCTATTCTGCCCAAAGTTCAAAACGCCCCTCCCCTGCAGATCAAAACTAAAGAAACGACTCAAACAAACTCTACTAATTCAAATATTTGGACAGGTACTGTTAATGAGGCGGAAAATCAATTTGTTACTGATTTGATAGATGGGATTGATACGGTAAGCTATGCTAAATCGAAAATTCCTTTTACCGGTAAAATGCAAATTTTAGATCAGGAAGGATCTTTAATTGGGGAAGTGAATCTGATTGACGGACGACTCCACGGAGAAGAAGTTTTTATGGACGAAACAGGAACCATAACCGAGCGAAATATTTGGGAAAAAGGCATCCGTATAAAGTAATAATTTTGGACCGGCTAGTCGAAAAACTTGGCTCAATTACAGTTTCTCATTTTTAATACACAAAATAGCCAAATTATTTGGCGTGGATGATTATATCGATAGTATTTACTCACGTTAAAAACATTATATTTCCCCTATAAATTATTCGTAGTAGTTTCATCAAATGGTAGCATCCAATCCAAGTATCCACAAAACCAAGATTAATTTGCCTTACGAACCGACTGAGTTCCCTCGAGAACTTTCTAGGCATTATATTTCAGCAAGTGATGATGACATTGCTCAAATGCTCCATTTTATTGGACTGACATCTACGGACGAACTCTTCGAACATATTCCTACTTCTCTTCACTTTAAAATGGGTACTGATCTACCCGATGAGCTTAGTTACGATGATGCAGTTGCACAGCTTTCTGAAATTGGTAGTAAAACCAATTTAAAAACATCATTTATTGGTGATAGTTTACCTTTTTGGAAAATCCACCCAATAGTCGACTTTGTATCTAATCTCCGATCGTTAAGTACATCCTACACTCCTTATCAACCTGAAAGAAGCCAAGGTACGCTTGTAACTCATTGGATTTACCAGTGTGTAATGTCCACTTTAACCGGATTTGAAGCCATAAACACTTCACTTTACGACAGATCGGCAGCAATTTATGAAGCCATTACCTGTGCCACAAGAACAAACAAACGCGCGGGAAAGATTTTATTGTCCGCCTCTTTGTTCGAGTCTGAACTTGAAGTTATAAAAACACTTTCAGAAGAAACCGATTTAAAATTTATATCTGTTCCAATTGATCCTGATTCAGGTTTACTTGATTATGATTGGCTCAACAATTTACCATTGGAAGATACCCAGGAAATCTCGGCTTTTGTCTTCCCCCAAGTAAATACCCTTGGCTTGCTTGAGGATGTTAATTTTCTAAGTGATTTTTCAAATTTGCATGGAATTCGATCGATTGCATGCATTGACCCCATGCTTTTAGGAACTGGCGGGCTTAAACCACCTACTGACTTCGGCGAAAACGGAGCCGACTTTATTGTTGGCGAAGCACAACACCTAGCAATTGCTCCCAATTTTGGCGGTCCGGGACTTGGGATATTTGGATGCAGGCATAACGAACAGAATAAAAAAGATCTTCGTGCCACACCAGGGAGATATATTGGCAAGGCCAAAGACTTTAATGGTAGAGATTGTTTCGTTATGGTTTTATCGACTAGAGAGCAACATATTCGAAAAGAAAAAGCCACATCCAATGTATGCTCGAACCAAGCTTTTTTAGCAACGCTTGCGGGTGCATCTCTTTTAGCAAAAGGGGAAAACGGGCTCACTGCTTCAATTTCAGTAGCGAAGCAGGCAAAAGAGAGGATTCTCCAAGCAATCGTAAAACTTGATGGAATCAATCCAGCCTTTGAAGAATCTAATAGCTTTAATGAACTAATCTTGGAAACAGATTTACCAGTTCGAGAGTTGGAAGAAAAAGCGGCAAAAGAAAACCTGCAAATTGGAGTTAATGCAACCGGACGAATTAGTAAAAACGACAAAAGAAATCTCATTAAATTAACTTTTACCGATGTCCATGAAGATAAGTGTCTTGTAAAACTAATTAATTTTTTTGAGAAAATTTTTCTACCCAAATCAATTGAGAATACAACCGATTATAAAAATTCCATAAACCCCAAGTTACTTCGAACAAATGCAGTTAATCTCGCAAGTTTCTCATTTGATGAACTTTCCCAGTACTATGAAAAATTAGCGGATTTAAATGTCAGTCCTGATGATGGGTGTTACCCACTTGGTTCTTGCACGATGAAGTACAATCCATTGCTCAATGATTGGGCAGCATCTTTACCTGGTTTTGCACATGCACACCCACAGTCTCCAGAAAGTGATGTGCAGGGCCCGTTGCAAGTCTTATATGAAATCCAGGAATGGTTCAAAAATATTACTGGTTTGCCCGGTGTTACAACTCAACCCGTTGCTGGAGCACAAGGTGAATTGGTTGGTTTAAAACTATTCCAAGCTTATCATCGTTCACGTGGTGAATTCACAAGGGATGTTGTATTTATTCCCAAATCAGCACATGGAACAAATTTTGCAACCGCAAGTATGGCGGGATTTACCAATAAAGATGGAATTGTCTACCTTCAAGCCACGACGGAAGGTTTGATTGACTTGGATGACTTTGAGGAAAAGCTTCAACAATACGCAACTCGCCTATGCGGTGTTATGATAACAAATCCGAACACATCAGGAATTTTTGAAAAGCAATTTCACATTATCTCCCAAGCAGTGCAACAAGCAGGAGGATTAGTTTACATGGATGGAGCGAACATGAATGCGATTGCGGGTAAAATTGATCTAGGAAAGCTTGGCGTGGATGCAGTACACAATAACTTGCACAAAACCTGGACCATTCCTCATGGAGGCGGAGGTCCTGGCGATGCAATTGTTGCTGTTTCCCAAAAGCTAATTGATTTCCTCCCTGGTTCACAAATAAAGAAAGATAATAACGGAATTTATCGTTCTGAAAAACCAGCCAACAGTATTGGATCATTTCATAGAAATTGGGGGAATTTTGGACACAAAGTGAGAGCTTATTCATATCTTCTTAGACTAGGTAAAGAAGGTGTGCCAAGAATGTCTTCAATCGCTGTATTATCTGCTCGCTATCTCTACGAACGGTTAAAAGGGTACTTTCCGACACTGCCATCCAATGCGGTTTCCATTCCTCGCATGCACGAATTTATCTTAACTTTAAGCGATGAAGACTTTTTATGCCTCGAAACCGTTGGCATATCAAAAAGTCAGGCAATTCCACAAGTTGGAAAATTATTTCTCGATTTTGGATTTCATGCACCAACCGTTGCTTTTCCTGAGGTTTTCGGATTAATGATTGAACCCACCGAAAGTTATACGAAATCAGAATTAGATCGTTTTATTGAAGCGGTTATTTGTATTAAAGAAATTATTTCGGATTGCCCCGAGGCGGTAAAATCTGCCCCTCACTTTACCCCCATTGATCGGGTCGACGAAGTTGCTGCAAATCGAAATTTGATTCTTCAAGAAAGCTTAGATCACCTGCCTTCTCTCCATTTGAATAGGATCAAGCCAAGCATTCTCAAAAACTTAGAAATAAGAGAAATTAAATCTCGTATAATTGACTGTGTGAAAAAGTAAGGAAAGATTTGACGATTTCTTCAATATCAACATCATCGTATTCATGTCCGACGAAACTAAAGATAAACCTCTTATTTCCTTCTATGGCTTAATTTTCGGCACATTATTGTCGATTGCTTTTTTCTTTTTTATGACCTATGTGCTAATGCCACATGTTCCTTCAGAGGACTCCACTGTAGTTTTATTTGTCGCTAGCATGACTTCTTTTTGCATGACAGGAGTTTTTTGGCTAGCCACCAATATGTTTATTGTGACTCTTGTTGATTTCCAGCGCACAAAAGAACAAGACTGAAACTGAAAGCCTTACGTAATAAATTCTATTAATAGGTTTTTAAGTTTACCCCGTGGCGATGCGACAATCTCGATCCCACTTTCGTCAGTAATTTCCGAAGAAACGCAACCCTGTTCACGTAATTTTGCAACAAGTTCGTACCTATGGTGCGGAATTTTATAACAACCAGTTTCAATTCTTCTACTTAGCTCCTGCTCTACCAAACATAATAATTCGGACATCCCTTCTCCTGTCTTACAACTTACAAATACGCATTGCGGAGTAAGGGATTGTGCCCTCAGACGCGACATTACCTGCTCACCTTGATCAATTTTATTGTATACAGTAATCACCTCTTTGTCCGAAGCACCCAACTCACTAAGCACTTCTATGGTAGTATTTAATTGAGCTTCGAATTCAGGGCATGAAAAATCAACCACATGAAGAAGTAGGTCGGCAACAAGAGCCTCTTCTAAAGTTGCCTTAAACGCATCAATTAATCGGTGCGGAAGTTTTCGAATAAATCCTACAGTATCAGTTAAAATTATGGTGCGACCTCCCGGAAGGCTTGCTTTTCGACTGGTAGGGTCCAGTGTGGCAAATAATTTATTCTCTGAAAGTACATTCGATCCAGTAATTTGATTTAAAAGGGTTGATTTGCCCGCATTAGTGTAACCAACTATAGCAAGGGTTGCTAAGGGTATACGTTTCCTTTTCTTCCGACTAGTTACCCGTCGACTTGCGACCTGAATAATTTCTTTCTTGGTTGCAGATATTTTATCTCTTAACATCCTTTGGTCTAGCTCAATTTGAGCTTCACCATCGCCTCTTTGTGTAACTCCACCCCCTCTTTGGCGGTCCAGGTGGGTCCAAGCCCTTCGTAACCTTGGTAATGAATATTCGAGCCTCGCAAGGCGAACTTGTAACACAGCCTCCTTGGTCTGAGCACGATCGGCAAACACGTCTAAAATAACTTCATGGCGATCGATAACCAAGACTTTTGTTAATTCCTCCCAGTTTCTTTGTTGGCCAGGGCTAATTTCATTATCGAAAATAATAACATCGCATCCTAAATCCTGAACCTGCTGTTGAATTTGGTCACATTTACCTTTACCCAAAATATGACCCGGAAAAGTTTTTCGAGTCCGAACAATTATTTTTCCTTTTACAACGATAGATAAATTTTCAACAAGTTCGGAAAGCTCATCGAGTAAAGATTGTGCCTCAGGTTCATCTTCTTTTCTTTGAATAACCGAAATCAAAAATGCCCGCTCTACTTTTTTTGGCTTTTCCTTAACTTCAAACATTCAATTTCTTAACATTTATACAAAAAGGGACCGAGCAAAACGCCCGGTCCCTTGTAAGAAGATTTATTTCAATAGGAATATATTATGAAACTGCCGCTTGTGCAGCTGCAAGTCGTGCAGTAGGAACACGAAATGGAGAACAACTCACATAATTCAAACCAATCTTATGACAGAATACAACACTGCTTGGATCGCCTCCATGTTCACCGCAAATACCAAGTTTAATACCACGACGAGAAGACTTACCTTTCTTAACAGCCAATTCCATTAATTGACCAACCCCACTTTGATCTACGCTAGCAAATGGATTAGCATCCAAAATATCTAATTCAGTGTAGTTAGGCAAAAAGCTTCCGGAGTCATCTCTACTCATTCCCATTGTGGTCTGAGTCAGGTCATTTGTTCCAAAACTGAAAAACTGAGCTGTTTTCGCAATTTCATCGGCAACTAAAGCTGCTCGAGGAATTTCAATCATAGTTCCGACAAGATATTTCACTTTCTCTCCCTTGGCTGCGAAAACTTTCTTGGCAGTCTCATGAATTACCTCAACTTGTAATTCAAGTTCACGGGGAAACCCAACTAATGGAACCATAAGTTCAGGATTTACCTCAATACCTTTCTTTTTAGCTAAGATAGCAGCTTCAAAAATAGCTTGTGCTTGCATCTCAGTTACTTCGGGGTACGAGATACCCAATCTGCAACCGCGATGACCAAGCATAGGATTAAACTCATGAAGGTCTTCAACCCGCTTTTTAATAGAAGCTAGAGTAACTCCGAGTTTTTTGGCTAAATCGCGCTGTGCTGCCAAATCATGTGGAAGAAATTCATGGAGTGGTGGGTCAAGTAGACGAATTGTTGCAGGTTTACCTTCAAGCGCCTTAAAAATGCCTTCAAAATCTCGCCTTTGGTAAGGGAGCAATTTTTTAAGGGCTTTCCGTCGTGCTTGCTCATCATCTGCCAAAATCATCTGACGCATAGCATCAATACGATTCCCCTCGAAAAACATATGTTCAGTCCTACATAGTCCAATACCTGTGGCACCAAAAGCAACTGCATTCGCGACTTGTGATGGAGAATCAGCATTAGTTCGTACAGTCATTTTCGTAGCCTGCTCACACCATTTCATTAACTGTGCGAAATTTTGGTAGGCACGACTCTTTTTAGGGTCTAACTTCTTCTCAATTAAAACCTGAATGATTTCAGATGGTGCCGTTTTCAATTCACCAGCAAAAACTTCTCCATTTGTTCCATTGATAGACATGTAATCACCCTCCTTGAAGGTTTTTCCATCAACTTTAACTGTTCGACTATGATAATCTACATCAAGCTCAGCAGCACCACAAACGCAAACCTTACCCATTTGACGAGCGACAAGAGCGGCGTGAGAGGAAACGCCTCCACGAGCAGTTAAAATTCCTTCGGCTGCGATCATTCCACGTAAATCCTCGGGGGAAGTCTCCTGGCGGACGAGAAGGACATTTCCTTTCTTGGCTGCCTCCACTGCCCTCTCCGCATTTAAACAAATCTTTCCTGATGCAGCACCGGGACCAGCTGGTAATCCTTTGCACAAAGTTTTTGCTGCTTTTTGAGCTGCCTCGTCAAAAACGGGTGCGAGAACTTGATCCAATTGATCAGCAGGGACTCTTTTAATCGCAGTCTTCCAATCAATCAATCTTTCTTTTACCATCTCAGCTGCAATACGAACAGCAGCAAGACCAGTCCGCTTTCCATTTCGGGTTTGCAACATGTAAAGTTTTTCATTTTCGATGGTGAACTCGAAGTCCTGCATATCCTTGAAATGCTTTTCCAGCTTTTTTTGCACAAGTACAAGTTCTTTAAAAGGTTTCGGAAGAACCCGTTTAAGTTTGGCAACGGGTCTGGGTGTACGAACTCCAGCTACCACATCTTCACCCTGTGCATCCGTAAGAAATTCTCCATAAAGTACCTTTTCTCCGGTTGCTGGGTCGCGAGTAAAACCAACACCAGATCCAGATTTCTTACCGGTGTTTCCAAATACCATTGCCTGAACATTTACAGCAGTTCCCCATTCTGCAGGAATACCATATTTACGACGATAAACAATAGCCCGATCGTTCATCCATGAGCTAAATACCGCCCCGACTGATCCTTCCAATTGTTGCCATGGGCAAGTTGGGAAATCTTCACCTGATCTTGTTTTAACTAAATTTTTGAAACGTCCGACCAATTCCTTCATTTGATCAGTCGATATACGGGAATCGTCCACTTCACCTTTTTCTTTAGGAAAAATTTCTTTTTTAAAATCCTCAATTAGTGCTTCAAATGGATCATGATCTTCGCTGGGGAGTTTCTGTACCCCCATCACAACATCACCATACATCTGAATAAAACGGCGATAGCAATCCCACGCAAAACGAGAATTACCAGAAGCTTTAGCTAATGCCTCTACCGTTTCATCGTTAAGACCAAGGTTTAGAATGGTGTCCATCATTCCGGGCATAGAATCCCTAGCACCCGATCTGACCGAAAGAAGAAGAGGTTTCTTTAAATCACCCAATTTCTTACCCTGTTGCTTTTCCATCAAAGCAACCGAAGCCTTCATTTGATCATCTAAAACTTTGGGATACTTCTTACTGTTTTTATAAAAGTATGTGCATACTTCAGTAGAAATGGTAAAGCCTGGAGGTACGGGCAATCCTATTTTTGCCATTTCAGCAAGGTTAGCACCTTTTCCACCTAAAAGTTCACGTTGCTTTGCGTCGCCGTCGGTTTTCTTTCCGAAATCATAAACATATTTATGACTCTTTACTTTTGCTGCTTTAGGCTTAGCTGTGGTTGCCACCTTAGCAGTTGATTTTGATTTAGCTGATTTTGACTTCTTTTTTTGGGCCATTTGAATGAAGGTTTGGTTAACATCTGGTATTTTTATCTTGGCAAGAGAATGGATAAAATTGATGCCGTGAGATAAATTTTAAAAGGAATTTATCTTATTTTTTATCACATTTGTCAATGCTATGACTTCTTCTTTATTTTTCAGTTGAAGTAAAATATTTGGTTTGTCATGGACGAAAAAAAGAAAGATGCCATTATTTGATCTCAACTTTCTCATATTTCAATTCATTACATTCTCTAAATTTTCACAATGAGCGAACATTCGAAAAAACCAAAAACTTTTGGTGAAAGGTTTAAAGACGAAGGCATCACAGGTATCTTAAAAGGTAAAGGTTCTAAAACCAATGCCAATGAGATGCATTTCCTCGAACACCTTGAAGAACTTAGGTGGGTCATCCTAAAAGCCGTCCTTGCTTTCATTTTTGGGTGCGTCGGGGTGGCCATATTTATGCAAGACTCGGTCAAACTTCTACAAATGCCACTCGTTAGTGCAGTAGAAGATTTTGGTCAAATTGATATTGATCTACAAACCATTGGCCTCGAGCAATATATAAAATTACTTGACGAAAAAAAAGTGGACTTAGGCATGCTTAGAAATGCAAGAGAGCCTGCATTAATAAAATGGGGAATCAATGACCCGCACCACCGCACAAGAATTCTCACCCATTTTTCCAACGGACAAAATAGAAATTTACTTCAAGTTATTCGGTCTTATTCCCCCATTTTTATTGCAATGAAAATCTGCTTTTTAGGGGGTATTGGCATTTCACTTCCTCTTATCCTATACTTTGTTGGTTCTTTCGTGGTCCCAGGTTTAACTAAAGATGAAAAAAAAGTTTTTTTTCCTGGGTGCGTTGCGGCAACTTTCTTGTTTCTGGCAGGGGCATCGATGACTTATTTTTTCATCCTACCCTATTCCCTCGCATTTACCATTGAATTCTCTTTCAATGTACTAGGACTTGATGTCTATCGCCCTGAAGCAGGAAATTATTACAGCACAATAATATGGATGACTTTTGCTGTTGGCATTGCTTTTCAATTTCCACTTATTCTCATTTTATTAATAAAAATTGGGATTTTAAATGTATCGAAACTCAGGGAGAACCGAAGATTAGTTCTCGTTATATTAATGGTATCTGCAGCTTTAATTACCCCTGGGGGTGATCCAGTTAGCCTATGTATATTAACCATACCACTATACATTCTTTATGAATTAGCCATCATTACTGGTTCCATAATTGAGATTCGTAAAAAGAACAAAGAATGGAAAGAGTGGGATGAAAGCATTCAGGGACCACGCCCCGAGAAGCCTCCTACTCACGAAAAAAGCAGGTGGGTTCTTTATATTTCACTTTTTTTAATAGCCACAATTCTAGGAATTTTTGCTTATCAAAATAAAAACCTTATTGAACCGTGGATAGAATCATTTCGCAAGTTTGGACAATTCGGAGATTCCGAAAAAATGATTGATAACAAAAATCCACCCAATGAAATTTTGATTAATAAACAAAAACAAAGTACAATCGTGAATTTGGGAACTGACGGTTTCATTCTAGAACTGTCACCCCTTGAGCAAAATAGTTCATTGGAAAACAACCAATCTTTATTCCGGGCACGTTTTGTCGAAATAAAATAAATTCTATAGGATTTAAATCTGAATGTTTGACAAATTAAAACCAACTAACAATAAAACCACCTCATATGGTTGAGCGAAAAGCAAAAATATTAAAATTAGGTAAAATTCTAAAATCATTTCGAAGACAATCAGGTCTCACCCAACCTGAACTGGCTTCAAAAAGTGGGGTTTCGACTTCAATTGTGAACGATTTGGAAAATGGAATCAGAACCGCCGGTTGTAAAACTATTGATAAAATTGCTCGCGGACTTGAATTAAATAATGAAGACAGATTCCGCTTGGTTCTAAAGGGTATCGATCTTTCAAAAAGAGATTTTGTGATTCCTGACTTTACCAATTTCCCTGCAGAAGTTGTAAATTTCCTACCATACATCCTCAGTAGAAGTGGAATTACTCCCGATAAAATAAAACAAGTGGATTTAGAAAAAGGAAATAAAGGAGGAATTCAAATTACAACAAACAATGACATAAAGCTTTCCGTCGAAATCAGGCTATCCAAGAAAAATTAATCATTCTAATAATATTAAAGATAAAGTTCGCCTAGATCGTTTTTTATGGGCGACTCGAAACTTCAAAACCAGATCGTTATCCACCGATGCATGCAAACGAAACTGGATCAAAGTAAACGACACTATTGCGAAAGCATCACGAGAAGTAAAAATTGACGATATTATTATAATCAAGCAACCATCCCATTCAAAATCTTTTAAGGTCATACAATTATTGAATAAAAGAATTGGTGCTAAATTAGTTGTAAATTATGTTACAGATTTAACCCCGGAAGAAGAATACGAAAAAGAGAGAATTTTCAGAAAAAATAGGGCATTTTTTTCAATTTCTTCTTCGAAGGGTAGACCATCCAAAAAACAACGACGCGATCTTGAAGAATTTTGGGGACAAACAAATGATTCAGAAACATAATAAGTTATCCAACCTTTTGATATTTGCGACTTTCAATAACCAGACATGATGCTATTATTTTACTTAAACTAATATTGTTAAATATTTTACGCTTATCATAAAGGAACTTTATTTTATTTTTATTTCTTGATTTAACTAACCCTTAATTTCAGTAAAACTATTAAGTTTTTACATTTTTTAACAATCGAGATTAAATAATGGCTATATTGCAGAAGTAAAAACACTTGCAAGAAACTTTATACATCGCCATTAAAAATAATGATGAATAAGATAATTTTGCCTTTTTTAGTCTTTGTACTTGCTAGCTTTTTTTCATCTTGTATCCAAACAAGCCCAACAGGGAAAGTTAGCTCAACCAAAGATAAAACAGTAATGTTACATTGGTTGGACTTGGACGACGCTGGCATTGTCAGGCTTACTGGAAATGATGGAAACCTTTCCAAATCAACCAAAGCTTTTACGGGAGAAGCAATTGAAACATTTGAGCAGAGCCCAACTAAATCGGTTTCTCAATGGAAGGATGGAAAAAAACATGGAACCACCACCGAATATTTTTACAATGGTCGTAAAAGAAGAGCCATCAATTACAAGGACGGGATTAAGGATGGAACAGCAGAAGAATTTAGGATAACGGGAGAATTACTCCGTAGGGAAACTTATCGAGAGGGTAATCTCAATGGACCTAAAAGCGAATGGCATCCAAATGGTGCCAAAGTTCTTGAGGTACAAATGCGAAATGGAAAACCTCACGGAGAAGCACATGAGTGGTACCCCGATGGTTTGGAAAAATCATCGACGATCTATCGACACGGGCTGCGGGAAGGACCGTCTTCAGAATGGTACCCCAATGGTCAAAGAAAGCTTGGTTTATTTTATCAAAAAGACAAGCAACATGGACAAAGAACTATTTGGTATGAAAATGGGCAGAAACGCTTAACAGCTCAATTTGATGAAGATATGATGGAAGGAAATTCACAGGGGTGGTTTCAAAATGGACAACAACAATTTGATTACAACTTCAGAAAAAACCTCGAACATGGCGTATGCACAGAATGGGACTTAACTGGAAAGAAAATCTCAGAAATTCGTTTTGTTGACGGAACAGCAACTCAAAATTTATTAACCGGAGAAAAAATCGATTCCTCAGATTCGGTAAATCCTGATGAAAATATTCAAGAACCTAAGCCAACATTAAATTCTGATTCTTCTAAACCTGTTGAACAAAGTATACCTGCAACACCTGACGAAGACTCGCTATTCGCACCACCTACTAATATCGAAAATGTTTCCGAAGGAATCCAATCGACGGAAGCGGGCAATCCTATTCCAAATTCAGTTTCAGAACCTAGTGTAAATTCATCAGGAGAGGCTTCACCTATCAAAAACCTATGGAAAAAGTCCCCTACACCTCTTGCACCTCCAAGCAATGTTAACACAGAAAAACCATCAATTCTGCCTCCAGACAATACTGATTCTTTAGCGTCACCTCCACCTCCTCCACCACCTTCGGTTCCAACTTTTAATCCTTTTGAGGACGAACCTACAGAGCCAACTGTAAATCCGGTTGAAAATGCAAATGACACCTTTCCGTCGCCACCACCACCCTCCTTTGATCCATTTCAGGATGAACTTAAAGAATCTAACCCACCAATTGAACCCATGCAAAACAACTCTTTTGTTCCCCCGCCCCCACCAGCACCTCCAAGCTTCAATCCTTTTGATAATGAACCTCCTCCAACTCCTCCATTACCAACCTTCGAGACTCCCCCGCCACCACCACCTCCTCCCAGTGATAACCCGTTTGAGACCTCTCCTCCTTCGCCTGAATTGAATATTCAAAATAACCCTGCTCCTTTTGATCCTTTTGCAGAAGAAAATGTAGAATCAAATGTTACCCCATCGGGAGTACCTCTTGGAGATGTGTTTAATTCTCCTCCTCCGGTTGCGGATAACGAAGAGGTATTTGACAATGTACCGCCACCACCACCGCCACCACCTACCTTTAATCCTTTTGATCTTCCTCCACTTCCAGGAGAGTAATCACAAAGCAACAATTTTTGGCTAATGTGTACAAACTATCATTCTTAAATTTAGACAATTAGAATGAAGTGGCAGCCCGGCAGGGATTTGAACCCCGACTGAGAGTACCAAAAACTCCTGTGCTACCATTACACCACCAGGCTACAACTTCTAAAATGCTCACAACTCAATTAAAGTCAAGATTCTTGCTTCAAATAAACTCAATCCATGCCTAACAAATTTAAAAGAATTATTCTAAAAATAAGTGGTGAAATCCTTGGTAGCAGAAGCGAAGGTGAACCTATTCATGCTAAATCTTTAGAAAATATATGCTCAGAGATTAAAGCCGTCTCAGATATGGGAGTTGAGGTAGGACTGGTAGTTGGTGGCGGAAATATTTTTCGAGGTTTACAAGGAAGCGATAAGGGAATTGACCGAACAACTGGAGATTCAATGGGAATGCTTGCAACCGTGATAAATGGTCTGGCTCTAATGGATCGTTTGGAAAAGATGGGTTCCGTGGTCAGGGTTCAAAGTGCTATCCCTATGGATAAACTAGCCGAACCATACATTCAAAGACGTGCAATCAGGCATCTTGAAAGAGGCAGAATCGTTATTTTTGTTGCCGGTACTGGAAACCCATATTTTTCCACCGACACTACTGCTGCATTACGCGCAAGTGAAATTTCTGCTGAAATTATCCTCAAAGCCACTAAAGTAGATGGTATATATGACAAAGACCCACACAAACACGATGATGCGGTCAAATTCAACCAACTCAGTTACATGGATTGCTTAGAAAAAAGGCTTTCAGTTATGGACTCGACAGCATTTTCCCTTTGCATGGATAATCGCATGCCTATTCTCGTGTTTGACCTTCAACAAAAACACTCGATTCGCATGGCCGTTGCCGGTGAAGATATCGGAACTCATGTTAAATAATTTTTTTAACCTCAAAAGTTACCCTCGAACCTAAATCATTACCTATCATGGATACATCAGATATTTTTACTAAAATGAATCAAGACATGAACAAATCTATTGATCATGTCATGAGTGAGTTTTCATCTCTACATACCGGGAAAGCCAATTCCTCAATGGTAGAAAGTATTACGGTGGATGTTTACGGTTCAGCAATGAAGTTGAGGGATGTTGCCGCTATAACCACCCCCGATGCAAGAACCATTCAAATTCAACCATGGGATAAATCAACATGTGCACCAATTGAAAAAGCACTACTTGAAGCAAAGCTTGGAATCACTCCCCTCATTACGGGTGAAATCATTCGACTACCCATTCCCGAACTTAGCGGAGAAAGAAGGGAAGAGCTTTGCAAAATGGCTCAAGGCTTTGCGGAACAAAGCAGAGTTGGGGTACGGGCTTCCAGAAAAGAAGCTATGGATGAGTTAAAGGAGGCCCAGAAAAATGGCTTACCCGAAGATGATTTTAAAAGAGGCGAAAAGGATGTTCAGAAAAATACGGATGATGCTGTCGGTAAGATAAATGATGCACTTCTAGCAAAAGAGTCTGACTTAAGAAAAGTCTAACACCTTGCAGTTTACTTTAGTAGGTTCTGTAAAGAAAGTTAGTTTAACCGATTTGTAAAAAATTTTGTTAAAAAAGATTATTATTAAACTCGGCACTGGGATTCTTTCTTCTGGAAAGGGTGCTGTGAGAACGGATCGGATGGAGCAACTGGCAGAAAGTATTGCAAGTTTGTCAAAAGAAGGAATCCAAACTATTATAGTAAGTTCAGGTGCTGTGGGACTTGGAATGGGTAAGTTAGGCTTGGAAGAAAGACCCAAAGATTTAGCTCTTTCCCGAGCATGTGCCTCAATTGGACAATGCCGCTTAATGAACGCGTGGAGTGACTCCCTTGAAAAAGCTGGATTGATTGCATCTCAAGTTCTTGTAACAAGAGAAGATTTTGAAAATAAAAAAAGATCCCAAAAAGTAGAAGAGACATTAAACACCCTACTAAATCGTAACATTATTCCTATTGTGAATGAAAACGATTCTGTCAGTGATGAAGAAATTAAATTTGGCGATAACGATGTACTCTCCGCTTTGCTTGCTTCTATAGGTAAAGCGGATTTCTTGATCATTTTATCAACAGTAAAAGGATTAATGACCCACCCTACTTCAGGATCCTTAATTCCTTATGTTGCTGAAATTACTCCATCCATAGATGCAATGGCTAAAGGAACACATAGCCCTACTGCCGTAGGTGGTATGGTAACCAAAATTGAAGCGGCCAAAATTGCGTGCCAGGCAGGTTGTGCTGTTTTTATTGGAAGTGGAGAAAATCCTTCACTATTAGGAGATATCGTTAAAGGTAATAATGTACAGGGTACATTTTTTGCACCATCTGGGTTGACATTATCTGAAAGAAAAAAATGGCTTCCATTCTTTCCCGCACCCAAAGGGATGCTTTCAGTAGACCTTGTTACAACTAATACAATTATGAAAAAAGGAGACAGCTTACACGCAAAAGGCATTTCTTCTATTTCAGGTGAATTTGAAAAAGCAGATGTAGTGGAAATTAAAAATCCAGAAAATCAAATTATTGCATGTGGAATAACTCGATTTAGTAAAAACGAATTACTTCGAGCACAAGGTAAAAAAGATGATGAAATTCTCGCTCTTTTTCCCGGAAAAAATCGGTCAGAGGTCATTCATCGGGATCACTTAGCTCCAATATAAGCAAAAAAAACTGAAAACGCTTGCCCGTTTATCAGCTTTAAGTGAAAGGTTATTCCCGTGTACGATTACGAAGATGAAGAAGATGATATGTTCGGTACTCCCCCACCGGCAAAAAATAAAGCTACGATAGATTTTAAGTCGGAGCTTAACGACGACCAATATAAGGCGGTTACGGCTCCATTTGGGCCAGCCTTAGTATTGGCAGGGGCAGGTTCTGGAAAAACGCGAACCCTGACCTACCGAGTTGCCTATTTATTATCAGAAGGAGTAAACCCTGAGGATATTCTCCTCCTCACATTTACAAATAAAGCATCGAAACAAATGCTTGAACGAGTCGAAGAATTAACAGGCGTGGGAGCACATCGCTTTCTAGGTGGTACTTTTCACCATGTTGGCGGACAAGTTCTACGTTTATTTGGAGATTCAATTGGTCTGCCAAGAAACTATACTATTCTTGACGATAGTGATTCTGATTCGCTCCTATCGGAGGTCATAAGAGATTTAGATCCCGATTTCTTTAAATCAAAAGAAAATCCAAAAGCAAAACCTATCAAGGGAATCATAAGCTATTCACGAAATGTAATGGTTCCCGTCGAAGAAGTGGCAAAGGGAAGATATCCATCAAACGGAGAACTTTTAGCTAAAATTGATGCGTTCATGCGTGAATACCAGGAAGCCAAAATTAGTCGCGGATTGGCTGATTATGACGATTTACTTGTCTTATGGCTTCAAGTTCTAGAGACAAACCAAGAGGCCGCTCAATACTACCAAGACAGGTTCTCTCACATCTTAGTTGATGAATATCAGGATGTGAACACATTGCAGGCAAAAATTGTTGATAAAATCGGAGCTAACCATCAGATCATGGCCGTGGGAGATGATGCGCAATGTATCTATACTTGGAGAGGAGCTGATATTGATCAAATTCTTGGATTCCCTGAGAGACATCCTGGTACAAGAATATTTAAAATTGAAACCAATTACAGAAGCTCCCCGGAAATTCTAAAATTTGCCAATGGTATTCTCGAAAATCGAGCAACAGACGAAAACTTTACCAAAACTCTTAAACCGTCTCAACCCCATCAGGATCTTCCCGTTGTCGTGCCTACAATTGACACTTATCAGCAAGCAAATTTTATATTATCAAAAGTAGAACAACTGGTTAACAATGGAACAAGTTATGATGATATTGCTATTCTCTATCGAGCCCATTACCACGCAATGGAACTTCAAATAGAATTATCGCGTAGAGATATTCCATTTGTAATTACAAGTGGTATGCGGTTTTTCGAACAAGCTCATGTAAAGGATTTAGTGGCCCAACTGAGGTTTGTAGTAAATCCGAAAGATTCAACTGCCTTTCATCGATTCGCATGCCTTTTGCCCAAAGTTGGAGAAAAAACAGCAACTAAACTATTATCTCTGGCTGAAAAAGTTTCATCCGAAAAATCGATGACTTTAATCTCAGCGCTTTCCGAGCCTGAAATCCTTAAGAAAGTTCCCGCCGATGCAAAAGAAGATTGGATTGGACTAATGGAAACCTTGCAGAGTGTCTCAGAACTGACGGCAACCGCAACCCCATCCAAAGTTGTTGATGAAGCTATAAACGGTTGGTACCATGAATATTTACATGCCACTTATGAAAATTGGCCAAGAAGGGAAGAGGATTTAGAAAGCTTGGTCGATTTCGCTAGTAAACATGAGAATCTAGCGGAAATGCTGAGTCAATTAATTCTACTAAGTTCAGAATCTGGAGATCGAGTTGTACGACAGGGCGAGAGTTGCCTACGCCTATCTACTATTCACCAATCTAAGGGGTTGGAGTTTCGTCATGTTTTTATTATTGGACTGGCAGACGGTTTGTTTCCCAACAAAAGAGCTATTGACGGAGAGGGTGACCTAGAAGAAGAAAGACGTCTTTTTTATGTAGCCTCTACACGTGCAGAAAGATCTCTACACCTTGTCTTCCCTATGCTTTCAAGCCAAAATGGGACTCAGATACGACTTATGCAAAGTAGGTTTTTAAAAGAACTTCCCCAAACCGGATACGAACTATACAATGTTCATGCTCAGAATTCTTTCGGTCAACAATCAGGATATGGTAGTAAATGGAGCCAATACGGTGGTGGAAAAAGAGGTGGCGGATATCGTAGGTCTTATTAAACGACTATAGAGCGTTTAACAATGCACGCCAAGGCAGCAAGCTGCAATCATGTCTTTCAGAGAACCGAAAAATTGTCTCGTAGACAATTAAATCTCCAGGCAGAGGGAATTCTTTTCCCTTCTCAATAAAAGTAATTATCTTTTGAGATAAAAGTTTAGATTCCAGCTGGCTCATGCCTTCAACCTGACAACACATAAGTGATGCACAAGCTTCAGATAATGCTGAACCCTGTGCAATAAAATGAATATGAAGCAGGACAGAATCTTTCTCAAAAAGTTCAACTGTACAACTATTACCGGATTTCTTACTGACCCAAGATCCCGTAAGATTAGATTTTTTTAAACGACCATGAAACATGGGCGAACGTGCGTGTTCTTCCAAAATTTCACGATGAAGGGGATCTTCCAAAGACTTAAAAAATATTCTTCCACATCATGGATTCAACGGGTTGTGGAGTACGTTTGTTATATTTAGCGCTGGATTTATTGGCATAATCAATTTCAACTTCTCCATCTACTTTAAAATAGATTAATTGTCCGATTGGCATTCCTGCGTAAACCCGAACAGGTTGAGATACCGATATTTCTAATGTCCAGTGGTTACAAAACCCAACATCTCCCTTTCCAGCAGTTGCGTGGATATCAATCCCCAATCGCCCAACACTCGATTTTCCTTCGAGAAATGGAACATACAGTCTAGTTTCGGTATATTCTAATGTGGAACCTAGGTAAGTCTTTCCTGGGTTTAGAACTATTCCTTCTTCTTCAATCTCAAAATGTTTTACCATATTGTGCTTCTTCGCATCAATAATTTCATCCACATAACATGCCAGAAATTTAGACAAGTGAACATCATAACTATTAGTCCCCAAACTGGATCTGTCGTAAGGGTCAATTACGATGTTTTGGGCATCAATTGCATCTAATATAGAACGATCGGATAGAATCATTTAAGCGAAAATTTTCTTACATGGATAAAAGGCCAAACTAGAATCATCCTAATAAATAAGTTTGGATCCACAACACTAATGAATAAAAAAAAAGGTTATTATTGTATTCAATTTAATACAATCTAAACCAAAAAAAGCCTCTCAGGAAATTCCCGAGAGGCTTTAAAAATCCAAGTTTAATTAAGCAAAAGGACGATAAACTCCTGGTGATGGGACTGGGTATTCGCCATTTGCACCTGGAACAACCGGGGGCTTTGTGTCCCAAGTATAATCATCAATACCCGGGGCATAATCTCTACCTTTCTTTAAAAGCTCATCCGCTATAATTTCTTTTCCAGAATAGCATGCTTCACGACCTAAAATAGCGGTAAATGTACTCATAGCACCATATTCCGCCTCGTTGTAATACTCGCCCTTGTGCAATGCCTCAATTAAATCCTTCTGCTCCTGGTAGTGTCCTCCACCAGCACCACGGATACGAGTTGGGTCACCATCAAATGGTTCAATATGACTAGCAACCTTGCAGGTACCCTTAGATCCATGGGCATATTCAGCAACATGAGACCACCCTCCCTTAAGATGGCGACCTTGGCTGAACATCTTGGTTCCGTCCGGAAAAGTATACTCAACAAAAGTATGATCGAATATCTGGGAAAGCTTTCGGTCTCCCCCCATTCTCATTTCGCTTCCGCCCATACCATTGGCTTTTATCGGATACATGCCCTTAATCCAGCAACCTGCATCCAGATTGTGAATATGCTGTTCACAAATTTGATCTCCTGACGCCCAAGTAAAGTGATACCAATTGTTTACCTGATATTCCATTTCTGTCATACCCTGCTGCTTCGCACGGTGCCAAATAGAATTACCATTCCAATAAACACGAAGCATATTGATATCTCCAATGACCCCGTCTTGAAGTTGTTTGACGCAATCAATGTAGCGTTCTTCGTGCCGACGCTGTAATCCAATACCAACTGTAAGACCTTTTTCCTTTGCTTTCTTCGCGGAGGCCAATACACGACGAATTCCGGTAACATCACTGGCAACCGGTTTTTCCATAAAAACTTTTTTGCCTTGGTTAATCGCATATTCAAATTGTTGTGGTTTGAAACCGGGAGGAGTGGCAATCACTACCATATCAACATCCTCATTGATAGCCTGTTTATAACCATCTAAGCCACCAAAGATTCTGCCCTCCACATCAATTCGGTCATCACCATATTTTTTCTTAAATGCAGCTATTTTATTCGCCGATTTTTCTGGAAAGGCATCCGCTACTGCAACTAACTTTGTGTTACAGCGAACATTTTTATTTTTTTCCAAATCCTTAGGGGCATCAAGAATTTGAGTAATCGCTCCTGTCCCGCGACCACCAAGTCCAATCGCAGCAACTCGTATTGTATCACTTTGAAGTGCTTCGCCTTTTGCAACATAGGGAAAGGATGCGGCTGCACCTACGATTGCTGAGGTACCAATGAATTTTCTTCGACTTACAGATTCTGTTTCTTTCATATGAATTATAATAGATTAATTTGAGAATTTTGAGAGTTTTAATTTAAGTTTCTTGATTGAGGAATTGATTTGGATGGCCCTTTTATGTCGCCTAATGCCCATTGAATTCCATCGAGAAAGTGTTGCAACATAAATGGTGTCCACCAAGTTGCTTTATTATGGCCAAAATTAGAGTAAAAAACTCGACCTTTTCCATAAGAACGTACCCAGGATACAGGATAATCATTAGTTTTCGAAATTCCTTTCTTGTCTGTTTTTACTGAATCAAGCCCAATCAAAACTCGAAGCTTGCTTCGATCATAGCCCTTGTATTGATATATTTCATCTGAAAACATGAATTCTTTTTCTTGAAATGCCTGATTAACAGGATGGCCACTATCTTCGACAAAAAAGGGCCATTTTCCTCCGGCATTCCATGGATGGCCAGCAAAACATCCCCCAATCATATCAGTATATTCCTGCCATTGAGACATGCCACCATCCGAAGCCGCATGAAACCCAATAAAAGCTTTTCCATTCTTAATAAAATTTAAAATCGCATCCCTTTGCGACTTTTCAGTAAACGCCTTTTGTACATGTGTCGTGTTATTAAAAATAATTGCATCATATTTTATTAAACCTTCGGAGGTAAATTCTTTTGTCTCGAGAGTAAAAGTAGCTTCAAATGCCTGAGTTTTTTCAGCAAGTACACGTAAACCTTTAACTCCAGTGGGGATCGAACTATGTTTAAAACCGCTTGGATGCGAATAAACCAGAACTTTTCGTGTTTTTTTTGGTTTAACTGAAGATTTCTCAGGTGCTGCGTTCTCAATTTTCAACAACTCAACATCAGGCTTGGACAAAAGACCAGTTACAACAAGTAGGAATAGACTAATTGAAGAAAATAAAATTTTCATAATTGGACAAAAGGGTAAATAATACATTCAAATGCAATTAGCTTTCTAAGCAAGCTAGGAAACAAATGATTAGGAAATAAAAAATTCTATGCACAGGATGGGCAGGTTCCAAAAACCTCCATAACATGAGCGATTTCAACAAACCCGAAGGACTTAGCTGTTTCCTCCAATTCTTCTCCCATACAAAGATCAATCCGTTCAGTCCTACCACAATTTCGACAAGTCAAATGATGATGATGGTCATGTCCGTGCCCAATACAGTAAACCTTAGTTCCGTTTTCACGCACGCCTCTCTGTACGACATTAATTTTCTCAAACTGTTCCAAACAACGGTAGGCAGTAACCAGGTCACAGGATTCTGGAGGCAGTTGAGCGAACGCTTCCTCGGCAGACATTGGGGAGTCAGCACTAGCTAAAACTTCCAGTATCGCCTTTCGCTGTTCTGTGACACGTAGTCCTTTCTCTCGGAGAAGCGTAATTCCATTTTCAACCAATTCTGACATTTATTCTATAATTACGATTGCACTGATTTGAGCAATACAGAATGAAGCTTTTGTTACCTAAAATAAACTTTTTTAATTTTCGCATTGAATCGATCAGTAACTCCAAGTAGCACTCTGTCATGAGTCGTTTACTTTTTCTATGTCCAATGATTGCCTGCTTATTTAGCATTCATTTATATTCAAATACCAATGACAAGCTGATTACTACTTATGCGGCAAAATCTGTAAAAAAAGAACAAAACAAAAATTTCCTTTATCGAACATCAGCCCCTACCAAAATGGTAAAAGGAAAAAAATATCCTTTGTTGGTATTCTTCCATGGAGCCGGAGGGCGGGGCCAAGACAACCAAGGACAGTTGACCGATGCCGGAGCAATCCTAGCATTTGAACAACAAGGCGTTCGTTCCAAAAGAAAATCTCATATCTTCGCAGGACAAGTTCCAAAGGGTGAACGATGGGTTGATGTCCATTGGAGCCTTCTCGGTCATAGAATGCCAAAAATCTCTCATTCTATGAAAATGGCATTTGAGCAAATCGATTCCTATGTTCAAAATCCAAAAAACCAAGTCGATCCAAATCGAATTTATGCAATGGGATTATCCATGGGAGGCTATGGCACATGGGATGCAATTCAACGCAGACCTGATTTCTTTGCTGCCGCCGTTCCTATTTGCGGAGGTGGAGACAAAAGTCTTGGTGGGAAAATTTCCAAAATCCCCATATGGGCATGGCATGGAGACAAGGATACGGTCATAAAACCGAGTCGATCGAGAGACATGATCCAGGCTGTAAAAGAAGCAGGAGGCTCAGCAAAGTATTCCGAAATAAAGGGACGCGGTCATAACTCATGGGTTGATGTCTGGAACTCAGCCGAACTTTGGGACTGGCTGTTCTCACAAAACAGCTAGCAAAAAGGCTTTTCTTTTAAATCTTCAATGCCCACAAACCTCTGGGTAGGAAGAAATACTATTCCTATTTAGAAAATTAAGTTCTCTACTCACTAGTAATTTCATCCGAGAAAATTCGGCTAATTTCCCCATTACCATAACTTACTAATCTAGATGAAGTATTTTAAAATATTTCTTCTATTGGTAGGGAATTATTCTTACACAGACCTACTTTTAGCAGACCTTAAAACTAAGCCCAACATCATACTCTTTATGGCTGATGACATGGGCATTGGGGATACTGATGCGTACCTTAATATCAGCCTCATTAAAGGATCTAAACCCGTTGGAAAAACTCTTAAAACTCCTAACATTGAAAAATTTGCCAAACAGGGAATTATTTTTACGGATGCCCATGCGCCGGCATCTATGTGTAGTTCCACTCGATATTCTCTCTTAACCGGGCGACTCGCACATCGGGCCTACCTTAAAAAACAGGGATGGCTCCCTCATGGTCCGAACAGACCTATGATTCAGAAGGCTCTGACCACTCTACCCGAAATGCTCCAACGAAACGGCTACTACACTGGAGCTATCGGGAAATACCATGTCGGTATGGATTTCGATGATGGCCATGGTCAGCCTGCGGATGAATTTGACTATAAAGATGTAGATTTCACAAAACCATTACTTGATGGCCCTACTCATCATGGATTCGATGAATTCTTTGGTGTCCCAGGAAATACTGAAGATTCTTTGGATACTGAACCAAGGATCTACATTCGTGATGACAAGTGGACTTTCACCGATCGTTCGAAAATGCATTGGATGGGCATGAAACACAGAGCCGGCCAAATTCTCAGCGGACCGAACTGGGACCTATCTCAACTCGGACCCGATTTCCTCAAAGAAGGGCTCCAATTCATTCAATTAGCATCTCAAAAACAAAAGCCGTTCTTTTTATACTATGTTCCTACCGCAAATCATTTCCAGAGAAACCAAAGCGGGGATTATGCAGTACCAAAATTTTTGGATGGAAAGCCCGTTAAGGGAACGAGCAGGTATACGGATGGAACCAAAGGAACCGAGCGTGAAGACATGGTGATTGAAAATGACATAGCTTTTGGTGCACTGATTACAAAACTAGAAGAAACCAATGATCCACGAAATCCAGGTCATAAACTCATCGACAACACCTTAATCATTTTCACCAGCGATAATGGGCCTAATGTCGGGGATAACGAAGGAACAAACCAGGAAAGCGGAGGGCTAAGAGGAAAAAAAGCCAAAATTTGGGAAGGGGGTCATCGGGTTCCTTTTATTCTCTCTTGGAATGGAGTTTTTGAAAAAGGAAGAACCAATTCAAATTTGTTTTCTCTCACCGACCTGTTTTCCACTTTCGCAAGAATCATCGGGGACAATCTGCATCCTACCGAAGCCCAAGATAGTCTTGACTCATTTGACTTTTGGAAAGATCCGGGACAAATGGATACAAGGCTCCGCTATTTTTTTTGCCACCTTGGTCCCCCCTTTGAAAACGACGCCATTGCGATCAGGCAATCCTCTCACAAGGTAATCATTCGGGGTGGATTAGCCCAACCCTGGGCACCAAATGGATCAATGGGGTCGGCCCAGGAAATGGTAGCCTACGACTTAAAGAAAGATCCTTATGAAAAAAGTGATTTTTTTAACCTTTCGTCCTCGGCCGTTCCCCTCGCAGAAAATTTGCTTCAAATTCATAATCAGGGTTATTCTAGGGAACTCAATATTCCCCCAAGTTCAAACCTGATTATCGATGACGGTTGGAATAATTTAAGAAATGATATCACCGGATCCATAGGATTTGAATTTAAACTCGTTGAAGACCAAATTATTACTCATTTAGGAATGTGGGATGATCATGACCGTGAATTGCCTATCCGTTCGGCGCGGGGTATTCCCACCGATCAAGACTCGGACTATCCCAGCCGATCGGGAAAAAAACCAAGAACCTTAAACTCCAAGCACTCTATCTGTTTGTGGGAAATCCAAAATTCTGCCCCAAAAAAAATCATTGGGATTGAAATTGGACCGCACAATCAAGGAATATTAGAGGAGGAATTCAGGTATATTCTTCTTGAACAGAGTGTAAACCTGCCAGCTGATACTCATTTTATTCTCACCATGTCCACCACCGCTGGGGATGGTGATCATTTTCATGATGATGCATCATTCGATGGACTTTCTCCAATTATTAATCCGTCGGTAACGATCCTAAAAAGCGTAATGTTTAGAAATTTGAATATGAACCAACCTTTACAGATTCCATCCTTTGCGGATCTTCATCCCGATTACTCAGCCCATCGGTTTCCTGTCGGCCCAACATTAAAATTCAAATAAACCCAAACCAAAAATATTAATTATTATATATAGAGTATAGTTGATATGTAATAATTTATACTATTACTCTCACATTTATGAATGTTTTATCTGTTTCTAAACTTTGCTTCCTTTCTATTCTAGCTAGCCTTCAAGTCGTTGCATCCATCAAGCCTGTTCCTTTTCACAAAGTTGAAATGACAAGCGAATTTTGGAGACCACGCCTAATAACTCAACGAAAAGTACTGGTACCTTTTGCCTTTGAAAAAACCGAACCTGGAGTGGCTCATTTACAGGCTGCTGCTGATTATCTTAAAGGAAAAAAAGTGGACAACCATCGCCCACACCGGTTTATCGATTCTGACCTCTATAAAGTAATGGAAGGAGCTGCCTACTTAGCCCAATTACAAGATGACCCAGAACTTGAATCTCAATTCGATCGAATCGTGGAGGTCATTGCAGCCGCACAGGAACCGGACGGCTATCTTTACCCATCCCATACCACAAAGGTGGGGAGCGACAAAAACATGATGGGAAATAAGCCCTATACTTTCGTTGTGCATAGCCACGAGCTCTACAACATGGGCCATCTTTACGAAGCGGCAATAGCCTATTTTCAGGCAACCGGGAAAGATAACCTTTTAAAAGTAGCCGAGAAGAATGCTGTCCATGTAAACCGAGTCTTTTTTGAAGGAGATCCAAATTACAATAATGGAAAACCAATCCGGCAAGCCCCCGGACATCAGGAAATGGAATTGGCCTTGGTAAAATTATCGAATGTTACCGGCAAGAAACTTTATCTCGAAATGGCCGAAAAATTCCTCGAGATCCGTGGAAAAACTTATGTTCCTGATGGAGAAGGCGTCATGTCTCCCACATACGCACAACAGCATGCTCCCTTGGAAAAACAAAGCGAGGCGGTCGGTCATGCGGTTCGGGCGACCTACTTATACGCGGCAATGGCTGACATTGCGGCGTTAAAACAAAAGAATTCTTACACCAAAGCTTTGCACCGTATTTGGGCAGATATTACCGACACCCGCATGCACATAACCGGAGGATTGGGTGCCGTTCATGGAATTGAGGGTTTCGGCCCACAGTATCTTTTACCCAATGCAGATGCCTTTAACGAAACCTGCGCCGCTGTGGGAAATGTACTCTTCAACTTCAGAATGTTTTTAGTTCATCAGGACGCAAAATACCTCGATGTTGCTGAAGTATCCCTGCTCAATAATGTGCTCGCTGCAGTCAATCTGGAAGGAAATCGCTTCTTCTATGTCAACCCACTCGAAGCAGACGGAAAATATCCATTCAATCATGGAACCGCCGGCCGGGCTCCATGGTTTGGAACTGCATGTTGTCCGAGTAACATGGCCCGTCTTTTACCTCAGGTACAAGGGATGACCTATGCCCACAATGAAGAAAATCTTTATTTGGCGATGTATGCAGACACTTCCACAAGTTTAAAAATCGCCGGGACAGATTTAGCTATCAATCAAACAACGGACTACCCAAACGATGGGAAAATTAAGATTTCTCTTAATCCAAAAAAACCATCTAGCTTTAAGGTTCATCTTCGAATTCCCACCTGGGCAGGTAATCAGTTTGTACCTGGGAAACTTTATAAATATCTAAATCAAAAGAAAGAAATTTGGAGCCTCACAGTCAACGGATCCAAGACCCAGGCCACAGTCGAAAAGGGATTTGCGATTATCGAACGGAAATGGAAAAAAGGAGATCAAATAATCCTTGATCTCCCCATGCCTTTACGAATTAATCAATGTGACAAACGGGTGGAGGAAAACCATAACCGCCTTGCATTCACACGGGGGCCTTTCGTTTTATGTGCTGAAGAAATTGATAATGGTGGTGCGACCCAGCGCTTTTTTCTTAATCAAGAAAAAGTGGAAACGAAATATAATTTAACCAAAGTAAAACTTACCAGCGGATCTTTTTCGCAAATCAAAACAATGGCTAATGCCGTTAATGAATCGGGAGGAGAGGAAGATAAAAGCCTATCCTTAATTCCCTATTATGCATGGAATAACCGTAAACCTGGATCCATGACCATTTGGTTCCCCACGACTCCAAAACTTGCCGTTTTTGATCCTCACAGACTTCCTAAGAAAAGTGTATTTTCTAATATCAAAGCTTCCCACACCTCCGACTTGGATACCGTAAGTGCAGTCGGAGATGGCAAGGAACCAAAGTGGTCGAGTGGAAAAAACGTGCCACGCTGGACCAGTCGGCCACAGCTTGGAAAGAGTCAGTGGGTCGAAGGACACTTCCCAGAATCGAAAAAGGTTCGCGATATCGGAGTCTATTGGATGCAGGATCAACAGGATGTAAAATTTCCCAAAGAATGGTCGCTTGAGATCAGACATGACGGGAAATGGAAACCTTTTGAATTATATGTCACAGATCGCTATGACAATCGTGCCAACCAATATAATGTCATTCACCCAGCTGCACCACTGACTTGTGATGCCATTCGGATTAACATGGTGCCTCAACCGGATGCCGCCGTGGGAATCCTCGAGGTGCAGGTCGCATTTGAAAAATAGGTTTATTTTTACTTTTAGGTATGATCTTTAGGTCACTCCAAGCCCGGCGCTTTTTTTTCTGTTTGGCTCTGCTTTCAGTATGCTCAAATGTATTCGCAAAAGAAAGTTCTCTCTGCGAAAAACTTGAGCAGTCTATTCAGGGAAGAAAGCACGGATTCTTAGCCGGTAACCTTGCCTATTACGTGGGAGGGTTTCATGCAAGTTGGGAATTAATAGAAGATGAAACCATTGGTCTTACCCATCCCTTTTACCATGATCTCCGAAGTCGTGGAGCCGGGTTGCTCAATAGTCAACTGTCTGGAAGTGAACATACAGGCGTTGGAAATGACTACCGGGGATGGGAATTCTACAAAGACACCCGTGTTCTGTACGGCAGTGTCATTATTAGGGACAAGGTATATAAACACCCCGCCCCCACTCGAATGAGTTGGCGACCGGATAAAATGATTTGTGAGTATGAAATAAATGGAGTCACCATTCGCGAGGAAAAGTTTATCAGTGCAAAAGACGCTGCTGCCTCAATCATCACATCCTCTGAACCAATTACCCTCAAATTTGAAGGGCACAGTTTTTATGTTCGTCACAGCGTTTCTTCGAATGCCTCTGCTCGATACGACTCATCTACAAATTCGATTCTCATTCGCGAAGGGGGAACTGTTCGCTCCCTTCCCGACCCCGACCGACCTGAAAGAATTGGTCCTTGTGTTTATCAGGGGATGACCACTGCCCTCTCCTCCTCCAAAGACTTTTCTAAAACCCTGAAACTCGATCAGGATGACCGGGGCGTATGGAAATATTCTTTTGAAATTCCGTGCGACTCACAGGGAACTACTGTGTCTTGGTCCATGCACGATGATCAAAACATTGCCAAGAATACAGGCAGAGAAACCAGCCTCCTTGCACCGGCATTACTGAAAGAGAAAACTGTAGAGATGAATAATATTCTTGCTCAGGAAATCCCCCAGTTTCGCTGCAGTGATTCAAAATTTGAGGATATTTATTACTACCTTTGGTCTCTTCATATGATGTATTACATCAATGTACAAAAAGGGTGGGAAATGGAAAATCATACCCAGTCTGCGGTGAATAACTTCCTCGGTATTCACCGGTATGATGCCTGCTTTCAAATAAAGGTGGGGGCATGGGCACGGGATAAGCCGAGGTTTGCCTACGGGAATGTGTTAACCTGGAAACACTTGGTAGAGAATGGCCGGTATCGGGAAACCAATGACGGTCATATTTTTCTCTCCGACAACAAGGGCGTTGGTTGGCACTCGGGTGCCTATGGTGGAGAATTAGCCGAACATGTCCTAGGGGCTTGGCAAATTTATCAACACACGGGCGATCGCGATTTTGTACGCAAGTGCTACCAGGGATATTTCCGCAAAGTTTTCTGGAAGAACTTGGTTGGATTTGCCATGAATGACGCAGAAGTGGGAAGAGCCCTTGAAAAAATGGCGGTAATTTCTGGAAATAATTCTGATGTCGACCATTGGAAAAAGCGAATCAACCAAGACCCAAAACACCTTCGACTTATGTTTGATCAACGCTGGGAAGCGAATGGACATAAAGATTATTTCATGGGTGGAAGAGATGGTATGCTCATGACCACCGCTTTTTGGGCTATGCGTTCCAAGCACTTCCCCCGAGAATATGCGGAAAGATTGATTCACTCATGGGCCTTGAACAAAGAACGTGGATTCTTCGGTGAGTTCTTTCCCTTAGCGATGGCAAAAAAATCAATGAGTCTTTTCAACTCTGCGGACGATCAGTCCTTTGGCTATACCCCGGATACAGCCTACTTCACCTTAGATGGAATCTTTCGCCAGGGATTCCCCAAAATTGCTTCCGATCTGACTCTTAATCACTTGGAAAATTATAACTTTCATAAGGAATGGGGAATTCCAGTGGCCCCGGAGGCTTACCGCCGTGACCTTGCTTTGTTTGGCGACCAATATTCCAATTTTAATGCCGGTAAAATCCTTCTCTTTATTGAAGGGTTGGCTGGCTTATCCTATTCAATCCCAGATAATGTATTGCATATTAAGGATTCCATGCCCACCCCTTGGGAATGGATGGAATTCGATATTCCCATAGGTAATCAAGATGGTTGGACCCAAGTTCGATTCGAACGCAAAAAAGGTTTCCTGGGAGAGAAGAAAAAATCGATTACTGTTTCCAACTGCCCACTTCGGGTTCAATTTGAGCCTTGGCTGGATCAAAGTGAACTTTCCCGGGATCCTCAATTGAACGGAGCCACTTTTACCGAGCAAAATGCAACCCATTCTGACTACCTGTCCTTTCTCGCCGATGAAAAGTCAGCCAAAACCTCAATTACTCTTTCTTTCAAATGATCTTTCAAAAAATCTGTCATTTGTTCCTTTTTTTCATTACGTGTACTTTTTCCCTGCATGCGGAGAAACCAAATATTATTTTTGTATTGGCGGATGATTTGGGCTGGGCTGAATTGGGTTGCTATGGAAACACTTTTAATGAAACCCCCAACCTGGATAAGCTAGCCAAGCAAGGAGTCCGCTTCACCCATGCCTATGCTGCGGCTCCTGTTTGCTCTCCTTACCGAGCCGCCCTGCTAACCGGTCAACACCCAGCCCGGGTGGGTATACTGGACTACCTCCGCCCAAATTCATCCAATGCCCTTCCGGTAAGCCAGCTAACCCTTCCCAAAATCCTAAAACGTAATGGATATAAGACAGGTATGGTGGGTAAGTGGCACCTGACTGGATATAAATACCAGGATGCACAATTTGAGGTGCGACCCAAGGACCATGGTTTCGATTGGAATATTGGAAGTGAAATTAAGGGTGTGGGGAATGGGGCCAATTTTTGGCCTTATGTATTTCGTACCCAACCCATCTCATGGATAGATCTTCCAAATAATCGAATGGGAAAAGAAGAATACTTAACCGACCGCTTGAACCTGGAAGCAGTTGATTTCATCGAGCGAAACAAAGAAAAGCCCTTCTTTCTCTACCTCAGCCACTATGCACCTCATACGATTCTAAATGGTCGGCCCGACCTCGTAAAAAAATATCGGGAAAAACACACGCCTGGAAAAACAGACAGGACAAACTGTTACCTGTGCAAAGATGCGGGCTTCTCGGGAGAAGACTGTGAACATTGGGCACAGGATCATAACCCACACCTGGCTGCGATGCTTGAAAGCATTGACCACGGGGTTGGACTCCTGATGAAAAAACTCGATTCTCTTGGCATTGCAGAAAACACCATTTTCATTTTTTCCAGTGACAATGGAGGAGAAACTAATGTCACATCCAATGCCCCTCTTCGTGGCGGCAAAAGCCAGCTATATGAGGGTGGTATTCGGGTTCCGCTAATCGTTCGCTGGCCCGATGGAAATATCCCGCGAACCAAAACCTGTGCCCAGCCGGTGGTTAATCATGACTTTTACCCCACCCTCCTTGATGCAGCAGACATCAAACCCGATCCCAAGCAAAAACTGGATGGAGTATCCACTCTGGCCACTTGGCGAAATCCATCTTCCGCTGTCTCGCGTAAATCCCTGCATTGGCACTACCCATTGGATCGGCCTCACTTTCTTGGCGGAATCTCAAGTGGTGCCATCCGCCATGGGGATTGGAAACTAATTGAATACTTTGATCCTAAAAAGTTTGAACTTTTTAATCTGAAAAATGATCCGTCGGAAAAAACAAATCTTGCAGAATCCAAATCGGAAGTTGTTCAAAAACTATACCGTGACCTTAAGGTTTGGCGTGAAAAAATTGGTGCACAGATCCCGTCCCGACCTTTGCTTACTCAGACACGAAATCTTCTTTTCGGTGAACATTTCTCTGAAGATCAGGTCAGTAAGAATTGGTTTTTTCAAAAAGAATGGCAGGTGGAAGGTGGAGTTCTATTACGCAACCAAAAGGGAGGTACAAATAAACGGATTTTTTACAAAGATCCAAATTTCCAGGATGCTTTGATACGATTTGATTTTCAATTTAATGGAGCCACAGATATTCGCTTAATCACGGGTTCAAATGATAGTTACAAGACCGTACTCCACATTCAAAAAGACATTTTTTTTATTCAAACCGAACAGGACAAAAGAGGGACATGGTTTCCAACGAGACATGGCGAATGTGCTCACGATTTCAAAGAAGGCAAATGGTATACGATGACCATCGAATTTATCGATGATCATCTAGTTGCTCATCTCGACCACAAACACATGGTTTATGCAAAACACCCGATGATTAAAAAGCAACGGACTGATCTTGCTTTTCAGGTAGATCAGGCGGGAGCTTCCTTTGATAACCTGCAGGTTTTTCAAGTTGGGCCGCATCCTGAACAAAATAATAATCTTGATCTAATTCAAGAGAATGAGGTTCGTAATCGTAATCTGTTAAAACATAGAAAGACCCTCGACGAGCAGTAAAGTATGAAAGTATATGTTCACAGAGATGATAAAAATTTCGGTCCCTACTCCGTTGCTCAGCTGAGGGAATACCTCAAGGCGAAAAACTTTACTGAGGATGATCTGGCCTGTTATGATGGAGCCAATTGGGTCAAGTTATCTTTGGTTCCCGGTATATCTGAAAACCCCCTACCCGCCCGAGAAGAACCCGAGCAGAAGGATAAGAATCCGGAGCACACCCCATCCGTAAAGGTGCGGGCAACGCTTGAACAACAGACCGCCAAACCGGTTCCCAAAACCTGTAGAAAAATTTATGTTCTCAGCGGGGTGGCTTTAGTTTCAATTTCTTTGATCGGAGGTATTATCTACTTTTTTACAGGTGAAAAGACTGATTTAAGCACACAAACCACCGATTCAAATAATGCAATTGAAGCTATTTCGTTGAGTGAAAAAAAACCTTCCGGAACCACCTCATTTGATCCGCGCCCGGCCGCTGAAAAAATCGACGAACTCCTGAATGCTCACTTAAAAAGTGAGAACCTGAACCCCAATCCTCTTATCAGTGACGGTCTATTCCTCCGACGAATTTACCTCTCGATCATCGGCCGTATACCCACGATTTTAGAAGCAAATAATTTCCTCAATTCCAACTCCAAAAACAAACATTCAGAACTGATTCAAAAATTACTTTCAAATGATCCGGGCTACACGGCTCATCACTATCAATTTTGGGCGGATCTGCTGCGGATTCCCACGAATGTTGATTATACTCTTTATTATCGGGAATGGATCAAAAGCCAGATAAGAAACAACACTCCTTACGATGACCTCGTACACCAACTGGTAAGCGGGCATGGACTGATTTTTGACAACCCTGCCGCCGCCTACTATCTGAGGGATGCAGGTATGGCCCTCGACAATATGTCCAATTCAGTCCGTATCTTCCTGGGTACCCGTTTGGAATGTGCTCAGTGCCACGACCACCCATTCGACAAATGGACCCAAATGGATTATTTCAAAATGGCTGCTTATACCTATGATTTTGATGTTCGTATGGGGGTGGCCAAAAATTCAAACCGTCAGCGGGTCTATCAGGATTTTGGAAAAAGAAAGAATGCCGCTTATAAGAAAGAGGCAGGTTTTGAAGACTTTCCCCATATTCATGATGAATCAAAAATCGACGACTGGCTTGGTCAGCCGTATGCACCGGGTTACCTAGAACGAAATAACCTCACCAAGGAACAATTCAAAGAAGCCGCAGTTCGGGCCATTGCGGCTCGAAAAAAAGTCGAAGATTTTGACAATCCGGTTTCTCAGTCTGTCAACATGCTTTACGGGCATATTTCTAATGTTCAGGTAAAGCACCATGACGACAAACCCCTCAAACTCCCTCACGATTACCAGTATGACAACGGTGCGCCCGAGGAGATTGTTAAACCCGGCACCATGTTTGGACCGGAAATCCCTCATCTTGAAGATCAGACGGAACGAAAAAATGCCTATGCAAACTGGTTAACCTCTCCCGAAAATCCTCGCTTCACCCGAGTGATTGTTAATCGACTATGGAAACGAGCGTTTGGTCACGGAATCTTTGAACCTGTGGACAACTTGACGGATCGAACCGAAATCAACCAACCAGCATTACTCCATTTTCTTGAAAATTTAATGCAGGAACTTGATTACGACATCCGTGCTTTTCAAAATGTTCTCTTTCACACTGAACTTTTCCGCAGGGAAATGCACCTGGAAGATCATTCCCCGGGAATGAAATTTCATTTTGCCGGCCCGCTGTTAAAGCGAATGAGTGCCGAACAAATCTGGGATTCCATTACCACGCTCATTCTCCCTAATGTGGACACTTATGCCCCAAATAAGAAACGGACCCAGGAACGGATTGCCCGAACGAAAGCAATTTACCAGAGCCTTGAAGGCAGACCTATTGAAGAAGTCTTGCCCAGAATAAGGGAAGCCGGTGCACAACGACGTGAAATGCGGGCCGAACAGGTTGAATATGAGAAAAAAATCTCTTCCGCATATGCTCAATCCAATAATGAACTTGCCAGAAAATTGACGGATGAACTCAAAGTAAAAGTCCGTGCTATGGAAACAAAGAATCGCGAACTGGTCCTGGTTGACCTCAAGGACAACCAAGCAAACCCTGCGATGATGATTGGGAGCTCCATGATGGGGAGTTCAATGGACACAACTACAATGGAAACCAATGATCGAATATCTCAGGCACGACCCCGAAAAGCGCCGGGTAATCTGGATCCAAACGAACGCAGGCGGTGGGAGGACAGGGAGCGACTATCCCTGCGTCATTTTCGGGATGTGGTCCGACAAATGGCACGGGCGGTGGAATTGGAATCACCTGCCAAGCGTGGACATTTTTTACGGGACTTTGGCCAGTCAGACCGAGAAGTAATCGACAACTCTTCATCCCATGCATCCGTCCCACAGGCTTTATACTTGCTCAACAGCCCCCTGAATGTTGCCATTCAAAACTCAAACGCATTTCTTGGTGGGTTACTCGCTGCACTGCAAAAACCAGAGGATAAGATTGATCTCATTTACCGATCCATGCTTACAAGAAAACCCACGCAAATAGAAATGGAAAGAATTCTTGTCAGTTATCAAACCCACGGGGAAGAAACCATCGAAGACCTTGTCTGGGCTCTCCTGAATTCACGCCAATTTATATTTATCCAATGATTAAGACAGATTATAACCGCCGCCGTTTTCTCGAACTCGCTGCCGGAAGCTTTCTTGGGGTTTCCGCGAGCAATAGCTTTGGAGCCGCCGGGAAGGAAAGTGCCATTCCACAGCTCGCTGATCCTGCGAAGCAGCTCATTTATCTTTATATGGAAGGAGGCATGAGCCATCTTGACACCTTCGACCTCAAAACAGGTCATGAAAATCAGGGGTCAACCCAGCCGATCAATACCAATGTGGATGGCATCCGTGTCTCGAGTCATCTCCCCAACTTGGCCAGGCACGCCGACAAACTCTGCATCGTGAACTCACTCACTTCCACCGCGGGAGATCATGAAAAAGGAAATTATTTCATGCACACCAGCTACCAACAACGGGCAACTATTCGACACCCCGGTATTGGCTCCTGGTATCATAAACTTAAGGGCAAACTCAACCCTACCCTACCCGCATCGGTCTTTGTCGGGCGCGAAAGTCGTTTTCATGGAAGCGGGGGATTTTTTGAACCCGAATTCGAGCCGCTCGCCATCAATGAACCCCAGTCCGGGCTCAAATACGCACGGTCCTTGGTTGAGAAAAATCGCTTTGAGAGACGAATAAACCTCGCCAATGATATTGATGCAGAATTCCTCAAACGATATCATTCCAAACCAATTCGAGCTTACGGTCATATGTATGCGGATGCGGTCCGGTTAATGGACAGCCCGGACCTAGCCGCCTTTGATATTCATCGGGAGGATGAAAAAACGAAATCCCGTTATGGCAGCGAGCCCTTCGGTCAGGGCTGCCTGCTTGCCCGTCGCTTAATCGAACGAAATGTTCGCTCGGTTGAAGTCAGTTTCGGGGGCTGGGATACCCACCAAAACAACTTTACCTCCCTACCAGAGCTCTGCCACACTATGGATCAGGCTGTAGCCGCCCTGCTTGAGGACTTAGAGCGAGTTGGTAAGCTTAACGACACTGTTGTAGTTTTAACCACCGAATTTGGTCGCACTCCGCAGATTAACCAAAATGTGGGAAGAGACCATTATCCGCAGGCATTCACCAGCGTTCTCGCAGGAGGAGGATTTAAGGGCGGATATGTTCATGGTAAGACTTCCGAAGGGGGCGAAGAAGTGATCGAAAACTCCATGACCATTCCTGATTTTAACGCAACAATTGCGCACGCCTTGGGGATTCCTGTCGATCATGTGCTCTATAGCCCCACCGTCCGACCCTTCACGGTTGCACACAAAGGCAAGCCCCAACTCGACCTCCTGTCCTAATATAGAAATATTGTTTCACCCCTCAGTTTTTTCGACTTCGAGCTTCATTGGCTTTACCCAGTTGCAGTTGCCAGCGATGAATAAAGTAGGTAGGAAATAGCTTTCAAATGCACATAATTGATACAAATAAAACTCGAATGTCTCGCCTTTCTTCCAGTAGTGCCGAGCTATTTAAACAAGTTCAAACCCTTGACTGGGATGAACTGAAATCAGCGTTGAATGAATGTGTTTTTAAAAAGGATGCTGTCGGCTTACCCAATGAATACGGACCCGCTTCCTACTTTCCACTTGTTCCTGAAAGTCATGACCAGGAAGAGCTTTATGATCGGGCCTTTAAGCATGGCGAAGACATGATCCGTGCTGGTAAAACCGCTGCATTCACCGTTGCGGGTGGACAAGGTACGCGATTGGGGTACGAAGGTCCTAAAGGGACCCTCCCAGTTAGTCCAATTAAAAATAAACCACTCTTCCAACTCTTTGCCGAACAAATTCGCGGGATAGCGGAGAAGTATGAGGTCACAATTCCATGGTATATCATGTGCAGTCCTTTAAATTTGGAAGCAACGACCTCACATTTTAAAAAAAATAATTACTACGGATTAGGAAAAGAAAATCTTCAATTCTTTACTCAGGGAGTCATGCCCGCAACTGACTTCGATGGAAATTTACTCCTAGCCTCTCAGGACAATCTCGCCCTCTCGCCCAACGGGCACGGCGGTTCCCTAAAAGCGCTGATTGATTCCGGTTCGATTACCGATATGGCACAGCGTGGCGTTGAACATGTGTCCTATTTCCAAGTGGACAACCCCCTGGTCAGCATAATCAATCCCCTCTTTATCGGACTACATGATTTACAGACTTCCGATATGTCCAGCCGCTCACTTACCAAAACCGGACCATTTGAAAAACTGGGTAACTTTGTTTCGACCGGAGACCGGATTTCAATAATCGAATATTCCGATTTACCTGAGGAAAAAGCCCTTGAAAAAGAAGAGGATGGACGAATCAAATACCGAGCAGGAAGTCCGGCAATTCATATTCTTCGCCGAGATTTTATCGAACAGTTTGCCAGTGGGGAAATTAAACTGCCCTACCATAGAGCGGAAAAAAAAGTCGCACATTTAAACGAAAACGGAGATCTTGTAACTCCGGAAAAACCCAATGCCGTTAAATTTGAAACCTTTGTATTCGACGCCCTCCCCTTAGCCAAAAATCCGCTCATTTTAGAAGCGGATCGACTCGAAGAATTTTCCCCGGTTAAGAATAAAACAGGAATCGATTCGCTTGAAAGTTCGCGATCTGATCAAAGTAAGCGGGCCAGACGCTGGCTTGAAAAGGCCGGATACACAGTCAGTGAAGAATCCACCGTTGAGATTAGTCCCCGTACCTTTCCTTCCGCACTCGATCTACAGGGTGCTGACCTGCAACAATACGACCTCGACTCGAAAATCATTTACTTGGGTGACGAAATTCGAGCAGATGAATAAATATTGGGCCTCTTACCAAAAGAAGGACAAGCTTGCCTGCAGATAATCGTCGCGCTTTACCTGTTCAAGAAAACTGCCGGATCTGGGACTCACCAGAAAATTACCCTCTAAAGTCCATTTCCAGTTTTCATTAATGCGCCGAGTTGACTCAAGGAACGCATTATTCATTCGTCCAGTTTGGTGGTCAAAGATAGTCCCAATCAGTAACTCAAATCCATTTTCATCATTCAATGCCACCCGTGAACCCAGAAAGGTCGCATTATCCAATCCGCTTCCAGCAAGCTCTTTGCGATCGTCATAAAGGTATTCATAAAGAAAGCCCACATCCATGCCTCTGTGAACATTGGCAAAAGTGTATTCAAATCCGGTTACTGAAGCCCAGTAGTTTCCATTCAGGTCACTGTGCTTGGATAAGACTTCGGCTTTGAGCAGCCAGTCGCTAATTGTGTACTGTATTTCGAGACTGGCTTGCCTGGCCTGTCCATAAACCGGTTTAAGTGTGGTTCCATCTGCATTCTTATACAATCGCGGTTCCCGATCAGTTCCCTCGAAATAGGATAAAGCCCAATCCAGTTCATCCATGTAGTGAGACCAGCGAAAAGCAGCATCGAGATGATTGTTGCCATTACCGCTGAGATAGCTTGCGGTTTCCATATTTACAACCGGACTGCCTCGAAACCGCCCGTCAATTCCCGAAAAAGTCCGTTCTCGAAAATAAGGAAGCAGAAATATTTCAAAATTTCCAAATTCATTTACATAGGCAATATTGATCATGGGTTGCCCCAATTTATCTTCCCCATCTGGACTCTCCACGAGGTCAGTCTGGTTAATCACATCAACCAAATGCTGGCTCTCCGTCACTCCCCAGAAAACCTTACTGATCCCTACCCGAAGTTCAATCAGGTCCCAACTACCAAGGAAACTCAGTTCGCGAATATCAACATGGCTACGCTTATTATCAAGACTACTGTAGCGCACAAAGGGTTCGAAAGTGAAAACCTTTCTGTCCTCATCCCATGCAATTACGTATTCAGGTTGTATGATAATTGATAGGTCCACTCTATCACTGTTTTCATGTGCTCCTTCGTGAAAATAACCCCGGGGTTCAAAAGAGAGTTCACCGGAAAATTCCCCGGAAAATGCTGTCGACCTGCAAACCAGGCACAGAATTACAATTGTTTGAAAGGAAACCAATTTTATCGTGCCCTTTTCAGGGCATTCTGATCGAAATCCCGTTCCGTAAGATCCTGTTCGAATTTTATGTTACTCCAAATTAGTTGAGTGCTCTTTCCGGACTGATGATTAGTCATCTCCATCCGACTGGAGCGCCATTTTTTATTCGAATATTGCTTGTAGTCTTCAAAATTCAGGGTTTTCAGTTTTTCCCCTTTTCGGTCATAAAACTCAATCTTACCAATTCGCCAATTTGCTGCATCGACCCATACGACTTGTTTGGTGTAGCCAGACTTGGGATCTACCGGTACCCGTTCAATCACATGACCCTCCGATCCCATCACCGATTCTTCACGAATGTATTCGTAGCTATACTTTTCCACTTCCTGACTTGATATGTCTTCATATGCAAATTCGCTGCCCATAAAAGGACCCGATTTGTTATTGGATGAAATTCGTTTTACCCGTTTCAATGCAGGTAGAAAGAGCCATTGGTCATCCGGTTCAAGTGCGTGAGTGAAACTTAGAAATGCGGTTCCCTTCACATCCCGGGGAGAACTGAAAATAGTCAGTGATTTATCGCCATCTCCATCGACTTCGAGAGATTTGATGGTCATACGCCGGATGGACTCCTGTCCCTGCTTGTTTCGTAGTGTCATGGTTGCCTCGGAGACTTGATTGACAAAACCCTCATCTTCCCGATCGATTTGTCGGGCCACCCAGAGCCCTCTTTCCTCCTTCGGAACCGTCTCCTGACCCAAAGCTCCGGTACCTGAAAAAGAAAAGACCACAAGGACGAGGATAATGTTTAACTGAAATAATTTCATTGCGTGTTCGATTTTGATTGTTTGTTCGAAATTGTTTTTTGATCCCCGCTCAAGCTTAACACGGCGGGAAGGAGGGTAAAGTCAATCAAAAGAGCCAAGGCAATCGTCAGGGCAGAAAGTGCACCCAAAATATAATTCATCTTAAATTCTGACAACATCAGCACGGCAAACCCAATTACTAAGATTGCACTGGTCACGACCAAGGCACCTCCGACATTCTCGAAAGCGTATTGAACCGATTCATCCACCCCAAGCCCCTTCTCTCGTCTGGCTAAATTGAATTTGGTCAGAAAATGAACCGAGTCATCCACCACAATCCCCAAAGTAACTGATCCCACGATCGCAATAGTGAACCCCGCCTCGCCCACAAATATTGACCATACGCCGTATCCCAGGATGATTGGGACCAGGTTAGGAATAAGAGAAAGAAGTCCGTATTTCACGCTACCCAAAGCTACCATCATAACCACGGTAATTAATCCAAAGGCCAGAAGCGTGCCTTTAACCATGGCGACCACATTACGATGTGAAATATGGCTGAACATAATAACAGGGGAACTTGCGAGTGTGTGCATACTTTCCGGACAATTCTTCTTCAGCCAATTCTCAGCCCTGGTCACTATTTCAATTATTTCCGAAGTGGTCACAAATCCAAGGTTGGCAGTCATTCTGGTGGAGGATTTATCGACATCGACCTGGTTATTTAAATCCAAACCGTACGGCAAACTCATTTCATAAAGCAGAAGATATTGAGCGGCCAGATCACGGGCTTCCGGAAGTTTGTAATAAGATTCCTCATCCGCATGCATATTCTTATTCAGCCTTTTGAATACATCCGTGATACTGTTTACATGGGTGACCATACGCTCATTACGTAAGAAATTGGCAAATTCTTCCACTTTTTTTAGAAAAGCGGGGTCTGCGATCCCCTGGGACTCTCCCGAACTGAGATCAAAATTAATCTGATAAATCCCGGTTAGATTTTTCATGGTGTAGTCCGAATCGATTCGGAAGTTATTGTCCTTCGAGAAGTATCCAATAAACTCATCATTCAATTCAATCTTGGGAATTTGTAAGCCGATCAGGATAGTCGCGATCGAACTGATCATTGCAATTGATTTTCTACGACCGGTTACCCATGAACCAACATGTGTTCCCCATGGGTTAGAAATTTTATTGGATTTCCTCACTTTCAGGGGGAGGAGCGTGATCATTGCCGGTAAAACGGTAACCGATAAGATAAAAGCCATGGCTACCCCCACCGAGGTTATGTTACCCAAATCATGAAAAGGAGGAGTGTCTGAAAAATTGAGGGATAAAAATCCCACAATTGTGGTGGCACTGGTAAGAAAAACCGGTTTCAGGTTTACCCGCAAACCCTCCACGACCGCATCACGCTTGGTATTTCCTTTCTGCAGAGCCACCAGAATGGATTTCAAAATATGAATCGAATCTGCAATCGCCAGGGTCATAATTACCACCGGAGCGATGGAAGAGGGTGGCGTGATTGGCGTTCCCATCCAACCCGCGAAACCCATACCGCCAATGATAGATAACAGCATTACAATAAAAGTGGCAAAGACCGCTGATATCGAACGAAGAAGAACAAACATTATTAAGATTATTACTCCATACATCGCAGGAGTGAGTGTGGTCATATCCTTCACGCCCGCTTCATTGAAAGCATTGTTCAACATCGTGTCTCCGGAAAGATGAACTTCATGTCCGGGGTACTTTTTCTTAAACTCATCCACAAGCTTACGGGCCTCCGCCACTGCCTCGGGAATTTCCATTGAATGCTTACCCGGGAAGGTCATAAGCACATTAACCGAGGTAACACTCGCATCCGCATTGATTGATAATCCCTTGAGCAAAGGTTCGTTTAATGCAATCTCCCTTAACTTTTCATAGGACACCTTATTTTCAAGATCCGATAATTCTTCCGGAGTAACCAGGTCCTTGACAATTAAATCATCCCCTTCCGCATAGGTGTGCTGAAAGTTGGTAATTGAATCTACCCTCCTTGAGTAAGGTAACTGCCATGCCTGTTCGGTTAAAAAATGAATGCCAGACAATGTATTCTTTTTAAACACGTTTCCATCCTTTGGGGTGATGACAAATAATGCAGAATCGTCTTTGCTGTATACATTTTGTAACTTTTCGAAGGCCAAGCGCTGGGGATTGTCCTCCCCAAAAAAATAACGGTAATCACTGCTTATGGTTATAAACTGTCCGCCGTAGCCAAGCCCCAAGGCTAAAAGAACTCCGCAGGTAATAAAAACAATTGGATATCGAGTTACCCATTCCGCCCACCGTTTAGAAAATGTCTCTTTTTTCATGCCTTTAAGACACAAGGCGGATAATCCTCCAGCGCAATTATAGTACCTGTCTTGTCAGAGAATTGCAGGGGATTAAAGTATAGCGAACTCAGTTTTGCAGACATAGTGTTGATGAATTATAATATTTGTTTTTTAATTTCGACTCAACTTACGCGGATGTAGGGACGGGTCAAATTGAATAAACATCGTTCACGAAAGAATAACTTTTCCAACCCTTTGAGTTGCCAGATTATCAAAATAATCTAATAAAATATTTATGTCTAAATTTTTCCTCACTTCTCTACTTTACCTACTCTATTCGAGCCTTAGCTTTGCCCAAAAGATTGAACCTACCTACGGTCAGGTCTCCTACGGGCCACATCAAGACATGACCCTGAACTTTTGGAAAGTTAAAGGCAAAAAACCGACTCCCCTCCTTGTCCATATCCATGGAGGAAGCTGGCTCGGTGGAAAGAAGCTCGAAACCGCTAATGCAAATGAGTTAAAAAGAGGATACAGCTTTGCTTCGATCGACTATCGCCTGGCTGGTGTGGAACTTCTTCCTGCTGCTGTGCACGATGCTGCCCGGGCTATTCAATTCCTCAGGACTAAGGCTAAAGAATGGAATTTTGATCCAAATCGCATTGCCGTAATTGGCGGTTCAGCTGGAGCGGCATCCAGCCTTTGGCTTGCCTATCATGATGATATGGCCAATCCGAAGAGCGAGGATCCGATCCTTCGCCAATCATCACGGGTTTGCGGAGCTGTTGCGTGGGGCGGGCAAACGACTCTCGATCCATTTCTTCTCAAAAAGAAAATTGGTCCCGCATGCATTCAGCCTGGAATGATTTGGAAAACCGTGGGAGCTAAAAGTATTGAAGACCTCATGGAAAACTGGGGGCAATACAAAGCACTCTCCCTGGAATGCTCCCCCATTACCCATGTCTCCAAAGGTGACCCTCCTGTCTTTTTAAATTATGGAAAGCCCGCTCCCATTCCTGTAATCAAAGGTGACGGTATACATCATGCGGGATTTGGTCGCCTACTTAAAGAGAGATGCGAATCGGTCGGTATTGAATGCTATTTACAGGTAAAAGAGCATGAAGTACCAAAACTAACCAAAGACAATTTCCTTAAAAAGGTTTTTTTAATAGAATAAAATCAACTTTTCTGGTTTGAAACAGACGATTGAATATTTTAGTTATTTTGGTCTTTAAAATTCATCTCAAAACAAAACCAGATTAAGCTACCCATTTTGCCTTCTTTCAATGAGTACCAATTTGAAAGAATTCTGTACTTCCTTAGACTTGTGTTTACTTCCAACAACCATGAAACATATTCTCCCAACTTATTTAACATGCATCGCGTTAATCACATCTGGTATTAGTTTGCGTGCAAAACCATCCGCTTCACATAGCTTAATAATTGACAATTCAACAGGTTTATCTGTTCCTCCCGGGTTCGAAGCTGATCTTGTTTATAAAGTTGATAAAGAAAAGTATGGTTCGTGGATTTCGATGTCATTCGATCCAAAAGGACGATTAGTTGTCTCAGATCAGTACAAAGCCGGCACTTTTCTCATCAATCTTCCTAAAGTTGGGCAAACCCTTTCAGAATCATCTATCACAAAACTCCCCCTTGAAAGTGGTCAATGGGGAATGCTCTTTGCTTTCGATCATTTGTACATGGTATCTCAAAGCAAAGTTGTACGTATACCAGTTTCGGAAAATGGCGACTTTGGGAAAGAGGAAAAATTGTTCCAACTTTATGGGGGTAGCGAACACGGTCCGCACTCTTTAATTGTTACCGAGGATGGAAAAGGACTTTATCTCATTGCGGGAAATTTTGCCCGAACTCCAAGTTTCGAAAAATCTAGAATCCGTACGAATTGGAAGGATGATGTTCTCCTGGAAAACTATGCCTATGGGCACAACGGAAACGGTAAAGCACCAGGCGGATGGGTGCTCAAGTTTAACCCCGATGGATCAGATCGGGAAATGATCAATATGGGATACCGCAATCCATGCGATTTCGCACTGAACCGCGATGGTGAAATGTTTATTTACGATGCGGATATGGAATGGGATATGGGAACCCCCTGGTATCGTCCAACCCGTATTAATCACGGAGTTTCCGGTGGAGAAAGTGGATGGCGTGCCACTTCTAAAAAATGGCGAAAATACTTTCCGGACACCATTGGATCAGTACTTGATATCGGACCCGGCAGTCCAACGGGAGTAATCGCAGGCACCAATGCCCGGTTCCCTACTCATTACCGGGATGCTCTGTTTTTGTGCGACTGGACATTCGCTACGATCTATTCCCTCCACCTCACTCCCAAAGGTTCATCCTACACCGGAGAAACCCGGACTTTTGTCACAAATATCGACGGATCCCTTCCCCTCACCGATGTCGATATAAGCCCAGAGGGGCATATGTATTTCTGTGTTGGAGGTAGAAAAGGACAATCTTACCTTTATCGAGTCCGCTATGTAGGAAAAGAATCCACTGCTCTCTCAAAACTGGACACCACAAGCGAACACGCACAAGCAAGAAAGACCCGCCACATGCTCGAATCCTTTCATGGTAAAGCTAATCCGCAAGCCATCCTAACCGCGTGGCCCTATCTTCAAAGTGAGGATTACCACCTACGCTATGCAGCACGTATTGCGATCGAGTGGCAGGATCCCAAAAACTGGGCAGACCAAGCCTATAAAGAAAATAATGATCTATCTGCCATTCACGCACTTCTTGGTCTCGCCCGATGCGATCATTCCAACAGCATGGAACCAAGTGTTAACCGGTTGCTCAAAGTAAACTTTTCCAAATTAGATAAAACTGCCAAGCTTGCTCTACTCCGTACTTATTCTGTAATTATGAGTCGCGCCGGGAAACCCAGCCAATCTCAAATGGATGCCATCGGGAAACAATTGGATCCCTATTACCCAAGCGAGAACGACAATTTAAATGAGGAACTCTGCCGTGTACTGTCTTTCCTCCAACACCCCACTGTAGTGAGAAAGACAATCGCCTTGTTGAAAACAACCAAGGCCCAGATCCCTGACTTCGATCCTGAAATAATGAAACGGGGAAACAATTACGGGAAAAGAATCCTAACTACCATGAATGAGGAAGTGTCTCCCAATATCCTCAACATTCACTACCTCTTCTGCCTGAAAGATGTGACCAAGGGATGGTCGATGGAAGAACGCAAATCTTACCTTGGAGAACTCAAGGAATTACTCTCCAAAAAAGGAGGACATTATTTCTCGGGTTATTTACAAAAGATACGCGAATCGGCCATCGCAAATGTTCCCGAAAAGGACAGGTTCGCCCTTAAATATTTAACCGGTGAAATCAAAGGTATTGACCTGGCATCACTTCCTCGGGCTCAAGGCCCAGGGGTGGCATGGACTGTTGATTCTGCGTTAGAAACTTTAAACAAGGAACCCCTGGTAGGACGAAGTCATGCAAATGGTAAAAAAATGTTCTCTGCTGGTCTTTGTATTGCCTGCCACAGGTTCGGGGACGAAGGTGGTGGAGTAGGACCCGACCTGACTAACCTGGCAAAGCGGAGTGACTATAAATCTATGCTCGAATCGACCATTCACCCAAACATGGTGGTATCGAATCAGTTTGAACAGCATGAACTTACCATGAAAGACGGCTCTTTGGTTATAGGTAAAATCGTCTCGGAAGAAAAGGATCACTACTCACTTGTCCAATCCGGTCTCCAACCCATGACTTTCACCCAGGTTGAAATATCCAAAGTGGCATCGAAGAAAGGATCCAAAATTTCCATGATGCCCGGGGGCTTGATCAATTCCATGAATGCAGATGAATTAAAGGATTTGATCGCCTATTTTGTTTCCGCCGGTGATCCTAAACACAAGGTCTTTCGTTCAACCAAAAAACTGGCCATTGAGCTTATTCGTGCGGTTTACGGGCAGGAAGGAAACCCGGAAAAACAAATGATGGTTCAATCGATTATTCAAAATAAAATTAATCAAAGAGAATATGAGTTTGTCATGAACAACCAAATTGCAGGAGCAGATCCAGCAAACGGTGTGGTCAAGGTTCTTGAGCTCAGTTATAAGCTCGACGGTAAAACCTTTTCTAAAAAGGTCCGGGAAAATCAGACCATATCTTTTTTGGACTAGATTTTTTTATTACATATAACTTAGATCGACAAGTTTCTGTGTTGTCACCTACTTCCATTCTTTCAAGATTTATTGTCCAAGAAAATTGATTTTAAGCTTTTAGGAACACACAAATTAAATAGTACTGAATTTATCATATATTACTTCCTGTTCTGCCATTATGAAGAAAACTAGTCTTATTCTCCTATGCATTATAATCCCATTTTCCCTATCATTTGGTGAATACAGGCTCCCGGCTTTGGAAAAACCTATTGAGGATCCCTCAACAGGCCTGCATGTCCCTCCAGGGTTTAAAGTCGATCTTATCTATGAAGTGGATATGAAAAAATTTGGTTCTTGGATTTCCATGGCCTTTGATAAAAAGGGTCGCTTAACCGTTTCAGACCAGCAAAAAGCAGGTACTTTCCTTGTGGAAATCCCCAAGCCAGGAGAAAAATTCGACGAAACCAAGATTAAGAAACTCAATGTTGAATCTTCCGTCTACGGTATGCTTTACGCCTTTGACCATCTCTACATGATGGGAAATCGTAAATTGACTCGGGCCAAGGTTTTACCAGACGGTAGCCTTGGAGCGGTAGAATTTCTTGCCGAAATGGCCGGTGGTGGCGAGCATGGCCCTCACTCTATAATTGTTTCTCCCGATGGGAAAAGTATCTATGTCATCGCAGGAAACGCAACCAGACCACCAGAATTTCTCAATTCAAGAATCCCCACAAATTGGAAAGATGATGTGCTTTTACAAAATTATGCCTATGGACATATGTCTCAGGGTAAAGCTCCCGGTGGATGGGTTATGAAAATGAGCCCGGATGGCAAAAATCGGGAAATAATAACTATGGGGTATAGAAACCCATGCGATTTTGCATTAAACCGGGATGGTGAACTTTTTGTCTATGATGCCGATATGGAATGGGACATTGGTGCTCCTTGGTATCGACCAACACGAATTAATCATGGTATTTCTGGTGGAGATAGTGGATGGCGGGCAACCTCCAAAAAATGGCGTAGATACTTTCCCGATACGGTCGGTTCGGTGGTTGATATTGGCCCCGGATCCCCAACCGGTGTGATTGCAGGAACCAATACACATTTTCCCACCCATTATCGTGATGCCTTATTTATTTGTGATTGGACATTTGCCACCATGTATTCAGTCCACCTCAAGCCAAGCGGATCATCTTACATCGGAGAGAAAAGGGAATTTATTTCGAATAATAATGGTTCACTTGCTCTAACTGATGTGGATATTGGCCCGGATGGGAATATGTATTTCTGTGTCGGTGGCCGTGGTGGGCAATCCCGCCTTTATCGAATTGCCTACACCGGAAACACTGCCACCAAATTATCCAAATTGGACACGACTAGCGAACACGCCAAAGCCCGAAAAACGCGGAAAATGATTGAATCATTTCACGGACATGCCAACCCCAAGGCAGTGAAAGAAGTTTGGCCCCATCTGGGAAACAGGGATTATCATATTCGTTATGCTGCCCGGGTTGCTATGGAATGGCAGAATCCAAAAACATGGGCAAGGAAAGCATACTCTGAGAAAAATGATTTAGCTGCGATTCATGCATTACTCGGTTTGGCCCGTAGTGATCTCGCTGACAGTATGAAACCCAGTATCGAACGTCTGCTTAAGGTGGATTTCAACAAGTTGGATAAGTCTGGCAAGCTGGCACTTTTGAGGACCTATTCAGTAATTATGAGCCGTGGGGGAATGCCTACTGCCAACCATGTTAAAGCAGTTGGAGCTCAACTCGATTCCTTCTTCCCATCAAAAGATAACAACTTGAATGAAGAGCTTTGCCGAGTCTTGTGCCACCTGGATCATCCATCCGTGGTGCGTAAAACAATTGCATTAATGAAAACAACCAAGGCCCAAATTCCTGATTTCAACTCAGAAATCATGAAGCGTAATAAAAATTATGGAGGTAAAATTCTGAGTACTATGGGTGCAGATGTGACTCCCAATGTTCTTAATATACACCTGCTCTTTTGTCTTAAGGATGTACAGGCTGGATGGACCATGAAGGATCGAAAATCCTACCTTGGCGAATTGCAAAATCTTATGACAAAAAAAGGCGGGAATATGTTTACTGGTTACATTCAAAAAATCCGTGAATCAGCCATTGCATCCGTACCAGAGAAAGACCGTATTTCCCTGCAGTATCTTATGGGGGAAGTAAAAAGCGTCGATCTAGCCAAACTCCCAAGAGCCCAAGGTCCTGGAGTTGCTTGGACTGTGGATTCCGCCCTTACAGTTCTTAATCAAGAGCCCTTAGCTGGGCAAAACTACCTAAATGGTAAGAAAATGTTTTCGGCAGGTCTCTGTGTGGCATGCCACCGTTTTGGCAGCGAAGGAGGAGGCGTGGGACCGGACCTGACGAATCTCGCCAAAAGGAGCGACTATAAATCCATCCTCGAATCAACCATTCATCCAAATATGGTGGTCTCTGAACAATTCGAGCAGCATGAACTAAAGATGAAGGATGGTTCCATAGTTTTAGGTCGAGTGGTCGCAGAGGAAAACGGAGAGTATTCACTTGTTCAATCTGGTCTTGAACCCCTCAAATTAACAAAGGTTAAAAAAGCAAAAGTTTCATCCAAGGAAGGTTCCAAATTATCGATGATGCCCGGCGGTCTAATTAATTCGATGAACGCGGAGGAACTTAAGGACTTGGTTGCTTATTTTGTCTCTGGAGGTGATCGGAAACATAAAGTTTTTCGCTCCTTAAAAAAGCTTCAAATCGAACTCATCAGTGCACTTTATGGAGAGGATGGAAATCCTAAACGCCAAATGGATGTCCGAAAAGTAATACAAAAACAACTTGACGGCATGCTCTACGATTTTGCGATGAGCAACAAACTGGCAGGGAAAGATCCCGCAGGTGGCGTGGTGAAAGTACTCAATTTAAAATATAAACTAAACGGTAAAACCTACACCAAAAAAATAAGGGAAAATGCTATGATTTCCTTTATTGAGTAAATTCGAGAATATAAATAAAAAACCCTTCACTTACTGAATGCCTGAAAACGAAAAGGATTGATTTTAAAATAAGTATTTATCTATTTTTGGAATCAATCAAATTGGTTTCAAAAATCGTTGGTAAGCCACATTATCCGTTTCATCAAAATAATCATAACCTGTATTCACCAGGAAACTCCTGAACAATTCCATGCCCTGTTCTGGTACTTGCATACCGACAAGAACCCGGCCAAAAGCAGAGCCATGGTTTCGGTAGTGAAAGAGAGAAATATTCCAGATTGGGTCCATATGCATGAGAAATTCCAGGAGTGCACCCGGTCTTTCCGGGAATTGAAACCGGTACAATCTTTCATTTTCAACCACCGATGAACCCCGCCCTCCGACCATATGACGCACATGTAATTTTGCGGCATCATTATCACTCATGTCCTCCACCGCATAACCCCGGCTTTCGAGCCGTTTAATCAGTTCAGTACGGTTGGAGCCACCTTGCGGTAAGCCAACCCCCACAAAAACCTGGGCGTTTTTAACCTTGGCATAACGATAATTGAACTCGGTAACCATTAAGTTCCCTAATGATTTACAAAATTGAAGGAACGAACCTGGTGTTTCAGGAATTTCTACTGATAACAGCATTTCCCGGTTTGCCCCAATCTCGGTGCGTTCTGCAATATGCTGCAAACGGTCGAAGTTCATATTTGCACCACAATTAACCACTACAAATCTTTTATTTTCTATCGTGTGCGACTGAAGATATTTTTTTAATCCGGCAACTCCGAGAGCCCCTGCGGGCTCCTGAATGGTTCGGTTCTCATCGTAAATATCTTTGATTGCGGCACAGATTTCATCTATTGAGACCGTGATTACCTCATCAACCTTCTCTTTGATTAATTCAAAAGGTAATTTTCCAACTTGTTTTACGGCAACTCCGTCTGCAAAAATTCCCACACTGTCCAAAATCACGCGTTTTCCCGCTTTCATTGCCGCAGATAAACAAGCAGACTCTTCAGATTCTATCCCGATCACCTTAATTTTTGGATGCAAACTCTTGATATAAGTTAGGATTCCTGCAAGAAGTCCCCCACCACCCACTGCTACAAATATCGCATCAATCGTGTCTCCTAATTGAGAAATAATTTCCTTGGCAATGGTACCCTGCCCGGCAATGACTTCGGCATCATCGAAAGGATGAATAAAGACGTAGCCGTCTTGCTTCGCCAGCTTGTGGGAAAGCTTCAAGGCATCATCGTAACTATCTCCATGGAGAATGACCTCCGCTCCCTGAATCTTTACTGCATTTACTTTAATTTCCGGGGTTGTCACTGGCATAACGATGAGTGATTTTATGCCGAGCTTTTTCGCCCCTAATGCGACTCCTTGTGCATGATTACCGGCCGATGCTGTGATCACTCCCTGCTTTTTTTGATTATCAGAAAGTAAATTCAGTTTGTGATAGGCCCCCCTTAATTTAAATGAAAATACAGGCTGTAAGTCTTCCCGCTTGAAATAGATTTCATTGGCTAAACGGGCAGACAGTCCGTCTGCCCGGTCGATCGGACTGCAGATGGCCAATTCATAAATATCTGACGATTCGATACCGTTGAGAATATGTCTCTTCAAGTCATTCATATGTAAGCCGATATGAGACTTATATTTTGTCTTTTACAATTTCGCATTGGCTTCACAATCGTTAATAAATGGCTGATTAAATTAGTATTCGCAACATCGAACACGATGATAAACCTTTGAAATTTATCGAATGAAAACTAATTTTCGTTTGCTATTATAGATTGAATTTAAACGAAGTACTTTACTAAAAGTTGAAGAAATCGAAGAAAAAGTTATTTTGCATCCTTAGCACAGCGAAACCCAGTATGGTTGGTGGGAGAAAGAGATTCGGAATGGTTTCGGGCGGCAGGTCGGTAACGTAAACAATAATCCCAGTGACAAAGAAATGACCCTCCTCTCGCAACATTTAGATTCATCAGTTCATTATGATCCTCCGTGGGTAACGGACAGGTTCCAGTACGACGAAATTGCTCAAGCTCAATTTGGGTAATGGGAGAAGCAGGCCCAGTGGGGTTGGGATGTGGATTCTCCATGAATTCACTGTAATAGGAAGGATGGAAAAAATCACTGCAAATTTCCCACACATTTCCTGCAATATCGTATAATCCATACCCATTGGGGGGGTAAGACCCGACTGGTGATGTCGAATGGAATCCGTCTTGTGCAGAATTTTCCGCAGGAAAAATACCTTGAAAGCAATTCGCCATCCATCTTCCCTGGGGTCTCGGCTCATTACCCCAAGCATACATGGAATCCTTCAGGCCACCACGCGCCGCTAATTCCCATTCTGCCTCAGTAGGTAGACGTTTACCGGCCCATTTGGCATAAGCGTTCGCATCGTCTATGTTTACACAAACCACCGGATGATCCATACGGGCCTTAATTGATGAATTCCTGCCCTCCGGACTTTTCCAGCAAGCCCCTTTTCGGTAAGACCACCAGGTCCATGGATCGTTGGTTGACCGTGGGTTAATATTCTCAAGTGGTGGAGCGAAAACAGTAGCACCCGGTAACAACTGTTCCTTGGGGGCAGCCGGGAACATCTCTTTACTAAGTGGCTTCTCGGCAAATGTGATGTATCCGGTAGCATCCACGAACTCTTTAAACTGGGCATTGGTGACCTCATATTTATCGATCCAAAAACTTGATACCTCCACTTCATGAACCGGTCCTTCCTCCGGGTATATCTCTCCGTTCCCAGCGGGTTTATTATTCCCCATCGAAAAGCTTTGACCCTCAATCAATACCATTTCATTGAAAGAATTTATGCTTGTTTTACTCGCGGAAGATGTTTCCTGGTCCCGCGTGCAGGATACCCCAAAAAACGAACAGATAAAAATACCAATTAGATTTGTTTTATAAAATTTTCCGGTTTGAAAATTCACCATATAATTTATACTGCTCAGATTTTTAGAACTCTCAAACTCTAAACCGAGTTTCAAGAAACTATCTCTTCACATAATTCGAAGAGTCAGATTTACTTATTGGAGATTGAGCTGCTCAAAAAAATCTTCTTTGTAATTACAAATCTGGATTTTTTCCTACCGTCTCACCAATCATTACAAAGTGAAACTCAGCTCTAAAATTTTACGAATAGATGAATGCGGTTCAGGGACTTCAAGACTACATACTCCCTTGATTTTGGTTTTGCATTAGCAGATCACTTTGGAAAATCTTATAAATAATGCACCTAAATGGGCTTTAAAAAAATGACGGCCCAATATAAATATCTCCCCAGTTTTGTTTCTTTACTATCCCGCCCATCAATTCTGCCTCGATCTAAGATATATTCCATCTAGGGGGAATGACCGGAATGACCATTAAGTTCGTCTTAGCTTGATATACAGTAGGAGAAAAAAAATCAGGCTCGCAGCAAGACCAATCAATGGAGTTTCAATACCGCTTACAAATCGCTCTTCCCAAACCATTTTCGTTTGCGTTCCAAGCTCCGGCATACCCTCAATAATAGGGATTTCAATTTCGCTTTCCACACTGGTCTGCCAAAAGGCAATCCGGCATCCGTCTTCGATCCACAAATAAAAAGACAATGCTGCAGGGATAAAGCAAAATAAAATAAGAACACTTTTCATTTTAAAGTTTAGATAATATTAAATGCAGGAGCAGAAATCTAAAATCTTCAATTTTAATTACTGCATCTGTACTCAGCAAAAAAATACTAATAACCATGCGTAAGTCATGAATAAAACAGATATAGTAATATAAACCACGGAAAAAAAACGCACTTATCCTAGAATAAGTGCGTTTTCCTTCACTCGATTGAAATCGAGTAAATTATTTAAAATATATTTATTCAATATTGGCTCCAACCACCGATGCCATTTGCATCATATTAATGGTTTCACCCTCTTTCAAATTTCTTAAATCCGTTACCTTGCCAGACTTACTGGTTGCATTTGTATTCTTAAATACTGTGAGAAGCTTAGCGTCGGCAACAATGAACTTTCCTGCATTTTCTGGTTGTCCGTTCTCTGTCTTCGTTTGAAGTTTATTCGATTTAATATATTCCCAAAGTTTTTGGGTAATTTCAGTCCTAGGAAGTTCAGTCGCTCCTAAAAATGCTGCTAGATCACTCTTTAATTTAACTGGTTTACTCAATCCTTTTGCTTCTGCCATTTTGATTCCTTATTTGTTATAATTGTTTTGTAGTTAAAATCTAGATGTCTAAATAAAATGTACATCCAATGCACGAATACTGATCTCTTTTAGTACAAAGACAATCTAATTTAAGTCATTGTGAACAACTAAAAACAAGCCTAATATTCTGAACTGATAATCTTTGTTTACAAAAGCTTAGGGTAATCCCAAAGGAAACACCCCAAACCATCATGAGCAAATAACTCACTCAACATAAAAAAGCGGAAACATAGGAATTCAGTCTCAGTCTTTAATCGACCTATATAATTAATTCGATTCGAGACTAATTAATTTAAAAAATACAGTTCATGCATGGTTTTTCTGAACGATAAAATCTTTTACTTCAAGCAATCAAAATTAATATATATTGTTTTTACAAATTCCTTTACCTGGGCCGGTTAAGTTGAAATTTAGATAAAACCTTCCGCCAGTTCGCATATACATAGTAAGTCGTGCTCTTTCCTTCTCTGATCAGTTTCGCTTCCGAGCAAGTATAACAGATCATCAAATATTTTTTTGCTCCTTCTGAGTTCCACATAATCGCATAGTCGGGATGAAATGGTCCGCAATCCTTTGGTGGCTCACTGGATCCGGGCATGTGAAAACAACTCTCGTCCAAAAGCAAGTTCATTAAATCACCATGGCTTTCTCCGCTTGCCTTGACCTTAGGGTGGTAAAACCAATGACCATCAATTTCCAAGACATCTTTCCTATTCTTTTCCTTCTCAAAATATGAATTTTCGCGAATAGGATGTGGTAAACCCTCATACACAAAAAGTTCGTCGGTCTTTTGGAGGGATCGGAAAACCGATTCCTGACAACTTGTAAAAAAAGAAAGAATTAAGACAGGCAGAATTAAAACTTTCATATGCTTCTGAGAAACTGGCTTTCTAGTTCAAAGGCGTGACATTAATGTTTCGAAACCAAACGGGTTGCCCATGATATTGTAGTCCAAGATGACCAGTTCGTGGAAGGTCCTTTAATGCAGTCTTAAACTTATTTCTGGAACCGTCTGGGTTTTTATTGGGTTCTTTCCAGTCATCAATTTTAATATCAATTACTTTTTTCCCATTCACTTTTGCCATAACACTGGGTCCCTTGCATGTCAGCTCCATTTTATTCCATTCCCCATCGGGTTTACCAGCGGCAACAATTGGTTCTTTTGCATCGTAAAGAGATCCAACAATGTGTTTCCCACTGTATAAACCGGGAGATGCAATCTGAATTTCAAATCCACCCTGTACCGCGTTCTTAGGATCTGTGCGGAAAAACAATCCACTGTTCGCTTTTTCCGAAGTCTTATATTCCAGGGAAATGGTAAAGTCGCTAAATTTACCCTTTGACCAAATTATCCCACCCGGTGTTTCGGAGGGAGTAAGCATCCCATTTTTAAGAGTCCAATTTTTATTCAGACTAATCTGCTTGGGAGATAATAAATTAATTGCTTTGCCACCGAAAAGTGAAAAACTAGATAAACCTAAAAATAGAATGATAGGTAAAAAGAGTAATTTTTGTTTTTTCATAAGTATTTTATTAAATGTATAATCTAGTTAATTGTCTATAAACATATCAAAATCTATCCAAAATCATATTCCTCTTATTTAGTCGAATGCTGAATTATAAATTCAATCAATTCCTTTGATTTAAAAAAATCGTCGCCCACTTGGTGCCCCTTTCCCGGCACAACCTTTACTTCAGCTTCTCCGCCTAACTTCGTATATCGATTGATGACAATCTCAGTATTCTCTGCAAGTGGAACGATCCGATCGGAATCACCATGTACCATAAACAAAGGCACTTTTGCTTGAGCTAACCCTTCTAGTTGATGGATCGGGTTATGAGGATCAACCGATTTTAAAAAGGTATCTTGATCCATTTCAAAATCGGCTAAAGTGGAGCTTAAATTTCGGATCATCGGCCAACTCCTCAAATTCAGTACCGGATAAATTCCTGCAAAGGCTTTTACCTTTTTTGGATTCTTGACTGCCCAACTTAGCATCATAAGCCCACCTCGGCTTTGTCCAAGCAATATGGGTTTCTTTGAATATCCACGATCGACCATTTCATTATAGAATTTTGTAAAGCGGTCTACGCTTTTGGGCGACCCGCGAACTTCTCCCTGGTCACAACCGGCAAAACTAATTCCCTTTTCAAGAAGTTTATCGATATACCAGCCGTGCGACGGATCGGGGTGACGAGGTAAAGTGGGGGCATACCACACCCAGGGTTTATTTTGTCTGCTAGAATTAGCATCCAGTACGAAACATTTTGAGGAACCAACCAAAAATTCCACTGGCTCATATTCAAGGCGATGCCCATATGTAAGGAAAGAGGAAAAAGAAAAAACGAGTAAGCAAATGAATTTCATTATTTAACCCTCTTAATTTTGAATCTTTTGATTCTTAAAGCTTTTCCAGTTTCCAGGCTCCCCCACTTCAACTCGATAACTACCCATCTCAAAAACTTTAGGACGGAATGTACCCTTTGTCACTCGCCGAGCATAAACCAATTCACCAGATGGTTCTTTCCTAACACGAACAATAAAACTCTTCTTCTTTATTTTGACGGGAGCCAAAAAACCGAGCGGTTTCCGATTATATTGCTGGTCTACGGAAACCGTAACTGGCCATCCATTATGCGTTTCATAACTGGCAATATCTGAGGTCATATTCTCATAAATCGGCCAGCTTTCCATGGTAATTTCCTGTTCATCTTTATGAAATTTTACAATTCCATATCCGGATGCCGAATTATTTAATTTTTCAAGCATAGTCGATGGCTGACCCTTAATCTTTTCAGGGTACTGTTTGTCAATTCGATTCGCCGCTGCCCAGACATTTATCTTGTTATGAAAGCCGTCCAAAAATTCACCGGTAAAATTGGGCGAGCCCGGCCGACGATTTTCCCCCGCTTCCTTCGGTGCCCACAAGCGGGGATATCCGTTACAGATTCCGGCACCAGCAAAAGAAAACCCAGCATCATTCCATTCATCCACCCCATGATGAACCACGGTGGCAAGATGTTGGTCACCATGAATCATAACCGCATGTGCTTTTCTTGCCAATTCGATCGCCCGATTACGACCGGACTGAGGCCAACCATTGGAGTCCAGATCCGCAATCAATATATTGCTGTCCTTTCCACCCCCGTGATGGGTGGCCACAGCACAGAATGGAGACTGGGAAAGAATCGCTTTCATCGATGCATCTCGATAATCACCAGCCCACTCTTCAAGAAATTGTTCCTGCCTCGTACCCAATAAGTGCAGCCCTGGTTTATCTAAGACCTTGGGATCCAGGTTCGGATCTCGAACATGGTCCACCCTACCCTTATGAGTCTTTTTATCAACTGCTTGAACCGGTCCGGATTTAAATTTCCGATCTTCCAAAACAGCCATACTGATTCCACCATAATTAAAATCAGTGTAGTAAACTCCAATATTCTGAAGGACAGGAGTCGGGTCATAAGGATCGGGCAAATTAGAAACTTGGGTCCGTTCCACCATCCTTACCCATTCTGGATGCATAGCGTATCCACCGTCGCTTCCCTTATTTCCCCCTTCGGGCACTGGCCCTCCTCCCAATCCCCAAATATTCCCATGATATACATCATGATCATCAGGAATCACGATGGATGGCCGGTCCTTCATCGCATCCCGAAAGCTCCACCCAAAGATCCAGTATTTCGGAAGGTAATTTAAAGAAGCTCTTGCTACATCTTCGATCTTGGATGCACGAACAATCCCATACCCTCCATTACTCTCATAAAGTTGATCACCGGCAAAAAATAAAACATCCGGGTTTTGGGCCAAAATATTTTGCTGTAAATATTGATTGGGAAATGCTCCGTCTTTCATACAGGACAATGCAGCTAATTTGATAGTCTTTTTATTTTTCGGATCTTTACGGATCGTTCCTTTCCATTCTCCCATTTCATTTCCATCTTTCAAAACCACTCTGAAAGAAACTGGCTGTTGATCGTTCCAGTTTTCGATTCGAAAATGAGCCGTACTTGCATATTCATGAATCGCAGAACTCTGCACCCTTTTCCACTTACCCTCTTTCCAAAACTCGAGGTGTACTTTTTCTCTGTTCATTCTACCCATGGGGGAAACTTGTGCCGTCATTTTCATGACGCCTCGATGCAGCGTATATTGAGTCCAAAGAATAGGTCCAAAAGTTTGATCCAGATTCTGCGTCACTTTATTTCCTGAGATTTGCCAATCCTGAAAAGTAACATCTGCTTGAAATTCCTTGCTGTCAGCAGGAATGGCAGGGGCATGATTCTTTTGTGCATAATCTGCAAACAAGGAGAGATTGCCGAGGAATCCTTTTTTCATTCGCACCGATTTATTAATAAACAGGAGAACCGAACTTTTATCCTCATTGCTGCGCTTGCTGGCTTCTAGGATAAAATCAAAATTATTCCCTTTGTGTTCTACTTTAAGAGTTAATCGAAGATCCTCCAAAGCTGACTTTGGCAAGTTGGTTTTACTTTCAATTCCCGGTCCAAAAAGTTTACCTTCAGAAGTTACACCAGCCATATAGCCTGAACTTCCAAACAAATTGGACCGGTATTCTTCGGGCATCGCTCCGACAATTCCAAATTTAAATCCGGCCCGCTTAATTTTATTGGAATTTATTTTCTCAAAACTTAAAAGAACAGATTGCGAAAAACTACCTTCCTCAGCTTTGAGTTGATGTGTTAGCAGATGAATATCGTGGGTTTTCCCACCCTTGCTAATCATTACTTCCATTCTCCCATTCTTTAATTGCCAATCCATCTGTGGATTAGGCCAAAACTCCTTACCTACAAATGGACGGGTGATATCATTACGAAGTGCAGATTTGTAACTGGCCCCTATCAGCAAAGGAGTACTCATTTGCATAATCAAAAACCAAGCAGCGCAGGACAAGAAAAGCCTTGGGGGCATTACATTTAGAAATGAGTTATTTATAACTTTTATCATAATTCCATCTATTCAAATCGAATTAGTTTTAATACCAATCAAGAAATGCAAAGATTGGTGAATTAAAATCTGTGCTAGGGTTAATTCTTAAAGCCTAAACCAATAAGTTTAGGGCGATCCGTGGTAATTGAATCAATTCCCCTCTTCGCTAAGTTTTCTGCAGTCTTAGAATCATTGATCGTCCATGCATGCCATTCAAAGCCAGCATTGATAACCGATTTTGAGAATTCAGGGGGAATTGTATGTTGAGAATCCAGTCCATCAGCTTTGCAACCTTGCAAAGTGGTAATGACTTGATCCACGGAAGGTTTCCATGTTCCATTTTTTTTCTTGAAGCCAGTGAGCCAGTAAGCCTTGTAGCCAGGCATTGCTTCTTTAAATACTTTTATTACTTCCTTGTTGAAGCAAATCAACCGCACCTGATCCATTTTCAAATCTGACTTCTGAATTTCTTTGATCAGAAATGGTATGATCTCAGGTCCACATTTCACCTCCACGAATATTTTTTTCCCTTTTGGAATAGTGGCAAAAACTTCTGAGATCGTAGGGATCTTGGTTCCTTTAAATTTTGTGTGCTTCCATGCTCCAACATCCAAGGCACGAAGTTCCTCAAGGGTGGATTTCGAGACAATCAAATTTTTGTCGGCCAGTCGCTTCGTGGATGCATCGTGAATGCAGACAATTTGACCGTCTTTCGTTAAAAGAAAATCTCCCTCAATCGCATCTGCTCCCTGCTCCCACGCTAAGCGAAAAGCGGGCAATGTATTTTCAGGAGCCTCAAAAGAGGAACCACGATGGGCCACAATCAGTGGTTCACCTAAAACTACATGACCTGCAAATAAAGCAAGGAATAAAAAAATGCCTCTACCTAAAACCATTTCTATAAAGTATTAATAAACCTTAGATCCTCAGACAGCACTTCGAGGGCAAAATGACCTTTTGTACCTCGACCATTCACCACGACGAGCAGGTTCTGTTTTCCTGCTTTCGTGAAGTCAATGAAGAGGTCGGCTTGATTACCCTCTGCGGGAATTTCAACTTCCTTGCCTCCAAGAAAAAGATTCAAGTCACCTAAATTTCCTTTAAACCGAACCTTATGATTTCCTTTTTTAACTACATCAACTTGCGTGCGTAAAACTTGGTATTTATCTCCTCTCCGATTAAGAGCCACCGGTACTTCTTCAAACGGAATTCCTCCGCCTACCATGGCATAGAATGGTTTCCATTCATACCCGTCAAATTCCTGTGTAAACATTTTCGCACCATAATGATGGATGGTTCCTGGATTCGGAGAATTGACAGGTAACACATCCCATTTGCGGGCAAAACGCTGGGTAGTGGTTTTGAACTTTCCTTCTTTTCCTAGCTCCACCATGAATCGTACTAGATCAACAAACTCATCCTCCCGCAATTGAGTGGTCAGCCCAACTGGCATCAGGGAAACTGGAGAAATAATTTGGCTACCAATATCGGCTTTTGCGACGCGGTTGTGCTTCCCGGTAAGATCGCGAATAACCACCTCCGTGTCTGTCTCACTCAGAATACCCCCAGCGTAAGAATCTCCATTTTTAAGGGTGATCAGGTTGGTGTGATAGCCTTCCTTAATTTTCTTACTCGGTTCAATGAGTGACTCGATCAGGTAATCAACCGGTGCACTTGCACCAATCGAAACTAAGTTCGGACCGATCACACCACCCACTTCTCCAATCGCATGACAGGCAACACACTGCAAATTTTCACGTCGATACACGCTCTCTCCCTTCGCTGCATTTCCCTTCGAATTGACCCGGTCGATCATCGCAATCATTTCCTCTTTCGTAAGGCTCATTTTCATAGGCTTCAAACCCCCGGATTTTTGCAATGCTTCGATAAGAGCCTGCGGTCGTGTAGGTGCACTCTCCGCCAACTGCATTCCTTTTAATGCCACATCTTCGGGTAGTTCGCTATTCTCAAGTTCTTTAGTCAATGCCTGGGTGGCTCCTTTGTTGGAAATAAATGCAGCTATTAAATCATTGGGTTCCTGCCCTTTCGGGAGATTTCTCAATAGATTTGCAGCCCGGCGGGCTGCCAATATTGGCTGAATCTTCATCTGCCCTTTAATCAATATTGATTTGAGGGGATAAGAAACCTTTGGGTTTTGAATTTGCTCATCAAAAAATTTGCGTGTCTTTTCTCCACTCATTGCGATTAAAGAATTGATTGACGCATTTTTTCTCACCTGCTTGGAATCGGTCTGTTTCAATATGACTTCCAAGTTAGTGCGAGCAGACTCTAGCTTCCACAAACCTGCCAATTCAACCGCAGTGCTCCACACCGTATCATTCTCGCTTTGCAAAAACTTCAACACTGCATCCAAACTTCCAGATGGATTAATCTTTCGAATCTTCTTAGCCGTAAGCATAGCATTCAAATAAGCATGCTGTTGACTTACAGAATCCGTTTGCAGAGAAAGACCCAGTAATTTTTGCAAGTGAGCAGGAGTACCTTTATCAGCAATCCAATTGGCAACTTCCCAAACCTTTTTATCTTCCTTCATCTTACCCTTTGAAATGGAGTCTAGGATTTGATCAGCACCCAGAGGCTCTCCGATTGCTGAAGACGCAAAGAGAAGTTGCGAAAGACTATCAAATGGATTCTTCCCTTTTGTTTTCATCTCATTCACCCAGCGGTCTCGATGCTCCCTGCATATAGACCAAACAGCAAAATCAAGAAAGTCATCAACCTCCACTCCCTCGAGAGCACGCAAAGCAATAGCAACGGTTTTGGGGTCATCCAATTGAGCCAACAAACTCACCGCCCATAGACGAACATGAGGAGATGGGTCCGAAACAGCTTCTTCAGCAATGGATAGAATATTTTTATATTTCTTATTGGATGCATCATAGTAAATAGCACGCAGACCGGCTGCCCTTGCATTATGTGATTTCGACTTGGTCAATTGTCTAGCCCACCCAATATCCAATCGATTTAAGGCCTGAGTGGCCCAGACTTTGCGTAATATATGAAGATCAGACATCGGGCGGACAAAAGAATTTAATGCTGAAAGCATTATATTTGGATCACGAGTTCGTAATTCAGCCGTGGCCAACTCCCTGACAATATTCTCTTCGGAAAAAAGTAAGGCTTCTGCTAAAGCTTTGGAGTCCATTTCGGCAGGCTTGGTAAAGGGTGCCGGAGGATTTTCCGGAAAACTGATCCGCCAGATTCGTCCATGCTTATGATCACGCCTAGGGTCACGAAAATCCACTTCCCCATGCTGGATAATAGGGTTGTATAAATCAGCCACATAGATTGCTCCGTCGGGTCCCATTTTAACATCGATGGGACGAAAAGCTCCATGCTTGGATGCTAGTAATTCCTTATATTCTCTCGATTCGAAAGCACTTCCTTTGTCGCTCAAACGATAAGTTTTAATGCGATGACCACGAAAATCTGGCGATGCCAAGGCACCGCGCCAATGTTCAGGAATATGACTACCCGATAGGACTTCAAGCCCACATAGCTTGGGCTGTCCGGGGTTCAGTCCCTGCACTCTGCGTGGAGCACCAGGAGAAGCCACAAAAACAGATCGTGGATAAACAAAGTTGATTCCCTGACCGCCAGCGCCATCGGTCATGAAGCTTTGGCCCCATTCATCAAATGCATGCCCCCATGGGTTAACCAAACCCTTCATGAACACTTCCGTCCGCTTGGTCTCTGGACGATAATGCCACATTCCACCTCCGAGTAGTCTGCGTATCCCATAAGGGGTATCCAAATGGGTATGAATATAAATCGACTGATTGAGCCACATCATTCCCTCAGGGCCCCATCTAAAGGTATGTACGATATGATGCGTGTCTTCGGTGCCAAACCCAGAAAGAACAACCTCCCTCTGATCCGCTTTTCCATCACCATTGGTGTCTTTTAGAAACAAAACATCATTACTGTTGGCCACATAAACTCCACCATCCCCAGGAAGTACACCGGTAGGGATATGAAGGTCATCTGCAAAAACTGTATGCTTATCCGCAACTCCGTCCCCATTGGTATCTTCCAGTATAACCAATTGGTCGGACTCTTCCTCCCCTGGTTTAATATGAGGATAAAGCGGACTTCCTACGACCCATAACCGGCCCATTGAATCCCAATTCATATGGATCGGGTTACGCACCACCGGCTCACTGGCAAAAAGGTTTATCTTCGCCCCTTTCGGTAAAACAAATGAATCTAACTGAGCCTGAATCGAAGTATCAGGAATTTTGGTCAGACCCCGTTGGCCAAAGGTGAGGGTATAAAGTGTGAAAAAGAGAAAAAGGGAAAAGGTGGTAATTTTCATGAATTAAAATAGTGGTAATTAAATTATCCTTGGGAACCTTTGAGCAATTGACTTCGGATCGCTTCAATCTCATTCTCCCGTTCTTCAATAATGGGATCAAATTGAGGAATTTCCTTAGCATTATTCCCCTGTTCATGTTTTCTAAATAAGTACAGATAGGTTTCATTAGCTGGTCTCCATCGATGAAAAAATAAGCGGTTTTTCTCGATGATACCTTTCCTCAAATTTTCGGTCAGAGTATCCGACTGGATTGCTTCATAACCCAGGCCCAGAGCAAGTTGGGAAGCCAGTTCACGGTATCCATGCTTGGTGAAATGGAGCCCGTCATGAGTAAATGCTTTCGATGAAACTTCTTTTTCCAATTTATCTCCTCCCATTGCCCCGAAAAGATCAACGAAATGAAGGTTCTCTTTCTTCGCAAAAGCTTGTAGAGCGTCCCGAATCTTGGCAAGTCTTCGATTATTTTCCAGATGGTCAGGTAGTGGACTCCCTAGGTTTTCGAACGGTGGTGGAGCGACTATAACGATTTCCCGTAAACCATCACCAGCCCCCTTTCTTATTTCTCCAAGCATTTTTCCATATCCTTCCAAAAAAACCGCTAAACTCTCATTCCAGCTTCCTGCGGATCGCTTGCTCGCCGTGGATTCGTCCGTCCATGCCCGACCACTTGACAAAGCGATTTCCGCACCATAATTGAGCAAAACCACGCTGGGCTTCCATTCGTCAATTATTTTCTTTAGCCTATCCCTACCCTCTTTGGGTTTTCCAAAGTAGGAACGGGCATCATTGAAGACGGTATCCCCACTCCAACCAAGATTTCGAAATTTTAGACCACTTACCTTCGGTCCTGCCCCCAAAGTCAGAGCACTTTCGAAATATCCATTTAAGCGAGCCCGCTCGATTAAACCGCCACCCACAAAGGCTACACGGTCTCCTGTATGCAAAAGATGAGAAGAGACTTTGCCATGATGATCTGCTTGAACAAAAGCGGAGGAAAAAATAAAACTGAAAAAGAGGGATAAAGAGGTGAGGTGGAATGTGAGACTTTTCATGGGCTATATATATAGTCATTATTTCTTTTCTTACGAAAAAAGACAAAGTTCTTTTTACAATCGAATGCAATAGGCTGAGCCCAAAAACACTCTTTTTATACAAAATACTTGATACAATTGTATAATTTGAAACTTTTGTTTAAATACTTCTAATGACTAAACAACTTTTAACACCCACCCAAATTGGGGATCTACCATTAAAGAACCGAGTTATCCTTGCACCGATGACACGAACACGAGCTACACCGGATGGTTGTCCAACAGAATTAATGGCAGAGTATTACGGACAGCGTGCATCAGCCGGATTGGTTATTGCTGAAGCAACAGGGGTAGATAGTAGTGCAATAGCCTGGATGAATATGCCGGGCATTTATAATGATGAGCATGTCGAAGGCTGGAAAAAAACGACCGAGGCAGTACACAAAAAAGATGGTAAAATATTTTTGCAACTCTGGCATCCAGGTCGGGCCACTCACAGTCTTTTGATTAATGGCCAGCAACCCGTAGCCCCCTCCGCTATTCGTTTGGAAAATAATGAAACACACACTCCGGATGGCAGCAAACCCTATGAAGTTCCCAGAGCCCTTGAGCTTGAAGAAATACCGCAAATTATTGCGATGTTTACAAAAGGAGCAGAACTTGCAAAGGCTGCCGGTTTCGACGGTATCGAAATACACTCGGCCAACGGATATATCCTCGATCAATTTCTACAGTCCAAAACAAACCATCGAACGGATGAATATGGCGGAAGTATGAAAAACCGTTATCGATTACTTGATGAAGTCGTTCAGGCAGTCGGAGAAGTTTTTCCCTTCAACCGGATAGGCGTCCGCCTGTCACCCAATGGAATATTTGATGATATGGGTTCTCCGGATTATCGAGAACAGTTCACTCACGCGGCCAAACAACTCAATCAATATGGATTATCTTACTTACATGTTATGGATGGTCTTGCTTTTGGCTTTCATGAGCTTGGTGAACCCATGACCCTCGAGGAATTCCGTGCGGTTTTTAAAGGACCGATCATGGGTAATTGTGGATACACCGAAGAGACTGCTGAAAAAGCCATATCCGAAGGTCACGCAGATATGATTGCCTTTGGGCGTCCATTCATCAGCAACCCAGACTTAGTAGAACGACTCGCTGCCGGTGCCCCCCTTGCTGAAGAGGCAGATCCTTCGACTTGGTATAGTTCCTCGACTGCTGAAGGGTATACCGACTTTCCATTCAACGCTCAGTAAAACAAAAATTTCAAATCATCCTATATGAACGATCTAACAAATAAGCAATCAGGACTTCTCTTTGGTTCCTACTCTGCAGACGCCCTTTCTCTGGGTGTGCATTGGATTTATGACACAAACGAATTGGCACAAAAACATGGTAGAGTAAGCGAATACAAAGCTCCAGGAGCAGATTCATACCATCCCCACAAGCAGGCGGGTGACCAAGGGCATGTGGGGGATCAGTCTTTATGCCTGTTACAATTTCTGGTGCGAGAAAAAAAATGGAGTCCTTCTGGTTTTATGAATGACTGGCTGGGGATGTGGCCCGAATACAATGACTACATAGACGGTGCGACAAAATCTACTTTGGCCAACCTTCAAAACCAAGCAGACAATACTCAAGTCGGAAGTGATTCGGTGGAAATTGCGGGTCCCGCCAGAATTGCCCCGCTTGTTTGCCATCTTGCAAACTCCACTGAAGAAGAAGTTGTGCGGGCGTCTATTGAACAAACCATTCTCACCCATCGTTCTCCAGAGGCCGAAGAATCCGCAACCTTTTTCGCTAAAGCTGGCTATCGACTCATGCATGGAGCCAACTTGGTCGATACACTTAATGAAACGGCACCGGCATGGGCACTTCAAAAGGCAAACGCTGTTGTTTCAGAAAATGCCGTAGATGCAATCGGTAAACTTGGACCCGCCTGTTCCATTTCATCCGCCCTTCCTTCCGTTCTTTACCTTGCCCTAAAATATGGAGATGATATCGAAACAGCATTTATTGAAAATGCCATGGCAGGAGGAGACAATTGTGCCCGCGGCCTTGCACTTGGTATGTTGCTGGGTGCCGCCAACGGATTTTCTTCAATCCCAGAACGATGGGTCAATGAATTAAACGCGTACGATCTGCTGAGAGAATTCTAACAGGTTTAATTTACTAAGACCTTATGAAGACCCTATGATGTATAATCAAGATGGCATCAGGTTACCTACTCGCATAAATTACAAAACGAACTGCCCCTATTCGACGACCAAGCTTATGCTTTGCGAATGACTATTGAACTCGGGGGCGTACATACATTGCACATTGGTCATACCGGTCTGATATTCTCCGCGGTGCTGAACACGGACGGAATATTCGAATACATAGGTACCCTTGGGCAGATAATCCAAGTAGAAATGGGATGCGGTGTCACGGGTGGACTGGTAATAGCTCAGACCGTCCTGATATTTGTAAGTGGATAGAACATTGACCGGTTCGGTTCCGCTTCCGCGATGGTCCTTCATGTGAACATATTCCATGTCCCGGTCGGTACGCAGTTCGATCCGTACGACCAGTTCATCTCCCACTTTTACGGGACCCCGAACCGGTGAGATAACCGGACCCTTTTTCGTATACTCCTTACTATAGAGAGTCTTTTTGATCTTCAAGGGCGTACCCTCGTGTGGGGTTATTTTGGAGATATCCTCCATGTACTGCCAATGCACGCTTCCCCAGGCAACTCCTTCGTCCACCTTGGTCACGGTGACTTTTCCGAAATCGGGCTTGATCTCCGGACCGACGAATCGCTTCTCGTAGTATCCGGTTCCTGCCTCCACATTCTCGGGTTTGATCGGAGCCCTGTCGGCAAGGGATACTTTTACCAGTTCGTCCGAGGCAAGCAGATCACTCCCTCTAAGCACGAGGGCATAGACCGCATCGGCAGTCGCCTTGGTGGTCTTCCAGTCCTGAGTCTGCTTTTGCTTAAGCAACCAGACCTTACATTCCTCGACCGACTTCTGATCGTTCATAATCTCATCAAAAGCTTCAATCATCACCGCCTGGGTCTCGATGGGGGCACGATGCCACCACCAGGATAATTCCTCATCCTTCCAGAACATCCCCATTTCATCGTCACTGACCGAACGCTCCTTGAGTGAGCGGACAATGGCCATTGGCGTATCCTTGTCTTTACCAAACCGATGAAGAGCGAGAGCCACATGTCCCTGCGACTGACGATTGCCGAGTTTGAGCCAGTATTCCCGGGCCTGCCCGAGGAAATAGTTTACCGCTTCCTGGGCATTGGGGTTGATCTTCTGCTGATCGAGGAAGAAACTGCGCCCGTACAAATAGAGAGCAATGGTGGAGGACAAGTGATTGTTCTCTTTCTTTCCATTTTTGAGAATACTTCGGTAGGTCTTGTTAATCCAATTGTCCAGACGGTTAAGCGACTTGATGGCAAGAGAAGGATCGACATCCACCCCGAGATGACCCAACCGGCCAAATCCGGTGGTGATGTAAAGGGTGATGTAGTCATTCCCCCTGCCTCCCGGGAACCAGGGCCAGGCTCCGTCAGACAGCTGCATTTGCTTGAGCTTCTGGAAAGTCCGGCGTTTTTCGTCATTGAGACGGTTGTCGTCAAAGAGAATGCCCACATTACGGCGGGCTTCACTCTCGCTTTTGGCTTGGCGTACCCATGGAGTCTCCATCAGTGCGACGGACTTCAGGTCCTCGTTCTTTTCCAAGGGACTGTCCAATGTCTTCGTTCCCTTCCACTGATCGAATATGCGACGAATCTTGGGATCAGAATGGGCGATCTCACGGGCCAGAGAATTTGCATAGAGCCGGTTAAAGGTTTGCTCGGAACACTCATGGGGAAATTCCATCAGATAAGGCAGGGCCATGACCGCATACCAGGAAGGATTGGAAACCATCTGAACGGTAAAGTTCTTATGTTTGATGGTGTCGGAATTGCCCGAAGCCATCAGTTTCTCAAAGTTAAACTTCTTGGTTTGGGCTCCCCGAATGGGCAAAGGCATCGATTCGGTCACAAAGATCCGTCTGGAAAGAACGGGCAGGTATCCCTCTTCCCCATCGGAAATCTTACCGGTTCCCCCCACTGCTTTGTAGGTGATCACTCCCAGATCATCAGGAACGGATATCTTCCACGAATAAGTACGGGACTGCTTGGCCGGTATCTCGAAATTCAAATCGGTCACTTTATTGCCGAGTTTCCCGTCCACACTTTGGTTAGTTCGGGCATCATGGAAGGTCAGACGGACTGTTCCCTTTTGGATGGTCGGTGACTGGTTTGAGACCTTGACCGTAAACTCGATCTTATCTCCCTCACGCAGAAAGCGCGGCGGGTTGGGTTGGACCATAATATCCTTGGCCGTGACCATACTATCGCTGAGGAAACCCGAGCGCATTTCCTTATCATGAGCAAATCCGAGAAACTTCCACTTGGTGAGGGCTTCCGGCATGGTAAACTCCATACGCACGATTCCATCCTTGTCAGATATGAGTTTGGGAAAGAAAAATGCGGTCTCGTTAAGGTTTTTTCGAGCACTTACCTTCGAAAGGTCAATTCCACCCGCACGGGGCCCTGCTCCTGAACCACCGGAAGAGTTAAATGATAGTGATGCTTCTCTCATGTCCATCGCAAAATCAGCAGATTCATCAAGAGAACCTAATGAGAGTGAAGCATCTACATGGTAAGGTATGGTATCTGCACTCTTTTGTCTCCTCATTAGCTGTGCCGAATGAGCCTGAGCCGAGGAGAATGCGTATGCCCCCGTTGATGTCATTAACCTTTCCTTTCCGGAATTACGTACAGGGCCACGGCCAGAAGTATATCCGTAAGATGAAAGGTTGTAGTAACCCCATAGAGATCCAACCATTTCAGGGTGCCAACTGCGGTGTGACCATTTGATGCTTTCGTGCTTTCTCTTCCATCCTCCGTGTAAGGTGCGTAAATTCAAGGATGAGTTTTCAAAGCGAGAGTTAAGGTTGGAATGTTCACGTCGAAACAGATTGGAGAATGTCTTTTGCCAATCGTGAGGTTGGTAAGCATCCAGAGATTCGTCATAAAGGGTGGCCACCATTTCTGCCACCGCTTTTCTGGCATCTGGACCCGTGATCACCGCCGTCCAGGTCTCTTTAGCTGCCGGCTCAAGTTTGGAAGTGAAGCGTTCCCACTTCACCTCCAGGTCTTTATTTGTCCAGGGAACCTCAACCTGCCTAGTCGTAAGGTAGGCCCGGTTTTCACGAACATAAGTGACACGAAGGGTAAAGCCCCCACGCATTGCCTCGCTGACTTTCTGTTCGATTTTTGCCTGGGTTTTCTTGCCATCGGTCCAATAGGATTGAAGGACTTTGTTCCGGTGAACGATCTCCACGAAGGCACGTCCTTTGCGGTAACCAGTCCCCCAAAAGGCATTGAACGAATCCCCGGGCTCAACCCGCCAGGTGCGTGCGGCCACATGATTGGGAATCTTTACGCCAAAGCGTTTGGCTTTGGGATTGAGAACGAGAATGGGCAGAAGCGCTTTGACTTCCTTTCCAAAACGGTCCCTCGTCTCCAAGACTGCACGGTAAGCACCCTCCTCCAATGTAAAGGATAATTCCTTATTCCCATCCCCATCAGTAGTGAATTTCTGGGTGGCAACCACTTCACCCAGTTCCCAGGAACTGGTATTGGAAAGATCGGGCTCAGGTTTGTAACCGCCACCCAGTCCACCCCGGTGGAATGTGGGGTACAATGGCTCACCAAGGCTGGCTCTTTGGACCTTCTTGGGTTCCTTGAGCCGATGAATCTTTAGGGATCCATTGGCAATTCGTCCGTCTCCGTCGAGTGAGGTGGTCTTGAGGGAAACCTTCACCGGCTTGGCCGCGGTTTGCCAATCCTCTGCCGAAAGGGATGCCTGCAGGGCAACAAATCCAACATTCACACTAGTCTCCCCCGTACGGGTTTCACCGGTAGCATCCACCACATCCGCATATATGGTGTAGTTGAAAGTGGGTTCGTCTTTCTCCAGAACCCCGGGATCCGGTTTGGCGGCAAACTCGACCTCAAAGGAGCCGTCCGCTCCGGTACGGGCAGTGCCCTGTGCAATCTCTTCGGGGGCTATAACCGTCAGAGGTCTCCACCAGTACTGCCAGCGCAACCAGGGCGGAAAGCGAACCTGCCTGACCACGCGATACCTGACCTGTGCATCATTGATTGCCGCTCCGGTGTAAGCCATGGCCGAACCACGGACCTTCACTTTACGGTTTAGCACAGCCGGCTCCGCCGGGGCGTCCACGGTAACCTGAAACTTGGGCCGCTTATACTCCTCCACATTAAAATAACCCGACCCCCTTGGAGAGTTGGAACCTTCAACCTGAAGGTGCATCCTGCCCATGAGACGGTCACGCGGTGAAGTGAAGCTACCTTCGAAGGATCCATAGTCATTTGTTCGGTGCTTGGCCCGGGCAATCTCCTGATTATTAGAATCACGAAAAACCACCGTCAGGTCACAATTGGGGATTACCTTGTAATTATCTTTATCCTGATCGATATGATAGGACACCCCCTTATAGCGAATGGTTTGACCGGGTCGGTAAAGGCTCCGGTCGGTAAAGAAAACCGAGCGTTCATTTGGCCTGGAGCGATTGTTAATTTTTATAACATAAAAAAAATCGGTCGATGCCAGTGTTTGACCCTGATAAGAGACAAGAGTTCTAATCCTTGCTTGATCCTGCTTGATGCTGAATAGACCGTTGGCATCGGTCCTCACTGTCTCAAGGTCAATTTTACGACTATTCTCACGCTTCCACGAACGAACCTTTGCGCCTTGGATCGGTTCGCCACTGATTGCGTTCAATACAAAACCTTCCAAATTGCCCGAACGTCGTTGTGTACGCGTGACCACAGATAAGTCACTCACCCAGAAACTTGAGTAACTAACTTCATTTTCCTGTTCCTTAAATTCAGGATCATAGCTGGCAAAAAGAAAATAGGATCCGGGCTTCAAATCCTTAGGCGGGGTGATTTTTTCGACTCTTTCCTTAAAATCTTTGGTCGGTGGAAGATCCACGGACCATTCCTTTACCGGTTTCTTCGCTAACCACTGCTTCCTTTCATTGGAAGGAATATATTCCGAATGACGATTCGACTCCCTCATGTAAGTCACCCAGTCATAGGAAACCACCCGAAAATAAGCCTTAGTCAGATTTCGGTAACGCAATTGGATCTTCGGGAACGGAGCATTCCACACCCGCTCGGTTTTAACTAATGAGGACTTGGCCTCGATTTGGTTAATGAGGTTCCTGCATTCCTTGGCTCCCACGCTTTCAGGAAAAACCGAGATCCCACGCTTAGCCATTTTATGGGCTTCCACAAGCTCGCCTTCGCCCCGCAGAACATTGGCATGTCGGTACATCGCACGGGCAGACATCTCGTGTTCGGCCCACTTCTGGGTGAAGCGCTTAAGTGCTGCCTTGTATCGGGCGTTTTTCTCCTCTCCAAAAGATTGATTGTACCCATAACGCAAACGGAGAAGGTCGGCCTCAATGAATGCATCCTGGTTTTCCCCATTCTTATGAAAATTCAATAGGTCCTGATAAAGTTTGATCGCTCTGATCTTGGGCGATTCATCGTCTTCCGAATCGATTTCCCAGCCCATAAAATCCTTGGCTGATGCGAAAATCGGGCTATCGGCGGAAAGAACGAAGGAATCCTGTGCTTTGGATCCAGCTTGCTCGCCCGCGGAATAAAAGCGTAAGGCATCATGCACCACAAAATCATAAAGGGTCGGACGGTAGCTCTCGGGCACATTCCCCTTATTTAAAAGGAAGTCATAGTCGCCAATAGCTTCCTTCTTCAGAACTTCATGATAGGACAGAGTCTTTTGGAACTGCTTATCGATCTCTGCTAGGATCCGGGGCAAGTCCCAGGTGGTGATGTCTTCTCCCGGAGCCTCAGTCGTCCGTGTCCTTTGTGCAAAACGCCAACGGTTTTGCTGAAAGTACTGCCAATACCAGTTGGAAAGAACGGCTCGCATCATCGGCTTGAGTGCCTCGGGTGCCTTGGTGATCTCATCTTCCAACCGGGCAATCTTTTCCTCGGCCTTATTCCCCTGGATGGCTCCCTCCAAATTGATCTTCTGGCCAATTGCCCGTATGGCCACGGCATGAGCCCCATCCTTCAGAGCCTGTTTGATCAGGGGATCAATTTTCTCGATAGCCGTCTTGGGTAAACCTTTCTTGATCTCCGACTCAACATCCTCCCATTGGTCCATAAGGCTCTTTGGCAAGGCCTGTCCGATCAGAAAAAAGCCAAAAGTAAGAAAAAGAATGGGAGCGATGAGAGGAATAATTTTCTTCATATTGAGAATGAATTTAGTGTGTTTGAAGGGAGCAAGCTCCCACTTGGGCTGGAATTTAATGTAAGATTGAAGAACTTAGACGCACTGTACAAGTATTCCTTAGAAAAAATTAACTCGAGCCTTTTATCGGCATGAATTTAAGAGGGTGCACAAATTTAGTCTGCACTTAACCCGTGTACTACAAAAGTGAATCAAGACATCTACACTCCTCATTATTTCTTTTTTGCAACTTACATAAATGTAGAGACTGCAAAGATCAAAACGTAAGAATAAGGTTTTGATAATGTTGTTTAAACTAATTATGTGGATTCATCAATTGGTGCATCGCATTGGCAAACGAGTTCCCAAGTCGTACGAAGAACGCCCCGCTACCCAAGTAGTGATAGGGGCGATCGCTACCCACCGTACTCCATTCATGGTAATGAGGTGGCCACCCTTTTTCGAATACCGAATGGGAGAAATTTGAATAATCCTTGTAGCTTTCCACAGAAAGAACATTGCCTATGAATTCTGGATGCTTGGCGGCCTCTCGTTGAGCGATCGATACCGCGTTTTCGTCTACCTTTTCTTTAGTGCGGGGTGTACCCAGCACTCCGATAACAAAAGGCATGTTCGGGGTCTTGAAGCTAGTGCGCACATCCTTGATAAAGGTCTTCATATTGTCCGCATAATTTCCGTGATATTCAGGGTTAAACTGATCATTAAAGCCCTGAAACCAGACGAAACCCGCGATCTCATAGCCCTGCCCGGGATCGTATTCAGGATGGTGCTTCTTCGGGTCGGCCAGAACCTCATTCACATGCTCGACCATCTCCCGCCAAAAATGACCCGCATCGTCCTGACTGAATGGCTTCGGCTCACGCGGCAGCTTGGGTTTGCGCGGTTCGCGTAATTTCTTTTTGGTCTTTTCATCGGCGGTCTTCATCTTCTCCCGATAGGCAGCTAGGTCAGCGGCATACTTTTTCTCCGTTTCGGGAAAGTTTTTAACCGCCTCCCTGAACTTAACCAGATTTTCTTCGGCCTTGGTCTTCGCGTCGGAATAAGCTTTCGTACTTTTAAAGTCGGACGCGGATGGCGGGCGAAAATCATACATGAGTGATTTGCCTCCCCACGAGGCTTTAATCAGCAAAATAGGCCCCTTGATCTTTTTAGCCATGGACAGGCCAAATCCATATTCCGGACCAATCTTTATGTTGTCAGCACCATAACCAACGCCGAGCTTACCCGACTTCACATTCCTATCTGCTATGGAGGAAATGTAGACCTGATCTGAGACAGTACAGGCGTCGATCATCTTTTTCTCGTAGCTTTCGTGCTCAGCAACCAGCTTATTGAGTTTGGATTCCAGTGCCTTCTTTTCCGGACCATCCGGCATGTTTTTGATTTTTGGAAAACCGATACCACCACTCAATTCGTCGAGCTCCCGGGCTTTGATCAGTTGTTCTTGGAACGCTTCGCTCATATCTTTTCTAAAGACCATCTGCGTGAGGGGAGCGTCTTTAGCCATGCCGTTCATGTAAAGAGTGCCAATCGTATGCCCCCGGGCATGACCAACGGTATTGGACTGTCCTGCAAGGATGAAGACTTTAAGTTTCTGATCAGCAAAAACGGAAGCGGACAAAATAATCGATAAGGCAAGAAACGCCTCTGCCCGCAAACGGAAAAGATAATGGAGGAAGTTTGTTCTGACATTCATGATGAATTCAAGAATCAGTCGAGGGGGTCTTGGATTTCAAGCCCAAATACACCCCGAAAATTAATTTGTCACGACAACCTCTCCATCCAAAAGAATAATTCCGTAAAAGAAACTTTTACATGTAAGGCATTGGGTTGTAGGGTCGCGTCCAACTAATTACCAACCAGTAAATTAATGAAGCACTTCTTACATTTTTTGATCTTAGGCTTAATCACAGGATGCGGCACGGTTTCCGAACTGGTAGAAGATATCTTCATGCCCAATTATCGCCGTATTCTTGATGGTAATAGAACCTATTATTATATGCATCCCACCAAGCCCAATAAATTCTCTGACAAGAAAAAATGGCAGGTATATTTCAAGGACGAAAAACTGATTTCCTCCACTTCCTGGAAGCCTGACGGACAGAAGTGTCCCGAAACGAATTTAATCAATGGCAATGGACTTTTGGTTTTGTATAACGAGGACGGGACCGAACTATCCCGCTCTTACTACAAAAACGGTAAACCTAAAAGGACCAAAAAGCCTTAGAACTCTTTAGCTATTTGGACAATAGTTAGTAACCAAACAAAACCATGCTCCGCATAGCTATGACTATGTCAGGCCCTTAAAAAAGATTGGCGAAAGCTACTTGTGCTTATTCCAAAGAATCTGGGTGCCTTCCTTGCCGGGAACCACGATCTCAAGATCGCCGTCGGCATCCAGGTCAGCAGTAACAATGTGTAATCCAATACCCGCTCCCTTGGCGGCGACATACTTGCCGAAGTTCTTGAATTCTTTGTCCCAAGTGTAGTACATAACGACAGGAATGTCATCAGCTCCCGGATCCCGACCGTTATGCCCGTAAACACGCTTACCGGTAATCAGTTCGTCCACCCCGTCACCGTCCAGATCCGCAAAGTGCAGAGCATGGGATTGACTGAACGAATCGTCGATCTTGACTTCATCATAAAGGAAGTTGCCGTCATTATCGAAACCTTTGGATAGCCATGCAAAGACGCCATAGTCATGCCCATTGCCCCAAATCAGATCGTTCTTACCATCACCGTTTACATCGCGGATCAATACCGGGCAGGACAGACTCTTGGTCCAGCTTGGGTGAAACTTCCATGGACCAGCATAGGGATCGCCTTTTGGTCTTTCATACCAACCAGTACCGATTACGATATCGCTTCGCCCATCGTTGTTTAGATCGCCAAAGCCGATCCCATGACCGCTCTGTGGGCCAACCGTGTGACCTTTGAACTTACCCTTATCATCCTGATACCAAAGAATCGTGGGTGCCTTCTTGTTCCATTGGTTGGCAAACCATTCGCGTTTACCGTCGCCGTCAATATCAAGAAATTGACAGAGTTCATTGGTCTTCTGCTTGGTATCAATCAAAAGATTCTGCTCCCACAACCGGCCCCACTTAAGACCTTTCTCTCCGGGATTTCGGTACCAATTCACTTCGGGTAACCAAAAACTATTCGACACAACATCGATCCAACCGTCACCATCGACATCATAAGCATGCTCGCCATTGGAGTGGGCATAACCACCCTTGTCTTCGATGATGCGTAAGGGTCTTGGCACCCATGCTCCTGACTCTCCTGGGTTCCGATACCAATTGCGACCGGCTGAGACATCAAGCTTTCCGTCCTTGTCATAATCTGCCACCGCAACTCCCTCATTTGCATCAACGGCCAACAACTGCATCTCGAATTTCACTGGGTGTGTACCGAAGAGAGAAGTGCTACCAAGCAGACTCAAAGTCAAAATATTTAAGTGTTTCATATCTTATTTCTTATGTTTAGGAGGGTTCGTTTATTACAGGACGATCGGCGAATCACTCTTTTCGATGTTTTCCACCATTTTTGAATAGAATTGCAAATCATAAAGTGAAAAAGGGAATCATGGCAACAGAAAGGGCATGAAGGAAAAGAATATCTTCCTCCTTATTTCCTTTTCGGTTTTTTATTCTTGGTTTTGGCAGCCTTTCGCACGCCGGTCACGCGTTCATAGTCAATCTTACTACCTTTCTTTGGATATTCGTCAAGAGCCGCCTGCAGGCTCTTGCGTAGGGTGCTTGGCTCTGCCGTATCGCCCAGAGCCTTCTCTTCGCGAACATCATTGATCACGTCGTAGAATCGACCGTCCTCATAGAGCTTGTAGTGCTTGTTTCGCACCCAGGCGACCTCCCAATGGGAATACATGGTGTCGAATTGCTTCGAGAACGGACGGGGAAAGTAGTAGCCGTAAACCCACTTCCGCTTCTTGCCTTCCCTCCCCAAGCATTGGGGCCAGAAGCTCCATCCGTCCCCTTGGGTGATTTTCTTGGCCGGTAGATTAGCTGCTTCGACGATGGTCGGGAACAGATCGGAAAAGCAGATCAGGTCCTTGTTCACTTGGCCGGCCTGAATGCGCCCCGGAAGGTTGAAGATCAACGGCACCTTGGTTCCATGGTCGTGGGTGTAGCCCTTGCCGCCCTTGCGCTGCGTACCAAAAAAATCGAGAGTCAGGCTGGAGTTGGTCCCGTTGTCCGCGGTGAAAATTATCAAGGTGTTCTCACGCAGTCCGAGCTCGATCAAGGTGTCCTCGATCCGTCCGACGCAGTGATCCATGTAAGCCACCATGTCGATGAAGTTCTGCTTCCCATTCTTGCTCTTGCGGTTCTTGCTCCGTGGGGTCGGATCAAAAGGATTGTGCGGGAGGTTCATCGGGTAGTAGGCGAGAAACGGCTTGTCCTTGTTCGTCTTAATGAAGTCGATCAGATAATCAGCGATGACCGTCGATCCGTAGTCATCCTCGCCATGGTTAATGACCTTGCCATCGTGCATCAGGGAGGGTTTCCAATAACGACTGCGTTCCGTCCCCGGAATGTTCCAGACGCAATGCCGGTCAAAGCCAGCTTCTTTTGGGGAGATGCCAGTTTGAGTAGTCAGCAACTGCCACTTGCCCGCCACGGCCGTGGCGTAGCCCTGGGCTTTGAAGTGATTGGCGAATGTCGGTTCGCCCTTAGGGAAAACGCCAAAGTCGACGTAATTAAACACGTTCGATTTTCCGGTCATCAGATTCACGCGACTGGGCGTGCACAACGGAGTCGAGTGGCAGTGATCGAAGCGTATGCCCTTGGCCGCGAGCCCATCGAGGCGAGGGGTCGAGAATTCTTTGCTCCCGTAGGCGCTGAAACATTCATACCCGACATCATCCGCCATGATGAGGACGATGTTGAGTTTTTGTGATTCCGCCTGGATCAAGGAAGCGGTCTGCAGAAGTACCGCAAGAAAGAGTATTATGACTTTATTTATGGACATTGTTCTGCAAAACATAGGTAAAGCTTTATCTTAAAAAGCAATGAATGATCGAGATCAATTTGTAAGGTTGTCCAAATTACAGGAATCTGGCGATAAAGAATAATGCTGGAAAGAATTATTCACTGAAGACACCGTAATGCGAATCACGGGAGCCCATTTCCTTCTTGATTTGGTGATGGAGTTAGACGGCAATAATTTATTCTTTTATCGGTGCTTTAAGCAAAACGTCTTTTGAGGAGTTCAGGTCCATAATAAGGCCCGTTTTTCTGACAAAATTCATCGGTGCATCAAAGGTAGATAGTTTTCCGGTCACAAAGACGCGCGTTGGTTTGTCTGCGAAATCGGTGGCCTCGAACAGAGCCACCAGTTCGTCGTGTCTGTCGTCTACGGGAATGAGAATGCTAAAAGACTGACCCACGTCGTCCGAAGGTTTAGCTTTTAGATCGAACCTCCATTTTCCAGGTTGGTTAACACCCGAGTCCTTGGGAAACACGTTGCCGCCATCCACATAACCCCAAACCTTGAGAACTTTGCCTCGATGAGCCAGCGCTTCCTCACGGTTTTTGGCGAAACCTTTTTTGCTGAATGAGGAAGCCGGTACATACCCGCTTATCGGTTTGTCCACACAACCCCCAAGAAGCAGGGGCACTATCAAAATGATTAGGAATAAGGATGTGGAGGCATTCATATTCATTTATTCTTTTTTCCTCGAAGCGTATTCTTCTCGATAAAAGCCCATGTGGCCACTCCCCAAGATCCTTCGGTCATGCAAACCGGGTTGTGAAGAAATTTTCTGGTGGGGTCTTTCTTGTTCAGGCAACAGGATCCGTCCGGATAAGCATCGATATCACTGGGCAATTGAAAGTAGTTATAGGAAATCTTAAGCTGGTCGAGGGAATCCCGAAACTTCCTTGTGTTAAGTCCCCCCTGCACCAGACGCAACTTGAGTTTCTCTTGGATCGCCTTGGTTTTCTTTCCGTATTCAGGCACATAATTGCGGGCCTGAGGATCGGTGAAACTGGTACCCCCTCCCGCGTCCAATGCCACTGCCGTCGAGAAGATATCGAGGTGCTTGGCTCCCCAATAGATCGAACCGGCCGCTCCCATTGAAAACCCCATGATAGTCCGTTGCCTACGATCTTGGGTAAGGGCGTATTTGTTCTCAAGAGAAGGAAGGAGTTCCTTGAGGATGTTTGTTTCAGGTCGTTTGTCCTTGGCCCCGTCCCGCCACACCGTTCCCCCATATTTTTCCGGAAAGACGACAGCGAAGTCTTGAATCTTGCCAGCCTTGCGGGCGGCTTCGTAACTTTGCATCACTTGAGAGGAGGCATTGCCACCACCTGCCCCGTGTAGAAAAATAATGAGCGGAAAAGGGCCCTTGTCTTTGGCGTAACCCGGAGGGAGGTACAAGGTGTAGATGATTTCATCCCCCGTGACGGGCCCCTTGTATTTCAGGTTCTTTTGGTACTGACCCAAGTGAACGCCTGATTCGGCTTGGGCCTGCATGGTCCAAAGCCCAAAGGCAACGAAGTTGAAAACAAAAAGAAATTTCATAATAAGTCTCAAAGCAAAAGGTAAAACAAAAGAAGATTCCACTATAGTTGGGAATTGCATGTTTTGACCATAACGAAACGCCCGTTTCGTTTAACCCTTTCATGCACCTTCAGCTCCTGGGTAAGCGATCCAACCTCGCGGTTCGTCTTTGAAAATCGATCATTTATCTAGTTCACGAACAGGCTTGGTCGGGAGACTTGCCGCCCCCCCGAATTGTAGAGCTTGGCTGCCTCTGCATCCCTCAAAGCGCGATCGTACAGATGGACGTCATCCACAGAGCCGTTGAACCAATGCGACAGTTGAAATCTGAGCCAACGAATGGGGGCCGGTATCCCAGCGTTTTTCAGGGTAATTCAGTTCATGCCTTTGTTTAAGAATATAGGAAATTAAAGTGACACCCTGTACAGAGTATATGTTAGTTTCATTATAAGGTGTTGGTTACTTGTTTGAAAGCAAGTTGAAACAAATTTTAACAGAAAGTGTCGTACGCTGAAAACTTTAATGATAAGGAATATTACTTATGCAAAATTTTAAATATTTGCTCCTTGTAACTACAATGTGTGGATTTTTTCTCGCTCAAAAATCAGGTGCTACCGAAATCAATCAACGCTATAAAAAAGTTGGTAGCGAATACCAGATACTTGGCGATTCTATTTACCCCCAAATGCTTGACAGGGCTATACCCACGGGAGCAGTGGATATAAATCCACCCTGGCTGGCCTATAACCCTTGGATAAATGAGCCGGTGGGTGCCGGTCAACCAAAAGAAATTAGGAAAAGTGAAAAGAGAGAATTCGCTTTAAACCAAAAGTTGAATCGCAGGTACTACTTTGAACTTTCCCGGGATAAAGCATTTAAAAAGGATGTAATAAAAAGTGCCCCAAAAGCCTGGTCCTTTTTTAACCCGTATCAAAAATTATCCTCAGGCACCTGGTATTGGAGGGTCACTTTTGTGGAAAACCAGAAAATGTCTCCAAATTTTAAAGGTGTTGTTCACAGTTTTTATATCTCAGGAAAAGAGCGTGTTTTTGTACCGCCCTCAGCAGATAAAATGGTTGAACATATCAAAAAGCGCAGATCCCCCCGTGTCATTATGCCGGAGGAATTAGTCGGGAAGCTATGGAGTCAATTGCCTGATTGGGAAAAGAAGAATTTCTCTCAAATCATAAGTAAAGCCGAGGATGTAAAAATACTGCCTTATGATCATATGATTAAAGTAGAGTCGGCCGGCAGATCAGAAAAAATTGTTAAAAAACTAATGAGTAAGATGGCCAATGACATAACTATAAAGTATACCACTGCCATCGACACTCTGGTGCGTGCTTATCTAGTGAGAGGAGAAGAAAAATATAAAAAGTCAGCCATCGAAAAATACACTCAACTATATAGACTGTACCCCGGATTTCAAAAGTACTACACCAAGAAAAACTTCATGTCCACTTTTGGGGGTGCCCGGTATCTGACTACGACGATGTTACTTTTGGATGCCTGTAGTGAAAGCCTGGAACCCGATATAAGAAAAGGCATGGTGGGCTTTAGTATGTCACGTATGACAAATGGTTCTGATAATTATAATGTTCAACTGGCACGTTCAGAGTACAAGATCTATGATGCTCACCTTTGGCAGGGGGGAGTTCACAAGCCGATGTTTGCATCGATTGTTTTAAGCGCCTATCGTGATGATGCTGTTCAATGGTTTAGATATTATTATGAACTCTGGCTTTTTCGATCTCCAGCTGGAAGTAGGAACGATGGAGGGTGGCATGCCGGGTTAGGATACTTCGGAGTTAATGACAGAGCACTCTTGCAATCCGCCTGGGTATTGCAGCAAGTGTCCGGATTCAACTTTTACAACCAACCCTGGTACAAAAATTTCTCCAAATTCTTGTCTTTTTCTTCGCCGATAAATAACCCACGAGACAGATTCGGGGATTTCACTGCAAAGAGTGCAAACGTAGGTACCGGAAAGGTTCACAATGCTCTTTCTACCATGCAATTGCACTTTGAACCGGATAATTTCTGGCACAATTGGAGAGTTTCCAGGTATAAATTAAATACTAGCGACATTAGAAAAAACAGTCCTCTTGCTAATGCAAACAGGTGGTATCTGGCACTGGCAAATGCAAAATTCGGAAATCCACCCAAAGTAACAAAGGTTGCATCACCGGATAAAACCATGCAGGCGGCCCTGTTTCAGGATCTTGGTTTCGTGGGAGCCTCCAGTGATATGAGCAATCCTGAAAACAATATGCACATTACCTTTCGGTCCACTCCCTTTGGTGGTATTAATCATTCCTTTTCGGCGCAGAATTCTTTTAATCTTTCTTATGGTGGAGATGCCTTATTTATCAATACCGGTCATCGTCACTCTACTGCACTTCACCAAGCCTTTGACTATAAGTTGAGTCGTGCTCACAATACAATAGCGCCGGACGGCATTGTTCAGTCCGATGGAATCACCGGTTTTGGCTGGGTGCCTCGCTTTGTGCATGGAGAGCAGTATACCTACTTTGTCGGGGATGCCTCAAAAGCCTATTCAGGGGACTTTGAGTTAAACGAGGAATTGGACATCTACAAAACCAGAAAGGGTGGACTGTATGAGGCAAAGGTTACCCGATTCCGGAGACATGTTCTTGTGATAAGGCCAAATATAATGATCATCTATGATGAGTTGGAAGCCAAAGAGCCCTATGACTCGAGGTATAAACTCCATTCGCACAATAAAATGACCCTGGCCGGACCCAATAGTGTAGCAACAGCCAATAAAGCAGCGAACGCAATGGCCCATATCTGGGGTTCGGGAAAATTAGATATAAATATCACAGATAAATACAGGTTCCAGGCAGTGAACTTAAGGGCCAAGGCAATCAACGGTAAGATACCTGATTTCCCGGACTCCTGGCATTTGGAAGTCAGTCCGGTGAAAAAAATGAACAACTTTAAATTCTTAACAGTTATTGAAATAGAGGCTAAAAATGGAAAGTATCGATATTGCAAACCGAAGAAAGTGGCAGATAATAAATTTATTGCCGGTGATTACACTATTCATTGTAATCTTGATTCAAGTACACCATCATTATTAAAGGTTTTCAAAAAGAACGAGAGTTTTGGTATTTCCACCGGAGCAGCATCTTCAGAATTAAAAGTAGGAAATCAATCTTTTAAAGCCAAGATTCAGGGAACCACATTGTTTTTCGAAAAGGCAAGTGGAAAGGATTATGTTTCCACTCTTGAAGACACTCTTCCTGATACTTTGAAGTATGAAAATATATATAAATAAAGATTACTTCGAGAAGTTAATGTAAAATAATTCTTTATTATTCCGAATTAATAACCTGCCCCGGAATGATAAAAATTGTGCCCAATATTGATGTTTGGTTAGGAGTTTTGTACGAACCAGTTCCTTACGATCCCGGTAGGACGCACAGGGCACAGATGATCTCATCCCCCGAAAAGGGCCACTTGTATTTCAGGCTCTTTTGGTACTGACCCTGGTGACTTTCCTCAACAGTCTGAGCCTGAAGAGCGAAAAATCCAAAGATGATTAAGGAAATGATGGTGAGTAGTTTCATGGCAAAATAGAAAGAAAATTAAGAAAGATTCCTTACTCCATCGTTTCTAATCTTAGCTTGCAATCTGTAATCAAAATAAATTTGATTTATAAGAAACAACCAAATCGATTTATCTGAAACCGACTTTGTAAATGATCAAATGAAAATGGGGACGCACCAATCTCCAATCACTCCCAGTTCAGAATTTTACTTTTTATCCTGCAGCAGTTCAGCAATTCTGGGTCGGGTTGCTTGTATCCGCTGGTAATCAAGTTTTAATCCGGCTGGCCCAAGTATTCCCTGAAGTAGATCATAAACGGGTTTTACCTCATCAAACGGAACAGTGACGGAATCGAGCGCGGTTGCTCCAGTATTATTTTTGGCACCGCGTTCTGCACCTTTTTCCAATAATTCTTTTACAATTTCAGTACGGCAGAAAAATGCGGCAGTAATAAGTGCAGTGGAACCTTCATTATTCTGAACTTCAAGATCAGCCCCGTTCTCAATCAATGTGAGTGCAGCTTCAGTTTGTCCAAACGTGGCAGCCGCAATCAACGGAGTGGAGCCGCTTTGCGGATCCTGTTCATCCAGCTTTGTACCTGCAGTAATATGCTGAAGGATCATTTCCACTTTTCCTTTTTGTGCTGCTTCCATCAGAGGGATTTCAGGTTTTGTTATACCTTCGACTTGGTTATCACTGCAACCACTGAGCATAAAAAAAGTGAGGGCACTAATTATAATAATTTTTGTCATGTTACCGTTGTTTGTAAGTATATTTAAATTGTTCTTTTTATGTCAAGTTATGTAACCGAGCATGCCCACTTCTTTTCTCGCCTTCGTGGAAATTGAAAGAGTAGTTCACCATCAGGTCATCCATCTTATCGGACATGACAAACGGAACGGCCCAAAGCCCTCCCCCACTCAAAAAGAACAGAATTAAAATGTGTGCTTTCATCTTTTTATAAGATTAGAATTCATTTTTTCTTAAAACGAATTTCATCAAGTAATATTTTATATTCCAAGGGCTGAGCTTTCCCTGGAGTGGATCGTCCTCTATCAAGGTAGCTTTGCAATAAAGAAGCCAACTTAGTCGCCACCTGAGGGTGTGTTCGAATAATGTTATTCGTTTCGGCTAAATCGAGATTCAAATCAAACAACTCACGCTTATTGTGACCATGAACAATTAACTTCCATTTCCCTTTTCGAATCGCAAATGCTTTTTTTCCACTTTGCTGAACACTCGCCTCACGAAAAGGACCGACCTGCTTGCCGAACAGACAATCGAGAAAGCTTACGCTGTCTTCGCCTGCATTATCAGGTAAAGGAACACCAATGATTTCCGCACAGGTTGCAAAGATGTCTGTGATCGAAATAATTTGATCACTTGTAGATCCCGGCTTGATCCTACCCGGCCATTTCGCCAAAAAAGGTTCACGGTGTCCACCTTCGTAGATACTTCCTTTATTATCCCGAAGCGGTGGATAATCACGCCCTGCTGCTCCATTATCTGCTGAGACTATTACGAGCGTATCATCGGCCAATCCAGTTGATTCAAGGATGTCTAAAAGTTGTCCCAGCATATCATCCCCCTGATAAACCCAGTCGGCGTAGGATCCCTTAGCCCCACCACCACCTTTTCCCACATATTCGGGAGCGGGCACCACGGGTTTGTGCGGTGGGCACATTGGGAAGTATAGGAAGAATGGCTTTTCTTTATTACTCGATTGTTCTTTTAGAAAGTCAATTGCCCTTGCAATCATGAGTGGTTGGTTTTCGACAGGTTTAAATTCCCTCACAACGGTATCCTGTTCGATGACGGTCTGAATGTTTCTGGCATGAGTAAAGCCATAGAAATATTCAAATCCAATTGCGTTGGGCCCACCGGTCATCTTTTCTCCAATTTTTAATTCATCTTTGGTTTTATTTTTTCCTTTTGTCTTAGGTCTGTCCCAATTCATACCCAGGTGCCATTTGCCAATGCAAGCGGTGGTATAGCCATTCCTTTTCAAATAAGAAGCTATGGTCTAATCGGGTATCAGGTATTAGGGGAGGTGAGAAAGTACTCAACACACCAAATTGTCCAATTCGATGAGGATAGCGACCGGTAAGAAATCCATAACGAGTAGGTGTGCAACTGGCAGCGGAGGAATGGGCATCGGTAAAACGCATCCCTTCCTTGGCCATGCGATCAATATTGGGTGTTTTGAAAAGACTAGTCGGACGGTAAGAAGTTGGCTCTCCATAACCCATATCGTCGAAAAGAACAAAAAGGATGTTGGGCTTTTCCCTACCTTCGCTTGTAAAAGTAAAAATCGCTACAATCGCAAATAGGCAGCAGAAAAATCTTTTCAATTTACTAGTCCTTACCTTCTTTTCTGACTGAACATCCAGTCGTAAAATTCCTTACTTGAATAAACTACTTGTCGGGCATTGTGCCCCTGATCTTCATAGACTTTAATTTTAGCGATTTTGCCTCCGGCTTTTTTTATGGCATCAACTATTCGAACTGATCTCTCGGCTGGCACAACCTTATCCTTGGCTCCCGCAAATGCGTATACCGGCACCTTGGCTAAGTTGGCAGCCCATTGATCTAGGTCTGGAGTCACGTCCTTCGGTCCACCCGGACCGATCCCTCCCACTACGGGTGCAATCGCCGCAAAATGTTGTGGGCTATTTCCACCCCATGTCCAGGAACCATAGCCACCCATACTGTTACCCGTCAGATAAATTCTCTTCGAATCAAAGTTCAAACTTGAACTCAGCCCTTTCAGCAAAAGATCCAAGTCACTGGCTTCCCAGGTTCCCCGTCCACCCACTTTCCGAGTACGGGAACATTGCGGAACCACAATGTGACACGGACCTTTTTTAAACTGATTGATTCCCTCAAGCAATGCTCGAGCTTGTCCCTGTAACCGCTTCACATCGCTTCCCACTCCACCCGCTCCATGAAGATAAATTAGAAGTGCAGGTTTCTTATCTCCCTTAATTTTTGCGGAGAATAAAAGATATTCAGGATTTAAACATTTTGTACTCTTTGAATATTCTAAATCCAAAGTCCGGACTTTTGGCTGTTCGCGTTGTGCAAATAATGAACCCAGTAAAAATAAAGGAATGATTGCAATGAATAGATTTTTCATACCATTCATCATTCGAAAAAGCCTCTAAAAGAACAAGGCTAGATTACGCAATTTTGACTTATTTTTTAGTCCGCATCTCGCTTGTCAACGAATTCGTCAAAAACTTTTTTATCATGATTGATCGCACGGTAAGTACGAACATTATCTTTGATCTCAACTTCAATGACATGGCGGGTTGGTTCGAATTTTTCAACATACCAATACTCTTTGGCTCCGGGCTTCCGAGTCTTTACCCCCCAAGCTCCATCTCCAATATATAGCGTGCCATCTTGGTTTACTTTGTCCCCCTTCAAAAGTTTAGAACGCTTATAAACATGGTGATCGTTTTCAAAGGCAGCATCCAGACCAAATTGGTCAAACAAGGGAACCCAATGCTTTCTCATACTTTTACTGATGGGACTATTCAAACCGCCCTTCATAATTCCATAAGCTGGGAAGTGATAGAGAGCAAATAAGTGGGTACGATCCTTGCGAGAAGAGAGCGAGGATTGTAAAAATTCGACCTGACTTTCAATAGAATATGTATGAGAGGAATCGAGTATCACCACGGATAAATCTTCGAATAGATCGATTGTGTAATAGGATTTCAGTTTTTGTGGAAGTGGGAACAGGTTATAAAACATAGGAGCTTCCTTGGGAGTTTTTCCATACCCGCCATTGACCTCATGGTTTCCAATCGCCACCACAAAAGGAATTGAATATCCGTCCTCGCTCACCGCATGATCTGCGTATTCCTCAATCCAATCTAGCCACCGCTCCCACGACTGACCATTTGCATAAGCCAAGTCGCCACCCAGCAATGCAAAGTTGGGGGCACGGGAAGCCATCGCCTTCACCCCACCCTTGTGAAAATCGGGAGAATGCATCATATCCCCACCGGTCACAAAACTAATGCGATCGGGTCGCTTGACCGGTAAGGTTCGAGCACGAAATTCCTTATCGCCTAAAAATACCCGATAGCCTGTGTTGGGATTCAAACCTGTAAGTTGAACCTGACAAACCTCCAATCCCGAGCCCTTGTAAAAAGAATGTCTTTGAACCTCTGCAGATTGTGTGTCTTTTTGATCCGTTTTGCCCCAAAGAAAAAGGGTTGAATCTTTATCTTTCACTAACCAAATCACATTGAGCGTGGTGGAAGGAGAATCCGTCCAGGTAAAAAGAGCTTCCTCAATACCCTTAGCTCCCTTCAGAGAAAATGAGAGAACGACAGATGTAAATGTAAGGAGGATGGGAAAGGATAATTTCATAAGGTTTATTGGAGATTTATAGATTGGGAGTTATGATTCAGTTCAGTTTTAGGGAGTTTTTACAAATAAATAAATTAATCACTTAAGCAATAAGCTTCGCTCGGGCTCTCTTCCATAACCGGTCACCTTTAACTTACCCTGATGAACACTAATGATCGAGTAGGCATTATCTTCCGTCTCTACCATTCCTTTTAGGGTTAGGTAGTGAATACCATTCTTTTGACCATACTTCCCTTTGTGGTTGTGGCCATTTATGTATGCCTTGACGCAGGAGAACTCTTCGAACAATGAAATGATTTCCCCTGCATTCCATAGGTTATGGGGATCTGCAGGATAAACAGGGAAGTGGCAAAAGACTGCCACTTGTTCTTTTTGTTTTTCCGCTTTCTGTAAGATCTTACGCAACCATGCCACTTGCTCACTTCCTACCGCTCCGTTCCACCTAGGAGAACGAATCTTATTCTCCCGGTAATATCTCTCTGCATCCTTATACTTAGGACTATTTTTGGGATAGGCATGAAAACTGACATCGTTCCCGTCCAACACGACGAACCGCCAGTCTTTCACACTGAATTCATAGTATTTTGATTTCATACCCATTCGCTCAACTACCTTGCCTTTCAACTCGTCAGCCACTTCGAAATCATGATTTCCGAGAGCGTGATAAGCCGGCATTTGTAAGGATTGATAAATGGGTAGTACCTTATCAAAACTTGAGTAGTCACGATCGATAAAATCTCCTAGGTGGATCACAAACTCGAGATCATGCTTATTCAACTCGGCGACACATTCTTTTAGCTTTCCGACGGAGGCAGAATAATGCCTCGAACCACGATTGGGTCCGGCACAATACTGACAGTCAGCAATCGCACCAAAGGAGAATTTATATTTGGTAGCATTCCTTTTTTGAGCAAGCCATGGACTCACTTTCTCGAACCATGCATCAGCATGGGCTTCCAACCCCGGTCCGCTAAAGTGAACCCCCTGTCCGTCACGCTCTCGTAATTTCCCTTTTAACTGATCAGTATCCGGGCCCTCCAGTGCTACTCCATTTTTCCACAGAGCAGCCTGAGCTGTGCGAATATTCGGATCCGCTTCATCACCCGGTACATGATAGGTGGCTTGTGCGACAAACCATGGAACATCCCATTCAAGATCTGCTCGGGTCTTTAAAATTAATTGGGTAAGATACTTTTCATAAAGAGGACCGGAAAGTGTGCGTGTGGGATCTTTTTGATTGGCATCACTCTCTCCCTGATGCCAGAGCACGGCACGAAAACCATTCTTTCCAAATACTTTCATACGCTCAATAAATCCGGGGTATATCTTCCCTAAACTTTCCCATTCGCCATCATTAATTTTTCGAACCTTGTTTTCAACGGTTGGAGGATTTGGAAACCTTGAGCCTTGGGGCAGCCATTCACGCACGCTGGTTCCACCCTGCCCGTAGGCGATAATTCCAATGGGTAGGTTCAATTTCTTACTCAATGCATCACCGAGCAAAGGCATAATACTTCCACCCCTTCCACCGGCTCCCGGTTGTGGGTCAATTGCCAACTGCCATTTCTTATTATCGAAATCAAAAGCAGAAACCAATCTCGTCTTAGTTAACTGTTTTATCTCCCCGTAATTTCCAGAATTTGATTGGCCCGCTACCACAAATACCTCGCCTACACCGAACTGAACCACTTGAGATCGGTGATCGGGAGTCCTGCTATCTCTTACCTCAAGAGTATGCCAACCACCAGCCCGCACCCTAAGACGAGCAACAAATCTTTCATCTTTCCATTCGCCATTTGCGTTTTCCCAAGATCTATTTTTATCCAAACGATATTCCAGTGGAACGTTTTTAGAAACCGGTAATGAAGTAGCAACCTTAATTTCTACCCAAGCCACATTACCTGAATCTCTTTGAATGACCTGGTGTTCAACCGGGGAGATTATTCGATAGGTGAGTTCGGTCTTCTCGGCTTGGACATAGCCAATGAAAATGGAAAAAAGAACGGCCAACCATAGAACAACTTTCATATCAAATTTACGAAAATACTATTCCACCACATGGATGGTGTGATCAATGCGCCCTTTGATCTCTTCTCCCTTGGCTGATTTGATATCGTAATCAATCTGAGCCATGTGAACCGGTTTTAAATTTGGAATATGTAAAACCACTGTCTTTCCATCATCCAGTAATTCCACTTTTTTCAACTCAAGTTCTTTTACTGGGATCTCTGGAGATCCATAATTGAAAGACCACTTTAAATTCCATGCTCCAAACTTAAACTGAGAAATGGAATTTGCAGCTTCAGGATCAAGGGGTTCATAAAAGCCAATTTCAACGATATCTTTTTTAACCTTAATCGATTTTGGCAAATGAACTGGTTTACCGGTGTATCGAATACGATCCAATCCACCGTTTCCTTTGGCATTAGTTTGCCACCCCTTAAGCCCAGAAACATAAAGTTGTCCATCCCTAAGGTTCATTCTGGCTCTCATTGCACTACTGGAAAGTTCAACTGGGATCCTGGCGACACCACCCTGCATCTGGCCATCCTTCTCTTCCTTAAGCACGACGTACATTTTACTTTGTCCGTAAGAGAGATGAAGTAATTGGTCTTTAAGTGGCCCCCATTTGCTACTGGTTACCCAGGCCTGCCCGCCTCCGGAATTATCAATCCCGCGCTTCTTGCTCATCCATACGAGCGGCTTAGGGGCTTCATTAGGATCATGCTGAAAACCTTCGCGGGCATCCGCTTTATATTTTTTCCAATCCTTGTATTCGATTTCATATCCTGCGATTGGAGAGCTCTTTAATTTTCTGGTTCCATGATAGGAATCAACCACCCCATTAAAACTTCCAGGCTTTACCCAATGCAGGGGTGCCGTTGGTACGAAAGATCCCTCATTATCCCCGGTGGTCACTTCTCCATTCGGCCCAACTCCAATTCCATTAGGCGCCCGAAAGCCACTTGCATAAATAGACATTTCTTTTCCATCGGGAGAAACTTTGATCACGGAGCCGTGCTGTTTCCCCATTCTCTCAAACCCACGACCGCCTGCCCGTACGGGACAACCCATGGCAAAGTAAAAATTTCCTTCGGGATCGGTATGTAAATCAAAACAAAAGGCGTGAAACCCCTCCGTATTCTCCCAGTCGTTATTAAAGTTTTCCAAGAAGTCGGCTTCGTTATCTCCATTGAAATCATGAAATCGGGTAATTTGATTATCTCCGACGGTGTAGATTTTTTCATTCACGATTTTCAGTCCGAGTGGTTCATGTAAACCGGTGGCAAATCGTTTCCAGGTTACCTTGTCCAGTTTTTCATCAATATAGGAAACAATCCACACATCCCCATCCCAGGTACATACCGCCGCAGTCTTTCCGTCCTTAAAAAAATCAAAAGCACCGATTCGCATCTTGGGTTCATGTGGGTTATTGAAAGGAACCCCGATCTTGTCGACCACATAGGCATCAGTCTGATTATCCGAAAGTTCACTTTCCACCGTGATCGTATCGCCCCATTGCACAGAGCCTCCGCCGGTAAGCTTGGATAAATCCTCAGCCTTTCCGGCTACAGACTGAACGGCAGGCTGATAAGCCGGATCGCCTGCCCACATCGCAACCTTAAATCGACTCTTTCCTTTGGGCACTTCGCAAAGTAAAAGGTTTTCCCAGACAAATAATTTTACGCCATTCGAGAAATCCACCAATGAAAAGTTACAGGTTCGCCCTTCCAAGGAAACAGTAAATGTTTGATCTATCTTCTCAATTTGTGAGTCATCATTCTCTGCCAACAGCATCACGGATGTCGAAGGGTGTTCGACCTGAACAGTCCTAGTCAGTGCTTTAAGTCCTTTTTGCTTAACGATACCCGGCATATCTAAGACCTTCCCCTCGCCCACTGAGTAGCTAAAAATTGCCTTATCATCGTGAACATAATGCCCCTTAAAATGAGCCCAGTCTTTGGGCAAGGTTCCCATTCGGGGAAACGATTTGTAGGGCTGGCGGCGTGGATCTTTCTTAATCATTTCCTTGGCTTTTGCCCAACCAGGAAGCATTCCGGTACGGAAAAGATTGTAGCTCTCCTTGACTACTGCCGCGGCACCATGTGCTCCGGCAAAAGGCATTCCGCTGGCCTTTAAGCTCTGATCATTCGTCCAGCCTAAGGAGTAGGACATCGTCTCGCTGTCAAAAACCATTCCGCCCCGCCGATCTTCACCAAGGGGTACCAAGTGAGCCCTTGAAATAATGTAGCGAACTTTTTGCCTAACCTCATCAATTTGCCCAAGCAGTTTCGTGGCTTCCTTGGACAGATCATCGATGGGACTGCCTTCCAATTTTGGGAGAAGTTCAAATTCCGCAATTTGCATAGGTATCTTTCCATCTCCAACCAATTCCGAAAAAACGACCCGGTAAGTCGAAAAACTTTTTCCATTGGGAAACCTCATCGTTTTTAACTTTCCACGCCCCCTGGACACGGGGATCGAACCACTCGCAATTTGAGTGAAATTCTTCCCGTCTTTCGAACCACTAAGAACAAAGCTTTTCGGATCTCTTTCCGGTGCATCGTTGGCGGATGTGATTGTGATTCCATTTACAATGGTATTTTGAACCTTTATTTCCAGTCCGCTACCAGCCCCATCAAAATTGAGATATTTCGTGGCCGGTTGATCATCGATTGCCAATAATGGTCTTTCTTTTTGGGGAGAATTCCCAGAGGTTCCTTTTATCGGGTCTGATGGTCGGCTCAGATCCATTGTTTTTAAATTGGATAGATCTTCCAATCCAATATTCGTAAACTCATTGCCTCCCATTTCCCGTGCCTTTGCCAGTAGCTTTTTCTCACGCAGATATAATCTTTTTAGGCGATCACTTGCATTCTCTGCTGGTGGCCAGGCCACAACCGGAGCGGTCTCAATCGCGGTCGACACCACTGGGCCAAAACGATTTTTAAAATAACCCTCTGACGAGGCTTCATTAGATGGTTTCTTTTCCACATAACCTTTCGCCAACTCAATCACCTGCTTAGCAATGTCATGAATCTCTTCATCTCCTAAATCTAAATGCCCCCCTTTGGCAGGCATCTTGACCAACGATTTAGAATCTGCCGGACTTCCATGAGTAATAAATTTGATCACTCCCTGCATGTTGCCCGACTTCACCAGTTCCGAGGTCATTAGACTGGGGAATACCCCACCCACACCGTTTAAATCAGGCCCGTGACAAGGTGCACAACGCTGAGTCAATGCCGGACTAATTCCTTTCGGCCCAGCCAAGGAAAAACCTACAGATAAAGCAAATAAAGTGAGTAAGAAAAAGGCTCTAGATAACACAGTCATAAATAAGTTTACTAAAAGAATGTTGTTTGGTGGATTTGGGAAATAATAGGAAAAAAAGAGAGAAAATTAAATGATTTAGATTAAATAAAAAAATAAATTTATCGATATTTTAAAGCCATAAACCCATAAATAAATTAGGGTGAGAAATCGTAAATTTCAGAGTAAATACAAATCTATAATTATAATTTCCAAAAAAAGACTATATTTGCCTATAAACTTTCTGTATCGAAAGTTTATTACCATCCGAATGAACGATTGTTTTTCTTTTGGAAACATTCCAAAACGAAGTCTTGGAGAACTGGATAATAAGTTCGGCTTGCCTATTGGTTTAGGTAAACCTTAAAGCTTCAATTCAAAATATAAATTTTCTTACATCCTTTCCATGATTAAAAACACCATCCATCTACTTATAATTTTTTTGTCCATCGCAACGATTCACTGCGAGGCAAAAAAAATTCTCTTCATTGGTAACAGTTACACCTCACAATGTTCCCGTATCATTACTGATTTATTTAAGAACGAAAGCCCGGACTGGGAACTTACATTTCATTTCAAGGGTGGAAAAGACCTTGCCTATCACCTCGCTGATCCGACCACCAAACCGATGATTCTCTCCCAAAAATGGGACTTTGTAATGTTACAGGAACAAAGCCAGAAATCCGGACTGGGTGGAAAATACTCCCAAGGCTTTCAAGACGCTGTAAGCTCGTTTTCCAAAATTATTCGAAAAAATGGATCCACTCCCTGCCTCTATTTAACCTGGGGAAGGAAATCAGGAGATAAAAAGCATCCCAAAATTTATCCCGACTATCAAACCATGCAGAAGAAAATATCAGCCGCCTATTTCGAGGCGGGGAAGAAAAACCGGGCACGCATTCTCCCGGTCGGGCTGGCGTATTCAAAAATTAAACAGCAAGACCAGGCACTCTTTGAAAGCCTCTATAAAAAAGATGGCAGCCATCCCTCTGAAATCGGAGCCTATGTGGTTTCCTCTGTTTTCTGGGGTGGCCTAACCGGTAAAGATCCAACCACCATAAAATGGCGGGGCAGGATTGAAAAACCTAAAGCTGTCCGGCTCCGCCAGGCCGCCCGGGCCGCCCTCGAGAAGCTTAGTAAAAACTAAGGAGAACGACGGAGAGGAGGTGGACGCCCCCCTCTTTGATGCCCTGGTCCACCACGCAATTTTAAGGGCTCCGCTTTAAAGTATCGGGGAATGACCGGCCAGTCCTCGGTCAAAAAATAAGCATAGGTGCCCTTGGGGAATTCATCGGTCACCGTAAACCGGCCATTGCACATATCCAGGTCACCCGATCCTTTTATATATTGATAATCCTTACTAAATGCACCGTCGTACTTTCCACCGGGTGGATTCGGGCGCTCTCCTTTTTTTAACCGAAAACTACTGTTCATTTTTTGGATTTCTGATTTCGGATCTTTTGGATTCTTGTATCCGTACAAAGCATACACCGGATAGCCGTCCATGGCATATCCGACCAGTGGAGAATGTTCTTTCGCATTCACCCCCAGTTTTTTAAGTAGCCCGGTCGGTAATCCATGGTAGTGATACGATCCATTAGGCTGAACGTGGCCATGGTTGGCATCCAGTCCGAGCAGGACGGATCCGCCGAGAGCCTCGTAGTTCCAGTCCGCCCGCCGGTCTCCCATAAAAAACTCCGCCGTACCGGGGTCAAAAAGTACTCCATTAACTGCAATTCCAAAGGGAGTATTCGGTGGGCCCCGGCCTGATTCGTTATGTAACGAAATAGGCTGGCGGGCGGGTTCTTGATTGGTAGGAATTGAAAAATTATGGGCCTGTTCCTCCACTGAATTCGGATTGTGCCTGCTGGGGAATCGTCCGACCTTGTGCTTAGGTATTCCATTTGCCTCTACTTTAATTTCCTTTTTCAACTCTTTGAATTTACTCACGCTTTTTTGGGAAAGTTTTTCAACCGCTGGATTTAATTTCAAATCACCACTCTTCGTAACCGTATGCTTACGCACCGGGGGACGCCCACCCGGCCCGCGTTGCTGGCCAACTACCTGACAGGCAAAAAAGAGGAAGATTAAAAATGAAAGAATGCAAGTGAGCTGAGTTCTCATAATTACTAATAACTCAGAAGAATGAAAAAAGTTCCAATATACTTTTCAAGCCATTGAACTCTAAGTTAGGCTGTAACCAAAAATTCTCCCTTCATAAATCAAGATTCACTCCCCTTCCGGGTGACCTGGACCGTCTTACGTAACGCTTCGGCGAGAAATGCCTTGGGTTCCCTGGCCCGGTATTCCGGGTTATAAAGCTCCAATGAAATTGGTCCTTTATAGTTTATCCTTTTAAGAGTCTTTAAGGTTTCCACCAAAGGCAAAACACCATCTCCGGGCAGAACACGAATTTTATCATCATGCCTCCCATGAGGTTCCACGCCAGCGGGACAATCGGAGAATTGAAAAATGGTAATGAAATCTCCCTGTAAATGATTAAAGTTAACCAGTTTTGATTTTCCCAAAAACATATGAAAGGTATCCGGGATAATTTGGGCTTTTTTATGATCCGCTCCAAAGGCAACCCGGGTTGCATCTGCAATTGAGGAAAGAGGAGAAAAGAAATTCAGGAATACAATCCCGGCACCCTCCATACCATAATCCTCAATCGCCATTTCCAGAATTTGACGGTAGCACCAGGAAGCCACATTATGATCGAAAGAATCTTTTAATTTCATGTTGGGGATAACCTGAACTTTTCGGCTACCAATCGCAGATACCATTCGTAAACGATTTCGATGTTCCTCGAGACGTGACTTGAAACTCTCTTCACTTGCATCCATCGAATTCCACAATCCAATTACACTGGGAATGTATAATCCCAAATCGGCCACCAAGCTCTTTATGTCCTTTAGATCCCCCCCCTGTTTTTCATACTGATCCAACTCCCGATCCCATGGTTCGACACAGTCAAAGCCAGCTTCCGCGGCCAAGCGTAGTTTATCTTCTAAACCAATTCCCTTGTCCAGGGTGGCGGTGTCCAAACAGATTGGCCAATAACTTTTCCCATTCTGCCAAGCTACCTTTGTACCTGACTTTGCCTTCCCCCCTGCTTGTGGGTTTCGATCCTTCCCAAGGAGGGGAGCCGAAACAGCGGTTGAAGTAAGGGAAGCGGATAAAAAGGATCTACGATTCATAATCTATATGATTATTTTCAATAATATTAGGTTTCAACGATAATCGTTTATCTAAAGGCAAAGAAATATATAAATTCTAAAAACGGGGTATGCGATTATCTTGTTTTGTGATACTTACTTTGAGCCTGATGAGACGTACCTCATTTCTTTGGTATAATTCACAATCCAAATTCAGAAAGTTTGATTTTTTGAAAAACCATATCTGCCACTGAGGACTCGTATAAAATACCAATGGTCTGATCATCCACCATCGTCAGTGAACTATACGCCCCACCCTTTTGATCGAGAAGAATCGACTTAGGCCAAGACTTTCCCTGATCCTCGCTCATGCGCACGGTCATTTTTTCCCTACGGTGCTTACTGTTGGGATTGGAAAAAAATAGCACTCTTCGCCCATCCGTTAAATTATGGGAAATCAGACTAGCCATACAGACCGGTTCGGGCAGAGCTCCATGATCGGATGTATGAACCGTCCAGTTCGTGCCCATATCTTTGGTCACACCAACTGCCCGGCCATTGGTTTTTGATTTATCGGAACGGTTCCGGTTATCCCGCATATTTACCATCAGCGAACCATCACTCAATTCCACCACCGCACACTCGGTGGTGTTATCCCGGGCATGGTTGGAAACCGTCCAACTTTTTCCATGATCCAGGCTCCACATCAAATTGGAAAACGGCAGACCCGTTTTATCCCGACCCTGCGTGGGCATGACCAGTGTACCGTCCTTGAGGGTAATTCCATTGCCCGGTGCGGGTGCAAACAGATGCCATGTTGGATCCTTCAATCTCTGGGTCCAGTTCTCCGGTTCACTCCAAGTCACTCCATCATCCGATGACCGGACAATCATGAACTGGGATGATTTATGAATCGAATGACCCGGTTCCGACCCCTTTCCCCGCCACTGATGCGTATTCGGTTTCCCGTGTGTCCAGACAGCCGAAACGAAAATCTCGCCGGTCGTACGATCGATTAAAATATTCGGATCCGAACACCCATTCTGATCTTCGGGCAGACCACCAAATTTTTTCATGTCCATAATGGAGATGGGTCGTGCCCAGGTCTCCCCTCCATCGATCGAGCGGGATAATCCAATATCCATATGCCCCTGCAAATCCCGCCGACTTTTGTACCTCAGATCATAGACAGCGAGCAATGTTCCCTGATTTGTGGTAGCCATGGCCGGAATTCGAAAAGTATGACATTCAAACTGCCCCTGCTTATGAATGATGGTCACCTTACGTTCAGCACCATGGAGGAAGGAAAGAAAAAGAAAACATAAAGGAAATAGGACGAGATGAAGTTTCATTTTTAAATTAAAACGAAAGAGGTGACGATGGCACAAGCTCGAAACCCTGCCATCCGATAGAATGACACCTCACCCTCAGGGGTTATGAGTAAGAGTTCGGTGGGATGGGGTTTTCTGTTCGCTTACTGGTTCATAGTGGATCGCCACGGGCCTTCAGCCCTCGCGATGACAAGGTGTGGGGAAGGTATACAGTCAGTGGCATCGTTACAACACGCTCTTTGTCATTGCGAGGAGGGAGCGAAGCGAGGGACGCGGCAATCCATCGTGTCTCGAGGAACGCGGACGGGTTTGTCTCTTCGGTTACTGGTTCACAGTGGATCGCCACGGGCTTCGCCCTCGCGATGACAAGGTGGGGGGAAGGAATGCAGTCAGTGGCATCGTTACAACACGCTCTTTGTCATTGCGAGGAGGGAGCGAAGCGAGGGACTGGCTGGGATAACCCCTTATCCGGATTAAAATAAATATCGTGCTTTGCCCCATGCCTTAACAACTTGCAGCCTCCCTTTTCGAGACGCTTTACAAGATCAACCCTTTTCACGCAACTTCAAGCTGCCCGACCTTACGAATGCCAGGCAATGAATCATCAGAGAATTCCTTGTGCAAATCGAGTAGATGTTCTTTAAGGTCATCAAAATTTTCTCCCTGCGTCCAATGATCTGGATAATCATTCAAATACCCCAACACAGTGCCATCCTCCTCCGTCCAGTAGGTAAAATTGATTTTCATAATTTAAATCTAAAGCATCTCCACTGTTTCTTCAAGTAAAGATCAGTAACTCTCTCCCTGCATTCAACTTCTCATTGCGAGGAAAGAGCGTAGCGAGGAACGCGGCAATCCATCGTGTCTCGAAGGGACGCGGACGGGTTTGTCTCTTCACTTACTGGTTCACAGTGGATCGCCACGGGCTTACGCTCTCGCGATGACAAGGTGGGAAAAGACGGCTTTTTGATAAGAAAATAGTGACCTTGCTAAATAGACCAACCTGGTCTATTATAAGCCTATGAAAGAGGTTGGTTTATACGAAGCAAAAACAAAAATTTCGGCCCTGGTTCAGGAGGTGCAGGAATCGGGTAACTCGATTGCCTTGACCAGGCATGGAAAAGTTGTTGCTGAATTAAGACCCCCATCGAAAAATTCCCCTGTTCGTGGATGTCTAAAGGGAAAGAATTTTAGAATGAGCAAGGATTTTGATCAGTCCGAGATTGGCTTCGAAGACTTCTTCACCTCCGAATCCCGATCTTTACTGAAAGCTTCTGAGCCCAAAGGAAAATATCATTCCATCAAAAAGAAATGATCGAGCAGATCATCGACACCAATATCCTTTTGTTCTTTCTACAAAATGATCGCAGGTTACCCTCACGAGCTGCGGATTTAATCGAAGATTCAAATCGACTCTCCCTCGTTTCCATTGCCAGCCTTTGGGAAATATCAATCAAAACAAGTTTGGGAAAATTAGATTACAGCCCGGCCACCACCCTAGAATTTCCAAATGAATTGGAAAAGCAGGGGTTTGAAATTGCTCCATTATCCTGGCAGGTAATGTGTCGGGCAAGTAAACTTCCCTGGCATCATAGGGATCCTTTTGATCGTTACCTTATTGCAGAAGCACAAAACCGGAATGCTCCGATTTTATCGACGGATGATCAACTGGATGCATACGAAGTCGAAAGAATTCGGTGATACAGACTACTCTTGTTTCAAAGTAGAGCAGGATTGTCATTGCGAGGGGGAGCGGAGCGAGGGAGGTGGCAATCCATCGTGTCTCTAGGGACGCGGACGGGTTTGTCTCTTCGTTTACTGGTTCCCAGTGGATCGCCACGGGCTTCGCCCTCGCGATGACAAGACTGGTAAAACGGAATGCTACGAATGGACATTAAAAAATTAGAAAGTATTTGTCCTAAATATTTTGCTTTTTGATATTTGGATTATAGTTTATATATCAAAGTATGTCTCAAGTAACTGATCAAAAATACAATGTTCCCGGGCTCGATCGTGCACTTTCAATTATTGAATTGCTGAACGAAAAAACAAAGGGGCTTTCCGTGAATGAAGTGGCTGCCATCCTAGGATTGCCGGTAAATAGTGTTTATCGGATCATGACCACATTGGAACGAAGAAAGTATGTAAAAAAGAGTAAGGACGGACCGGGTTTTATTCTATCGGAAAAGTTGTTACAACTGGCAACCCCGGTAACGGGAGATCCATCCTTCATCGAATTGGTTATTCCATATCTTTATAAATTGAGGGATGAAACCCGAGAAAGTATGCTGGCGGGAACCATTGTGGAGGATGAAGGAATTGTGTTGGAACAAATTGATGGCCTGCACAATTTTAGTTTCAAGGTAAAGCCTGGCTTACGCTTTCCATTACACACCTCGGCCCCGGGTAAGGCATACTTGGCTGCCCTGTCTGATGTAGAATCTGGTCAGATAATATCAAACCTCAAGCTTACCCGCTTCACATCCAAAACGATTACCACCCAGGCAAAATTGCACAAAGAACTTATCCAAGTACGCCAACTGGGCTATGCGGTGGATCGGGAAGAAGAAATGGAAGGTCAAATTTGCATTGGTGCTGTGGTAAGGAACAAAAAAAATAATGTTGCAGGGGCCATCTGGTTAGTCGCTCCATCAGGACGCATGGATAAACAAAATATTGAACAGACAGGTCGGTTAATCAAGCAAGCTGCCGATGAAATTTCCACCAACCTCGGTTATCTTTCTTTAGCCGTGGCATAAGACCATGTTGCCCAGCAGAAATATAAGCATAAAATATTTATTGATGACTAAATCTTTTGATCGGTACTTTTCTAAATCCCCAGTTGGCATCTGTATCCTTCTTTCGATCTGTCTGCTTTCGCAAAATCTGTTCGCTGAAGATGGTATTGCATTGTGGAAAAACGAAATCAAGCCCTTGCTCGAAGAAAACTGCTGGAAGTGCCACGGGGCAGATAAAGTGCGGGCAGAACTTGTCTTGACCACCAGAGAGGGAGTGCTTGCCGGAGGTGAAGTCGGTCCCGCCGTGGACATGGAAAATCCCGCAGCAAGCCTGATGCTGGAAATGGTTTCCTATAAGGATGAGGATCATCAAATGCCTCCGATTGGAAAATTGCCTCAGAATAAAATCGATGCATTGGGGAAATGGATTGAAATGGGACTCCCCTTTCCCAAGGAAGACGAGATTGTACCTAAAAATGCTCACAGCCATGCCAGTACCACCGAGGTTAATGAAACAACTAAATCTCACTGGGCATACAAGAAACCCACACATCCAATTATTCCGGATTTACCGGACCATGCCAACCCGATCGATCGATTCATCCAGGCTAAACTTGCCCAACAAAATTTGCCTGCCAATCCACAAGCTGAGGATCATACCTTAATCAGGAGAATGTATTATGATTTGATCGG